>DFLH01000057.1:0-22258 GCA_002373695.1 Verrucomicrobia bacterium UBA3624
TCATCGGGGCGCCCATGTTGCTCCTCCCCTCGTTTATGGAGGCCCTCGCCTTGTCTATGTCGTACTCCGGGTACGTCCAGCGGTTGCCGCGCCTGACGATCGGCGACGCCGCCCCGCGCCTGAGCTCCCGCTGCCACGTGGAGTACGGGATGTTGTGGACCCTCGCGAAGTGCCGCAGCGATATCCGCGCGCAACGGTTCACGTATCCGTTCCATGCCGTGCCCAGCATCTCGCGCTGCCTGTCCGTGAGGTGTAGCCCTGCTTCGCGTCTTATGGTATACTTTCTCCTGCTCATGGCGTCGATCTTTCGTGTGCCTGGTTGGTTTAGCAGCTCCATGATACACGATTTCCCCGACGCCGTGGGCTTTTTCTTCCGCCGCCGGCGGCCACCCCCATGGGGGTGGTGTGGATTGTCTTTCTTCTTCGTTGAACCCCATGGCCTTCCTCTCTTCTTTGCTGACCCGTTAGATATTACCATTCCCGAAGAATAAAAAACATCAATTTGCGCTTGCTTTTTGACGCGCTGTTGTGATACAATGCTGACGTCTTGAGCGGGAAACCGTCTGAGACAAGACATAGTTCGGGAACTGATTGGGCTGGTCAAGTCTACTTCGTGTGAGCCGACCGCCTCTTCCACCCCCGGATGTAAACTGTAGCATCAACGCTACACGTCGTTTAGCAGAAATACTGGACATATTTCTTTTGAAATCAGAACGGCATGTAAGTGGGGATGCGCCCAATTGGGCGCGTTTTCTTTGCATGTATTCTGATTTGGGCCTGTCCAGGGCTTCTGCTAAGTGCATGCGAGGGCTAATGCGCCCCTTTTCATGCACGGAATGGGCCAGCGGCGAATTATGCGCAGGATGAGTTTTCGTCCGCACCATAATCTCACGCAGAGGCGCGGAGGTGCGGAGAGGAAAGAAAGGGACGCATGAAAAGGTTGATTGCAATGGTGCTGGTAGCTCTTGCCGCAACTCTCGGAGCATGGGCCGCGCCGACGGCGACCGACATTACGGCCAAACAGCGGTATCCGTGGAATGGGCTTGTGGACATTACCTGCAAGGTGTCGGGTATAGATGCTGACGCGAGTGGATATGAGTTTGCAGTAGTTGTCGTTGACAAAGACTCGGGCAGGGAATACACGGTTTCAAACTTTTCGATCCAGCATAATGGCGAGGAAGTGCCTGATGCTTGCGGCAACGGCGATTATTCGCTCTTGTGGAATGCGCGGGAAGACATCGGGCAGGTTGTCTTTGAGCGCATGACTGTGCGCATCACGCTTGAGGCACTTGCCGTCTCCGTAGGAAAAGTCCAGCTCTGGAAAGATGGTCCGTACTGGGCTGACCGGAACATAGGCGCAAAGAAACCGGAGGATTCCGGCCTATACTTTTGGTGGGGCGACACGATAGGGCATGGGCCGTCGGGAACGACGTTCAGAAAAATTATCAATTACTCTTGCTTTCAGAAGCGATGTTGTGATAAAATGCGAGTGTCGTGAGCGGGATGTGTTTGCGGTAGAGGTAAAGGTGATTTCCTGCGCAGGGAAGTTGTGCAGATAGACCTTGGGCAAAAATGCGTAACGGACAAATGAAAGGGGTGAGAGATGTGGTGTGCCAAGCAAAGATCGGCAGAACAAACAGAATGAATGGATAAGTGCGTCATGATAGCGGAAGCCAACACGGACACGCCGCGGAAATCGTATAATGTACGCATGAAAAACGCAAGAAAGGTAGAAAACATGGCAAAAGGAAATGCGCTCAAAGGAAAGCCGGATGTGGTGAATCCGCACGTCCGGTTTGACGGGGGGAATGTCGCACCGACGGCAACACCGAGACGTAGGTTTCTACTCTACACAAAAAACGCAATGTTTTTATCGATCATCAGCTTGGCATGGTTCACGGCCGGTGCGATTGAGTCTGATCGCTTATATATGGTTGTGAACATATCGGGAGGGACGCAGGTTGATTCGTATCCCATTTCTTACTTGAGCGCCGTTCCACAAACAGGGTGGTCGGATGAATTCAAGACATCTAAGATCGTGTTGCGCAAGATTGAACCTGGATCCTTTACCATGGGGTGTGCGACGAACGAAGTCGGATACATGAAATATCTTCAGGAAGACCCATATTCGTTTGATGCCGTAAGGCATGAAGTTAAACTGAGCAAGGAATATTATGTTGGTGTGTTTGAAATTACTCAGCGCCAGTGGGAGTCTGTCATGGGGACTCGTCCTAGCTGGTTTTCTGTGGAGTCGGATTATGCGACACGTCCTGTTGAGAACATATCCTATCAAGACATTCGGGGAGTCACTTCAATCCCTTTGGCTTCTGTGATTACAAACGTCAGCGCGAACAGTTTTATGGGTGTGCTTCGCAAAAAAACGGGGATTAGATTTGACCTGCCTACGGAGGCGCAATGGGAGTATGCATGCCGTGCGGGCAAGTCTACGGCGTTGAACAATGGGCGAAATCTGTCATCTATGGTGACGGATGTGTCTGCTTCAGCAGTTGCCCGTTATCGTGGCAATAGCGGGTACGCTGGTCGGATCAGCCGTGACTGGGGCCTCGCCAAGGGAACGGCGGCTGTCGGTAGTTACGCTCCGAATGATTGGGGGTTGTATGACATGCACGGCAATGTTCGTGAGTGGTGCTTGGATGCTTTTTCGATGCTTACCGTATCCACGTCAGTTGAAGACCCCGTCACATTGACTAATTCTGGTTGGAGTGGTTTTGTCGTTCGTGGCGGTGGCTGGAGCGACTACGCCCATGCTTTGCGAAGCGCGAACAGGCATGACTTCGCCAAGGCGGACTCATCTTCGGTGTTTTGCGGATTCCGTCTAGCATGTGCTGTGACGACCGATGGAACTTTCCTGAAGATCAGTTATGTTTACGATGATGACGATAGGCTGAAGAGTATTGTGTATGGTGACTCTGCTGGCGGAATCGACATGGAGCTGACGCCGGCAGGCAACACGAAGAAGATTGACGGATGGAGGGCCGAATGATGAACATGCGGTTTTTGACAGTAGTTATAGCTCTTTCTGCGTCTGTTGCGAATGCAGATCGTGCGCTAGATCATGGCTGGACGTCAAAGGCGGCCGTTGACATTTCTTCAATTCCTGTCGTCACAGAAATTGCGGCGATAGAAAGCGTTGAGACAAAAAGCGTAACAAAAAAACTCATGTCGGTTCGCATGTTTGCGACTTCCGCATCTTCATTGGCGCTCAATCTGCCACCCGATTCCGAAGGCCGGATCGCTGAATGTGCGCGCGGGCTCCGTTATGATTGGCAAAGGTGTTTTGATTTTGTAAGGGACAATATCGTCTTTTCTCCATGCGCCGGTATATTGCGTGGCCCCGTGCGAACACTTGTCGATATGGAAGGAAGTGATGTGGATCAGGCTTTGCTGCTCATGGCCCTGTTGAAAGCCTCTGGATATGATGATATTAGATTGATGTATGAACCCGTGGCGGTGACGAATGGTTCGCTTGAAAGTGGCTTTATGATTCCTTTTCAAGATGAGGATGCCTGCAACGCAATTACATGGCTTGGGCTGCCCGCAACTGACACGTCCGAGGAAATGAAAGCGCGAGCGGCCTCCAAGTTGTCAAATGGTGGCCATAAGGTAGTCCGATATTTTAAGAATGGGAATTTATATGCAATTGTTACCGATCATTTTTGGGTTGATGTTTCGATAGATGGCAAAATTCATTCCTTGGATCCGTCGTTTAAGCCGTTGGTAAGCCAAGACGTTGCAGACATAGCGACACAAATGAAATATGACAGGGAGGCATTGCTTGATTCTGCGGGGGGAACTGTTGATTCCGTGTCTGTCAAAAGTATATCGGCAAACAAATTATCTGAGTCGCTGGATACGTATGCAAATAATCTGTCACGTGCGCTGACCAATGCGAATTGGTCTGCCGCAGACTATCTGGGGATGGGGGCGATAGTGCCGCGAAAAAAGAATGATCCTTATGCAGGAGGTACATATATTGGATCAACTCATATCGATGTTTTTGCCCGTGGCACATCCTACGTTAATAACCTGCGAACGAGTGTTCATGTCACTCTTGACGGCAGTTTGTTGCAATCATTCTATTTGGACGAGATTGGGCTCCGTAATCTCTGGTTGTCTTACGAACAAAACGGTTCTGCATTGAATGCGGTCTTGCATTTAGATGACGAAGTTGTGAAAACAGTTGCAACGCAATCCTCTGGATCTGCGACATTGCGAATAGAGGTTGACTATGCACATGGCGCATCGGCTAAAGATTATTCAATTGGACGCAGGGCCGGCAATGTCTATTCCATAATAGTCGGGTTTGGAAGCGATTCAAGGGGTGGCATACGCAAGTTCGCAACAGGGGAGTTGGCTCGACTGAGGAATGCAGGATACACGAATGATTCCCGAAGAATGTTGGCGGCTATGACCTATTCGGCAGGACATCACTGGATGGCGGAGTGTGCCGCCATTGAACGGATCCGCAATTGTGTTCTCGGAATGGATGGCGGCAAGTACTATGATGTTGGCATTTCTGGACAAGACGGAGGTCCATATGTAGATATGGCCAATCGAGTGAGTTTCGGAACGCATGACATTACTCATTTTGACGGGGCGATGTTTTTTGACAGTTCCCTGGAACATTCGGTGTTGGAACAGTTGAATGGGTCTAGAACACCTTCGCTTTCAACCGTTAAAATCTTATCGTTGGCAAGCGCATCAGACAATCCTATCTATTACATGAATTCAAATAATGCATCGTCAATCATTCCGATGTTGAACAATTATTCTTCAGCGACATTGGCCAATTTCAGCGCTCGAACGGCAGAACAAGAGATAATCCTTGTTCCTAAAGATGCACATACAGTCCTAAATCAATGGCGCGGAACTGGATATGTGTCGTTTGGTCCGGTCGCAGAAGGCGTCACGAGCGTTAGTACCGGTATGATTATTTCTGGCGGATACAATGGTGGATATAGCTCCGAAAAGGGGTATCCTGACAATGCTGACTATTATCAATACATGCTGCCGGACGGCACATACCTGCTGTCCAATACTCCAATCGACATCTCTGGCGACCCCGTGGCAATGCCCTACGGCAATTTCCTCGACAGGAAACAGGATTTGGCATTAAACCGTGCGAATGCCCTCTCTTGGAATCGCCAATATGATTCGAGTGAAAGCTATTCTGACGGATCGTTGGGTAGGGGTTGGTCGCACAACTTCGACGCGAGGATTCTCCATACCACCGACACCGACTCCTTCTTCGGGCGAGGGTCTGCACAGGCGGTGATACCTTCTGTTGTCGCGGCGGCGGTTGTCGATGACCTGCTGAAAGACCAGAAGACCTTGTCCGCAGGCGAAAACGCAAGACGCTGGACTTTGGCAGCGCTTGTCATCAAGTGGTGGGCTGACCAGCTGTGCAATACGGCAATCACGGTGAAGCTCGGCTCCATGACGCTTGGCTTCACGCGCAATCCCGACGGAACGTACGCCCCCGCGCCCGGCGTGACTGCGGAACTGACGAAGAGTGGCGAAATATTCACCTTGCAGGAGCGGCATGGAAACAGATACGTGTTCAATGCGGACGGTCAACTTGCCTCCATCGTCGATCCTTCTGGCAATACGACAAGATTGACGTACTCCTTTGGGAAATTGACGAAGGTGGAGAACGACTTTGAGGCAGGTCTGACGGTCGGTTGGACAGGCGAACGCATTACGAGCGTTGCCGACAATGCCGGTCGGTCGGTTGCGTATTCTTATGATTCAAATGGCTGCATGACGAAAGTAGTTGATAGCAACGGGAAGTCATGGACGGCCACCTACGACGCGCAGTCCCATGCGCTCCTGACAAAGACCAATCCCGACGGACAGCGGACGATCAAGAACACCTACAACGAATTCCGGCAAGTGACGAATCAGGTTTCGGACATCGGGCAGACATGGACTTTTGGCTATGCTTCACTTTGCGAAGCGTGGGATCGAAACCCTCTTGGCAAATATCTTTGGAAAAAGTACGATTCAAGCGGCAGAATCCGCTTGCTTACGAATCGCGATTTAACGACAGAGGAATATGCGTATGACGGTCACGGACACAAGACTTCGACTGTTGATGCGGCAGGTCACGTCAAATCTACCGTGTATGATGCTAACGACAACATCGCAAGCACGAAGGAAGGGTCGGGCGCTGATCAACGTGAGATTCGTTTCGCATACGATTCGCAGAAGCGTCTGCAACGGCTGACGAATGCGATGGGGCAGTCCAAGCAGTTCACGTACGATAGTTGCCATCGTGTGACGCGTGCAACGGACTACGACGGTTCGTACATCGCCAATACTTGGACTTCCGCAGGATTGTTGTCGGAACGCAAGCATTACACTCCGTCCGGTCGGCTCAGAATGAGAGAGGTTTACGAATACGGTTCGTATGGACTGCCGACCGTGAAAACGGTCTATGGTGACGGCTTGCCGTCGTCCGGCTACAGGACTACAACGACTTACACGGCAAGCGGTCAGATTGCGACATCTACAGACCCCAACGGTAACACTACGACATTTACTTACGACAAGAACGGTAAATTGTTGTCGGCAAAGGATGCACTTGGGCGGACGGCATCACGCACTTATACCGCAACCGGTTATTTGAAGTCCGTTACCGATGCTAAGGGTCATACGACCTCCTATACTGTTACGGTGTCAGGAAATCCCTCCACCATTACCGCCGCAGACGGAGGCGTTCGCTGCAACACCTACAATGCGGCTGACGAGCTTGTTTCCGTCACGGATGCCCGTGGCGTCACGACGACGTTGACGCGCGATGCCATGGGGCGCGTCACGAAGACAACCTCGCCGATAGGCAGCGTCTCTACGGGATATGACATCCTCGGCAACCCGATTGTCGTGACGAATGCGGCAGGCGTCGTGACGAAGACGGAATACGACTCCCTTTCACGCCCAATTGTCACAATTGACGGCAAGGGCAGCACGTGGCGGACAGCCTACGATTCGCTTGACCGCGTGACCTCCACGACGACGCCTCTTGGCAAGACAACGCGCAGCACCTACGATAAACTCAGCCGAAAGACGGCGACCGTTCGTCCGTCCGGCGCTCGTGATGCATTCGGTTATGACGACTCTGGCGCTCTCTCGGCCTATACGAACGCCGAAGGAGCAGTCTATCGAATCTACCATGACGCACTTGGCCGCGTCACGGCCATTACAAACGCCATCGGCAATGGACTCTTCTCTGCGAAATACGACGGCGCGGGCAACATCCTGAGCCGGACAGACGGGACGGGCGGCGTGCTGACGTTCGGATATGATGCCTGCAACAGGCTTGTCTCGAAAACAGGCACCGGCTTAAACGCGACATTCGGGTACGACAATGCGGATAACATGACTTCCGCTGCAAACGCAACTGCGAGCGAATCGTTCACGTATGATGTCTGCAATCGTTTGACAGGCGCGACAACGACCGTTGGCGGCAAATCATTCTCATCCTCATACGCCTACGATTTGGGTGGCCTTATCACAAGCGTAACGTATGCAAGCGGCAAGACCGTGACGCGGACATACGATGCCGAAGGACGCCTGACATCCGTTACGGACTGGCTAGGGCATACGTGGCGCATGACGTATGATGCGGATGGGAAACTTCTTTCGCTTGTTTCGCCAGATACTACAACCGCCTCGCGTAGTTACGATGCAGCGACGGGTCGCCTTGTTGCGTGGAATGTTGGCGAAATCGCAGGTCGCTCGATTACGCGCGACGCGATGGGACGCAAGACGTCGGAGGCGATTACTAAAGGGAAGCCACCAACCGTGCCTCCGGCGCGGAAATCCGAGAACGTACACAACGCGGCGGACCAGCTCACTTCCGCCAAGGTGACGAAGGACGGCAACACGGTCAACGAGACATACACATACGACGGCGACGGTGCATTGACACGGGCAACGGCGACATCCGCCGATGCTGTCATATTTGGTTATACTGCAGAACGACAGTTGGCTTCTGTTACATGTGGCGGCACGTCAGTTTCTTTTGGCTATGACGCACTGGGTAATCGCGTTGTCGCAGACGGCAAGTATTGGATTCCCGACTTCACCGATCCGCTCAAACGTCCGCTTGTGGAATGTGCTTCTTCCGGCGCGGTTTTGCGCTATTACATTTGGGGCGGCGGTCGATTGCTTGGCTTTGTCGATTCGAGTGGTGCGCTGACGGTCGCCCATGCAGACGACTACGGCAGCGTGATTGCCCTGACGGACGCTTCGGGAACTGCCAAGTGGCGGGCGAACTACGGGCCGCACGGTGAAGACTGCGGCACGGACGGTGCTAACCCGACGCCGTTCGCGTGGCTTGGTGGCTTTGGTGTTCAGCGGCTGGGCGTCGATTCCTTCATGGGTACAATCTACAACACGCGCCATCGCCTGTATTCTGTCAACCAGCATCGTTTTCTCTCATCCGACCCGATGGGCCTGATCGGCGGTTTGAATCTGTATGCCTACGGCAATTGTAACGCTGTTGCATACATCGACCCGTTGGGTTTGTGCTCAAATGGAGATTTCAGTTTCATGGATGGACTGCACACGGCACTTGATGTGGCAGGAATGTTCGATCAGTCAGGAATTGCCGACGGGTTAAATGCATTGCTATATCTTGGAGAAGGGGATTTCGGAAACGCGGCAATTTCAGCTGCGGCATTAGTTCCTGGTGTGGGGGCTGGTGCGACAGCAGCTAGGGTGGCGAAGAATACATCAAAGCTTGTGGATGGAGCAAAGACCCTCAATAATGGGGCAAAAACACTTAATAAGGGTGACAATGTAATAGATGCTACGAATGCTTTCCGTAGATCGGACAACATTACTAATGATGCGACTCGTGTTGAACCTGGCAACCCTGTTCGTAAAGTTGAACCTGTCTCGCCTGGGAAAAATGATCCTAATCGCCAGAATCCGCAACCTGGTCCAACACCTACCCCAACAATTAAGCCACAGCCACAAAAGGAAAATCCAAGCGTAGAACCCTTGTTCCCACAAACGCAACCACAGCCATCGCCAGGGCGAGAATGGACTGCTAAGGCGGCATGAAAAGGAGAATAGTTATGTTTTATAAATGCATTGCCATAAATGATATGATAAAATCAATTTCTTTATTTCGTTTCGCATTACAAGTGGGATGGGCACGAACTTCAACGATGATTACTCTATTCTTGTTGATAGCTACTAATGTAAAGGCTGTTGCAGTAGTGAGCTTTAATCATCAAGAAATGGTCTTAGCGCACAATTTTGGAGAGATACTCAACTTAAACAGTTGTGTTTATGCCAACTCTGCGACATGGCATGGGCCGTTAGAGATTGCGGCGGATTGTACCATCAAGAACGGAACGATTCGGAATAATTCTCTGACGGGCGATGCGCTTGTCACGATTACGGGCGGGAATGTCGTTTTCGAGGACGTCACGTTCGACTGCTCGAACTGTACGCCAGAAGCGCTCGTCCGCATCGCATTTGGAAGCAAGGCCAACGTGACGTTCAAAGGCAACTGCCGATTCCTCGCGGCAAACAAGAATGTCGATGCAGTCTATGTTGACTACTGCACAAGCGGCAAGGTGATGTTCGACAGTTCGTTCACAGGATATGTCGGCGGCAAGGTCACGCTTGCCTATGAATCGACACATCCGAACGACGATCCCGCCGTAGAGGTATTCATCGCTGGTTCCGGCACGTTTGAAAACGCCATCGCGCTCGACGGCGGTGCATACTCCTTCAATAATTCCTCCGTCTCGATCTCTGGCGGACGTTTTGCGGTTGAGCCTAATCCAGCAACCATAGCCGATGGAAGTGGCTTGGCATACGATGGTATATCACATTGGTCTATCGTTCCAGACGATATAGGTGGAGAACCATCAGCCCCCGTCTGGACTGTTGTTGACGGCGAACTCACGGGCGTCAGCCTGAATGGATTTACAGATGTTGTCATACCAGATTCGGTAACAAAAATCGGTGCGCGTGTGTTCTATGGGTGCGATGAATTGAGAACCGTTACGATTCCTGATTCTGTGACAGAGATAGGCGATTATGCTTTTTATGGATGCAAAGCGTTGCGGGGCGTAACGATTCCGAAAAGCGTCAAAAATATCGGGATATGGGCGTTTGCCGCTTGCACCGGCATTTCGGAAATAGATATACCCGGAAGTGTCACAAATCTTGGGGCTTACGCAGTCAGCAACAACCGCAACCTGACAAACGTTGTGATGCGTGCAGGGCTGAAATCGATTCAGGCAGCGGCGTTTCTCAATACAGGTTTGTTCGATGTTGTCATTCCAGATACGGTTGCAGTGGTGGGCAACAGTGCTTTCAATTATTGCTACTCGCTGACGAATGTTGTCGTCGGACAGAATGTTTCCGCTATGGGAGGAATGGTCTTTTACAAATGCACCAGTCTGGAGTCGGTAGCGTTCAGGGGGAATGCGCCAGTCCTTTATTGGTCTTATCCTCTTGGTGTGGCGAATGGCGACTCGGAAATATATAAGGCGACTCCAGCATCGCTTGTCACGTATGTCACGCCTACTTCCACGGGATGGAATGGTGCGGGATCTGTGTTGCCCGAGGAATGGCCTGTCGGGGATGATAATGCGCGCAAGATTGCGTATTATGACGCGGCGGATTCATGCTGGATTGTAATGCTCAACCCACAAGGTGGCGTGATCTCAGAAAAGACGATTTTTGTGGACAAGGGTGCGGCAGTAGGCGACGTGGGTACGCCTGTTCGCGAAGGGTATCGGTTCGACGGCTGGTATACGGCGGCGAGCGGCGGGCAGAAAGTGACGGCGGCAACCAAGGTGACGGGCAATGTGACACTTTATGCGCACTGGACGCTGAACAGTTTCACCGTCGTCCTCAACAAGAACGACGGGACGGGGACAAAGGAGGAGATTATCTTCGAACGCGGGAAAGATTGCATCCTGCCGGGTGCGACGGCAATGCTCAAGTGGGCGCCGCGGCGCGGGTTCGCGTTCATGGGCTGGGCGACGAGCGAGAAGTCGAAGACCGTCTACCTGAAGGACAAGGCGAGCGTCAAGAACCTGCTGGCGACGGGCCAGACGCTGGAGGTCTACGCCATCTGGCAGCTGAAGACCGCGACGAGCTATGCGATCCAGTACATCCGCAACGACGGCTCGGGTTCGGTGCGGACGGTCGGCTTCAACGGCGGGGTGAACACGAAGCTCAACTCCGTCGCGGCACTCGGCTTCGCACGGCGCGGGTATGATTTTGTCGGCTGGGCGACCTCGACGGAGAACGCGCGCAACAAGAAGGTCTGGAAGCCGGACATGGGCATCGTGAACCAGCCGGTCGCGAACGGCAGGCTCCTTCAGGTCTATGCGATCTGGACGCTGAAGCCGGGCTACTACGCGATCCGGTTCAACAAGAACGACGGCTCGGGCAGGTGGCGCGAGCTCGGGTATGCATACGGCGTCAAGACACGTCTGCCGACGTGCGTCAACGGTCTCGGCTGGACGCGCGAGGGCTACGAATTCGCGGGTTGGTCGCTGGGTGCGATGAACGCGTCGGCGGGCGGCGCGAACTGGATGAAGTGGAAGGACGACTGGGCGTACGTTTCGACGCCAACGACGGCGGGCAAGACGATCAGCATCTATGCGATGTGGCAGGCGAAGTCGAAGAACGTCGTTTCCGTGTCACCGGTGCGCGCCGTATCGGGCGGTGCGGATGCGGACACCGCCCTTGCGCCTGTCGCGGCGCAGGTCACCGCGCTCGTCTATCCGGTCGCGGACGAGGATGGCATTTGCGGCCTTCTGGCGGTGACGGGTGCGCGCGAGGGGCGGCTTGTGCTGGAGGACGGGCTTGAATCGGCGATCGTGCCGCTGGACGCGGACGTCTGGTGGTGCGAGGCGCTGTCGGTCGGCGTCCGCTTCGATGCGGCATCGCATACGGCGACGCTCTTCGAGTAGCAATGGGACGCAACACTCCCACTCGCCACTCCACATTCCATCCTTCTGGTCCTCCTGTTCTATGTGTCTAAAGGTGTTTTAGCAGGAGCAGATAGGAGAACAAGTTGGAGTTCCCCGCTCAGCGGTTTAACTGGAGTGAACACCCGGCGAATTTGATATACTATCGGCAGTTAAACGATGATGAGATTGCTGACAGCCTTTTTGCTTGCCGCCGCCGCGCCGCTGAACTGGAACGCGGTTGGCGTTGTCGCGGCGTGTGTGTGGTGCGGTCTTCTGCTCGCGCTCGGCGTGAGGAAGATTTTTAACGCAGAGTCGCAGAGGCGCAGAGGACGCAGAGAGAGTTTTGAACTGGGGGCCAGGCCCCCAGCCCCCGGCAACCTCTGCGTACTCTCGGCGCTCGCTTCGCTCGGCTTGGCCGCTTCCCCACGGGTCGCGTCCACCCGCAGGGGGCGGTTACGCGCCTCTGCGTTAAAACAAAAAAACCTGCCAGCTCTCGTCTTCTTCGTCTGTGCGGCGATTGCAACCGTCGAGGCGCAGAAACCAGGGCAGTTGAGAGTTGAGAATGGAGAATTGAGAGTTGAAATGAGACGCGGCGAAGCCGCCACCGCAACTCTCAACTCTCAACTTTCAACTCTCAACTCCACCCGAACCGCGAACGGCGGGCATCCATCGCCGTCGCCCTATGTGCCGGACCTCGGCATGGGCGCATGGGAGGAATCGTTGCGCGTCGGACTGCCCGATGTGTTCCCGTTCGGCGACGAGCACCTGGAGGCGGTCGAAATCTTTACGCAAGGCTATGTCCGTCCTCGGTTCAACAGCGCGGCGAAAATCGCGGACGTCGGCGCGCGGCTGGCGATCGTGCCGGGGCTGACGACATTCACGTGCGGCGCGACTGCGGACGGCGGCTACCGCATTGACTGGACAGATGCCGCCGTGAACCGCGACACGAACGACCTGATGACGGCATCCATCGAGCTCTTCCGCACCGGCGATGTGTGCGTGACGACAAACGGCGTCTCATGGACGATTCCGCGTGAACTGCCGTTTGCGCACGACGGCTATGGGCAGGATGATGAATGGGTCGCAGCGAATTTCACCAACGCGGCCGAGATCGCGGCGGCGGGCGGCTACGCCGCATGGGTCGACGCGCAGGTGGGCGAAGGGCTCACGAACGGCCTCTACAAGCTGACGGTCGGCGTGGCGGACGATCCGCCTGAAACGGTCAACCTCGTCGTCGGCGATCTTTCCGTCGCCGTCACCAACGCGGGCGAGTATGTGTTTCTGCTGGAGAAGGGCATCGAGTATGATCTTGACGCCTCGGCGGATTGTGCGACGGACTTTATCTATTCCGCCGCTGACGACGTGCCGGGAATGGCGTTGCGTGCGTGCGGGGCGCGGATGCGGCGCGCGGGGGACGGATACGAAGGCGGTCGATGGACGCAGGACATGGGCGGATTGAGCCTTATTGCTCCGTTCGGATTCGTTTCGTGGAAACCGACATTGACGGTCACGCCGGAACGATGGCGTCCATCGCGGGCGACAGCGACACGGACGGTCCATGCTGCCGTGAGCGACTGTCCGTCCTGGGTCGTGCCGTCGTATGCGTGGGCGAGCCGCGACGCGTCGGTCTGTTCGGTGGCGGGCGCGGACGGGCCGACGGCGACCTTCGACTGCCACTTCCCGAACGCGGACGGGGAGTGGGTTTCTTTGCTGCTGGATGTCGAATTGTCGGGCTTCGCGCTGACGGGAACGACTCTCCGCTCCGAATTCAACTGCTGCGTGCCGTTCTTCGCCGAGGCGGACGACTATGAGGTGGCGGATGACGGCGGCGAACAGGACGAGCCGTTGAATCTCATACTGTCTGCGTCGCCGTCGGTGGTGTTCTTCGAGGCGGGAACGACGAACACGGAACCGGCGGAGGTCGGGTGCTACTACCGCGCGACCGAGGCGGGGACGTTCACGCTGACGCTGGCGGGCGATGTCGCGACCGTCACCGACCGGAACGGCGCAGACGTCGTCAGCGGCTACACGTGGGCGACGGACGGCGGTGTGGTCGGCGCTCGGCATTTTCTCGTCGAACGCGCGGCCCGGTCCAGTTCGCCGAGCGGCACTGTTTTCACCGTCACCTTCACGCCAGAGAACGGGACGAACACATTGTCGCGTACGACGAATGTTGTATTCGTGGAGTGGTGTACTTTTGCTGTGGCAGAATGGCCGGATGACAGAAAAAGGAGGACTATTGGTGTCTGCGAAACGGTCAATATCTTTCTCGCGCCCATTGTGCCCGGCGTCTCATTGGCCTGTCGTGAGAGTGAATCGGCAATCGGCAGCATCGGTGTCGGCGGTTGGCAATACGAGGCTTCCGAGTCTGCGGGGATTGACATCATCATGTCGAATGACGGACAGGAACTTTTCGCGTTCAATGTGCTTGCGCCAGAGGGGTATGTGGCAAACCTGACGACCATCTCCAATGGCGTGGACGAGGTGGGGATGGCTGGCAGCTTCTCTGCGACTTTTGATTTGACGCTCTTGCCGACAAATGTTTCGTTTGAGGCGATACAGGTTATGGAAGTGGGAATGGTCTCGACCAACGCGACACAGTATTTTGCGACGGCCGAGCGAACGAACCTATGGATTCACTCAGATGCTCAAGGGGCGAATGTCTGGACGGGGGTTGCCGCTGGCAATCGAGTTGGCGATGTCGTGAGCGTTGTCGAGTTGCCGCCGCCGTGGGGTGACGGTGGACTCATGACGTGGCCGATCCCCAATGTCTACAGGAAAAAGGGCTCGGAATTGGAGGGAATCTATTTTTGCAACACAGATCAGGAGTTCCGTTTGCTTCCGAGCGGAACGGTCTTCATCATCAAATTTGGATGGTGTGCTTTTGTCGACACCAACCGCAATCGTCAAAAAGGAAGGTTGGCTCAACCATGAGAAAAATCATATCTGATTCGGCGGTCCTTCCGCTCTCGGCGGCCCTGTCGCTTTTCGCGCCGTTCATGCTGGCTTCGGCAGACGAGGCCTCGACGTTGGCGCCGCCGCCGATGGAAGAACCGGTCGCCGCGCCCTTTGATGTCCGCTCATTGTTGCCGGGCGAATGCGTTGTTACAAACGGGACGGCTTATACCAAGTCCGTCACGTCTTTCGGCGTTTCAGCTTGCGGGATGCCCGTTGCGCGCACAGGTCGAACACCGAACGTGACGATCGACCCGCATCCTGCGTCGATCACGGCGATGGAATACGTCGACTGGATTTCTTCGGTCACGAACCAGTGGGGTGTCAATGCCGATAACATCTTGGCGGTCTTGAATACAAGTTATGGCAGACTCCGCTATTCTTTGCAGGATCAGGATCAAACCTCGATTTGCAAAGCCTTTTGCTCTTTGATGGATGCTGAAATCCCCGTTTGCGCCGATCTCGATGGCACGAATCTATGGTTGGAAGTCAAACGGCGCAGCGTGGTGGAGCTGATCGGCTCGCAAGCTGTCTGCGTCGATGTGAATTGCTGGCTTGCGGCGGCTGCCGAGCATGGACGGCTGGTCGAGCTCGACCAGCACCAATGGTACGAGTTCATCGGCGTCGATGCATCGCTGATAGAGGAACTCGGCGATGGGCTGGTTGTGATCAATGCACCGGAAGAGAAGCGTGCCGCGTTGGGCGGGCGGCCGTGGATGAGGATTGAAAACGGTGTGCTGAACTATCTGTATGCGCCACCCAATGCGGGTCTTGAACCTGTCAACAACCTCAAGGCCATAAATCTGAAGGCCGAGCTGGCGCAAGGCAAGCAAGCCATTCGGCGTGCCTTTAGCGAGTTTACGGCGACTGAGACATTTGCCGCGATGGATGCCATGGCGCGCAGCGCACTCGTATCTAATCTCGTCGAGGTGGCGCGGTTCACGCCGACGGAGGCCGTCGCAATCGGATTGACCAATATCGTTGAGCAGACGGAGCCGTGAAATGGAAAGAAATTGCGGACGACGGTACAGCCTCATTGCGTGGATTTTTATCGGTGACACAACGGATTATTGAAGGTAGACGATGCCATGTTATATCATTGATGCGGCGGCGCTCCGGCGCAATCTGACGGTTCTGAAGGGCGTCGCGGACCGCACGGGAGCCCGGATTCTCCTCGCGCAGAAGGCGTTTTCGTGCGCGGCGACGTACCCGCTCTGCGCGCGGTATCTCGCGAGCACGACGGCGCGCTCGCTTGCGCGCGGCGGCGCGTTGGGGACAACGCGCCCTACCGTCAATCGGCACGGAACATGACTGACAGGGCACCTCTGGTAGGGCGGCTTGTCCTCAAGCCGCCGCACCGCATTCCGGCGCGTTGGGGACAACGCGCCTTACCATCAATCGACACGGAACATGAAACTTTTTGGGGGCAGGCCTCGGCCGAAAGATAGATAAATGCGCAAAATGACGGTCTGAGGCGATTGAACGGAAGTTTTCTTGGGGTCTTTCCCCATCGATCCAAAAAGAGTTCGCGGGCTTTTCTCCGCATTGCGGGGGACGGCACGATTTGCTATACTATCGGCAACAGTCTGTGGAAGACGGTGAACGATCAACGAGGAGGTGACGCAACGAGCGACGTGGACGCAGACACGAAAGAGATTGTCGAGGGTACGATCAAGAGCGTCGTCTACCGCAACGAGGCGAACGGCTACACCGTGCTGCACGTCGAGTTGCCGTCCGCGTTCGAGCTCGCGCGGCTGAACGAGATCACCATCGTCGGCAAGACACAGGCGGCGTGGGAGGGCGAGGAGGTGCGCGCCGAGGGCGCGTGGGTGACGGACAAGGTGCACGGCCGCCAGTTCAAGGCCGAGAACATCACGTGCGTCGCGCCCAAGTCGATCGTCGGCATCGAACGCTATCTCGCCTCGGGCCTCATCAAGGGCATCGGCAAGGTGCTCGCCCGGCGCATCGTCGAGACGTTCGGCGAAAACACGCTCAACGTGCTCAACCACCAGTCGGCGCGGCTCGCCGAGGTGCCGAAGCTGGGCCGGGCGAAGATCGAGCAGATCCGCCACGCGTGGAAGGCGAACGAGACGATGCGCGAGAACCTGATCTTCGGCCAGACGTACGGCATCTCGATCACGAAGATGACGAAGATCGTCCGCAAGTACGGCCCCGACGCGATCGCCATCGTCAAGGCGGACCCGTACCGGCTCTGCCGCGAAATCTGGGGCATCGGCTTCGCGACGGCCGACAAGATCGCGCTGTCGGTCGGCCTCGCGAAGGATTCGCCCTTGCGCGCGCGCGCGTCGATCGCCTACACGCTCGAGACGGAGGCGGAGGACGGCGGGCACTGCTGGACGTACGAGAACGACCTGCTGCTGCACGCGAACGAGCTGACGGAGATTCCGACGGAGATTCTCGGCGCGGCGCTCGAAAGCGAGATCGCCGACGGCCGCGTGATCGCGGAGAGCGCGGACGCGGGCGGCCCGCGGCGGATCTACCTCAAGTCCTACTGGTGGCCGGAAAAGAAGGTCGCGGCGCACGTCCAGCGCATCCTGCGCACGGCGGCGTCCTTCCCGGCGATCGACGCCGGCCGCGCCATCGCGTGGTGGGAGAAGGGGGCGGGCTTTTCGCTCGCCAACGAGCAGTCGACCGCGCTCGCGCGCTGCCTCGGCGCGAAGTTCTCGATCATCACGGGCGGGCCCGGCGTCGGCAAGACGACGATCATCCGCGCGCTCGTGGAGATCTACGGCGCGCGCAAGCTGAAGGTCGTCCTGGCCGCGCCGACGGGCCGCGCCGCCAAGCGGATGACGGAATCGGTGGGCGCGGACGCGAAGACGATCCACCGCCTCCTCAAGTGGAATCCCGTCACCAACAAATTCACGTTCGACGAGGAGAACCGGCTGGAGGGCGACGTCTTCATCTTCGACGAGACGTCGATGATCGACATCAAGCTCGCGGCGGAGCTCTTTGCCGCGCTGCCGGACGCGGCGACCGTCGTCTGGGTGGGCGACACCGACCAGCTGCCGTCGGTCGGCGCGGGCTCGGTGCTCGGCGATTTCATCAAGTCGGGCGTCATCCCGTCGACGCGGCTCGACCGGATCTTCCGCCAGGCGGCCGGCGGGCTCATCGTCCTCAACGCGCACCACGTCAACGCGGGCGAGCCCATCGAGGTGCGGCCGGGCGACAGCGACTTCTATTTCGTCCGCATCGAAGACCCCGCGCAGTGCGTGCGGCGCGCGATCGAATTCATGACGACGCGCATCCCGCACAAGTTCGGGCTCGATCCGCTCCAGGACGTGCAGGTCCTGACGCCGATGCGGCGCAACCTGCTCGGGACCGAGAACCTGAACGTCGAGCTTCAGAAGGCGCTCAACCCGACGGGCGACGCGGTCGTGCGCGGCGGCACGACGTTCCGCGTCGGCGACCGCGTGATGCAGCTCAGGAACAACTACGACAAGGACGTCTACAACGGCGACGTCGGCTTCATCCGCGCCGTCGACGCCGACAGCCGCTCGGTCACGGTGACGTTCGACGGGCGGCCCGTCACGTACGACGCGGGCGATCTCGACGAGCTCGTGCTCGCCTACGCGACGACGATCCACAAGTCGCAGGGCAGCGAATATCCCGCCGTCATCGTCCTCATCCACACGCAGCATTACGTCATGCTCCAGCGCAACCTGCTCTACACCGCCATCACGCGCGGCCGGAAGCTCGTGCTGCTGATGGGCGTGCCCTACGCCGTCTCGCGCGCCATCGAGACGAACACCGTGCGCGAGCGGCGCACCTCGCTCGCGGAAAGGCTGCGCGAGGCATGAACGCGCGGCCGCTCATCCTCGCGCCCCTGCGCGGCGTGACGATCCGCGCGTTCCGCGCGACGTTCGCCGGGCCGATCCGGGAGGCGGGCTTCACGGAGGCCATGACGCCGTTCATCGCGGCGACGCCGGGCTACGATCCGTTGAAGGACCGCGAGCTGAAGGGCGCGGCAGAAGTGCCGCGGTCGGACGCGGACCTCGCGCTGACGCCGCAGTTCATCGGCAAGGATCCGGCCGCCCTGCGCACGGCGCTCGAACGGATCAGGGACGCGGGCTATGCGACGGCGGACCTCAACTGCGGCTGTCCGTTCCCGATGGTGCGCAGCAAGGGGCGCGGTTCGGGGCTCCTGCGCACGCCCGACGTGCTGCGCCGGCTGCTGGAGGTCGGGTGCGCGACGATGGGCGACGGGAAGTTTTCGATCAAGGCGCGGCTCGGCGTGGAGCGGCCGGACGAGCTGCTGCGGCTCATGCCGTTCGTCAACGAATTTCCGCTGCGCTTCCTGACGGTCCATGCGCGCACGGCGCGGCAGATGTACGCGGGTGCGTGCGACCGCGCCGCGTTCGACGCGATCGTGCGGGCGGCGCGCGTGCCGGTCGTCGCGAACGGCGACCTCGCGCCCGGGGACGATGTCGCCGGCGCGGCCGGCACGATGGTGGGGCGCGCGTTCATCCGCGCGCTCGGCGCGCGCGACGACATCGGCGTGCTGCTGGATGCGTACGTCGCGGCGTCGTCGGCGGAGCTCTGCGGCGCGCAGCCCGTCCTCGGCCGCCTCAAGGAGCTCCTCAGCTACTGGAAGGACACGCTGCGCTGGCGCCGCCGCTGGCAGGTCGCCAAGACGGCCCGCTCGCTCGCCGAGCTGAAAGTCTGGTAGCGCGGCGATAGCCCGTACGGGTGATGTGCGCGCGCGGGTGCGTGTGGTATACTATCAGCATGAAAGTTCCGTTTTGGGAGAAAGTCGGCTACAGTCTGGGCGACGGGGCGGCGAACCTCGTCTTCCAGCTGATGATGATGTTCCAGCTCTTTTTCTACACCGACGTGCTCGGCATCAGCGCGGGCGCGGCGGGGGCGATCCTGCTGGGCGCGCGCGTCTTCGACGCGTTCATCGATCCGCTCGCGGGCGCGCTCGCGGACCGCACGCGCACGCGGTGGGGCAAGTTCCGCCCGTGGGTGGCGGGCACGGCGATTCCGTTCGCCGTCCTTTTCGCGCTGTCGTTCCTCTCGCCCGACTGGGGCGAGCGCGCGAAGGTCGCGTGGGCGGCGACGACCTACTCGCTCCTGATGGCGCTCTACTCGTTCAACAACACGCCCTACTCGTCGCTCGGCGGCGTGATGACGGACGACGGGCGCGAACGCACGCGCGTGGCGACCGTCCGCTTTGTCGCGGCGACCGTCGCGACGATCGTCGTGCAGGCGTGCACGCTGCCGCTCGTGCAGCTCGTCGGCGGCGGCAACGCGCGCGTCGGCTGGGCGGTGACGGTCGGGCTCTACGCCGTCGTCGCGGCCGTGCTGCTCCTCGTCTCCGCCGCGAGCGCGCAGGAGCGCATCGCGCCGCCGCCCGCGCAGAAGCCGGACTTCCGCCGCGACCTGCGCGACGTCTTCGCCGACGTGCCGTGGCGCGCGATGTTCGTGCTGACCTTGTTTCTCTTCATCACGCTCGCGCTGTGGGGCAGCGCGATGAGCTACTACTTCCAGTACCTCGTGCCGCAGGACGGCTCGGTCGTCAGCTTCTCGACGTTCAACGCCGTCGGCCAGGGCATCACCTTCGTCGCGGTCGTGCTGCTGCCGGGCGTCCTTTCGGACCGGTTCGGCAAGAAGGAGACGTTCATCGCGTGCCTCGCGCTGACGGCGATCTTCACGGCGCTCTTCTGGTTCGTCGCACCGACGTCGAGCGCGGGGCTGCTGACGCTCTGCGGCCTCAAGTCGCTCGCCTACGCGCCGACGATTCCGCTCCTCTGGGCGATGATGGGCGACGTGGCCGACCACAGCGAGTGGATGAACGACCGCCGCGCGACGGGCTTCGTGTTCGCGGGCATCGTCTTCGCGCTCAAGGCGGGGCTGGGGCTGGGCGGGGCGCTCTGCGGCTGGGTGCTGGCCGGCTTCGGGTTCGTGCCGCACGCGGTGCAGACGCCGCACGCGGCCGAGGGCATTCGCCTCGCGGTCTCGTTCATTCCCGCCGCCGGGTTCGCGATCGGCGTCGCGGCGCTCGCGTTTTATCCGATTTCCAAGCGGGTCGCGGCCGAGATGCAGGCGGCCCTGAACGAAAGGAGAAGCAGGTAATGGACGCGCGCTACCTTTTCCCCGCCGACTACATGGCCGATCCGTCGGCGCATGTCTTCAACGGCCGGCTCTACATCTATCCGTCGCACGACCGCGACGCGGGCATTCCCGAGCAGGACGACGGCTCGCACTTCGACATGGTGGACTACCACGTGCTGTCGATCGACGGCGACCCGATGACCGCGCCCGTCACGGACCACGGCGTGATCCTCGATCTGAAGGGCGTGCCGTGGGCGAAGCGGCAGCTGTGGGATTCCGACGTCGCCGAACGCAACGGCCGGTACTACCTCTATTTCAGCGCGAAGGACAGGGATGACGTCTTCCGCCTCGGCGTCGCCGTGGCCGACCGGCCGGAGGGGCCGTTCGTCGCCGAGCCGGAGCCGATCGCGGGCAGCTATTCGATCGACCCATGCGTCTTCACGGACGCGGACGGCGCGCAGTACATCGCGTTCGGCGGGCTGTGGGGCGGGCAGCTCCAGCGCTACCGCGACAACCGGGCCGTCTACACGGCGGCGGACGACACGCTCCCGGACGGGACGCGCTGCGCGCTGGAGCCGGCGGACGGCGAACCGGCGCTCTGCCCGAAGATCGCGCGGCTGACGGACGACGGCAAGGGCTTCGCCGAGCCGCCGCGCGACCTGGTGATCGTGGACGAGACGGGCGCGCCGATCAAGGCGGGCGACCATGCGCGGCGCTTCTTCGAGGCGAGCTGGATTTATTTCAAGGACGGGAAGTACCACTTCAGCTATTCGACGGGCGACACGCATCTCTTGTGCGACGCGGTGAGCGACACGGTCTACGGGCCGTACCGGTTTGCGCGCGTCCTGCTGGAGCCGCAGATCGGCTGGACGACGCACCACTGCGTGACCGAGGTCGGCGGCAAGTGGTATCTCTTCCACCACGATTCCGCGCCCTCGGGCGGCCGCACGCACCTGCGCTCGCTCAAGGTCAAGCCGCTCGCCGGCTGACGCACGGCGCGCCGGTCAGCGCGCCGCCGCGTCGGGCGTGGACCTGTCCACCACGGCGCAGATGCAGCAGTCGCTCCAGACGTTCTCCGCCGTCTCGATCATGTCGATGATCGTGTAGATCGGGAGAATGACGCCGAGGATCATGAGGTTGCCGCCGACGCCCGCCATCAGCGAGAGCGTGAGGAAGTAGCAGCCCATCGGCACGCCCGCGTTGCCGATCGCGCAGAGCGTCGCGATGACGCACCACGCGAGCATCACGGGCAGCGTCAG
>DFLH01000057.1:22369-39590 GCA_002373695.1 Verrucomicrobia bacterium UBA3624
GTGACGAGGATGAACGCCGCGCAGCCGTTCATGTTGATCGTGCAGCACAGCGGCAGGATGAAGCGCGCGATCCACGGCTTCGCCTTCATGTTCTTCTCCGCCGTCGCGACGGTGACGGGCAGCGTGGCGGCGGAGGACTTCGTGAAAAGCGCCATCAGGAGCGCCGGCGTCATCTGGCGCATCACCTTGTAGCCGTTGACGCCGCGCAGGCAGCAGAAGAGCGGCAGGATGACGAAGAACTGGATGATGTTGCCGCCGATGACGACGAGCACGTACTTGCCGATCGAGCCGACGACGACGCCTGCGGACATCTGCGCGGCGAGCTGCGCGGCGAACGCGACGATGCCGGCCGGCAGGGCCCAGATGAGGCCCTTGATCAGCCCGAAGAAGACCTCCTGAAGCCCCGTCAGCGCCTTGTGGAGCGTCTTCACGTTCTCGCTCTTCTTCCCGAGCACGGCGATCGCGATGCCGATGCCGGCGGAGATGAGCACGATCGCGAGGACGTTGCCGTTGAGGAACGGATTGACGAGGTTGTTCGGAATCGCGTTGAGGATGTGCCCGTACACCGTCTCGGGCGCGCGCGAAATCTGCGCCATCGCGTCCGCGTTGTCCGCGACCGCCTTGACGATCCCCTGGTCGATCGTGCCGGGATCGATGAGGAGGAAGAGCCCGAGCCCGACGAGCGCGGCGACGAACGAGGTGAACACGGTGCAGGCGAACGTCTTGGCGAAGACGCGGCCCATGGCGTTGCCCTCGCCGAGCGACGCCATCGCGGTGAGAATCGCGAGCGCGACCGTCGGCACGGCCACGAACTGGAACGCCCGCGTGTAGGCGGACGCGACAAAGTCCATGAAGCTGTCGATCGGCGCGACGCCGAGCGTGCCGAGGAGCGCGCCGATGACGAGCGCGGCCGTCCAGATGATTGCCTGACTGAATTTCATTGATGAGTTCCTTTGTTTTGCTGCCGTAGAGTAGACCAGATTCGCGCCGCCCTCTTCACGCCTGCGCCGCCGCCCGTTCGACGAGCCGCCGGCCGAGGGCGCGCGCGTGAGCGAGATCGGTCTCGAACTGCGCGTCGCGGTGGGCGCGCTTCGCCGCCTCGTCGAAGAGCGTGATGTCGTAGCGCGAATAATCCGTGAACTGGTAGGTGTCGCAGGCGTAGAGCGTTTCGGACGCGCCGAAGACGGTCGCGAGCGTCTGCGTGTTGGCCTCCAGCATCTTGTGCGTGTTCCAGTTCCTGCGCGGGCTCGCGTTGAAGAACATCGCAAACGTCTTTCCGTTGATCATGTCATTCTCCTTCTTCTTTCGTGTGTTGAAACGGATTGTCGCGCCGCCTCGCGCGCGCGGCCGTCACGGCGCCTGAAGCGCGGCCGCGATCGCCTGTTCGACGTCGGCGAGCGGGGCCGTCGGCTCGAAGCGGCGGATCACCTTGCCGTCCCTGCCGATCAGAAACTTCGTGAAGTTCCACTTGATGGAGGGCTTCTGCGCGTAGTCCGGATCGGCCTCGGCCAGCATCTTCTCGAGAATCGGCGCCAGCTTGCCGTCCGGCGGGAAGCCCTCGAATCCGGCGGCGTCCGTGAGATAGCGGAAGAGCGGCGCGGCGTTCGCGCCGTTGACATCCACCTTCGCGAACTGCGGAAACGCCGTCTTGTAGTTGAGCACGCAGAACGTATGGATCTCGTCATCCGTTCCGGGGGCCTGCTGGCCGAACTGGTTGCACGGGAAGTCCAGGAGCTCGAAGCCGCTCCCGCGCAGGCGCTCGTACATCTCCTCCAGCCCGTCGTACTGCGGCGTGAAGCCGCAGCGCGTGGCCGTGTTGACGATGAGGAGCACCTGGCCCCTGTACGTCTCCAGCGACACCTCGCCGCCCGTGCGGTCCTTGACCGTGAACGAATAGACTGTCCGATCCATGTTTTTCTCCTCCGTTTTAAATTCCGCCACAGACTCGTCAATCCCCTCGGCGACACCCTTGATGAAATGGCTGGCGCCCGACCCGACGACCTGTCCGGCCTTGCGCACGGCGGCATTGCCCAGAGAGACCGCCTTGCGGGCCGCCGATGCCCCCGTCTCGGATGCTTTTTCGCAACCGGCCACGGCCAGGCACACGCCGAACGCGGCCATGATCTTCAGAACGTTCATGCACAGCACTTCTGTTGGGAGTTGATTGATCCTTTGAAATATTATATCACATATCAGCGCGTCTGTGCGGCACCGCGCCCGACCATCAATTGACGCGGAATAGGACTGACAGGGTCCCTCTGGTAGGGCGGCTTGTCCTCAAGCCGCCGCACCGCATTCCAGTGCTGCGCGGACTTGCGTCGGCGGGGCGCTTGTAGTATAATCTCCGCCGCATCGAGCCGCAGGCAAATTGAAAGGACATCGGACATCACCATGAAGCTGGAAACGATCCCAGGCGAATTCTCCGTCTGCCAGGTGGCGGACTACTCCCGCGTCGACATCTCGGCGCCGTTCGTGTTCACGGGCGCGACGGACGAGGAAAAGTCGCTCGTGTGCCCGACCGCGCGCGTCCCGCCGAACACGACCGCGCGCGACGACGGCTGGCGCGCGTTCCGCGTCAAGGGCTCGCTCGATTTTTCGCTCATCGGCATCCTCGCGCGCCTCTCGGCCGTGCTCGCCGAGGCGGAGATCGGCATCTTCGCCGTCTCCACCTTCAACACCGACTACATTCTCACGAAGAGCGTTCACTTCGACCGCGCGCTTGCCGCATTGCGCGCGGCCGGCCACATGATCGACGCCGCTTCGTGAAGGTCTGCGCGCGGGCGAGATGAAGGCGGCGAACAACCTCGTCCGCGACATGTTCGTCAAGTCCGTCGCCGGCCTGTTCGGCGGCGGGGCTCAGATCCGCGTGCCGAGATCGAAGGCCATCTGCATGAACTTCGTCGTCTTCACGGCGCCGGGCTCGTAGACGCCTCCGGCCTTGAGGAAGCCCTTGATCTTCGCGCCCTCGAAGCAGTCGACGAAGCCCTGGAGCGGAGCCTTCACGAGATCCCAGTCCGTGTTCTCCGCCATCGTCGCGACAAGATAGTACGGCTTGCCGTTCGGCTCGGGCCACTTCGCGACGCAGCGGTCGAAGAGCGCCTTGAGCTGTCCGGCGATCGAGAAGTAGTAGACGGGCGTGCCGAACACGACGGCGTCCGCCTTGCATATCTTCTCGACGATTGCGTTGGCGTCGTCCTTGATGACGCACTTCCCGAGTTTCTGGCAGGCATAGCAGCCGGTGCAGAACCCGATCTTCTTGTCCTTAAGACGGATGACCTCGGCCTTGTTGCCCGCAGCCTTGACGCCCTTCGCGACTTCCTGGCAGAGCGCGTGGGAGTTGGAGTTCGGACGGAACGACGCCGAAATGATCAGCACGTTCTTGATTTGCTTTGCTGTTTTCTTCATGGGCATAATTAAATCTCCTTTGGTTTTTAGAATCGGTTCGCAGTCGCGCATGGCATCAATATTATATCATTTCTCCGGTGCGCAGGGCGCCTCAGATACGATGACCTTTTCAATCAACATTTGCCACAATAACAAGAGAATGCAGATTAAACGCAAAAGGTTCATTTGCGGCCGGCCAGGGTTTCGGCCATGTTGATGTAGCAGGACCGGATGCGTTCGTATGAGTTCAGGATGTCAAGTTCGGCTAGAACGCGCACCGGCGAATCCGGGTCGTCTGGGCCGACGCGATCCAGCTGGTTCCGCCTGGCGTCATGGATGCGTCTGCCGATGTCGTGCGAATTCGCCTGAAGCACGGCGAGGTCGAACCTCGGACGCGGAGACCTGATGTACCGTGATACCGTTTCCGCAAGGCTGAAGACGATTTCATGGATGCTCAAAAGCGTTTGACATGACTGTGCGGAGAAGTTTTGTCCGCCTTTCCTAAGCCGTCGCGTCGCCTTCAGAATCGCGGCCGCCTCGTCGGAAACCGACTCCAGTTCGTCCGAAAGCCGCAGAAGCCGCCGGACCCTGTCGGACACCTCGGTCGGCGCGCGCTTGACCATGATCTTGCCGAGAAATTCCGTGATCTCGCGCTGGACATTGTCCAAAACCTCCTCGCGATGCAGGATGTGCTCTTCGGTGGAATCGGTTGCATTCCCCGCCAACACGTCTTTGATCCCTGCCAGGAGTTCAAGGTCGCTGTCCCGCATGAACGTGACTTCAAGAAGCGCCTGGTCGCAGGCGATGACGGGCGAGATGTACGAGGACATCCTGAGCGCGCTCAAATGCGGCTTTTCGGCGGGCGGGGCCTTTATGACGCGGGAGACGAAACGCGCGAACTGCCGCGTGAACGGCAGGAAGAACAACGTCGTTATGACGTTGAAGATCGTATGGACCGCCGCCATGGGCGCGGCCATGTACGGGTACGTCGTCACACCGTTCGTCGTCACGGCGTCCGCGTAATGAGGGAAGAAGGACGTAGCCAGCGGAAGAATCGCGGGAACGAAGAACGGAATCAGCAGTATCGTGCCCGCGACGTTGAAGAGCGTGTGCGCAAGCGCCGTCTGCCGGGCCTCGGCGGAGCCGTTGAACGCGGCAAGCCATGCGGTCATCGTCGTCCCAATGTTCATCCCGAACACGGTTGCGGCAGCCGCCTCGAAACTCAGCAGTCCCTGCTGTGCAAGCGTCATGGCAATCGCGGTCGTCGCCGCGGAGGACTGAACCACTGCGGTAAAGGCGAGCGAGACAAGAACGCATTTTGCAAGTCCCCACGCCGTCGTCGCGTCAAGGGACCTGAAGGCGTCGACCACCACCGGCATGGATCGGACCGGTTCCATTCCCTCTTTCATCCAGTAGAGCCCCATGAAGATGCACCCGAGCCCCATGAAGGCGAGGCCGAGATTGTGCAGCCGCTCGTTGCGCTGGAAGAAGTATAATGCCGCCCCGACGAGAACGACGCACAATCCGAGCATCTTCACGTCCGGCGCGAAGGCGATCAGCCATGCCGTGGCCGTGGTTCCGATGTTCGAGCCGATGATGACATTGATCGCCTGCGACAGGTTCATGAGGCCGGACGAGACGAATCCGACCACCATGACCGTGATGATCGAGGACGACTGGACGATCACGGTGGTGATCACGCCCGTGCCGACGCCCGCCAGACGGTGCGAGGTCGCAAGGGACATGAATCGCCTGAGGCCCGATCCGCTGACGGCCTGCAATCCTTCCGAAAGATGCTTCATGCCCAGCAGGAACGTACCCAGCCCGCCGCCGACCATTACCAAAATCGAAATCGCCTGATTCATTTTGAGACTTCCACTTTCCTCAGTGCCTTTGCAAGAATCCAGAGTTCGCGCAATATCGTGACCGATGCCCCGATTCCAATCTTCGAGCCAGGAACGTCGCGCCATGACGAAACGGGAAGTTCCCGCACTTGCGTCCGCAACCTGTCGTTTCCAAGCCGGGACAGGATCTCAATGTCAAAGATCCAGCGTGTGCAGAACGGGGTTGCAAATATTTCATCGGCGACGTCGCGCGAAAAGATCTTTGCACCGCATTGCGTATCCCACACTGGTGCCTTCAGAATGCGGCGGACCGCCATCTTGAACGCGATGCTGGCGATGCCCCGTCCCGGCGAACGTTGTATGTCGGCTCCAAGGTGCGGCCATCGCGAACCGATGACGGCTTTCACCTTTTCGTCCGTTTCGAAACGCTGGACAAAACGTGGTATTTCATAAAGAGACGTCGCAAGGTCGGCATCCCAGAAGCCGACGAGGTCGGGATGGGAGAGTTCGCACAGGTGCCGAACCCCGGTACGGACGGCCTCGGCCTTGCCGAGATTTTCCTGAAGGTAGATTGCGTAAATGGAGGGAGATGCATTCGACAACCACGCAAGACGTTCGGCCGTGGCATCGGTCGAACCGTCGTCGATGAAGCAGAACGAAAGCCACGGCCATCGCTCCGTTGCTTCGAGGAATGCATCCGGACGCAGCCTATTGAATTCGTTGTGGCAAGGGATGACAAGCGAGAGCGTCTTCATTTTGGTGCCCCTTCGCCCCAGGGGCCGTGGTAGAATTCGTATGCAAAGCATCGCTTGCTTATGCGTTTGGGCGCTTCCGTTCCGAGCATTTTGTCCGTCAAAACCCAGGTGCACAGCATCACCGCACCGGTTAGAACAGATGCGACGATAGCGGCAAAAGGCAACATTCTCCAGAGCCGGAGATGCGTGCTGCGCGAAGAGGCAATCCAGGCGGCAAAGAGCGGAACGATGGGCAGCAGATAGGCGATCGGGACGCGGCTCGTCAGGCACCAGAACGCCGTGATGGAAAGCATCGAAACGAAGAAGAAGTTTCGCCTGTCAAACAGACGCCATCTTCTCTTCAGGACGTCGTGGACGGGCAAAATGGCCCACGGCAGGGCAACCACGAACGCCCATACGGCAGCCATTCCCCGGAATGTCTCCCGCCCGGCTCCATACCGATCGCCGTAGTCGCGAACAAGAAAGCGAAGCAGATTCTCATTCAGGAAGAAATAGCGCAGGAAATCCTGATGTTCACGCTGCATGAGAATGAACCACGGGGCGGCGACCAGCAGGAACACCGGCAAACTCCACAGCCATACCGTCTTGAACGCAAAGCGCCAGTTGCGGTTGATAATGGCGTCGACAACGACCGGAAGACCGAAAAGGACGATTGCCACCGGCCCCTTGACCAGCATTCCGCAACCCAGCAGAAGACCGATGGTCACAGCATCCCGGAAACATGGATTTTCCCGGCTGCGCGCATAGAGAAGCAAAGCGCCGACGGCACAGCATGTCAACGGCACGTCCGTCATGCACATGCCCGCTGCGGCATACATCGCCACACTCGTCGCGCAAATCCCTGTTGCCAGCCAGGCCGAAGCGATGCCCTCCAACGACTCCACGGATTGGTACAAAATGAACAGAAGTAGCACAAACGAGAGGAATGGCGTCAAGCGGACGGCAAATTCACAAACTCCCAACAATCGGCAGAACGCTCCACCGCACTGAAACACGAGCGGCGGCTTGCCCTTGAACGGCTGGTATGTCCCCAAATACGTGAACTTTGGGGTAAGAAAATCACCTGTCCGGGCCATGTTGGCTGAAATGGCCGCATAACGGGCTTCGCTTGGTTCGAAAACCGGCATCGTCGCCATCAGCGCAATGCGAACCGCGAACGCCGACAGCAGGACAAGACAGAAAACTCTGAATCTTTTTTTCATGCCGCATATTATAGTATCCCAATATGGGCAGAAGATTACCGCCACATTACCATTTGGCAATGTATACGGAGAATGTTACTTCAGTACGATCCTGAACGTTGTCGTCTTGCCGGGGATGGAGGTACATGACACATTGCCGCCGTACGATTCCGCAATCGCCTTCACCAGAGCGAGACCGAGTCCGTTCCCCTGAAGGGAGCGGCTGGAATCGGCACGCCAGAACCTCTTGAACACGTGCGGAATGTCCTTCGCCTTGATGCCTAGTCCGGAATTCTCCACTTCAATCACGATTGGTGCCGCCGTCAGCCGCACGACAACATGTCCTCCGTCGGGCGTGAACTTGACGGCATTGTCTAAAAGATTTCCCACCATCTGCTGCAGCCGGCCCTTGTGTCCGCGGAACAGCACTGGACCGGTCGGCAGCTGCGCGGAGAGGGATATCCCCCTGTCGTCAGCGAGCGCAGAGTAGAGCTCGAGCATTTCACCGAAGAAAGGGACGAGGTCGAGCTCCTCCGTTGGCGCCCGTGCTGCGCCGTATTCCGTCTGGGATATCTCCAGCATCATGTTGATCATGGCGAGCATGGCGTCGATCTCTTCCATCACGTTCTCCGCGAGATTTCCGGCGGAATCAACGCCCATCGCATGCAGCTCTGCGGCTGCCTTCAGCCGCGTCAGGGGAGTTCGCAGGTCGTGCGCCATGTTCTCGGTGAGGTCCCTCAGCTCCGTCAGCGTCTTTACGATCTCTCCGGACATCTTGTTGAACGCGCCCTCAAGTTCGGCGATCTCAAAGCTTTCAGACGTGTCGGATATCCGCACGGAATAGTCTCCGCGCTCTATGCGTCGCGCCGCTTTCGCCATGAGGCCGAGAGGCGCGGCAAAACGCCGCGCCAGCATGACGCCAACGATTCCGCCGACGACAAGAATGAGAACGCTCGTCGCAAGAAGAACGGCCAACACCCATCGAGCATGCCGCTCATCGTTCGTCACGTTGTCGCCGACGGAAAGGATGTTTCCGTCTGGCAGGACCGTCTTGCGGACCCGCACCGCAATCGAATCCCCACCGCCGCTGCCGCCAGTCGCGGCGATCCTGTATGTCCTGTCGGAGGAGAGCACGCCCTGGCGCATCTTCTCCGCGACGCCTGGATTAGTCGATTCAACCAGGACAACGCCGCCTTTCGAATCGGTGAGAAGGAGGAAGACTTTGCCGCGGCCGTGGTGCTCGACCGTTTCGCGAAAGTGCTTTGCCGTCTTTTTGACGTCGTATCCCGCTTCGCCGTATTCCGCCGCCAGATCGTGCGAGATAAGATTGAGATTCTCGTGGTATGCGAGCACGTGGTGGCGGAGTATCGCGATGAACACGAATGCGGCCGAGACAACGAATATCACGCCGAAGGACAGCCAGTATCCCCACGCGATGCGCAGCCACATCGGCTTAAGGCGCGCGGATTCAGTCGAGCGCATAGCCGAACCCCCGCACAGTCTTGATCAGTTGGTGTCCCTCGGGCCTGTTTATCTTCTCGCGCAGCCGCGATATGCGGGACTCCACAACGTTCGTGCGCGGATCGAAACTGTAACCCCATACGCGCTCGAGGATCATGTTTCGTGATACGATTCGTCCCCTGTTTCGCATCAGATACTCGAGAAGCTTGTATTCGAGCGGCTGCAGATCTACGGGCTCTCCGGCGCGAGTCACCTTGTGCGAAGCCAGATCCATCACAAGGTCGTCGTAACGCAGTTCAAGCGTCTGCTCCTGGTCCCGTGCTCGCCTCATCAATGCCTGAATCCTCGCTATCAATTCCACAATCGAAAACGGTTTGGCGAGGTAGTCGTCCGCCCCGTCTTCAAGGCCTTGGACTTTTGCGTCAACGGTTCCACGCGCAGACAATATCAATATCGGCTGCTTTCGCCCAGCCGCTCTTGCCTCGCGAATGATGGACAGCCCATCACGCTTCGGCAACATCACATCGACCACAGCAGCATCGTAGGCGCCGTGGAGCAGCGCCGACAAGCCTTCCTCGCCATCACGGCAATGAGTAGTTGCAAATCCGGCCTGCTGCAGGGCCCCGACTACAAATGTCGCTGTTCGTTCGTCATCCTCTATGATCAATACATGTTCCATGTGACAATCCTCTCTGCTACGACGAATTTCCTTCTCTTCATTTTGTGGCAAGTCGTCATTCGGTTATTCCTCGTCGCAGGGGATGGGCACGCCGAGCTGGGTGAAGAAATCGGCACCCCACTTGTCCATCGCGTGTACGATCGGGACGGTCGCCTTGCCCATGTTGGTCAAGGCGTATTCGGTCTTGGGCGGAACGACGGGATAGACCTTGCGTGAGATGATACCGTCTGCCTCCATCTCGCGGAGCTGCTGGCTCAGCATCTTGGCGGTCGCCTGCGGCACCCTGCGCTGGATCTCGCTGTAGCGCATCACGCCCTTCTCGTTCAGCCACCAGATGATGATGGCCTTGTACTTCCCGCCGATGACGGCAATCGCCGCCTCCACCGTGCAGTGCAGTTTTTTCGCTTCGCTCTTCGTCATTTCGCCGACCTTGGTTTCCTTTTTGTTAGTATGATACAAAAAAGTGCATTCTTGTGCTTGTGGAAGATATTATAGTATAATCAGCGCCGTTCCGCAAGCGGCAGGATTACCCTGCGACAAGCAGTGAAACGAAAATCAAATCAGACAACCAGAACTAAAGCACAATTGAGAAGTTAAGGAGCGTCAAAATGGCAAAGAAAAATTTGGGCGTAGTCCCGGCAGTCTATCCCATGCCGGTACTCATCGTCGCCGCGTACGACAAGGACGGCAAAGTGAACGCGATGAACGCCGCGTGGGGCATGATCTGCGACATGGACAAGATCGCACTCTTCATCAGCGAGGGTCACAAGACGACGAAGAACATCCTCGAATCAAAGGCGTTCACCGTCGCCATCGCGGACAAGGCGCACATGGACGTCGCGGACTACTTCGGCATCGTATCGGGCAACAACACGCCCGACAAGTTCGCGCGCACAGGCTACACGGCCGCCCGGTCGCAGCACGTCAACGCGCCCGTGATCGACGAGTTCCCTGTCACGATGGAATGTGAACTCGCGGAGGTCGTATCCAGCGAGACGATGTACTGCATCGTGGGCAAGATTGCCAATGTCGTCGCGGACGAGGCCGTGCTGTCCAACAACGGAAAGGTCGATCCGGCGAAGCTCAACGCGCTCATCTTCGACCAGTTCCAGAGCGGCTACTATGTCAACGGCGACAAGGTCGGCCAGGCCTGGAACGCCGGCAAACCGCTCATGCAGAAGAAGTAAAACCCGCTTCCGAGCAAAGCGCACCTATAACAAAAGCCCGCCACGTTGTCCCGTGGCGGGCTTTTCTTTCAATCAGGCATTCAGACCGGCTTCATGCACCTTGCACCCACCAGTGAGCACGATCTTTCATTGTGTATAGTCGGCGGTGAACTATTGCGCCAGGGCATAAGATGTTTATTGCCGCCGGATCAAATTTTCCGGAGGTCAAATGGACATCCGGAGAAGATGAAGGTTTGTGGGCGAAGTGACAAAAGAGACGCGTTCATTCTCCATGCCAGACAAGCGCGCACACCGCGACTCGCAATTTCGGATCGACCTCGCAAACGCCCGCGCACTCGGCAAGCGCCTCGTCGCGAAGGCGTCCGCATAGAAAACACCAATTCTCCGCTTAACGGAAATTTAATCCTATATTCATGCGACGCTAAAGGTATTTTGCGATACTATGCGCCGCAATGAAAAAGAAAAACATAAAGACACAAACCGCGCTCAAGTGCATGCTTGCCTTCGGCGCAATGCAGGTCGCACACGCCTATTCGGACACAGCGACCAATCTCAACGTGACCGCAGGAGCCGAGCTGAGGCTACGCTACGACGGAACGGATAACCTTCCCACGTCATCGCGCGGTGAATCCGGTTCCACAGAATACGCCCGTATCCGCATAAGACCTTGGATGATGGCTTCTTATGAAGACTTCGGCTTCTTATTCCGCCTCGCCGACGAATTCCGTACGTACCGCGTACCGGACTCGATGTCGCGCAAACAGCGTTGGCCCGACGTCCTCTTCATCGACAACATATACCTCCAATGGGAACGTGCCTTCGACATGCTGGACTTCAAACTGGGACGTCAGGACATGGCCTTCGGCGCCAAACGGATAATATCGGACGGCACCGGAGGTGACGGATCGAGGAGCGCCTTCTTCGACGGGCTACGCGTGACATGGCACGCAGACGCCAATCGTACGATGGACATCTTTGGAATCTATCAGGCATCCGACGATTGGCTGCCTACCATCGGCAAGACGCACGCCAACGGCAAGAGAACCCAAGACTACGACCTCAACGGCTATGGTCAGGACGAATTCGGGGTAGGTCTCTACTGGCAGGACCGTTCATGCACGGATCTCGGATACGACGCCTATTACGTAGCGAAGGGCGAATGTCGTCCGACGGACGCGAAGTACAGACGGGAAGGAAGGTGTTCCGACTACCATACCTTCGGCGTTCGGCTTCTTCCGAGGTTCACGGAGACGCTCCGTGGCGAGATGGAGATATCCGGACAGGTCGGTTCGGACGCCGCAATCGCAGGGCAAGGATATGCCGGTCTCACATGGGAACCACGCGTATCCGCCAAGCCATATCTGACAGGAGCATTCTGGATCCTTTCGGGAGACGAAGACGGCGAACGCGGCAACAACGCATGGCATTCCGTCTTCAACCGCGAGACAGGACTCGGCGAATCCATCGCACCTATGTACAGCAAGTACAACTACACGAATCTCACCTATCCTCATATCGCGTCTGGATGCGCGATTGGGGATTTCTCGAAGGTCAAATGCCAGCTAGGGCCGCTGTTCACGGCCGTGAAAGAGGATGATGCGGACGGTTCATTCCGTGGACTATATGTTCAGGTCAAATATGAAATACATCCGGAAAAGCTTTTCGGCATAGACCTTCTGAAAGGAGGGAAGATTTCCTTTCAGGGCGAGTATTTCGGGAAAGGCGACTACTTCAGGGATGGTTGCGACCATTCCGCCGTCTTCGGGCGTGCAGAGCTTGCATGGAAGTTCTGACATGCCGAAATCTTAATACAATTCTAATGCTACACTCATTTGAACCTTACATATTAATGCCATACTATCGGCGCAACACAAAAAAAAGGAAATGAAATGAACTCAAGGAAGATAACGGAAAACATCCTCTCGGTCTCGACGGCCACACTGCTTATAACGGGCGTCGCCGTGTTTGGCTTCGGATGCAACGGCAAGGGAAGGCAGAAGATCAACGGAGCGGGAGGAAGCTTCCCCGCCCCGCTCTACCAGTCATGGTGCTTCGACTACTCCCAGGACATCTCGCACCCGAAGGTCAACTATCAGTCCGTAGGCTCCTCTGCTGGCATAAGCCAGATTAAGGCAGGGACGGTAGACTTCGCCGGTACCGACGCGCCCCTTTCGGAGGAGGACTGCGAAAAGTCCGGCCTCGAGCAATTCCACATGGTATCGGGTGCGGTCGTCCCGACCGTCAATCTACCTTCTCTCGCGCAAAGCACCTTTACGCTCGACGGCGATACCCTCGCGGATATCTACCTCGGCAAGATAGAACGCTGGAACGATACGCGGATCGCAGCCCTCAATCCCGGTCTCACCCTCCCCGACCTGAAGATCACGGTCGTACACCGGGGCGACGGATCGGGCACTACACATATTTTCACGACATACCTTTCGTCCGTCTCAGAGGCTTGGAAGAAAGATATCGGCATAGGGACGATTGTGAAGTGGCCGTGCGGAATCGCCGGGCAGAAGAATCCTGGCGTGTGCAACAACGTCTCGCGCATCAAGGGGGCTATCGGATATACCGAATACACGTTTGCCCTGGAGGCCAAACTGCAGATCGCCTTTCTGGCCGTGGACGGCAAAACGGTAAAACCCGATGAGGCGGCATGGCCGATCCTCGGCAAGACGTACATCCTCACCAGAAAGGACACCCCAGCGGACAAGATGTCCGCAATGGCCGATTTCTTCTCATGGTGCAAACAGTACGGCGGCGACACGGCGCGCAGGCTCCACTACATTCCAGTCTCGAAATAACGGACAATCCCCGAGAGATGAGACGAATTCTTGACACGGACACGGCATTCCGCTGGTTCTGCAAGGCAGGCGCTATCGTCGGGCTAGCCGTCGCGATCGCACTCGTTGCAGTTATCCTCAAGGAGTCCATGCTCGCATTGCGAACCGCAGGTTTTTCACTCGTGTTCTCAGCCGAGTGGAATCCAGCGGACGGCTCCTTCGGCGCAGCGGGCGCTCTCGCCGGAACGGCCGCGACGACCCTGCTTGCGCTTCTCATGGCAGTCCCGATGGCCTTCGCCGCGGCGCTCTTCGTGAATGCCGCTCCACCGAATGTCGCCGTCCCGGTTGCGCACGCACTGGATCTGCTGGCGGCGATTCCAAGCGTCATATACGGAATGTGGGGATTGTTCGTCCTCTGCCCTCTTTTGCAGAGCGTGCTGTCGCGGTTTGGAATAGAGTATACTGGATTTGGGCTGGTTCCCTCCTCGCTCGTCCTTGCGCTGATGGTGCTTCCGTACGTGTCGGCCGTCATGCGCGACGTCCTCGCCCAGACACCGGTTGCGCTCGTCGAATCCGCAATGGGCGTAGGCTGCACCAGATGGGAGGCGACGTGGGACGTCGTGGTCCGTTCACGCAAGGCAGGACTGCTCGGCGCGATCATGATCGGGCTTGGCCGTGCACTCGGCGAGACGATGGCCGTCCTCTTCGTCTGCGGAGGCGTTTCCGCAATCCCGACGGGGCTCCTGGACGGGTGCACGACGATCGCCGCCACACTCGCGAACGACTTCGCCGAGGCCGATGGCGTCCACAAGAGCGCATTGTTCGCGCTTGGCGGCATACTTCTCGCGTTAGAATTCGCAATACAGGCCACGACAATTCCTCTCATCGGAAGAAGGAGCAAGAAATGAAAACACGGGCCACCTTCTTCAGGAAGACGAAGGATTCGCTCATGCGTGCGTTTTCCGGTTTCGCGACATCCATGGCCCTTGTGCTCATGGCCTGGGTGATATTCACGATCGTCCGTGAAGGACACTCCTCGATTTCAGCGGAACTCTTCCTGAACGCATCCAAACCATTCGGCGAGGTCGGGGGCGGAATCGCCAACGCCCTTCTAGGCACTGTGATGATCACTGCCGGAGCCGCCGCGCTAGCGCTTCCGCCGGCCCTCGCAGCTGGGATATGGCTCGCGGAATTCGGCAAGGATTCCCTCCTCGCCCGGGCAGCCCGATTCACCGTGAACGTCATGATGGGTGTGCCAAGCGTCATCGTTGGCCTCTTCGCGTACGGAGTACTTGTCACGACGACCGGACACTTCAGCGGTTTTGCAGGTTCCTTCTCGCTCGCTATACTGATGTTTCCTGTAGTGGTGCGCACTACAGAAGACCAGTTCTCAGGCATAGGTGACGCACTCAGGGAATCGTTGCTCGCTCTCGGCGCAAGCAGGGCGAGATCGACACTTACGGTCATTTGGAGCGCCGCCCGCAGCGGAGTCGTCACCGGTGTCCTTCTTGCCGTGGCGAGGGTTTCGGGCGAGACCGCGCCACTTCTCTTCACGGCTCTTTTCGCCGACACGTGGCCCACAAGCTACTTTTCCGGACCCACGCCATCAGCGCCGGTCCTCATAACAAGCTATACGATGGACTCCCCTTTCGAGTCGATGCACCGTATCGGATGGAGCGCCGCGCTCACTATGGCCTTCATTCTTCTTGCCGTCAACATCACGGCAAGATACTTCGGCGCAAAGCGCGCCGCCAAAAGGAAATGACTTCATGCAAAAGAAAAAATACAAGATAGAGACAAAGAGACTGAACTTCTTCTATGGAGACCACCAGGCGCTCTTCGACAACGACCTCTCTATAGAGGCCAACAAGATAACGGCCGTGATCGGTCCGTCAGGATGCGGCAAGTCCACCCACCTCAGGGTATACAACCGCATTTTCGAGCTCCACCGCGGACAGCGGGCAGAAGGCGAAGTCTTCATAGACGGGAAAGACATTCTTGACCCTGGCATAGACCTCCTCGACCTCAGGAGGAGGGTCGGGATGATATTCCAGAAGCCGACTCCGTTCCCGATGAGCGTGTTCGACAACGTGGCATATCCGATACGGCTCCACTTCAAGGCCAGCCAGAAGGAAATCGCAGAACGGGTAGAGAACGCCCTGCGCGGAGCGGCGCTATGGGACGAAGTAAAGGATAAGCTCCGGGAAAGCGGACAAGCGCTATCCGGCGGACAGCAACAGCGTCTGTGCATCGCACGCGCCATAGCCGCCGAGCCCGAGATTCTTCTGATGGACGAACCTACGAGCGCGATCGACCCGGTGGGAACGTTGAAGATAGAAGAGCTGATGGATCGACTCCGTGAACGCTTCACGATCGTAATCGTGACACACAACATGCAGCAGGCGTCGCGCATCTCGGACACAACGGCGTTCTTCTACAAAGGCAGCATCGTCGAGGTCGGCCCGACAAAACTTATATTCACAAACCCAAGAAACAAACAGACGGAAGACTACGTCTCAGGGAGATTCGGATGACAATGAAAGTGCACTTCGAAAAAGCTACGCGGAATCTCAGGGAAATGATTACCGAGAACGCGGAACGCGCCAAGGCCGCGGTCAGGGCCTCGCTCATGGCTGTACAGACAAAAGACCTCGAATTCGCAGAGTCGGTCGTCGATGGAGACATGGCGATAGACATGGCCGAAAACATGATAGAGGAACAGTGCCTCAACATCCTCGCCCTCTACCAGCCTGTGGCGGAGGACCTCCGACGCATAGCGGCCATATTGAAGGCGAACGGCGAAATAGAACGGGCTGGAGATCTCGCATCGAGCATAGCCAACCGCGTCCGCGATATGGCGCGCGAGACTCCCCGCACCAACTGGGACTTCACGGAGATGGCCGAACTTGCATCGGGAATGTTCTCGAGGGCGCTCGCTTCGCTGGAGACTGAAAACGAAAAAATCGCGAAGCAGGTAATCGACGAAGACGACAAGGTCGACGAACTTCACCATGCAGACTACGCACGTGTCGCGAACTGCCTTGCGAACGACCCGACGGCGTCCGCATACTACCTCAGCGCGCTCACCGTCTCACGATGTCTGGAGCGTCTTGCCGACATCGCGACGAACATCGCAGAAGATGTCGTGTACCTGAAGACTGCGGAAATCGTCCGGCATCGTGCACAAAAATAGGGAAACGGCATTCTGACAGAATTCTGACAGTCGGCGCACCCTATCCTAACATTCATTTGCGACAATACCGGGCGAGAGAAAAATAGACAAACATGATTCTGGTTTTCCGTGCAAATCGCCAAACCAGTCCAACAATGACAGGAGGAACAACAATGACAGGAAGTTTGCAGATTGCAGTAACAGCGGTCGGAGGGCTCGCGCTCTTCATCTACGGGATGGGGCTGATGAGCGACGGCCTCAAGGAGACGGCCGGGAGCAAGCTGAAGGCCGTGCTCGGGTACATGACGAAAAACAGGTTCTTCGCGATAGCGGCGGGAGCCGGGGTGACCGCGCTCATCCAGAGCTCCTCCGCGACAAGCGTCATGACCGTGGGATTCGTCAACGCCGGCCTGCTGTCGCTGCAGCAGGCGATCGGCGTGATATTCGGCGCCAACATAGGAACGACCATCACGGGACAGATCGTTTCGCTGAAACTGGACGATCTGGCGCTTCCGGCCATCACGATAGGAGTGGCCGGGCTGCTGGCCGCCCGCGGCAAGTCGACGCGCGGGATTCTGCGCACGGTGCTGGGATTCGGCTTCCTCTTCTACGGCATGCAGGTCATGAGCCACGAACTGAAGTCGCTGACGGAAATGCCGGCGTTCATCCGGTTCTTCTCGACGTTCGACTGCACGCCATCGGCGACAGGACACCTTCCGCTGGGGTGCGTGCTCGGCGCGATAGCCGTCGGCACCCTGTGCACGATGCTCGT
>DFLH01000009.1 GCA_002373695.1 Verrucomicrobia bacterium UBA3624
CAAGCAGCGAATCGGAAGGGCCGCTGTGACAAGGAAAAACTACTGTGGCAATTTACTGTGGCAATCAAGTCTGACCCTGTTGGCTCTGAAGATGGTCTGACCCTTTTGACATCACATGCTTTCAAGCGGATTCGTCCATGTGTAACCTTTTCGAGAGTTGTGTGTATACAAGTTGAAAGGTTGAAAAGTCAAGAAACAAGAAAGGAGTTGAAACGATGCCAGGTCCAGGTGAGATTAACGGTTCGCAGCCGTTCAAGCTGACGGTTGAAAGCTTCAATAGACCGCACAACGTCGCGGGAGGCGACGCGCGCACGAACGCGCCGGCGGCGCTGAACAACGCGCAGCCCGCCGCCGCGCCGCAGCCGGCCGTCGCGCAGGCCCAGCAGCAGCGGAAGGGCTTCTTCGCGTGGATCATGAGTTTCTTCAGGAGCGCCGAGCCCGCGCCCGCGCCGGCGCCGCGCGTCAACGCGCCGCAGGTGCCGCCATACAAGCAGTTCAACGACCGCCTCTTCAAGAATGTGGATGCAAACGCCTTCGCGGCGCTTCCGCAGAACTTCAGGGATGCGCTCATGACGCTGGAGGAGGCGCTGCGCGCCAAGTTCGGCGAGGCGATCGTCGCCAAAGACGACAATCTGTGCGAGCAGCTGACGTCGTCCAGGTGCAAGATGACCAGGATGAAAGCGCTTGTCGATCAGGCAAACGCCGCCGGACGCGAAATCACAGTCGATGAAATCGTGCAGGAATATACGGCGCGCGCCAACCAGCTTTTCGTAGAGGCGGCGATCGGGGAAAAGTTCGCCGCGATGTGCAATGCCGAAAAAGTCGCGCTCGGCGGGTCGCCCCTTTCCCAGGGCGCTTTGATGGCAAAGCGACATCCGGAAATAGCAGAGGAGCTCTGCAGGTGCAACACGCCGGCTGAGATCGCACAGGCCCTCGAAAAACACAGTGCGAAGTTTTCCGCCCTTGTCGAGACGCGGCGGGCGATAAACGAGGCGATGGCGGGAGCTGGGGATTCATGCTGCGAAAAGCTTGCGTCCGCCCTCGGCATGCACAAGAGCCTCGTTTCGTCGATGGTCGAAATGGCGAAGCTGAAAAACAAAATCCTCGAACTTGGAAACCAGATGATGGGAGGGACGTACCCGGGCTGCATGAATCCTGGGTTCAGCGCCAAGGCGGCGCTGGAGAAGGTTGTGGACGACTTCGTCGACGGCCGCGCAAGGTATCTGGCGGAGATCGACCAGATCAATGTCGGCGAAGACGTCAAGCAGCGCTGGAAGGCGACGGTCCTCAACGCCAACAGCCTGCCGGTCATGCGTCCGGCGCAGGTGATGCAGCTTGCAGCCGCCGTCAATCTCGGCAAGTTCGATGGTGCGCTCGACAGCCGCATGCCGCTCAAGCTGCGGTGCGAAATCTTCACCGACCTCAACCGTGAGCTGCGCGAGGCCATGCTGTCGGTTCTGGGGGATCCGGCGTTCAAAAAGCTCGGCGCCGAAGAGTTCACCGGGCTGACGACTCTTGCCGAGGACATCGCGCTTTCCGGCAAGCCGGCGCTGCTGCAGAAGATCAGGGACGCCAAGGCCCAGCTTGGCGACGATGTCTCCGTGGAGATGTCCAGGACGGGCAACACCGGCGCCAGCACGTTCGTCTCATCCCTTCTCATCGTCATCCAGTCTACGGCCGAGAATCCGTTGACCAGCGAACCGAGGTTCATGGCGGCCGTCAACACGGAGATCGACGCCGCGATCGCAGAGAGCGGCGTTACCGACGCCAAGGTGATCGCCGACGTGAAGGCTGTGATGGTCGAGAAGGGGAAGGGCGTCCTCAAGGGCGCCACGACGCTCGCGACGCTGTCCGATTTCGTCGGCTCCGTCAAGAACCAGGCTCAGGTGCTGGCGAAGACGCTTGACGCTGTGGCAAAGACACGGGCGATGGCCAGGGACGCCGCCGCGACGACGATTGCGCTCTTCTCCGGGCTCGGCAGGGGACATGTCCTCAACAACCTCGACACGACGAGCATTTCGTCCGGTTCCGGCAAGCTCCGCTTCCTGTACGACGACATCGTGTCCCAGGCGAAGAAGGGACCCGTCGACTACATTGCCACGGTGAACAAGGCGAACAAGATCGTCACGGACTTCGCGAACGACAAGATTGCCATGCTGAAGGCCGTCGACGAGGCGGGGTTCGATCCCGTGGAGCGCGCGCGCTACGAGATGCTGGTGCTCAAGACGAGCAACTGGCGGGATGCGAGCATCGTGTCCACGGCCAGGGAGCTCGCCGGCAACGACACCGTCAAGTCGGCGTTCAAGTCGCTCGCCGGGCTCCTCAAGCCGGAGCGCGCCGCGACGCTCGACGTGAGGGAAATCGGCGCGGGCTTCCAGATGTTTGCCGCGGTGTTCTCGCAGGAGATCCTCACCAAGTATCCGGACATTGGGCGTAAGACGGCGGAGTCCAGCGATTTGCAGCAGCTCCTGCAGATGATGACGACTTCCCTTCTCGAAAAGGAGCATCCCGAGATGGCGGCGAGCCTCGCGCGCCTGGCGGAATCGGGCAGGCTCCCCGAGGTCGGCGACTACCTGAGCGCCGCCCTGACTAAAACGCGCGCGCTCAAGATGGACTACATGACGCTTGAGCAGGCCGGCCTCACAGGGCAGCCGAACAACGAACCGATCCGCTCGGTCCTGAACGACCCGAAACTCGTCTACGACCAGGCGAAGTACGACCAGAGCGTGAAGGACGTCTCGATTCTAAACGTCACAAACTCCTTCTTCTGTGTGCTGACGTCCGACTTCCCCACGAAGGGCGCGTTCGCCGACGCCGACAAGTACATCGCGGGCAAGCTGACCGGCGGCCGCGTGATGCAGAAGTACACCGAGGGGCTCCCCTCCGAGACGCTGCCGATCCTGAAGAAACTCGTTGACCGCCTCGACTGGCGTCCGAATTCCGCGGCGAAGTCGGAGGAGATCGTCAAGGGCTTCGTCGAGGACCTCAGGCACTGGCGCGACATCGCGCCCGGGTCTGGGGATTCCGCCGGGATTGAGAACGTCATGCAGCGCCGCATGAACGACTACCTGATCGACGTCATGAACGGTCAGACCCAAAGCAGCGGGTTCGAGAACGTGAACGGCGCAGACGTCTTCCTGACGTTCATGCAGGATCTTCCGCGCATCAACTACACGCTGAACGGTTCGACGATGCAGCCCAAGCGCGCCCCTGAGATGCTGGACGAACTCAAGAAGGCGCTCGGGAACGATCCGGCAAAGGTCAAGGCGCTGTCGGTGGTCGCAAACCAGCAGATATTCGGCGAGTTCACCAGCGCGGTGTCCAACAGGATTGCGCTCCCCGGATGGAAGCGCGGCCAGGAGGAGGAGGATATCGCGAACGTCCCGAACATCGAGAAGTTCGCCGCCCGCGACATCACCAAGACCGGATTCCCGCTCTTCGACAGTGGCGACGCGTCGTTCGAAATCGACATCGCTCCCGACGGAAACTCGGCGAAGATCCGCGCCAAGTCCGAGTCGCCCATGCGCGGCGACCACACGCTGATGGAGAAGGGCAAGGACGTCGGCAAGTGCGTCATAACCCAGGAGTTCACGCTGGAGTTCGGCGCTGAACCCGTCATCAAGGACCTCAAGATAGGACAAACGTTCGCATGACACACCATGAACTTTTGAGAAAACTCGGCGAGACCGCCGGGATCGAGCTGGAGCTCTCCGGCCACAGCACCGCCGCAGTGAAATTCGACGGAGACGAAGTCAACTTCGAGTCCGACGGCGGCAGGCTCTACGTCTACGCCGACATCGCGTCCGCGGAAGGGCGCGAAGCCGACTTCGGCCGGCTCCTCGAATTGAACAACCTCTTTGCGGGGACGGACGGCGCGACCATCGGACTCGACCGCGCGCGCGGCACGTTCACGCTCTGCCGCATGGTCGAGGGCGATGCCGAATACGCCGCATTCGAGCGGACCGTCGCCGGCTTCGTGACGGCGCTCCGCCTTGTCCGGGGGGAGCTCGCGGAAGGCGGAGGCTCCGCGTCCGCGCCGCAGCCCGCCTTAGACCACCTCTCCGGCGGGCACTTGATGCAGGTGTAGGGATAAAAGTTTGAAGTTTAAAGTTGAAAGGAATATGGCAATGCCGGGACAGGTAAATGCAAACTACAGCGCGAATTTCCAGAAGTTCGTGGATTTCGCGAACAAGGCGTATGCGACGAAGGGGGAGGATACGGTTGCGCGCTTCTCGGGGATGCCGAGAGGCGACTACAAGGGTACGTTTGCATCGTTCATGCGCACGGCGGAGATGAGGACGGCGAACGACCAGGTGCGCGACTTGTTCCGCAAGACGATCGCGGACATGTTCGGCGGCGAGAGGAATATTCCAGACATCGTGCGCGACAACATGAAGTTTGAGGACTTCGGCAAGGGCAAGCCGCTCACGGCGCGGCGCATCAAGCAGGTGGCGTCGGCAATCGACATCCTCGCCGGCGGCATGTTCCAGTGCGCCGCGAGCGTCGGCAAGGCGAAGTCGATGGGCTACGTAGCCTCCGAGCTGCCGAAGCTTGCGCGCGCCGCGAACTTCTACCAGCAGGCGACAGGATGCACCGTCGAGGAGGCGGAGACCGCCGCGCTGGACCCGAACTCGAAGGCGCGCCGCCTCTACGACTGCGGCGGACGCTTCACGCAGAACGTCGAGAACTTCAAGAAGGGCCTTGCGCTCATGGACAAGTTCGACGGATGGTTCAAGAACCTCCATGACGACTATGCGGCCGGCAAGCTCGATACGCCGACAAAGCGCAGCTTCAAGGCCGGAGTGTGCAACCGCGACTCCGCCGTTCCCGCGCTGAAGTTCCTGATGGAGGAGATCGCGGTCAATTCCAAGATCCCGCTCGAGGCGGAAAACCCCGAGGATGTTTTCGGGATGAAAAACAACCCGGCGATGCGTTTCATCGGGCGAAACTACACGATTTCCTTCGCAAACTCGCTCGCGCAGATTCCGCCGGAGAAGCGCACCGTCCTCTACGCCGTGTTCGACGCATTGCACAAGCTCCCCTCGGGCAACAACATGCC
>DFLH01000038.1:0-29376 GCA_002373695.1 Verrucomicrobia bacterium UBA3624
GCCAAGCGCAAGGCCTTCCTCGGCAGATACGTGCGGCGAATGTGGAACACGAGCGAGTTCATGAAGACGCTGAAGCAGGCCACGAGCCAGTCGTTCAACGCGCGGCTCAAGCATGCCGGGACGATGTGGGAGGCTCGCTTCCGAGCCAGGGCCGTCATGCCGGATGCGATGCCGGAGCTGATGAAGATAGCGGGGTACATCGACCGCAATCCGGTCAAGGCGGGGATCGACAAAAGAGGTTGTTTATGCCGCCCTGGATGGATAAACTCCAGAAAACTCGACCTTGACGGAACCGGCCGTCTTGCTGTATTCTGGAGGCCGACGGAGTAAAGAAAAAATGAAAAGAATCTTGTTTGCGTTGCTGGCAGCGGGTACGTTCTGTGTCCCTGCGGCGGAAGTGAAGGTCGATTTCGACAGGGCCGTCGGCCCGGTGAAGCCCGTGAACGGCGTGGGGCAGCCGCCGCTCGTCGGCAAGCTGGCCAACTACCCGATGTTCCACTACCTCAAGGAGGCCGGCATCCCCTACTCCCGCCTCCACGACGTGGGCGGCTGGCTCGGCGGCGGCCTGTTCGTGGACATCCCGGTCATCTTCCCGGACTTCGACGCAGATGAGAACGATCCGAAGAACTACCGCTTCGCCTACACGGACTCCCTTCTGAAGGCGCTCGCGAAGTACGACGTCGAGCCCTTCTTCCGTCTCGGCGTGACGATCGAGAACTTCGTCTCGCTCGGCTACCCGCCGATGAACATCCTCCCGCCGAAGGACTTTGCGAAGTGGGGCCGCATCTGCGAGCATGTGATCCGCCACTATACCGAGGGCTGGGCCGACGGCTTCAGGATGAAAATCACCTACTGGGAGATCTGGAACGAGCCGGAAAACCATCCCGAGGACGAACGCAACCCGATGTTCCGGGGTCCGTTCTCGGAGTACATCCGCCTTTACGGCACCGTCGCCCCCTACTTGAAGGCGAAGTTCCCGCACCTCAAGATCGGCGGTTACGGACACTGCGGCTTCTACGCGGGCGTCGGCTCGGACAACGTCCCCGCCGCCAACTCCTCGCCGCGCACGAAGTACTTCGTGGAGTGCTCCCACAAGTTCCTCGCTGCGGTCCGCGACAACAAGTGGCCGCTCGACTTCTTCTCCTATCACTCCTACTCCGCCCCAACGGAGGCGATGCGCCAGGTGCGCTTCGCGGACGAGCATCTCAACCAGTACGGCTTCACCGCCGACAAGTGCGAGCGCATCTTCAACGAGTGGCTTCCCTACGTGAGACACGAGAACCTCGGCTCCGCCCTCCAGGCGGCCGGCATCGCCGCCGAACTGCTCGCCCTCCAGAACGGCCCCTGCGACGTGGCCTGCATCTACGATGCGCGTTGCGGCGTGGGCAACTACTCGCCCCTCTTCAACCCGCTCACCTACAAGCCGCACAAGGCGTATTACGCCTTCACCGCCTTCAACGAGCTGCGCAAGCGCGGCACCGCCGTCGCCGTGCGCACGTCCGGCGACAAGGACCTCTACGTCGCCGCCGCCAAGGGCGAGAAGGACTCCGCCGTCATGCTGGCGAACGACTCCGACAGGGAGATCCCGCTCACGTGCGACTTCCAGGGCCGATCCGTCTCCTCCTGCCGCATCACGGACAAGGACCGTACCGACGCGTCCGTTCCCTTCCCGGCAAAGCTGCCGCCGCGCTCGTTCCTCGTGGCGATCCTCCATTAGCTTGCGAGAAAAAGAGAGGCAACGCATTGCACGGCGTTGGACGCATCCTCGAATCGTGCACGTTGGCAGATCGCGCACCGTGTTTCGTAGTTGCCGCACGATTCGCCGATACTCCCCGTGGCGTTCGATGGCGGCTTGTTCGAACCAGCGAATTCTGCTAGAATGTGAGCATGGAAACGGCATCTGCGACTGAGGCTGGCGGTTTCGGCTGGCAAGGCGTGAGAGAGGTTCTCGGCGAGAACCTCTTGAGCGTCATCCTGCCGGTGTACAATCTCGGTTCCACGGTAGAGGGAAACCTGGATGCGGTGGCAGACTGTTTCGATGCGGGAGGCTTTCGCTACGAGCTGGTGCCTGTGGACGACGGCAGCGGAGACGGCACTGCGGATGCGCTACGGAGGATCGCCGCCAGGCGTCCTGACATCGTACGCCCAGTCTTGCTCGCAAAGAACGCCGGCAAGGGAAATGCCCTCAAGGTGGGGTTCCATGCTTCCCGGGGCGAGTACGTGCTGCTTCTTGACGGAGACCTGGACATAGCTCCGCGCCAGCTGCCCGGATTCTTCGCGTCTATGCGGCGTCACAAAAGCGACATTGTCGTCGGGTCGAAACGCCATCCGGAATCTGTAGTGCAGTATCCTTGGCACAGACGGCTGGCTAGCATCGTGTATTTCGGAATGGTCCGGCTGCTGATCGGATTGCCGGTTACAGACACGCAGACGGGCATGAAGCTCTTCAGGCGGCGGTTCCTGGGCGAGGCGCTAGACCGCATGCTCGTCAAGACGTACGCGTTCGACCTTGAACTTCTGGCGATCGCCTACGGCCGTGGCGCGGCGATCTCAGAGGCTCCGGTGGAAATCAAGTTCGGAAGCAAGTTCGGCGCACTTCATCCGCGGACGGTCCACGACATGATGAAGGATACGCTTGCCGTCTTCTACAGGTTGCGCCTTCTCCACTACTACGCGAAAGTTGAAGTGCCTCCGCCGCTGGAAAAGCTTCCGCTGGTGAGCGTGGTCATCGCCTGCCCCGCTTCTTCGTGGATGCTGGAAGAGTGCCTGCACGCTCTTGACGGGCAGACCTACAGGAATTTCGAGGTGATCGTATTGCCGGACGGGGACATTGGCAGCTCGAAACGCTCGTTCCGGCTTTCAGTCGTCCCCACGGGCAAGATAAGGCCGGCCGAGAAGCGGAACATCGGCATCAAGGCGGCCAAAGGCGATATAGTCGCGTTTATAGACGACGATGCATACCCCGAAGCCCGCTGGCTGGAGAATGCGGTGAAATACTTCTCCGAGCCGTCGATAGGCGGCGTGGGCGGACCTGGCATCACGCCGCCTGGAGATGGATTCATGGCGCAGGCGGGAGGCAGGGTCTACGCCAACCCGTTCGTATCCGGGAACTACCGGTACCGTTACGTTGGCGGGCGCGTGCGGCTGGACGTCGACGACTATCCAAGCTGCAACCTGCTTGTGCGGACGGAGATTCTGCGCAAGATCGGCGGTTACCGCACCGATTTCTGGCCGGGAGAGGACACGTTGCTGTGCGAAGCGATCGTCCTTGGAGAGCACAAGAGGATCGTCTACGATCCGTGGGTTGTAGTCTGCCATCATCGCCGACGCCTTTTCGGACCTCATCTGCGCCAGCTTGGACGCTACGGTTTCCATCGCGGCTATTTCGTCAAGCGCTTCCCTGCCACAAGCTGCCGTGCGAGCTATTTCGTGCCGACCCTGTTCGTGTTCGGCGTCGTCGGCGGTGCGGCGGCGTTCCTGTTTCCGGCCAATCCCGCGGTCATGGCCGTCCGCCGGGCATATGCCGGGGTGATGGGATTCTATGCGGCTGTCACGTTCATCTCCGCATTCAGCCGCAACCCGTTCATGTGGATCGCCACGTGGTTGGGCGTAGTGGCGTCCCACCTCTGGTACGGCGTGAAATTCGTGCAGGGACTTTGCGCGACGCGCGCTCCTTGCGAATATATCGGGAGAGACCATGCCAGCGGGTGATGCGATCATCGAGGTCGAGCATCTTGATGCCGGATATCCGGGTGTTACGGTGCTCCAGGACGTCAACTTCACAGTGCGTCGCGGCGAGGTGTTCGTGCTGCTGGGCGGTTCGGGCTGCGGCAAGTCTACGATGATGAAGCATCTTATCGGGCTCAATCCGGCGAATGCAGGCACGATCAAGATCGACGGCCTGGAGATGAACCGGGTCAACCGTCCTGGCATCCTCCGGAAGATAGGCGTGATGTACCAGAGCGGCGCGCTGTTCGGTTCCATGAGCGTGCTGGAGAACGTCATGCTGCCATTGGAGGAGTTCACGCGGCTGCCGGCGGAGGCCAGGCGGACTCTGGCGCTGATGCAGCTTGACCTTGTGGGGTTGAAGGACGCGGCGGAAAAGATGCCCGCAGACCTTTCGGGCGGGATGAAGAAACGGGCGGCGATCGCCCGCGCGCTCGCGCTGGAGCCTTCGATCCTGTTCCTTGACGAGCCGAGCGCCGGGCTGGATCCGCTCACCTCTTCCGCGCTCGACGATCTCATACTGCGTCTGCGCGACACGCGTGGCGTGACATTCGTGGTGGTGACGCACGAACTGCCAAGCATCTTCAAGATCGCAGACAGGTGCGCGATGTTCGATCGGGCGCGCCGCGGAATGATAGCGTTGGGGCGTCCGGCAACGCTGCGCGACACGTCCGGCGATCCTTTCGTCCGCGATTTCTTCACACGTGGAGGTTCACATGGCAAATGACAACCAGGCCAACTACGCGAGGATAGGGCTTTTCATTCTCGCCGGCGTAGTGTTCATTGCAGGCACGCTCGTATATCTGGGCGGTTTCGGCGCGAGCAAGAACGAGTTCTTCGTGGAGACCCACTTTACGCACGACGTGTCCGGTCTTGACGTCGGCAGCACAGTCAACCTGCGTGGCGTGCGGGTCGGCACGGTCAAGCGCATTTCGTTTGTCGGTTCCGAATACGACGTGGCGGTTCCGGAGGATGGCCGGAAGATATTCGTGCTGCTGGCGCTGGACAGGCGGCTGTTCCGCCTGAACCCGGCACAGACGCCGGAGCAGACGGTGGCGACGCTGGTGACGAAGGGGTTGCACGCAACCGTGGCCGCATCCGGCATCACCGGCATGTCGCATATCGAACTCAATTTCCCGAAGAATCAGGTGGCAGGTGAAAAGATAAGCTGGAAACCTCGCCGTACTGCGATACCTCCGGCGCCGTCCATTCTCCAGAGCGCCGCCGATTCGGCTACGCAGATTCTCAACCAGATCAACCGCATGGATCTCCTGAACATGTGGAGCAACGCGGTGGGAACGGTGGAAAATGCCAATGTGGCGATAGCCACGCTCAACACGTTGCTGGAGTCCCAGGGTGGCAACATCACGGACATCCTGGGCAATCTGCGCGAGGCAAGTTCATCGTTGCGCGACTTTGCGCAGGAAGTCAAGTCCAATCCGGCGCTGCTTCTGAGATCCAGCGACCCGGACCGCCTCCCGGAGACGCGGTAGCGGGCGGCGATGGAGAAATGTTGAAATGTGCAATTGTGGAATTGCTGCCAATCTCCAATGTCGCCATTTTCCAGCTGGGCGTTGACACTGGCTATCGGCAACATTTTCACGGATGCGATCGCACCAAATATTTCCCGTTTCGTGCGCGATGCGTATGCGGATTGCACCTGGAAGCGACAAAAATGTCGCATGGGCGGCGGTTGCCGCTTGCATATGCGCCATGCAGGTGAGATAATGGCGTCACACGAACCGAAAGGAATCGACAATGAAGGAAATCAACGGGAACTTGACGGCGAAAGGCTTGAAGATAGCAATGGTGGCAAGCCGCTTCAACTCTTTTCTGGTGGAGCAGCTGGTCAAAGGGGCTGCCGACGCGTTTGCCCGCATGGGCGGCGACGAGAAGTCGCTGACGCTGGTGCGCGTGCCTGGCGCATACGAGATTCCGGTCGTGGCCAAACGTCTGGCGGCATCCGGGTCGTATGACGCGGTTGTAGGGCTGGGCGCCGTGGTTCAGGGTGCGACGGCGCACGCGGGGCTCATCTGCGAGACGACGGCGCGCGCGTTCAGCGAGATAGCGCTTGATACGGGCGTGCCGGTGGCTGACGGCGTGGTGAGCGCGGAGAACCTGGAGCAGGCCGTGGAGCGCTGCGGCACGAAACAGGGCAACAAGGGGTTCGCTGCCATGCAGGCGGCCATCGAGCTCGCGAACGTGCTGAAGCAGCTCTGACGGTAATGATTTGACGGTTGCGCCGGACGCAGCCGGAAACAAAGAAACAAACAAGGAAAAACGACAATGGCGAAGCAAGTGAAGAAGGTGGCGTTCCTTACGGCTGGCGGGTTGGCCCCGTGCCTGAGCGCCTCGATCGGATTCCTGATCGACGAATATACAAAGCGCGATCCCAACGTGGAGATGATCGGCTACATCAACGGATACATGGGGCTCCTCAAGGGAGATTCCATCAAGGTGACTGATGCCGTGCGCAAGGGCGCGCTCATCCTCACGCAGCATGGAGGCAGCCCGATCGGCAACAGCCGCGTCAAGCTGACGAACGTGGCGGACTGCGTGAAGCGCGGCCTTGTGAAGGACGGCGAGGATCCGCTGAAGGTCGCGGCCGACCAGCTGGTGAAGGACGGCGTCGACGTGCTGCATACGATCGGCGGCGACGATACGAACACCACGGCGGCAGACCTTGCGGAATATCTCGCCAAGAACGGCTACAGCCTGACGGTAGTCGGCCTGCCCAAGACGATCGACAACGACGTCTATCCTATCAAGCAGTCGCTTGGCGCGTATACGGCGGCGGAGGAAGGCGCAAAGTTCTTCGCGAACGTGGTTAAGGAGAACAGCGCGAATCCGCGCATGCTGATCGTCCATGAGGTGATGGGCCGCAACTGCGGCTGGCTGACGGCCTTTACCGCCATCAACTACCATACGATGCTGAAACGCCGCATCAAGTTCCTGCCGGAATTCGGGCTGACCCGCGAACGCCAGGACGTCCATGCCGTGTACGTGCCGGAATCCCGCGTCGATTTCGAGAACGAGATCCAGCGCCTGCGCATGGTGATGGACAAGAACGACTGCGTGAACATATTCGTCTCCGAAGGCGCCTGCGTCAAGGAGATACTCAAGGAGATGAAGAAGCGCGGCGAGGACGTGCCGGTGGACGCGTTTGGCCATCCTCGGCTCGACAAGGTGAACGTGGGCCAGTGGTTCGCAAAGAGGTTTGGAGAGAAGCTTGGCGCCGAAAAGACCATGGTGCAGAAGAGCGGGTACTACGCTCGCGCCGCAGCCGCCAACAAGAAGGACCTTGCGCTCATACAGGCATGCGCCGCCAAGGCGGTTGAATGCGCGTTCGCCGGCATCGGCGGAGTGATCGGCAAGGACGAGGAGAACCACAACGATCTTCGGGCGTGCGAATTCTCCCGCATCAAGGGCGGCAAGCCGTTCAACGTGCGCAATTCGCGGTTCCGCAAGATGCTCAAGGAAATCGGCCAGCCGCGTCCGCGCAAGACCCGTGTCGTCAAGAAGCAAGGCTAAAGGAAAGAAGAATTCCATATGGCAGAAGAGACAAAGCCTGCACCGCGTGGCGTGATAGTGGAGTTCGACTTCACGGCAATAGATGGCTCGCAGGTGCTGTTTGACACGGCGAAGAAGGTTCTCGCAGAACACGGAGTGGACCTTACCATCAAGCTTGAGGCCTTGCATCTGGCGGGCGGAAACTACCATGGCGGGATCGCCGAGCTTTTCCGCGAACGCGGCGTTTCCGGGAATCCGGGCTCCGTGGCGCATGAACTCGCCGAAGCTTTCGCGGCCGCTCTCACCGAGCGTGTCGCGGCGGCTGTCACGCCAGGCTTCAAGGCGTTCGTCAAGGCGCTCACCGACAAGGGCATCAAGGTTGTCGTCGCTTCACGCGCCAACATCGATGTCCTCAAGGCGGCGCTGGAAGGGCTGGATTCCAACCTCGTGGTTCCGTATGCCGAACCGTCGCTTACTTACGGGAACGGCAAGTGGGACGCATGGAACAGGGCTTGCAGCACGAACGATCTCATCAACATGCTGACCGTTGGCGTTACAGGTTCCGGCTATGGAGTCAAGGCCGTCCTCGTGGCGGGAATGAGCGCCCTGGCGGTAATCCACGACCACGTGGCCTATCAGGATTTCGGCGGAGCCGATGCCGTGATAGAGAAGCTGGACGCCTCTGTGGCCGAAGAAGTGTTCCGGATGCTCCACCTATGACGGGAATCGAAAGACTCCATTCTATAATGACCCGTCTCCGCGATCCGGAGACGGGTTGTCCGTGGGACAAGGTCCAGACGCTGGAAACGCTGAAGCCGTGCGTCCTTGAAGAGACGTACGAGCTTCTTTCCGCGATGGACCGTCCCGAGGACAAGGCCAATCATGTGGAGGAGCTTGGCGACGTGCTGCTGCAGGTGATGTTCCAGTGCGTCATGGCCGAGCAGGAAGGGCGTTTCACGTTCGACGACGTGGCGAATGCCATTTCCGACAAGCTCGTGCGGCGGCATCCGCACGTGTTTGGCGACGTGGTGGCCAAAGACCCCGCGACGGTTCTTCGAAACTGGGAGCAGATCAAGCAGCAGGAACACAAGAAAGAGTCCCGCCACAGCGCGCTCGATGGCGTTCCTTCCACTCTCCCCGCTCTCCTGAAGGCCCAGCGTACCGCCGAGAAGGCGGCACGCGTAGGGTTTGACTGGAAGGACTCTTCTGGCGTCCTGGACAAGATCGAGGAAGAGGTCGGAGAATTGAAGGAGGCCGTGGCGGCTTCGCATGACACGTCGTTGGATGTGCATGTGAAAGAGGAGCTGGGCGATCTGCTCTTCGCCGTCACGAACTACGCCCGCCACTTGAAGTGCGATGCCGAGAGCGCCCTTGAAGGATCCACTGCCAAATTCGCCCGCCGTTTCCGCGCTGTCGAAGCTGGAGCCAAGGATGCCGGCCGCAACTTGAAGGATATGACCCTTGAAGAGATGGACGCGCTGTGGGAAAGGGCGAAAGAGGGTGAAAAGTGAGGGACAGGGCGTGAAGAACCGGAGTCGCGATTGAGAGTCGAAGTGCTAGAGCCGCATGGCTTCTGTTCAGGCGTGAAGGCCGCGATCGACAAGGCCTGTCACGCCCTTTCTTTCGGCGGACGCGTCTGGTGCCTGCACGAAATCGTCCATAATGCCATGGTCGTGGAAGGGCTGAGGGCGAAGGGGATGCGTTTCGTGGAGTCGCTTGACGAAGTTCCAGCGGGGGGTACGATCCTTTTTTCGGCACATGGCGTGCCGCCATGCACGCGGGCCAAGGCTGACGCGCGCGGTCTGACGGTGATAGACACGACTTGCCCGTTCGTCGTACGTGCGCACAGGCAGGTACGGACGTATGCGGAACAGGGAACACCTGTGGTGGTTGTGGGGCATGTGGAGCATGCCGAAGTTGCTGGACTGGTCGGCGAATATCTGGAGTTCGGGCCTGCGGATGGCATAAAGGTCGTCGACGCTGTCGCAGATGTGCCGGCGTTGCCGTTTCCAGATTGCGAACGAATTGGAGTCGTGTGCCAGACGACTCTGGCGGCCGATACCTTGGGCGGCATCCTTTCGGCGTTGCGGAGCCGCTATCCGCGTCTTGTCGAGACTTCTGCTTCTGAAACGTGTACGGCCACGCGCGACCGTCAGCGGGCCGTGCGCTCTTTTGTGCGGGCGCATGCGCAACGCGGCAAGGTGGGTGTCATGGCCGTAGGCGGCGCACATTCGTCAAACACGGCGAGGCTGGCGGAAACTGCCGAATCGGACGGTGCACGCGCCTGGCGCATCTCCGGCCCAGACGATCTTGCGTCATGCGACTTCTCCGGCATTGACAGCATGGGCATAACATCAGGCGCGTCGACGCCCGAGTCCGTTCTGGCGGCGGTCTGCGGCCGCTTGCGGGCAATTTCCGTCGCTTAGGCCAGCTTCAGCAGGAAATGGTTCTTCTTGCCGCTGCGCAGGACGGCGACACGGCCGTCTACGAGATCGTCGTCCGCGAACACGCGTTCCGGCGAGGCTTTCGTGCCGTTGAGCGAGAGGCCTCCCTGCTGGGCCATGCGCCTTGCCTCGCCGTTGCTCTTGAACATTCCGGCGGCGGCGGCTACGGCGAAGACCGGCTTTCCGACAATGTCGGCCTTTGGAAGGGCGGCGCTTTTGACATCCTTGAATATCGTCTCAAGCTCGTCTGCGCTCTTCCCTGCCACCTCGCCGCCGAAGAGCGTCTGCGTGGCTCCTAGCGCGGTCTGAAGGCCGGCCTCTCCATGCACCAGGCGCGTGAGCTCTTCGGCGAGCGCCTTCTGCGGGATGCGGGCCTCCGGATGCACCTTCATCTGCGCCTCAAGGTCGGCTATGTCCGAAAGAGGACGGAGGGAGAAGACCTTGAGGTAGCGAATGACGTCCGCATCGTCGGAACGGAGGAAGAACTGGTACCAGTCGTATACCGACGTCTTGTCGGCGCTCATGAACATGGCGTTGCCTTCGCTCTTGCCGAATTTCCTGCCGCTGCCGTCGAGCAGGAGCGGAAATGTGAGTCCGTATGCCGTCTTGCCGCGCATGCGGTGGACGAGGTCGGTTCCGGCAGTGATGTTGCCCCACTGGTCCGCTCCTCCCACCTCCATCGTGCATCCGTAGGTGTCGAAAAGGTGTAGAAAATCGTTGCCCTGCAGTATCTGGTAGCTGAATTCGGTAAATGTCAGGGCACCTTCGCTCGCTTCAAGGCGCTTCTTCACGCTTTCCTTTGCGAGCATTTGCGGAACGCGGAAGTTTATTGCCACGTCGCGAAGGAAGGCGATTGCGGAGAGGCCGGAGTACCAGTCGTAGTTGTCGACCATCTTCGCCGCGTTCTGGCCGTCGAAATCCAGTATTCGCGACAGATTCTCGCGTATGCCGGCCTTGTTGGCTGCAACCTGCTCGAGCGTAAGCATGTTCCGTTCGGCGCTTTTGCCGGAAGGGTCTCCAATGAGGCCCGTGGCTCCGCCGACCAGGGCGATCACATGGTGCCCGGCCAGCTGAAGGCGGCGGAGCATCATGATGGAGACGAGATTTCCGGCCTGCAGGCTTGACGCGGAGGGGTCGAAGCCGCAGTAGATCGTCTGGGGCGTCTCCAGCATCTTTGCGATCTCTGGATCGGTGGTGGCCTCCACGAGGCCGCGCGCGGAAAGTTCTTCGAAAAGTGTCATAGCGCTTTTACCTTCTTTACGAGTTCTTCTGGCTTTTGCACTCCCAGCAGGGACTCTACCTGCTTGCCGTCCTTGAAAAGCACGAGCGTTGGTATCGCCTGCACCTCGAAACGGACGGCAAGGCCCGGCTGTTCGTCGATGTTGACCTTGCACACCCTGGCATGGTCGCCAACGGCAGGGGCCACCTGGGACTCGAGAAGAGCGCCCATGGTCTTGCACGGGCCGCACCATGTCGCCCAGAAGTCGACCAGCGCGACGCCAGACGCGACAGCCTGGTCGAAGGTCTCTTCCGTCAATTCTGTTATTTCACTTGCCATATGGTTGCCTCGGTTCGTGGATGTCATTATACCATTTCCGGCTATGCGGCCCTAGCCGAAATTGGCGGCCGGCTTCGATTGCGGCGGCGCCTGGATGAGGGACGCGTCCAGTTCGGAGAAGTTCTCGATCATGTATCCGTCGTCTGGATGCCACCACATGTACGCCGTATCGTTCCATGTGATGCTTTCCTGGTCGAGGAGAAAGCGGGAATGCGGCTTGAGCGCGGACACGCTGCGGTCGCCGCTGTTAAGCCAGTATTTCGTGTAGACGCCCTGGTATATGACGTCTGTGACGGTGCTCTGGAAGACGTTGATGCCGGCGCCTTTCTCGGGCGGCGGCGGATTGAGCGTGACGCGGATCTTTTCAGGACGCACCGACAGGTGGACCTTCTGGCCTACGGACAGGTTCTTGTCGTTGAACGCCTTGATGGATGCGAACCCCGGGCTTGATATGGTGCAATAGTCGCCTTCCGTGGATACGATCTCGCCGGCGAAGAAGTTCGTGTCGCCGATAAAGGCTGCGACGAAGCTGGAGACGGGCGCCTCGTAGATCTTCGCGGGCTTGTCGATCTGCTCCACCTTCCCGCGGTTCATGACGGCGATACGGTCGGAGAGGGACATGGCCTCTCCCTGGTCGTGGGTGACGTACATGAACGTTATTCCAACCTGGTCGTGGATGGTGTCCAGCTCCAGCAGCATGTGCTGCCGGAGTTTCAGATCGAGCGCGGCGAGCGGTTCGTCCAGCAGAAGCACTTGCGGATGGTCTACGAGCGCGCGGGCGATGGCGACCCGCTGCTTCTGCCCGCCGGAAAGCTGGTTCGGGTATTTCCAGGCGTGGTCGCCCATCTGGATCATTTTCAGAATCGCATCCACGGCCTCTTCCACCTGAGCCTTGGGCTTTCGCGCGAGCCGGAGCGAGAACGCTATGTTGTCCCATATGCTCATCGTGGGGAAGAGCGCGTAGTTCTGGAATACGGTATGGACGCGGCGCATGTTTGGCGGAGCTTCCGTTATGTCCTTGCCGTCCAGATATATCCGTCCGGAATCGGGCCGTTCGAATCCGCCAAGCATGCGCAGGAGCGTCGTCTTGCCGCATCCCGACGGGCCGAGAAGCGAGAAGAACTCGCCTTTCTTGATGGCGATGGACACGTCGTTTACGGCAGTCAACGCGCCGAAACGCTTGGTCACATGGTCGAAGACGAGAAATTCGTTGGCCAATTCCGTCACCTCTTCAGCTGGTTTGTGGTTCGAACGTCGCTTTATGGAGTCAGGCCAGCACGGTGGAGAGCCGGTCTATGGCAGTCTGCACGTTTGCGCGCGAATTGAAGGCGGAGATGCGTATGAAGCCTTCGCCGGCCTTGCCGAATCCGGCACCTGGCGTGGTGACGACGTTCGCCTCCTTGAGAAGGCGGTCGAAGAACGCCCAGGAGTCGCCCTTGACATTTACCCACAGGTACGGCGAATCCGTGCCTCCCGTGACATCGTACCCCAGCTTTGAAAGCGCATCTTTCATCAGTCTGGCGTTTTCCAGGTAGAAGTCGATGGTCGCCTTGGTCTGCGCCGCGCCTTCCGGCGTGTAGATCGCCTCCGCGCCGCGTTGGGTGATGTAGCTGCAGCCGTTGAACTTCGTCGTCTGGCGGCGGGTCCAGAAAGGACGGAGCTCGACGGGCGCGCCGTCGGCCTTCATCGCGCAAAGGCCCTTCGGGACGATTGTGTATCCGCAACGGATGCCAGTGAAGCCCGCAGTCTTGGAATAGCTGCGGAACTCTATGGCGCACGTACGCGCCCCCGCGCACTCGTATATGGAATGGGGGATCCCGGGCGTGCGGATGAACGCTTCGTATGCGGCATCGAAAAGGATTAGCGCCTTGTTCGCGTTGGCCCAATCGACCCATGCCTGGAGCTGCGCCTTCGTGGCTGTAGCGCCGGTGGGGTTGTTCGGATAGCAGAGATAGACCACGTCCACAGGTCCGGAAAGATCGGCAGGGGACGGAACGAATCCGTTTGCAGCGGAGCAGGGAAGATAGGCAAGCCCCGCATACCGTCCTTCCGTCGCGGTGCCGGTGCGGCCAGCCATCACATTGGTGTCCACGTAGACGGGATAGACGGGGTCGGTGACCGCGATCCTGACGTCCGCGCCGAAAAGCTCCTGTATGTTGCCGCAGTCGCATTTTGCACCGTCGGAGATGAAGACCTCGTCGGCGGCGATCTCAAGGCCGCGGTCCTGGAAGTCGTGCTTTGCCACGGCATCGCGGAGGAATGCGTATCCCTGTTCCGGGCCATAGCCGTGGAAGGTCTCTCTTGCGGCTTCGTCGTCCACCGCCTTGTGAAGGGCGGCAATCACTGCCGGTGCGAGAGGTTCGGTTACATCGCCTATGCCTAGACGTATGATAGCGGCGCCGGGATTTGAATCCTGGTGCGCCTTTACGCGATGCGCGATTTCGGTGAACAGGTAGGAAGCCTGTATCTTGAGATAGTTTTCGTTGACGCGAACCATGCTGTCGTCTCCTTGCTGTTGACAAGCGCACATTATATCATGCCTGCCGGGCGTATGGGTGCTTATTCCGTGAAAAATCTGACAGCCGCGCATGTCCGATATGGTATACTGTCGAACAAAACGATTTGCGAAAGGAAACAGACATGGATACAAAGTCGCTTGACCCAACCAAGATGAAGGACTGGGAGATCGCAGAGGCGGCGGAGGCAACGTTGCGCCCTGCTGCGGAACTTGTGGCCGAGCTTGGCTTGCAGGATGACGAATGGAGCCCGTATGGAAGGGTTCTCGCGAAGGTGGACGCCACGAAAGTCCTAAAGAGGCTCGGAGGACGGAAGAGGGCCAAGTATGTCGATGTGACGGCCATCACGCCTACCGCGCTTGGCGAGGGCAAGACGACAACCACGCTTGGTCTGGTGCAGGGATTGGGCCGGTTGGGCAAGAAGGTGATCGGATGCGTGCGCCAGCCGTCAGGCGGCCCCACCTTCAACATCAAGGGCAGCGCGGCCGGTGGCGGGCTGGCGCAGGTGGTGCCGCTCACCGCCTTGTCACTCGGCCTGACGGGTGACATAGATGCCATCACCAATGCGAACAACCTGGCGATGGTGGCGCTCAACAGCCGCATGCAGCATGAGCGCAACCATGACGACGCCTGGCTGGCCGAACGCGGCCTGAAACGGCTCGACATAGACCCGGATCGCATCCAGATGCGCTGGGCGATGGACTTCTGCGCACAGGGTCTACGCAACATCGAAATCGGTCGTGGCGGACGTCTGGACGGCTTCAACATGCAGAGCGGCTTCTACATCACTGTGGCCAGCGAGGTGATGGCAATCCTGGCGATGGCGGCCGATCTGGCAGACCTGCGTGCCCGCCTTGGCAGGATAATTGTGGCCTACTCCAAGTCCGGAGCCCCGGTCACGACGCGCGATCTGGAGGTCGACGGCGCAATGTGCGCACTGCTCGTGAACGCCGTGCAGCCTACGCTCATGCAGTCGCTGGAGGGACAGCCCATGTTTGTCCATGCCGGGCCTTTCGCCAACATCGCCATAGGCCAGAACTCCGTGATCGCAGACAGGCTTGCGTGCGCGCTTGGCGACTACGTAGTTACGGAGAGCGGCTTCGCCAGCGACATGGGGTTCGAGAAGTTCTGGAACATCAAGTGCCGCTGTTCGGGGCTGAAGCCGGACGCCGTGGTGCTCGTCGCCACCGTACGCGCCCTCAAGGCGCATGGTGGTGCTCCGGCCGTCAAGGCCGGCCTGCCGCTCGATCCGGTGTACACGCACGAGAACCTGGATCTGCTGCGGATGGGATGCGACAACCTGCTTGCGCACATTGACATCATACGCCGTTCCGGAGTGCAGCCCGTCGTATGCCTCAACGCATTCTATACGGACACGCCTGCCGAGCGCGCTCTCGTACGCGAAATCGCCGAGGGCGCCGGAGCCCGCTTCGCCGTTTCTGACCACTGGCTCAAGGGCGGCGAAGGTGCGCTGGAACTAGCAGAAGCCGTTACGGCCGCATGCGACCAGCCGAACAGCTTCGCGTTCCTCTCGTCCGACGAGGAGCCGCTTGCATCCCGCGTGGAAGTTCTTGTGAAGGAGGTCTACGGCGGCGATGGCGTCGACTGGAGCGACGAGGCGAAGGCCAAGCTCGCGGCGTTGCAGGCAGATCCGGAAACTGCGAAGCTGCCCATATGCATGGCAAAAACGCAATACTCGCTCTCGCACGATCCCAAGCTGCTGGGACGCCCGAAGGGTTGGCGTCTGCCAGTTCGCGACGTGCTCATCTACAAGGGCGCCGGGCTGGTAGTGCCTGTGGCAGGTGAAATCAAGTTAATGCCCGGCACGTCGGCATCCCCTGCGTACCGCCGCATAGACGTTGACGTTGAGACTGGCCACGTTCACGGTCTGTTTTGACCTGCGGCCGTTTTTTTGGTAGACTATGCGCCGTTTTCTCCAAGCCGGTATAGCGTAGTGGTAGCGCAGCGGTTTTGTAAACCGCTGGTCGGGGGTTCGAATCCCTCTGCCGGCTCCAGTTGAAAGGCGTCGCCAGCAATGGTAAAATGCACCTGGACAAGAGTCCGGAATGTTACGTTCTCTGCATGTCCGCGCTTGTTGCATGGTTTTGGCACAAGCAGTGTGCGTCCTTGCTTCGATTTTTGTTGTCAAGGATTAGGTCGGTTGCCTGGTTGCAACCGTTGACATACCTACCTGAAGGTATGTTATAATATTCGGCGACATGCCACGTAAGGTACAGAGAGATGCAGGACGGACGCGAACTCGGATTCTCGCCAGCGCCTTGGCGCTGTTTGCGAAGAAGGGGTACGTGCACACGACGTTTACGGACATTGCGGCTCGGCTGAAAATGACGAAGGGCGCCGTCTATTGGCACTTCGAGTCCAAGCAGGCGTTGCTCGTGGCGCTTCTGGACGAGATGCTGGCGAAGTTCAGGCGGCAGATCGTGGAGTTGCTTCCGGATGGCGAGACGTCGTTCGACGGCCTGTCGTTCCCGGTGGTGGCGGATATGATGGTGCGCAACGCGGTGCGGATCATAGGCGACCCGAAGGGAACCGCGTTCTTCCTGCTGGTTCACGAGCAGGTGCAGTGGGCGGATGCGTCGATGGATAGCGTCAGGGAGGACCTGATGCGCAACGAGCGGTTCGGCCCGTGGGCCGCGTTCAAGACGGCCGTGGCAAACGACGTGCGGGATGGCCGCGTGCGCAAGGATGCCGATCCCGTGCAGGTGGCGAGCGTGTGCGTGGCGATATTCGACGGCCTGGTGCACGCCCGCATCGCGCACCTGCTGCAGTGCGACATGGAGGACACCCTGCGCAAGTCGTTCGAGGCGGTGTGGGAGTCGGTTAGAGACGATAGACGGCAGACATGAAGCGAGTATCGCGTCTCTAGTCCGGCGTCTCATGTCAGAAGGCTTGAAAAGGAACAACAAAATGGAAACGAACAACGAGAAGAAGAGCAAGGGCGGCGCGATCGGCGCCGTGATCGGAACCCTGGTGCTTGCCGTGGCATGCGCCATCGGCGGCTGGATAGCGAACGACCTGTGGCCGAAGGGGAAGATGGCTCCGCCGCAGCTGCCGCAGATGGTGGCGACGGTGGCCGTCAAGGAGGTGGAGGAGCGCACCTACAACCTGCCCGAGAAGTTCGTGGCGCACGCCGAGGCGATGCAGGAGGTGGACCTCCTGCCGCAGGTGGACGGCTACATCAAGGAGATCAAGTTCAAGGAGGGCGACATTGTCAAGGCCGGTTCGGTCCTGTACGTGCTCGACGACGAGCGCTATCGCGCCGTCGCGAACCAGCGCAAGGCCGACCTTGAGGCCGCCGAGGCGGAGGCCCGCCGCGCGGAGCGCTACTGGGAGCGCATGCAGAAGGCCGATGCGCGCGGCATCACGCAGAAGGAGCGCGACGACGCCGAGGCCGGCGCGGACAAGGCAAAGGCCGCCGTCCTGCAGGCGAAGGCAAATCTCGTGGTCGCCGAGTACGACCTCAAGAAGGCTAAGGTGATCGCGCCCATCAGCGGACAGATCGGCAAGACCGCCGCGCACGTGGGCGACTACGTGGCGCCGTCCAAGGGCGCGCTCGCGCGCATCGTGCAGATCGACCCCATCCGCGTCACCTTCCCGCTCACCGACCGCGCCTACATCGGCTGGCGCGCGGCGCTCAAGAAAGGCAAGGAGCCAGACTACCGCATGCGCCTTGTCCTGCCTGACGGCAGCGAGTACGGCGAGGAGGGCAAGTGGGACTTCGACGACAACGAGATGAGCAAGGACACGGCGACCATCATCATGCGCCTCTCCTTCCCCAACCCGGACCGTCTGCTCATCCCGAACAGCTACGTGACGCTTCTCACCGACCGCAAGGTTCCGCCAAAGATGCCCAGCATCCCGCAGCAGGCGCTCTTCGACCTCACCGGCGGCAGCCAGGGCGTGTGGGTGCTCAAGGACGATATGACGGTGGAGCAGCGCGTCGTGGACGTGCGCGAGATGAGCGAGGGCTGGTCGCCCGTCGTGAAGGGTCTGTCCCTTGGCGAGAAGGTCGTCATCTCCGGCCACGGCAAGCTCGGCACGGGCATGAAGGTGAAGGTTGTCGAGCCCACCCCGAACGACGACATCGACCCCAACTACGTCCCGCCCGTGAAGGAGTAGAGGGCGGCCTCGTGAATATGTCGATTGCAGACGGCATGACAAGACGTCGGTTCGTAGGCATGGCGGCCGGAACCGCCGCCGTCGGGCTGGCGTTTGCCGCAAAAGGAGAGAACGGAATGAAAGAAATTACACTCGAAGCGCTGCCGTACGCCGAAGACGCGCTTGCGCCGACGATCTCGGCGCGGACGATCTCGTTCCACTACGGGAAGCACCATGCCGGATACGTGAAGACGCTCAACGGTCTCATAGCCGGAACGCAGTACGAGGGACGCCCGCTTGAGGATGTCGTCCGCACCGCCGCCGGACGCGGCGATGCGGCGATATTCAACAACGCGGCGCAGACGTGGAACCACACGTTCTATTGGAATTCCCTCGCGCCTGCCGGAAAGGGCGGTGCGCCGTCCGCCGCGCTGCTTGCGGCGATCGAGGCGGCGTTTGGTTCGCTCGACGCGTGCAAGGCCACGTTCGCGGACGCGGCCCTCAAGCGCTTCGGCAGCGGCTGGGCGTGGCTCGTCGCCGAGAACGGCAAGGTGTCGGTGGAAAGCACGCCGAACGCCGAGACGCCGATCGTGCGCCTTGGAGTGAAGCCTCTGCTAGTCGTGGACGTCTGGGAGCACGCCTACTACCTTGACTGGCAGAACGTCCGGGCCGACTACGTGAAGGCGGTCGTCGGCGGGCTTCTCGACTGGAACGCCGCCTCCCGCCGCTTCGCCTAGACATTGCATGCAACAGTTGTCTGCTCGTCATGGGCGAACATGGCATTGATGGAAATACGGCATGATGACGGCGACACAGAATGACATGCCCGCGCGGAAGCGGTTGAACCATCGCGGCCCGTTGTCTGTCGACGTGCCGTCGTCATGGTATTTCATCACGCTATGCGCCGCCAACCACGCGCCATGGGTCGCCGATATCGGTAGGGCGGTCGCCCCGCGACCGCCGGACGCGCCTGATGGAAACGCCGGTAGGGCGGTCGCCCCGCGACCGCCGTCCCCAACAACGTCGTTGGACACGATTGCTCCTTTGATATTGCGCGAGGCTCGTGAAAATCATGTTCGTGGTCTCTGGCATTTGGCGTTGTTTTTGGTGATGCCAGATCATTTGCATTTCATCGTCAATATCGGCGGTCGCGGGGCGACCGCCCTACCGAGGGTTATCGCCAATTTCAAACATCTGCTTGCCGCACGGTACGCCCTCCGCTTCCAGCGCGATTTCTTCGACACGCGCCTTCGTGACGACGCGCACTTCGCCGAGGAATACGACTACATCCTCGCCAACCCCGTCCGCAAGGGACTTTGCGCCGCCCCCGCCGACTGGCCGCATGCCATCGCCTTCACCCGCGACGGCTCGGAAATCACCGGTAGGGCGGTCGCCCCGCGACCACCGGAAACGGTAGGGTCACGCGTCCCGCGCGACCGCAAATCTCTTAAAAATGCTATAATATTCGCATCCCAAAAGGTTTGGCAATGACGCTCGCACAAGAAAATAGCATTCTGTCTCTCATCGGTACAGACCCTGACGGTCTAATGTCGATCGAGATACAAAAGTTGATGTTCGTTTTTTCGAAAGAGGAATGTCAAGAGCCGCTCTATGACTTCATCCCGTACCAGCGCGGGTGCTATTCGCCTACGTTGGCTGCCGATATCCACAAACTGGCGGACAAGCGACTCTTGAAGATGTCGTGTGAAACAAATGACAAGAAGCGATGGTTGCTGACAGAAGAGGGGCGAATCAGAGTCGTAGCGCATCGTCATACGGCCATCCGCTTTGCGAGTTTTCGGAGGGCTTACCCTCTTCGCGGCAGGGAACTGCTCGTTGACGTGTACCGCAGATATCCTTACTTCTGTATCAAGAGCGAGATTGCGAGCGTACTTTTGCGTGATGACCGTACTGCGTTGGATGCAATCGAGAATGCCAAGCCGCAGATCAGGACTCCTTTGGCCTCGATTGGATATGAGGGGCGTACATTTGAAGACTATCTGAATGCGTTGATCAAGAATGGGATCAATATCCTCTGTGATGTCCGCAGAAATCCGATAAGCCGAAAGTACGGATTCTCCAAGGCGACATTGGAAAACGCCTGTAAGGGAATTGGAATGAAGTATCGCCATTATCCCGATCTGGGGATTCCAAGCTATGAGCGCCAGGATTTGCGTAGTCAGGCCGACTACGACAGTCTCTTTGCGCGATACGAAAAGGACGTCTTGCCGCAGGTTGATGAGTATGTTTGCGAGATAGCACGGCTTGTCGCTAATGAAGAATGTGTGGCGGTGACGTGCTTCGAGGCGAACCCTGCACAATGTCATCGGACGCGCGTGTTGAACGCAGTCACGCGCAAGACGGGTGTAGAGGCCGAACTGATTTGATTTCGGGAGGGGACATGTCATGCAGAACACATCGCGCGAAAAGATACTGATTCTTGTGAAGACATACCCGACGCCTTCCACTAAATACGTCGAGACGGTATGTACGGCCGGAATTCGCGCGGATGGATCTTGGGTGCGGATATTCCCTGTCCCGTTTAGGAGCTACAAAGAGTACCAGCGGTACATGAAATATCAGTGGGTGGAATGTTCCATATACAAGTCCGACAAAGACAAACGTCCAGAAAGTTTTCACATTGACCAAACCTATCCTCTGGAACTCGGAGATCACATAGGTACGGAGGAGGCTTGGGAAAAGCGCCGACGGCTCGTTCTTGACAAGGTTCAGATATTCACGAGACAATCGGAACTCCTTGAAGCCTCCCGGACCAATGCGGCGTCGTTGGCCGTATTCAAGCCCACGGCCTTGAAGTTACATTGGAGTACTGCCGAAATTGAGGAAATCGAACCGCATCGACTGGCGGCGATCAAGGCGCAACTTGCCCAACGCGATTTTTTTCGAGGAGAACTATTGGAGGCCCGACTTCAAGCTGGCGGAACCGATACCATACGACTTCAAGTACGAAATCACCGATGCGGACGGCAAGACGTTCACGCACAAGATCATCGACTGGGAACTCGGCGCATTGTTTTTGAATCAGAAAAAGGCAAAAGGAGTGGAAGGAGCCAAACAAGACGTAATGACGAAGTACGGCGTGGATTTTCTTGCGCCCGGCACGGACATCTACCTGTTCATGGGAACCATGTATAAGTTCCAGAAGATGAATGTGGCTAATCCTTGGACGATTATCGGGGTCGCCCCGTTCCCGCGTGTAGCCGCCCGGCAGCCAGACTTGTTTTGAGGTGGTACATGAGTGTGGCTTTCTACGATTTTGGTTCTTGCAACTTCGTCGCGCCCAAGCATGGTCAGGAAGGGGGCGACGTATGAGATACAACCCTCCAGAAGAACTTTTACAGTTGGCAGGAAGCATGGCGGTTAAGACTGTACATGGGCAATCTGAAGTTTCCGTATTGATCGGGAACGGTTTTGACATAGGACTTGGTTTGGATACGAGATATAGTGATTTTCTTCAGCGATACTTGAATCCAAATTTTCCAGTACGGACGGATGCCATTCGGGCGATGAAGGACGATATTCGCAATCAAATTCGTAATGAAGGCGTTTCGTGGGCTGATGCGGAAATAGCATTTGGTAAATTGGAGTTCTCAAACTATCCGCATAAAGAGGGGGGCGTTGGAGCATTGGCAGAGTGCGAGGGCGACTTTACGGGCGCATTAAAATCTTATCTTTTGGATGAGGATGCCCGGTTTTTTATTCCGCATGAGCGGCAGAATGATACAACACATAAATTCTGCGTTCAGTTGCAGAATCTATTGGAGTCAGAGATCGCTTTCCCATCGTATGTGAAAACATTAAACGTCGAATTCTTCAATTTCAATTATACGTCAACACTGGATAAATTATTGTCAGGTGATATGGCCGCGTTTGTTCAGGCTGATGCCAAAGAAAATAAACGTAGTATCAATCTTGTCGGCGTACATCATATTCACGGGTCTTTGTCTAAAGACAATATTATATTCGGAGTTGACGATGACACTCAAATTTCGGATCAAAATGTTGCCGATGCAAGTAAACAGGTCGGATATCTTGTGAAGTCAGAGCTTGATTCTGCATTACAAGTCAACGAATTAGCATCATTTATCAAACGCATTTCTAATAGCAACGTAATTGTGTTGTTTGGATTGTCGTATGGGAGATCGGACGCTTCGATATGGCAGAGTGTATTTAGGGCGATGAAAAAGAATCCTCTTCTTGATGTAGTGCTGTGTGGGTATAGGAAAGATCCTCCGGTTGTTTCCGGCCCGGCCATGATGCAGAAATTGAAATCGGCAGAACGACAACGATTTGCAGTTTCAATGAATTGGGCATATGATTTTGATATTAGTGACTATGTCGAACACTTACATGTGGTCGGTTATGATTTCTACGAATCGCCAATTGGGCATAGGGTCTATAGCGATCCTCTTGGATTGGGATGGTTTGGACACAAGTTTGTTCGTCAATCGGAGACTAAAAGCAGTGAACGGGTTGATGAAACATGATTTTCAACGAAAGGAAAAACAATGAAAAAGGTAATAACAATTTCCATCTTTTTGGTGGCTACGTCGATAAGCTGTGCAGCTACGAAGACAGAAACGGTTGATGGCATTACATGGGCGTATGAGACCAAATGGGACGGCCAGAACTATGTGGAGATTTATAATTGGAACTCTGGCTATTATCCGGTAATTTCTACGTCAACAACAGGTGCGATTACTGTCCCCGATTGGCTTGGGGGTGCGATTGTAAGGCATATTGGGCAATCAGCATTTTTAGGTTGTAGCGGGATTACGGGTATCACAATTCCGGATCGTGTAACAATTGATGACAGAGCATTTTCTGGTTGTAGTGGGCTTGCTGACAAAGACGGATTTATAATAATTCGGGACGTTTTGTATGATTATGTCGGCACTCAATCGGATATAGTAGTACCTAGCAATGTGAGAATTGGAGGGTATGCATTTAACGACTGCGACATTCTTGAGAACGTCGTAATTCCCGATGGGATTAAAGACATTGGGGTATCTTCATTCTCTGGCAGTAAGCGACTTGCACAACTCTCAATCCCCAATAGTGTTACGAACATTGGGCAAACTGCGTTTTCTGGTTGCAGTGCTCTCACTTGTGTGACTATACCAAAATGTGTATGCCTTAAAACAATGTCGGCGATATTTCCGTCATATCAGTCAATTACTAATATAATTATTGCAGATGGTGTTTCTACAATTGGCGCAGAATGCTTTTCTGGCTGTGAGTCGCTTCAGTCGATTATCTTGCCGCAGAGCGTGACGAGTATTCGTGAAGAGGCATTCAAGGATTGTATAAGTCTGAAGACTGTACATTTTTTAGGGAATGCGCCTGATGCCGAGGAGAACATATTTCAAGGTACACCGCGAACCTTGACTGTACAAGTTGAGAAAGGTTCTATCGGGTGGTCTGGTGGCGTGTCTTCTGTGTTGCCGTCGTCTTGGTGTGATCGGGCGATCATGTATGCGGATGGAACAGGCGGAAGTGGGGCTGAGCAGACCGATCCAGTTCAGCCAGTCATAACAAACTTTGTTTATACAACAGTGACAAACGAGGTACATCATTACTCTACTGTCACTAACTACATTTATTCGACGGTTACCAACTATGTCTTTTCGACCGTCACGAACGAGGTGTTTCATTATCTGACCGTTACCAACGAAGTACACCACTACACCACTGTGACTAACGTGGTGAAGTATGTGCCGGAGCCGGGGGCGAGTCCGGACGCGGGATATGGAACCAACGTCGGCGCGGGCGGCGAGACGGCGATTGCCGGCGCGGCGGGATGGGATGCGTTCGGCGTTCCCGACGGCATGGAATGGAACAAGGATACCGGCACGTTATCCGGCCGTGCCAAGCTGAGCGGCGCATACGACCTCATCCTCGTGAGCGGAAGCGGTGCGGACACGAAGATCATGCGCACCACGCTCACGGTTGCGCCGTATGACACGATCATCGGCTACGTTGGCGTTGCGTTCTCGCAGAGCGGTGCGCCGCTAGACAACCTGAAGTCGTACAAGACGCTTCCGGCTGGATTGAAGTGGGTAAGCGGCGGTCGCGGGGCGAGCGCCCTACCGGGTGTGCTACAGGGGGTGCCGACTAAGGCGCAGATGTTGAATCTCGAGACGGCGGACGGCGAACCGGTGTCAATCGAGATAAAGGCGTTGCCCGATTCTGTCGTCGGGACGTTCAATGGATGCGTATATTTTCCGCCGAGCGATCCTACGAACGGTATAGCCAACATTTGCGATATCGGCGGGACGATCACGCTTACCGTTACGTCGGCGGGCAAGATTTCGGCATCGGTCAAGACGGCGAAGAAGACGTACAGCTTCAGCATGGCGTCCTGGGCGAAATTTTCCGGAGGCGATACATTTACGCTCGACGCATCTGCTACGCTCAAGACGGGTGAGATGTTACAGGTCAGTTCGACCGTGTACGACGGAGTGACGAGTGTGATTGCGAAATTGTCGGGAGGAGAATTCGGCGGTCGCGGGGCGACCGCCCTACCGGAGGAACCCGACGATGACGGGTGCGTCACTGCGCTCGTGAAGGACGTATATGCGAAGAGCGGGTCGAAGTGGATAGACGAAGAGGCGCACGGGTTGATGGCGAAATGCTCGGGTACGTACCAGTTCGGGTTTGACGTGGCGGAAGACGGCGGTCGCGAGGCGACCGCCCTACCGGCATGGACGCTTAGACCTGTCGCGAGGGTGGAGAAGGAGTTCTTGAAGGTCGTCCTAAAGGATACGGGTGTGACGACGATCACAGGTGCTTTGCCGGACAAGACGAGGGTGAATATCTCTGCTAAGGCGACAGCATCCGCAGTAGTCGGTTCGGACAAGATTGAAATCAAGATCCGTTCGGCGGCATTCTCGGGCAAGACGATTGCATTGCCTATGGAAATCAATCTGATGAACGACGGTTCGCTGGTAGAGGGGCGGACCAATTGCGGCGTAATCTATTCCGTGCAAAGGTAAGTTCAATGCCCTACGACGATCCAATATTGAGAGAGCTGGGAGGCTACTTCAAGGCCGAGGAGCCGGGGCGGCGCGAACGCGCCGAAGCCTGGGCAACCGCTATTGGCCTTCAGAAGGTCGACGGCCTTACGCCGTCGCAGTTCCTCTTCGATACGGCCAAGGATCACATCGAAGGGCGCATCACGCAGAACCAGGCGCGTCGGCGGATTCACGATTATTATGCGGCGCAAGCCGAGGTGACGCGGCCTGACCCGGACAAGGAGGAGGCGGACAAGGTATCCGAGCGCATCGTGGCCGTTCTCAACGATGGCGGTTTTGCGTTCACGCCCGAATACTTCATCTCCATCCACGCCAAGCTGTTCAAGGGCGTTCTGCCGTCGGCGGGCAAGCTCCGCACGGTCAACATCCGCAAGCGCGAATGGGTGCTGAAGGACGATTCCGTTACCTACGGCGACGCGGCGACGATCAAGCAGTCGCTCATCCGCGACTTCATCGACGAGCGCGAGTTCGACTACGGCGGCAAGACGCCGCGCAAGATCATTCCGCACTTCGCGCGCTTCATCGCCCAGATCTGGCAAGTGCATCCGTTCGGGGAAGGCAACACGCGCACGACGGCGGTTTTCGCCATCAAGTACTTGCGGTCCATCGGCTTCTCGGTGGACAACGACGCCTTCCGCGACAACGCCTGGTATTTCCGCAACGCGCTCGTCCGGGCCAACTACGCCGACTACGCGCGCGAGGTCAGCCGCGACTGGAGCTACCTGGAGATCTTCTTCCGAAACCTGCTTCTCGGCGAGAAGAACGAAATGAACATCCCCCAGCTTAAGGCGGCGGGGCGGCTTCGCCGCGTGGGGCCTGACAAAGGTGGGCATTGGGAGGTGATTTGAGAAATGGACATGAACGAGAAAATCGCTAACGCGGCGGACGTGGCGTTCACGGTGCGGTCGTACGAGGCCGGCATCGCGAACCATGTGACGCTGCCGACGCTGTGCAACTACATGCAGGAGGCGGCCGGCGTGAACGCGGCGCGCCTCGGCTGGGGCATCCGGACCCTTCAGACGGAGGGCCACACATGGATGCTCTCGCGCCTTCACGTGAGCGTGACGCGCTACGTGCCGTGGGGCGAGACCATCACCGTGCGCACGTGGCCGAGCGGCATGAAGGGGCGCCTCATCGCCAAGCGCTGCTTTCTGGGGTTCGACGAAAAGGGCGAGGAACTTTTCCGCGCGAGCTCCGAATGGCTGTACGTGGACATGGCCGCGCAGAAGATCGCGAAGCTGCCGGAGACGTTCGCGGACCTCGTGCCGCCGGGAACGCCCGGTTTCGAACTGCCGGACATCGGCGGCAAGTTCGCGCACCTGCCGTCCGTGGAGGGGAGCGCCGACGTGTTGACCCGCCACAGCGACCTCGATTTCAACGATCACGTGAACAACGTGCATTACGTGGAGTGGATGTTGGAAAGTGTAAAGTGGAAAGTGGAAAATGAAAAATGCGGCGGTCGCGGGGCGACCGCCCTACCGGGGGATAGCGGCCATTGCGCCGACGTGACCATGCCGGGGGAGATTGATATTGTGTTTCGGCAGGCGGCGAAGGCGGGGGAGGCGCTCGTCTCGGAATTTTGCACCGACGGCGAAAAGACGCTCCATGCCATCCGCCGCCCATCGGACAACGCCGTTCTCGCCACCGCCGCCATGGTATGGTCACGCCGGCGCGATGGCCGGAATGGCGCGCTAGGGTCACGCCGGCGCGATGGCCTCGTCGGTAGGGCGGTCGCCCCGCGACCGCCGGACGAATCGGAGGCCTTGGCATGATACGTACACTTCAGGTCATTTCCGCCTGGCTCGCGAAATGGACGCCCGCATTCATCGCGGGCGTGGCGGTGGGGACGTACTTCGTGCCGGGCGCGTTCGCGTGGGTGCGCGGCTACACGCAGACCGCCGTCCTCGGCGTGATCATGCTCACGATGGGCATGACGCTCAAGAGCGAGGATTTTCGCATCCTCGCGTCGCGTCCGCAGGACATGGTCATCGGCGCGCTTGCGCAGTTCACGTTCATGCCGCTCATCGCGTGGACGCTCGTCCGCGTGCTCGGGTTGCCGCGCGAGGTGGGCGTGGGACTGATGCTCGTGGGGTGCTGCCCGGGCGGCGTCTCATCCAACATCATGAGCTTCCTCTGCAAGGGGGACGTGGCGTTCTCCGTGGGGATGACGACGGTCTCGACGCTTGCTGCCCCGCTCATGACGCCGCTTTTGATGCTGTGGCTTGCGGGGGAGAACGTTGACGTGGACGCGGTGGGGATGTTCAAGTCGATCCTGATCGTCACCATCCTGCCGATCGCGATCGGGTACGCGCTCAACGCCGCGTTCGGGAAGAGGAGCGGCTACCGCGAGGCGATGAAGGTGATGCCGGGCGTGGCGGTGCTGGGGCTCGCCTGCATCGTGGGCGGAGTCGTCTCGGCGCATGGCGAGAGCATCGTGAAGTCGGGTGCGCTCATCTTCGTGGGCGTGTTCCTGCACAACGCGCTCGGATACGTGCTGGGCTACCTCGCCGGCGTTGCGGCGCGGTTCACGCAGCCGAAGCGGCGCACGATCTCCATCGAGGTGGGGATGCAGAACGCGGGGCTCGCGACGGTGCTGGCGGGCAAGCACTTCCCGGCGATGCCGGAGGCCGCCGTCGCCTCCGCCGTCTCGTGCGTGTGGCACTCCGTCTCGGGCGCGCTTCTTGCGGGCATCTTCAACGCGGCCGACGCGCTTCTGGTTGGGAGAAAATCGTCAGCCGACGAAGATTGACATACCTACCTGAAGGTATGTTATAATACACGGAGTTTTCCGAGGATGAAAGAATGAAGCTAGGAATAAGAGAGTCGATAGACAAGATCAAGACGTTCTCGCGGACGTTCGTGGAGCGGCCACGTTTTGCCATGGTCATCGCCATCGTGCTTACCCTTGCGGGCGTGATGTCCATCACATGGCTGCCCATATCGCAGTATCCGCGCCTCACGCCGCCGTCCATATCGGTGACGTACAACTATCCAGGCGCGAACGCCAAGGAGATCCTCAATACGGTCGCTATGCCTATTGAGGACGAGGTGAACGGCGTTGACGACATGTTGTACATGGTGGGGTCCTGCTCCGACACGGGCACGTACAACCTCAACGTGTCGTTCGAGGTCGAGAGCGACCGCGACATGGACATGGTCAAGGTGCAGAACCGCGTGGCGCAGGCCGAGGCGAAGCTGCCTACGGAGGTGAAGCAGCTCGGCGGCCGCATCCGCGCACAGGCCGAAGACATGCTTGGCGTAATCTGCCTTCGTTCCCCGAAAGGTTCCATGTCGCGGCTCCAGATATCGGACTACATATACGGCAACATCCAGCCCGTCCTGCTGCGAATCCCGGGCGTCGGCGAGGCCACGGTGTACGGTCCGAAGCTCTCGATGCGCGTATGGATGGATCCGGACCGCATGGCGGCGCAGGGGCTCAACTCCGAGGAGGTGATCGCCGCCGTCACGAAGCAGAACGTGCAGGCGTCGGTCGGCTCCATCGGCTCTTCGCCGATTCCGTCGCATGGCGCAAAGGTCTACACCATCACGGCCAAGGGCCGCCTGATGTCGCCGAAGGAGTTCAACGAGATCGTAGTGAGGCGCGACGAGAACGGCGGCATAGTGAGGCTCAAGGACATCGCCCGCACTGAGATCGGCGAGGAGAACTACATGTTCACCGGCCAGTTCAACGCCGGAAACGCCGTCTCCATCGCGCTCCAGCAGAAGCCCGGCGCGAACGCCATCGCCACGATGGACCAGATATACAAGGAGATGGACCGCCTCGCGCAGTCGTTCCCCGACGACCTGGAATGGATCACGCCCTACGACGCCACGGACTATGTGCGCATGTGCATCAAGGAGATCGTGATGACGCTCGGCATCACCTTCGGCCTCGTGGTGCTCGTATGCTACCTCTTCCTGCAGGACTGGCGCGCGACGCTCATCCCGTGCCTCACGATCCCAGTCTCGCTCTGCTCCACCTTCATCCTGATGGCGCTTCTTGGCTACTCGATCAACATCCTCACGCTCTTCGGCCTGGTGCTCGCGATCGGCGTGGTGGTGGACGACTGCATCGTCGTGGTGGAGCGCGTGCAGTTCCTTATCGAGACGCGTGGCTACAACGCGAAGGAGGCTACCATCCAGGCGATGAGCGACGTGACGAGCGCCGTCATCGCGACCACGCTCGTGCTGCTCGGCATCTTCGTGCCGGTCGGATTCATGAGCGGCATCACCGGGCGCATCTACCAGCAGTTCTCCGTGACGCTTTCGGCGGCGGTATGCTTCTCCACGGTGTGCGCTCTCACGCTCGCGCCGGCGCTGTGCTCGCTCATCCTGCGCGAGGCGCGCCCGTTCAAGCACGGCCCGCTCGCCTGGTTCAACTGGGCGGTGGAGCGCTTCAAGGGGCTGTTCGTCACGGCGGCTAAGTGGCTCGCGAGCCGCATCTTCCT
>DFLH01000038.1:29501-94218 GCA_002373695.1 Verrucomicrobia bacterium UBA3624
GCCTTCCTGCCCGACGAGGACCAGCGCGTGGTGTTCGCGTCGATGGAGATGCCGGAAGGCACGGCGCGCGACCGCAGCCGCGACGCCGCGCTGCGCGCCGTAGAGATGCTGCGGCAGATGCCGGAGGTGTCATCCGTCCTTTCCATCACCGGCTGGGGCATGATCGGCGGGCGCGGCGAGAACCAGACGACGCTCATCATCGACCTGAAGGGCTGGGACCAGCGTCCGCTGCCAGAGCAGCACGCGCTCGCGCTCATCGGCAAGATACAGGCGATGCTCGCGGCGATCCCGGAGCCGAAGTGGCAGGTGTTCGTGCCCCCGGCCATCCCGGGCCTCGGCATGTCCAACGGCATATCAGTGCACATCCAGGACAAGCTCGACTCCGATCCGATGAAGATCGACGAGATCAAGAAGAAGCTGCTGATGAAGCTTAACCAGAACCCGCACATCCTCATGGCCTTCGCCGGCTACAACGCCGAGACGCCGCACCTGAAGTTCAACCTCGACCGCGTCAAGGCCGAGATGTTCCACGTGCCGGTGGCGACGATCTACGCGACGCTCCAGAACTACCTGGGCTCGCGCTACGTGAACGACGTGAACCTCGGCACGCAGGTGAACCGCGTGACCGTGTGCGCGGAGGCGTCGGCCCGCGCCACCCCGGAGGCCGTGGAGCGGCTCTACGTGCGGTCGGACACCGGGGCGATGGTGCCCGTGGGCTCGCTCGGCACGATCACGCGCGAGCTCGGCCCTCGCACCATCTACACGCGCGACAAGTACGTGACGGCCGGTCTGAACATCCTTCCGATGCCTGGCGTTCCCTCCGGGCTGGTGATGAACGAGATACGTGAGCTCTTCAAGGAGGAGCTGCCGGACGGCTACGGCTACGACTGGGCGGCGCTCTCCTTCCAGGAGGCCCGCAACGAGGGCACGGCCGCGCCGCTCATCCTACTCGCGGTCCTGTTCGGTTACCTCTTCCTCGTGGCGCAGTACGAGAGCTGGACGATCCCGCTCCCCGTGATGCTCTCCATCTTCGTGGCGGTGTTCGGCGCGCTTCTCGGCCTCAAGTACTGGGGCATCTTCGCGACCGGCAAGCCGTTTGCGCTCTCGATCTACGCGCAGCTCGGCCTCGTGTTGCTCGTAGGCCTCGCCTCGAAGAACGCCATCCTGCTTGTGGAATTTGCAAAGGACAAACACGAGAACGAGGGCTATTCCATCGTTGATGCGGCCGGCGCGGCGGCGGGCGAGCGTCTGCGCGCCCTCCTGATGACCGCTCTCACCACGCTCCTAGGTACATTGCCGATGATGATCGCCACCGGCGCGGGCGCGGCGAGCCGCAACCACCTCGGCACCACCGAGTTTTTCGGGATGCTGGCGTCTGTCGTATTTGGCATACTCCTCGTCCCCGGCCTCTACGCGCTCTTCCAGACGTGGCGCGAGCGCATCAAGAGGTTCTTCGGATACCTTTCGGCAACGGCGCGCCGCCGCCGGGACTTGAAGGGACGTGCGACCATCGCCTGAAAAGAAAAGAGTGTCCATCGCAGAAAGGATTGCAGAATGAAAATTTCCGGATTTGTGCTTGGTGTCGCCATGGCGTGGGGGACGGTTGCGGCTCCGCCGCCGGAGACGGAGTTCCGCAAGACGCCGTATGTTGGAGCGATCGCGGTAGACGCCCAGACGGGCCGGGTGCTGTTCGAACGCAATGCCGACGTGGTAGCCAGGCCTGCAAGCGTCACCAAGCTGATGACGCTGCTTCTGGTGCTGGAAGACATGCATGCGATGAAGTACGATCCCACTACTCGTGTCACGGCGTCTGTTCGCTGCAGCCAGGAGAAGCCAAGCGTGGTAGGCTTGAGGCCCGGCCAGTCGATGACGGTCGACGATCTGCTGCTCTCCATCATGGTGAAGAGCGCCAACGATGCTGCCGTAGCGCTCGCGGAGCATTCCACGGCCAGGAACGCCGGACGCGAGATACAGCCCGGCGACCTGCAGGCGTTCGTGGTGCGCATGAACAACAGGGCGAAACAGCTTGGGATGGCGCATACGCACTACGAGACGCCCAACGGTTATCCTCCAAAGCCGGGTTCGAAGCGTCCGTTCGACACTTCCACTGCGCGAGATCTTGTCAAGCTTGCGCGGAAGCTCGTGACGATGCCTGAGGTGTTCAGGTTCACGAAGACCAAGATATGCACCGTCACCGATGGCGCCGGGAAGCCGCTGAAGTTCGTGAACCACAACAACATTCTTGTGAAGGACAAGAAGAAGATACTCAACGAAAAGGGCGATTCCGAGGTGGACGGGCTCAAGACCGGATACATCGACGCCGGAGGCTCGTCGATCATCCTTACGGGCAGCCGCAACGGCAAGCGCGCGATCGTGATCGTGCTAGGCAGCCAGAGTTCGAAGCTTCGCGACGAGCATGCAAGGCAGCTCATGGTCGACGCGCTTGCGACGCTCAACAGGTAGTCAAGTTCCACCGTCGCGATTTGCAGAAGCGACGAGAATCGGCTATAATGGGAGGCCAAAGGCCCTCTGGCCGATTCATGCAGGAGAAAACAAGATGAAGAAACTGATGTTGCTCGCAGTCGCCACTGCTGCCGCTTGCGTGTTTGTAGGATGCGGAAATGCGCAGGATGACGCTGGCAAACCTCTTAGGATGATCACGGAGGCGACTTTCCCGCCATACGAGTTCTTGCGGGGGCAGGAGATCGTCGGCATAGACGTGGAGATTTGCAGGGCCGTGGCCGCGAAGATGGGGCGTCCGTTCCATGCCGAGACGGTGGACTTCGATTCGGTTATCCCGGCTGTCATCTCGGGCAAGGCGGATCTTGCCGCGGCCGGAATCACGGTCACGGAAGACCGCAAGAGGAACGTGGATTTCTCCATCCCGTACGTCAAGACGGGAATAGTGATCATCTACAAGAAATCGGCGCCGGTCACCAAAGGCGGGCAGTGCAAGGGCAAGAAAGTCGGTGTGCAGAGCGGTACGACGAGCGAAACGTATGTGATCGAGCAGCTCAAGCAGGAGCCTGAACGGAGCAAATCCCCGGCAGAGGCCGTCGCCGCGCTCAAGAGCGGACGCGTGGACTGCGTGATCGCCGATATCGATCCCGCGAAGAACTGCGTGAAGGGCGAGGCGGATCTCGCGATTTCAGATTTCATCACTTCGGAAGAGTATGCCATAGCCATCAAGAAGGGCCAGCCAGAACTGCTGAAAGCCGTAAACGAGACGATCGCCGAGATCAAAGCGAACGGCAAGCTCGCGCAATGGATCAGGGACTTCACCGAAGAGTCCGACAAGATGAAGGACAGGTAGCGGCAGGCGTGTAGTGCGTGACGGGGCGTGATGGCGCGGGTTGGTTGAGAGGTAGAGAATGAAAAAAGCAGCTTTTGCGTTGTGCTCGGTCTTGTTGGCCCTTTCCGGGATCGCCGGCACGTTGACGATGGCTACGGAAGCTACGTTCCCGCCCTACGAATTTCTCTGCGGGCAGGAGATCGTCGGCATTGACGTGGAGATATGCCGTGCCGTCGCCCGGAAGCTCGGCAAGGCGTTCCGTGCCGAGAACATGGACTTCGATTCCGTGATTCCGGCTGTCATTTCCGGCAAGGCGGATATTGCCGCGTCTGGCATCACGATCACGGAAGACAGGAGGAAGAACGTCGATTTTTCCATCCCTTACGTCACGACAGGTATTGTCGTGATCTACAGGAAAGCCGATCCGTACAAAAATGCGGACCAGCTCAAGGGCAAGAAGATAGGCGTCCAGTCCGGCACGACGAGCGACGCCTACGTTCTTGAAACGCTCAAGCAGGAGCCGGAGAGATTCAAGTCCACGCCCGAAGCTTGCGCGGCCATGTTGGCGGGGCGCTGCGAGTTCGTGATCGCCGATATCGATCCCGCGAAGAACTGCGTGCAGGGCGAGACATCGCTTGCGCTTTCCGGCTTCCTGTCGTCCGAATCGTATGCCGTTGCCGTTGCGAAGGGGCGCCAAGACCTGCTGGCCGCGGTGAACGACACGATTGCCGCCGTGAAGGCGGACGGCAGATTGGCGAAGTGGATCGCCGACTATACGGCGGAGAGCGGCAGGTTGAAGGAGAAGGGATCGGCGTCGGCCGCTTCCGTGCAATCGCCGTCGTGGCTTGCGACGGCATGGCAGTCGCTGCGCGACGACTTCTATCTGTGCTTCCTGAAGCCCGCCGGCGATGGCACCCCACGCGGCATGTATCTCGTGCGTGGCCTGGGAGTGACGCTGCATGTGGCGCTTGCGGCCATTCTGCTGGGACTTTTCATCGGATTCATCGTGGCCGTTGTACGGGCGAGCCACGACAAGTACGGCTACTTTCCGTTCCTCAGCACGGTATCGAAGATATATCTCACGATCATCCGCGGCACGCCTATGGTCGTGCAGCTGCTCATCACCTACTATATCATCCTCAGGACGGTCGACTCCAAGGTGCTGATAGCGATTTTGGCGTTCGGCATCAATTCAGGCGCGTATCAGGCGGAAATACTTCGAGCGGGAATACTCTCGATCGATCCGGGGCAGATGGAGGCTGGCCGCGCGCTCGGGCTTTCGTACTGGCGTACGATGCTGAAGATAATCCTGCCGCAGGCGGTCCGCAACGTGCTGCCGGCGCTAGGCAACGAGTTCATCGTGTTGATGAAGGACACGTCGATCGTCGGCTACATCGCGCTCATCGATCTGGCAAAGGGCGGAGACATCATACGTTCCCAGACATACTCGGTATATCTTCCCTACCTCACGGTGGCGGCGATATACCTTGTGCTGGTGATGACGTTCACATGGCTTCTCGGCAAGCTTGAACGGCATCTCAGGAACACCGGGGCGGATCCGGTGCGCAACGATTCATGACGTCGTCCTGGCACGGCGGCATAAGATTGAGACAGGGATAGGATCATGGCAGAGACACTTCTGAAAATCGACAATCTCAAGAAAAGCTTCGGGAAGCTTGACGTGCTCAAGGGGCTGTCCACTGAAATTCGCAAAGGCGAGGTGGTCGTGATGATCGGGCCGTCAGGTGGCGGCAAGTCCACGTTCCTCCGGTGCATGAATCTTCTGGAGCAGCCTACAAGCGGATCTATAGTTTTCGACGGGATCGACATCGTTAAGGCGGATGAAAAGACCAAGAACCGCGTCCGCAGCGAGATGGGGATGGTATTCCAGCACTTCAATCTTTTCCCGCACCTGACGATACTTGACAACATCACGCTCGCGCCTCGTCTGGTGAAGGGTGTTGCAAGGCAGGAGGCGGAGGCAAAGGCCATGGAGCTGCTGGGGCGTGTCGGCCTTTCTGAAAAGGCGTCGGCCTATCCGCAGCAGCTGTCTGGCGGGCAGAAGCAGCGCGTCGCGATCGTCCGGTCGCTTGCGATGGAGCCGAAGGTGATGTTGTTCGACGAGCCGACATCCGCTCTCGACCCCGAGATGGTGGGCGAGGTGCTGGATGTGATGAAAGATCTTGCGAAGAACGGCATGACGATGGTCGTAGTCACGCACGAGATGAGGTTTGCGAGGGATGTGGCGAGCAGGGTGCTGTTTCTCGAAGGCGGACGCATTGCGAACGAGGGCACCCCCGACGAGATATTCGGCACACTGCATGAAGGCCGTCTCGGCGAGTTCCTTGGAAAGGTGCATGGCGAGATCAGGGACATCATATCCGATAATGTCGTCACGAGGGAAGAGGCGCGACGTCTCAAGACGCTGTTGGACGAGATGCCGGACCAGGATTGACCGGCGGAGAGGAAGGAAAACATGTTCAGAGACGCCATGTCAAATTTTGCAAAGATGCTGTCTGCAGCCGCGATCATGTCGGTTCAGTCGACTTGTTGCGCCAGGCCGCCGAACTACGACGAGTCCAAGGTGGCGCCGTACACGCTGGAAGATCCCCTTGCATTCGCCGACGGCAGGAAGCTGAAGTCTGCCGCCGAATGGCCGGCGCGGCGCAGCGAGATACTGGACATCTTCGCAAGGGAGATGTACGGCCAGCCGCCGCCGCCGCCCGAGACGGTAGAGACGGAACTGGTGGAAGAGGGGGGCGTTCTCGATGGACTGGGCATCCGCCGCCAGTACAAGATGTGGTTCAAGGCCGACAGGTCTGGCCCTGCCATCGACTGGGTGGTCTTCCTGCCAAACATGATCCAGGGGCTCGCCCCAGGCATGAAGGGGAAGTCGCCGGTGTGCGAAAACAGGCAGAAGGTCCCGGTGATACTGTTTCTCAACTACCGCGGGAACCAGGAGCTGGCCACCGATCCCGAAGTGCTTGCGCCGGAAGACGCATGGGTGCGCAACGACGCGCGGCGGCATTGCGCAAACCACAGGATCGATGCCGAAAAGACGCGCGGGATGCAACGCCAGACAAACCGCGCGACGGTGTTCCCGCTGGAGACCATCCTCGCCCGGGGATATGCAGTGATGAGCGCGTGCTATGCGCAGGTGTCGCCCGATGTCGAGGAGCGCGACGTCAAGGAAGGCACGCCTCGCGAGACGGCATATACGGGCGTGTTCAGCCTGTGGCCGGCGCGCGATCCGGCCCGCGACGACAACGTCACGGCGATTGGCGCGTGGGCGTGGGCCTTGTCGCGCGGCCTTGATCTTGCAGCCCGTATTCCGGAGATAGACGCCGGGAAATCTGTCGCCACCGGCTGTTCGAGGCTGGGCAAGACCGCGCTTCTGGCGGCGGCGCGCGACGAGCGTTTCGCCGTATGCGTCCCCAACCAGACGGGCGGCGGCGGCGTGCCGCTCGCCAAGCGCGACTACGGCGAGAACGTTTCCACCGAGATGGCGATGTTCCACCACTGGTATTGCAAGGCATATGGAAAGTATGTGGACAACGAACAGGCGATGAGATTCGACCAGCATCTTCTGGTGGCCGCAATCGCGCCGCGCCGCATTCTGGTGCAAGGCTTCAATTCCGGCTGGTTCGATACGAAGGGCGAGTTCCTTTCATGCCGTGCGGCTTCCGCCGCATGGGAGTTCCTGGGCTTGCCTGGGCTGCCTGCCGGAGATTTCCCGGACAACTACGACACCGGACGCATCGGCGCCTATCTCGGTTACGTGCGGCGCGGCGGCCGGCACGGCATCTCAGGATACGACTGGATGTGGATGCTGAACTTCGCCGATAGCGCGTTCGGGCGCCGATAGCATCCGTTACTGCGGCACAAGCGATGCGGCATGCAGGGCGGTGAAACGCCAGCGGCCCGATTGGGGATCTTTCTCCAGCGTGGCAGTCAGGGCGAACGATTCCGTTTCGGATATCCAATCTGGGAGACCGGAACATGAAGCGTTGCAGAACGCCTGGGCGGTTCCGCCGCCGGGACATTTAACCGTCATCTGATCGAAGGAGATGCGAAACGTCTGCATCTCGCGGCGCAGGATCACGATGCGCTCGGTCAGGTCTGTGGCATCTATCGTCAAATCGCAAGCGTTGCCGAATCCTTCGATGCGCAGACGCGGCGCAACGGTCGCGGCGAGGTTCCTTGCTTTCGCCAGCTGCGCAAACGGCGGTTCGGGGCCGTTCTTTTCCATTTCTGACGACACCTTGTCGAAGAGAGCTTTTATCTGGCGTTCGTCGGAATTCCAGAATGCGCTTAACGCCAGCAGAACCATGACGGACGCTGTCATGATGGCAACAATGCGGAGTTTCATGCGGGAAGTATAGCAAAAAACCTGTCATCCGGTGACACGCGTCAGCGGAGACCGAACAGCCACATGGCGCAGCCTACCAGAGGAGGCATTGTGATGATGGAAAGCAGCGTCGTGATCGAGACCAGGCCGACCGAGACGGCGACGTCGCGTTCGTAACGTGCGGCAAACATGGTGGTAAGCGCGGCGACTGGCGCGGATGCCGCAACCACTGTGGCTGCCGCCATCGCTGGCTCGGCGGGATTGCAGAGCCATATCACGCAAAGAACAACCGACGGGATGACGATCAGGCGCAGCAGGCCGGCGAGATAGGCGGCTCTGCATGCAAGCGCCGGACGGAACGAGGCTGCGGCCAGATACCAGCCGATCACGATCATTGCAACCGGCGTGTTCAGGTCGGCCATCATGCGCACCGGTTCGTCGAGCACGGGCGGCAGATGGCATGAGAACAGGAAAAAGGGCAATCCGCATGCGATACCAATGCTTCCTGGATTGACGAAGAGCGTACGCGCCCGCACATCCCTCATCCCACCAGCCATTATTACAAGACCGTAGCTCCAACATACGAGATTGAAGACTGTAACGTACACCGCGCCGTAGAACACGCCATCGTTCCCCAGCAGGGCGTATTCAAGCGGAATGCCCATAAAGCCGGCATTGGAGAAGATCACGGCAAAACGCAGCACGCTTTCACGGCGCTTGTCCCCGTGCCTTATGCAGAAGGAAGCGAGGATCCCCAGCAGATGCACGCCTATCGCCGCTCCAAGCGCCCAGCCCAGGCCAGCCAGCAGGCGAACCTCGAAGGGGCGTTCGAAAGCATGGACGATCAGGCATGGCGTGACGACCAGCACAAGCAGGTCCACCATGCCCCGCACGACCGTCTCTGACAGCAGTTTTGTGCGGTTGCAAAGAAACCCGACTGCCATCAGCGCAAACAATATGCCCACCTGCTGGGCTACAACCAGAAGACTCTCCAACATGACGGGTGAAATTATATCAAAATTCCCCCTTGCGCGGGGCAAAAGGGTTTGGTAAACTATCCGGCCATGGGACAGCAATTGAGAAAACGGGCCAAGAGGGCACGGCGGAAAGCGCACGACAAGCGCGCGAACGCACGGCTTCTCGCGGCGAAAAAAGCAAAGTAACTTTGGTGGGATGGCCGAGCGGTTAGGTCGCGGACTGCAAATCCGCTTACAGCGGTTCAACTCCGCTTCCCACCTCCAATCGTAAACACGCGGAACCCTGGCGAATGCCGGGGCTTTCGTGTTTCTTGCCATTGCGGTGGAGTTGGGGCGTGCCGTTCTGCCGGATTCGTATGTGTTTTGTAGCGATGGAGAGGTGGCAGAAGCGTCAGGTTTTTGATATACTGAACAAGTTCCCGGGCTTTTCGGCCCATTGCAATGTGAAGCAGATGAAAGGAAGATCAGTTGAAGATACTAGGCACAGGAAGCTATCTGCCGCCTAAGGTCGTGACTAACGACGATCTTGCACGGTCTCTTGATACCTCCGACGAGTGGATATACTCGCATACGGGCATACATTCCAGGCATATCGCCGAGGCAGACGATTGCACATCCGTAATGGCGACGAAGGCTGCCAAGGAGGCATTGGCGGCGGCAGACGTGTCGCCCGAAGAAATAGGGCTGGTGATTGTAGCTACCTCGACGCCGGACTACAGTACGTTCCCAGCTACTGCCTGCCTTGTGCAGGACGCCCTCGGATGCAGGAACGCAGGCGCATACGACCTGCAGGCGGCCTGTGCAGGTTTCATATACGCCCTTGAGCAGGGGCGTTGCTGGGTGGCGGCGCATCCCGACCGCAAGGTGCTTGTGGTCGGCGCGGAAACGCTTTCGCGGATTGTCGACTGGACCGATCGCGCCACATGCATCCTTTTCGGCGATGGCGCCGGCGCGGTGGTCGTTGGGGCTGACGGCGATGCGACGCCGCGCGCCTCCGTGAAGCTTGGCGCAGACGGATCGGGATGCGAATTCATCTCCCGCGCGGGCGGCGCTCGTGTCATACCTGCCCCCGGACAGGTACCGGTTCCGTTTCTGGTTCTCCAGGGCCGCCCCGTGTTCAACTTCGCCGTAAGGACGATGGATGCCATCGTCAGGAACCTGTGCGCAGGCGTGAACATCGAACCTGCGGCGCTGGACCGCATCTTCGCCCATCAGGCGAACGGGCGCATCATCGAAGCCGTCGGTCGCCGCATGGGGCTGCCGATGGACAAGTTCTTCATGAACATAGAGACTACGGGCAACACGTCCGCCGCTTCCATCCCGGTGGCGCTGGACCAGGCCGTCCGTAGCGGAGAGCTGAGGGAAGGCGACCGCATCTGCCTTGTCGGATTCGGAGCCGGCCTAACCTACGGCGGCCTTCTCATGGATTGGCCGAGAGTGTAGAGGTTGAATGGTTGGAAGATTTTTGAAGACTGGTTCTGAAAGGAATGATTGAATGAGCAGCAAGAAAAAAGTGGTTGTCACGGGACTTGGAATGGTCACGCCGTGCGGAAACGGGAAAGACGCGACATGGGCGGCGATCAAGGCCGGAAAGAGCGGAATCGGGCGCATAACGAAGTTCGATCCTTCGCGTTGCACGTGCCAGGTCGCCGGCGAGGTGAAGGACTTTGACGCCTATTCCGAAACCATCCTCGACCGCAAGACCGCCCGCCACATGGCGCTTTTCTCGAAATATGCGGTGGCTGCCGCGCTTGAGGCCTGGAAGGACGCCGGCTACACGGACGAGACCAAGCCGGACATGGATCGCGTCGGGACGATCTTCGGCAACGGCATCGGCGGCATGGACGTCAACCATGCTGGATTCAAGACGCTGTTCGAGCGCGGTCCGGACCGGCTGCTCCCCACGATGATCCCGTCGCTCATTCCCAACGAATGCGCGGGCAACGTGGCGATCGCCATTGGGGCGAAGGGGCCGGCCCAGGTGATCGTGACGGCTTGCGCCTCGTCGACTGACGCCATCGGCTACGCGCTCGACATGATCCGCGCCGGGCGCGCAGACGTGATCGTTGCTGGCGGCACGGAGGCGACGATAGACGAATACTGCACCGGCGGGTTCATGAAGATGCGCGCCCTCTGCACGGCGTTCAACGACAATCCCGAGAAGGCTTCGCGTCCGTTCAATGCCGACCGTGCCGGCTTCGTGATGTCGGAAGGCTCGGCGGTGCTGATCCTTGAGTCTGAAGAGCATGCCAGGGCGCGCGGCGCTCGCATCTATTGCGAACTGGCCGGCTACGGGGCCTCGTGCGACGCATACCATATCACGGCTCCCGATCCGTCCGGAGCCGGCGCGGTCAAGGCCATCAAGGTGGCTCTTGACGACGCCGGCGTCACCGATCTTGCGACGGTCGACCACATCAACGCCCACGGCACTTCCACGCAGCTCAACGATGTGATGGAAACCAAGGCCTTCAAGGAGGTGTTCGGCGACCATGCGAAGAACATCAAGATTTCCTCCACCAAATCCATGACCGGGCACCTGCTCGGCGGAACCGGCGCTTTGGAAGCGGCGTTCTGCGCCCTTGCCATCAGCGACTCTTTCGTGCCGCCGACAATCAACTACGAGAACCCCGATCCGGAGTGCGACCTCGACTACACGCCAAACGCAGGCGTGGCGAAGGACATCCGCGTGGCGCTCTCATCCTCGCTCGGGTTTGGCGGGCACAACGGCATTCTCGTTTTCAAGAAGGCGTGAGGTGCATGGCATGGAGTATCCGAAATTCAAGAACGAGTACCATCTCAACGGCATAGACCTCCTGCCGCATCGTCCGCCGTTCCTGTTCGTGGACGAGCTTGTTTGCGCCGACGAGACGGGCGCCATAGGGAAATACACGTATACGCTCGAGAAGAACGAATTCTTCAAGGGGCATTTCCCGGGACGTCCGGTTGTGCCTGGCGTGGTGCTGGTTGAAACCATGGCGCAGGTGGCGGGCGCGGCGCTCGTTGCGACAAAGATCGTATCGATGGGGCCGAACGGCGAGCCGCCGCTCTTCTTTCTTGCCACTGTCGACGGCGTGAAGTTCCGCCGTCCGGTGGTTCCCGGCGACACTTTGACTACCGTGGTGGCGAATACGGTGCTGAGATCGAAGATCGGCAAGTTCGCGTTGAAGGGTTATGTCGGCGACGTGCTGGCGGTTGAGGCCACGGTAACATGCATTCTCGGCACGGCCAGAGGGTAGGCGGAGAATGCGGACGCGCTGGCAGGAACGGACGGCGGATGCTGAAGTTGTGCGAGATTTTGAGGAAAGAGGATTCTCGCCCGTCCTCGCGCATCTTCTCGCCATCCGTGGCCTGTCTGCCGAAACGGTAGAGCAGTTCTTCGATCCAGCGCTTCCGCGCCTGATGTCCGCAGGCTCGCTGCCGGGCGTTCCCGAGGCCGTGGAACGCATCCTGCCGTTTGTCGGAGAACGGCGGAAGATAGTCGTTTTCGGCGACTACGACGCCGACGGGGTGTGCGCCACGGCGATACTGGTGCGCGCTCTCCGGACGCTTGGCGCCGTTGCCGACGCGTTCATTCCCGAGCGTTTCACGGAAGGGTACGGAATGACGGACGCATCCCTCGCCAGGCTGCTGGCCGAACATCCCGACGTAGCGCTTGTGATTACCGTGGACAATGGCATTACAGCCGTGCGCGAGATCGCCGACCTGAGGGCGCATGGCATTGCAGTGGTCGTCACCGACCACCATCTTCCAGGCGAAGACATTCCGGCGGCTGATGCGCTCGTCAACCCGCGAGTTGCCGCAGTGCAGGGATGCGAAGAGCTTTGCGGCGCAGGCGTGGCGTTTTTCCTCGCGGCCGCGCTTGCGCAGGAGGCGGTCGCCCGCGGATTGTATGCGGGCGGCAAGTTCGCAGGGCCGCTGCTCGTCATGGCCGGTCTTGCCACGGTTGCCGATCTGATGCCGTTGACAGGTTGCAACCGCATTCTGGTGACGCATGCGCTTGCGGCATTCAGGACGTTCGCACCCGTCGGATTGCGGGAACTGTTCGACCGGGCCGTACGCCGCGTCGCGCCGTTGAGCGCGCGCGATTTTGGATTTCTTCTGGCTCCACGCATCAATGCCGCAGGCCGCATGGAGACGGCCCGTGTGGCGTACGACCTGCTCATGACCGACGACCGCGAGGCGGCACGGCTTCTCGCCGTCAAGGTCGAGGGCCTGAATGCGCAGCGCAAGAGCGAGGAGCTTCGCATGGAGCAGGCCGTGCGCGAACAGTTCGGCAATGCCTTTGACGGACTTGACGCCGTTGTCGCGCGCGGCGGCGACTGGAATTCCGGCGTGGCGGGGATCGTTGCCGCACGCATCCTGGAGCAGACGTGCCTTCCTGTGGCGATAGTCGTGGGCGACAACGGATCCGCACGCGCTCCGGACGGCTACAACATCCACGATGCGCTGTCTGCGGCGTCTTCGTCGCTGCTTCGTTTTGGCGGCCATGCCGCCGCCGGCGGGTTCATGATCAAGCCGGGGCGTTTCGACGAATTCAAGAGACTGTTTGCCGCCGCATGCGCGGCGCAGAGGGCGAACGCCCCCGACGCTTCCGCGATATTGTTCGACGGATGGCTGGAACCTGCCGACCTGACGTTGGAGCTTCAGCGCGATCTCAGGCGGCTGGAACCGTTCGGAGAGGGCAATCCCGAGCCGGTCTTCGGTGTCAAGGGCGTCTCGTTCGCCGACATACGCCCCATCGGCGCCGATGGACGGCACGTGTCGTTCACTTTTGTCAACCGTTGCATTCCACGGGCCGTATGGTGGAACCATGGCGATGAAGCCGAAAGACTGCGGACGCAGTCTTCAGGACGCTTCGACCTGCTGTTCAACCTGCAGGCTTCCGACTTCATGGGTGAAGGTCCGTGTCCGGAACTCCGCCTTGTCGCTATCCGTCCGCATTGAAAGATGCGGTCGTCCAAGGGAAGAGGATGGGCATCATGACGCTTGCCGCATACGCAAAGGTCAATCTGACGCTAGAGATCCTGGGGATGCGTCCAGATGGATATCACGACCTGCGTTCGGTGGTGGCGCCGGTTTCACTGGCGGATGTCGTGACGCTGGAACCCTCAGACGAGGTTGCGCTGGACGTGCGTGCCTCGCATCCGTTCCTGTCCGCAGGCTTGGATGGCCTTGCCGCCGGGGACAACCTTGCCGTGCGCGCCGTGCGGCTGCTGCAGCGCGTAGGCGGCGTGAGAAGCGGCGCGGCCATCACGCTGGAGAAGCGGATTCCCGCTGGAGGCGGACTCGGCGGCGGTTCAGCCGATGCGGCTGCGGTTCTGAACGGACTCAACGACATGTGGCATCTCGGCATTCCTCGCCAAGACCTGGCTGCGCTTGGTTCCGAAATCGGCAGCGACGTTCCAGCCCTGGTCCTTGGCGGCCCCGTTCTCATGGAAGGCAGGGGCGAACGCGTATCAAGCCTGCACGATGCGTACGATGGCGGATGCTTCCACATGGTGCTTGCAAATCCGCATGCGTTCTGTTCGACCGCGAAAATATTCTCTCAATGCAAAGTCCCCTTGCAGAACCGTCCTGAAATACTCTATAATATGCGCCAGGCAATGCGGTCGGGATCGGGCGCGGCCGTGGCGCGTGCGCTCCAGAACGATCTGGCGGCGGCGGCGATGCGGTTGCATCCTGAGCTTGAAGAGACATGGCGCCGGCTGGAGGCGGCTGGATGCCTTGGCGTGTCGATGAGCGGCAGCGGAGCAACGGTCTTCGGACTCGTAGGCGACGCGGTCGAGGCTGGCCGCGTTGCGCATGAGCTTGTGAAGGACGGCCTTTGGGCCGTTCCCGTAGAGACTGTCCGGTGATGTAATGGCAGCATAGGGGTTTTTGATACCCTTCGAGGTGGTTCGAATCCACCCCGGACAACCAGAAGCGTTTAGGAGAGTGGCATCATGAATAAATTTCTGGTGATTGTTTCAGCCCTGGCCGCGGCGGGCGTTGCAGCCCAGGAGAAACCTGTGTCAATTGCGAGCTATGCCGTGGAGGCGAAGGTTTCAGGCGCGTTTGCCACGGTACGCACGCTGATCGTGGTTGAGAACCAGAACGGGCGGCCATTGGAGTATCCTTTGGAGTTTCCGCTGCCTGACGGGGCGAGCGTATGCGGATATGCGCTTGATGTAAACGGCGTGATGACCGATGGCGTGGTGGTGAAGAAGGAAAAGGCGCGCGTCGCGTTCGAAGAGGAAGTCAAGCTGGGCGTGGATCCCGGCCTCGTGGAGCATGTAAAGGGCAACGCCTACCGCACACGGGTGTATCCGGTTCCGGCGCATGGAGCGCGGCGCATACGCGTGGACTATGTGACGCCGCTGGCGTTCGCTCCCAACGGGGATGCCGCGCTCGTAATTTCGATGCCGCGCGTGCCGTTGAAGGAACGGAGCGTTTCCATCACGGTGCCTATGGGCGGCGGAATGCCGCAGCCCGTGCTGGGAGGGTTGGGCGACAGGCGGTTTGCCGCGGCCGATGCAGTCTGGCGCACCGAGGCGATAGATGCCGATATCATGCCAGATGCGGACGTGACGGTGGCGTTGCCGGCGCTCCCGGAGCGGCTTTGCGCGGTTGAACACGTCAATGGCGAGACGTGGTTCGCCGTCAGCGACCGCCCGCCGCCGCTGGAGACGGCGAAGACGAGCCTGCCAAAAACATGGCGCATACTGTGGGACGCATCAGGCAGCCGTACGGACGCCGATGTGGCGGCCGCACTCGCGGTGGTGGACATGCTGCCGGACGAAGCATGCTACGAACTCGTGGTCTTCCGCAATACCGTGGAGAAGCCGCGTCTCTGCGCGACACGCGGCGAACTGGTGGCGGTACTCGGCCGGACGCCATGCGACGGAGGCACGGATTTCGCCGCGCTGGCGGCGTTCGCAGGGAAGAATCCAACGGATAACCGTACGCTCCTGTTCACGGACGGCTTGAGCGTGCTTGGCGACGGCGACATCGACTTTGGCGCGAACAAGCCGATAGCCGTGGCGACAGGTGCGATAAAGGATATTTCCGCACTGCGCCGGATCTGCGGAGGGCGAGTGATAGACCTTGCCGTAAGGACGGCCGCGCAGGCGCTTGAAGAGATCGGCGCGCCTCCGCCTACGCTTGCTGGCGTCGCAGGCGAGGGGATCGCGAACGTGCAGGGCGTCGGCCAGATCGCACAGGGCCGCGTGACGGTGCTTGGCCGATTGACGGCAGATGCCGCCGAATTGAGGCTGGACTACGGCAACGGACGCCTTTCCAGCCCCGTCTCCATCCGTCGTGCGGAAGCGCGCAACGGCAATGTGCTGGCGACGGCATGGGCGGCTTCGCGTGTGAACGAACTCGCGCCTCGCGCGGAAGACAACGCGGACGAGCTTTTGGCGATAGGCCGAAGGTACGGCATTGCGAGTCCGGCCACGAGCATTGTCGTGTTCGAGACGCTTTCACAGTGGCTGAAGCACGACGTTGAGCCGCCGGCTACGGCCAAGGACCTGCATGCGAAGTGGCTCGAGCAGCGGCCTTCCGAGGCGCAGCGCAAGGCGACGGAGGAAGAGCGCCGGAAACGTTATCTCGCCAGGTTGAGGGACGAGTGGAAGTCACGTGTCGACTGGTGGAACGATCCTGTGCCAAAGAAGCCAAAAACGCCTCGCAGCGGACTTTTCGACATGTTCGGCAGCAGGGACGGGAACGCCCCCGCACAGGCGGCGCATGACGATGACGACAGTTCGGCCCCTGCGGAAGCCACCGGAGGACATTCTGCAAGGTCGAATGCGCGTGCGCCTGCCAGGATGAGGTCGGCGGCACTTGTCCCCATGGCGGCCGAGAGCGACCGGGAGCCGGAAGCAGAAGCGAAGGCCAAGAAGCAAAAAACGGCGGTTGCCACCGTCAAGATGACGGCATGGGATCCGCAGACGCCATATCTGCAGGCGATAAAGGATGCGGTTGTCGCCCTTGGCGGCGGGCTCGGGGCCAATGCGGCGGCAGTTGCGGAGGTGGCGTATTCAGAATACATGGTCCAGCGGAAGAAGTATGCCGCATCTCCGGCGTTCTATCTGGATTGCGCAGGTTATTTCTTCGGAATCAAGGCGAACGGAATTGCGGTACGCATCCTGTCCAACCTGGTCGAGCTGCGGCTGGACGATCCGGGGATGCTGCGCACGTGCGCATGGCGTTTGAGAGAGGCGGGCGAATACGATGCGGCGCTGCCGATCTTGAGGAAAACGGCAAAACTGCGTCCGGAGGAACCGCATTCGTTCCGCGACCTGGCCATCACGCTTGAGGAACGCGGCCGACGCGATACGAACGCCGCCGACATAGCGGAGGCGATGGCACACTACCACAAGACGGCATTCACGGCCTGGAAGCGCGACAACGCGCTATGGACGGCGCTGGTTGCCATAGAGGAGCTGAATGCGCTCGTCGCGTGGGCGGATCGGCAGACTTGGCCTGGCGGAAAGGCTCCTCGGGCGCCGGAGATGGACGACGTCTACCGCAAACTTCTCGATCTTGACGTGCGCATCGCGCTTGCATGGGACACGGACAATACCGATGTGGATATCCACGTGCTGGAACCTGACGGAGAGGAGGCGTTCTACAGGCATAGGAGAACGTCCACCGGCGGGTTCGTGTCACACGACGTGACGACGGGATACGGGCCTGAGGAATACCTCAAGAAGAATGCCGCAAAGGGCGTCTACAAGGTGCTGGCCCACTATTTCGGCTCGCGCCAGCAGACGCTTCTCGGGCCAGCTACGGTCACGGCGACCGTATTCACCAACTGGGGACGACCGGAAGAGAAGCGTCAGGTGCTGTCCATGCGGCTTGACAAGGTCAAGGACAAGGTGCCGATAGGCGAAATCACGTTGGAATAGATGCATCAGAGGAGCGGACCTGGTGAAACTGTCAGGCGGCTCTGCGGCGCATCACCAGCTTGCTGGCTGCCATGTATGCGATGGCTAGCAATGTGGTGCCGAGCAGTATCCACACGAGATTCGCATCAAGCATGGACTTGCCGCGGTGGACGAGTTCAAGGTATGTGATGTCGCCGGCGGAGCGTCCGAGCGCGAATCCGATGACGGCCAGCATGGCGGTCCAGATTCCAGCGCCGAGGCCGGTGAAGAGGGTGAACTTGCCGAGCGGCATCCTTGCGAGTCCGGCCGGAATGGAGATCAGCTGGCGGATGACGGGGACGAGGCGGCATACGAACGTGGTGACGCCGCCGTAGCGATTGAACACTTCGCAGGCACGGTCCAGAGCTTCCGGCTTTATGAAGAACCACTTGCCGTATTTTCGCAGGAACGGCTCGCCGAGTCTGGAGGACAGGAAATAGTTGAAGTATGCGCCTGCGAGCGAACCGGCGAGACCTGCGGCACAGGCTAGCGCGAGATCCGGGACGGGCGCCCGAAGGGTCAGTTCGCCGCGGGCTGCGAGGAATCCGGCGGGGATCATGACGATTTCGCTGGGGAAGGGGATGAACGAGCTTTCGATCGCCATGAAGGCGAAGATGAACGCATACCCCCAGACAGGGGCCAGGGCGGCGAAAGCGTCGAGGTGGCTGGCAAGTGCGTCTAGCATAGCTGGAATGGAAGGAATGGTTCGCGGAGATAGGGACGCGGAACGGCACGCTCGGCGGTCGTTTCGCCAGAGACGATCTTGATCTTGATTTCGCCGGAGAAGGTGTCGAAGCGGCTCCAGGCGCAGACGAGACGGGCGGCCTGGTCGAGTCCGTCCGGCGTGCAGACCTTGGGGACGAGGGCCGTGGGGCCGGGAACGGAGATGGGGGAGAGGAGCGTGTCCGTCGGCGCACGAGCCTTGACGAGGGCTGCGTTCTCGGCGGCGTCTCGTCCGAGAACGACGCCGGTGCCGTCAGGCAGACGGAAACGGCGGGCGATGTTCAGGAGTTCCACGAGGCGGCGTTCGCGCAAGCCTTCATGCACCATCAAGTCCTTGAGGCGGCGCCCGAATCCCTTCTCCGTGAGCTTGCATCCGCCGGCGGGGGAAGGGTAGTCCACAAGGCCGTATTTTTCTGCCAGCTCAAATTGCGGTTCGCGGCGGCGTCCAGAGAGACCGAGCAGCTTGGAGCGGTCGATGCGGCCTTCCTGCTCCGGGATCGTGGGGTCGAGCAGCTGGGCCGAGAGAGGGCGCACGAGGCGGCCGGCGAGTCCGCTCGTCTTTTCCACCACGCCGAGGGACTGCCGGTTCTGCGACATCGGGCGCTGGTTGAGGACTTCGCCGGTGGCCACGAAGTCGTAGCCAAGCCGCGCCATCATCTCGCCTGCGCGGCGGATCATGGTGGCATGGCAGTCGATGCACGGATTCATCGCACCTCCGAACCCGTGAGGCGGGGCCTCTACGAGGGCGATCTCGTCGTCGGTGAAGTCGACGACGTTGAGCTTGACACCCAGAGCGGCGGCGGCCTTGCGAGCGGCGTCGGGCGCGAAGAAGGGCGTTGCGAAAGTGACGCACTCCACGTCTGCGCCGGCGTCCCGCAGGACGCAGACGGCGAGCTGGGAGTCGAGTCCGCCCGAAAGCAGCGAAAGTCCGCGGGCGTGCATGTTGTCTTGCCTGTCTGCCATCGGCGGAAAGTTTACAACAAGCAGGCGTTTCGTGCAACGGTCAACTTCAAAATGCCGGTTGGCTGCATAAGCCGGATGTGGTAGAATAGGCCGTCCGGTTGATTTCCAATGAGGAGCACCATGAAAAGAGCAATGGCCTTGTGCGTCGCATTCGGCGGTGTGGCGTCCGCGTTCGCGTCAGTCGACTATCCAGTGCGCGCGGCCGACATTACGAACGTCACGGTTACGGGCGGATTCTGGCTTCCGCGTTTCGAGACGAACCGTACCGTCACCGTGCGTGTGGATTTCAAGCGGAGCGAGGATACCGGCAGGCTTGCCAACTTCCGCGAAGCGGCAAAACGCGCGAGGGGGACGTTCAAGGGGTGTCCGTTCGACGATTCCGACGTTTACAAGATCATCGAAGGCGCGGCATACACGTTAGCGACACATCCCGATCCAGAGCTGGAGAAATATGTAGACGGCATCATAGCCGATATCGCCGGCGCCCAGGAAGACGACGGCTACCTCTATACGGCACGTACGCTCGGCATGGAGAAGGTGAAGGGGTTCCCGCACGCCAAAATGATGGGGCCCGAGCGTTGGAGCGCCTGCAGCGGCAGCCACGAGTTCTACAACATGGGGCACATGATCGAGGCAGGTGTCGCATACTGGCAGGCGACCGGGAAACGGTCTCTCCTTGACGTGGCCATCAAGGCGGCAGACATGATGGTCCGTACGTTTGGAAACGGCCCTGGCAAGATCAAGCGGGTGCCCGGCCACGAAGAGATAGAACTGGCCCTGTGCAAGCTCTATCGTGCGACGGGCGACATCCGCTATCTGAACCTTTCCAGGACGCTTCTCGACTTTCGCGGCGTCGGCGGGCCGTACAACCAGAACCATCTGCCGGTCGTGAAGCAGGATCGGGCTTGCGGCCACGCCGTGAGGGCAGGCTATCTGTACACGGCCATGGCGGATGTCGCGGCCTTGCTGGGCGCCCCTGCGTACAGGACGGCGTCGGAACGTCTGTGGGAGGACGTTGTCGGCACGAAGCTGCACGTCACGGGAGGCATCGGTGCGCACCATCGTGCTGAAGTGCCGGGCGTCGGCAAGGTCGCGGAGGCGTTTGGCGCACCGTACGACCTGCCGAACGAGAAGGGTTATCTTGAGACGTGCGCTGCGATCGCGAATGCGTTGTGGAACGAACGGCTCTTCCTTTTTTCGGGCGACGGAAAGTACATGGACGTCATAGAGCGCATAATCTACAACGGCTTCCTCTCCGGAATTTCACTGTCCGGCGACGAGTTCTTCTACCAGAATCCGCTGGCGTCGTCTGGCGACCGCGCTCGTTCCAGGTGGTTCGGGTGTTCGTGCTGCCCGGTGAACGTGGTTCGCTTCATGCCCCAGATCGCCCAATACGCGTATTCCGTCTCTGAGAATGACGCCTATGTCAATCTTTTTATGCAGTCAAAGGCGAAGCTCGTGCTCGCTTCAGGCGTTGTGGCGCTGGAGCAGACTACGGAATACCCGTGGAAAGGCCATGTGAAGATGACAATTCTTCCAGATCGCGAAGGTCAGCGTTTCGCGCTAAAGGTACGCATCCCCGGATGGGCGACAGGCCGGCCGGTGCCCAGCGGACTCTATGCGCAGACGATTCCGGCCAAGGCGTCCGAGGTTGTTCTGCGAGTTAACGGCTCGACAGTCCCGACGTCTATTGGCAAGGGCTATTGCAGGATAGACAGAATCTGGCGGCGGGGGGATACGGTGACGTTGGACATGCCCATGCCGGTGAAGCGCATCGCGGCAGACGGGCGTGTCGCGGCGGATCGCGGCCGGCTGGCCGTAGAACGCGGCCCGATCGTATGGTGCGCAGAAGGGGTGGACAATGGCGGGCACGCGTTGGACCTGGCGATCCCGAAGGATGCGGTGTTCGCGGACGCAGAGGTGGAAATACGCGGAATTCGCATGCCGGCCCTGGCGACGGCAGGATTCCACGCGCGGCATGACGCCGCAAAGAACGGCTCCTGCGCACCATGCTCCGTAAAACTAGTTCCGTACTTCGCATGGTGCCATCGCGGCAAAGGGGAGATGCAGACGTGGTTCCCCTGCGAACTGGATGCGATGGCGCCGGAAGGGGGAGCCACGTTCTCCGCTCAGCCTCTGCCGCAGGCGGACGGGCCGCTGGAGCCGTCGGTCCAGAACGAGGTGAACCATGCTGTAGACATGGGCGAGCGGTGGCTGGAAAGGAATTTCAAGAATGCCGCTCGTCTGGAGCGCAAGGACGCAAAAGGTCTTGCGGACCTTCGAAGCCGGCTTGGCGTCACCAACGGGCAGACGCGTGTGCAGATGGCGTTGAAGCTCGTGTCGTCGCAGAAAGGCGGAGGGTGGTGGCTTGCCGAGACGAACGCCGCACCGACGCGTCTGGCGGTTGAGATTCTGAAAGGACTGTAATGCATCCCGATCTGGTATCGATAGGCTTTCTCCATGTGAAGACGTACGGCGTGTGCATGGCGTTGGGGTTTCTGGCGGCCTGGCAGGTGCTGTCGTGGCTGTGCAGGCGGACGGGGCGTTCGTCGGATATGTTGACGGGTCTGGTGACCTGGATGATGGTTTGCGGTGTCGTGGGGTCGCGGGCGGCCTATGTGATCGAGCATTGGCAGAGCGAGTTCGCATCCCATCCAGAGCAGATCGTCCGGGTTGACCAGGGCGGACTGATGTTCTACGGAGGGCTGTTGCTGTCGCTTGCGGTGTTCTTGATATGGTGCTGGGTGAAACGGGAACGCGTGCTTCCGCTGGCCGACCTTCTCGCCGTGGTGATTCCTCTTGGACACGCATTTGGGCGCGTCGGATGCTTTTTCTACGGATGCTGCTACGGACGCATCTCGCATGCGGCATGCGCCGTCAGTTTCCCTCGCGGTTCGCCTGCGTGGTACGAGCAGTTGAACGCGGGGCAGATCGGCGCGAGTGCGCAGGCGTCGCTCCCGGTGCTGCCTACGCAGTTCTTCGAGGCGGCGGCGGTTGCGGCGCTGTTTGTAGCGCTGCTGTTCGTCTACAACCGTTTCTGGAAGGAACGGCCCGGATTCGCAACAGGCGTATACATGATGGGGTACGCTGTCGTCCGCTTCGGGATGGAGATGTTGCGCGGCGATCCGCGGGCGGCGGTGGGGCCGTTTTCCATCGGCCAAACCATATCGCTGGCCCTGCTGCTATGCGGCGTCGGGTTCGCCGTGGCGGCGTCGCGAAAGCCCAAAAACGGGTAAGAGCGCGCACCCGGTGGGACGGTCGGCCTATTTTTGGGCTTGCGCGGGCATGCCGTTTCGGTGTATACTTGACGCACCATGAGACCCTTTCATACATATCTTCTGCCCTTGGTCGCGCTGGCAGTCCTCGCCGGCATTCCTCTTTCGTACGTGCGTGCGGCCGACGATGCGCCGGACGCTGCAGCGGCAGCGTCTCAGGAGGAGCTGCGGTTCATTTCCGCACTTGTGAATGCCGGGATGCCCGATCTGGCGGAACCGGTTATCGCCGATGCCAAGAAGAAGTGGCCTGCTCTCGGACCCAAACTGAAGGTTCTGGAGCTGCAGGGCGACCTGCGTCTCGGCAAGTTCGATGACGTGCAGAAGGTGGTTGACGGCATCAAAGACAAGAAGAGCGGCGAATATTGGGCGTTGCGCCTTTCGATGGCTGACGCGTACTACGCCCGCGGAATGCTGCCGGAAAGCCGCAAGATATACAAGGAATTTTTCGCGGCAGTGCCAAAGCCTGGCGAGGATCTGGTCGACTTCTACGTCGAGAGCGGGTTCAAGTGGGCCCAGATGTGCGTCAACGAAAGGCAGTTCGACGAGGCCGTGAAGATGTACGGCGAACTGCTGGGCAAGAACCTGCCGGAGGAGCGCTGGTGCGCGGTTGCCATGGAAGACGTGGATCTGCTGATCCGCCTGGCATCAGAAGCTTCCGACCCCAAGCAGGCGAAGAAGAAGGCCGACTACCTGGCCCGGGCGACAGGGCTTGTGGACAAGTTGTTGTGGAAGAACGAGTTGATCATAGTGTTCGGCAAGGCCGTCGCCATGAAGGCGCACATCGAGATGCTGCGCGGCAATCTTGAGAAGGCGCAGGGGCTGGTGAGCGACTACATGCCTCAGCTTGCCGAGATACACAAGAGCCTGGTGGAGCAGGATCCCGACGGCAGGCAGGGGTACGTGAGGATGAGTCCGATGCCTGAATGCCGCTACCTGCTGGCTTCCGTGATGTGGAAGGCCGTCCAGGACGAGGCTAAGAAGGCAAAGCCGGACGAGGACATGATCAAGGATTCGCTGTTCGGCGCGCGCAAGGGGGCCAAGCGCAATGGTGCCGGAGCCTACAACCACGCGATCAACGTGTTCGTGAAATACCCTGAATCGAAATGGGCGTCCAACGCCGGCGAACTGGCCGAGACCATAGCCAAGTTCGTCAAGTCCCGCTACAAGAAGGAAATCAAGACGAACATATCTGCTGACCAGATGAAGAAGGTCCGCCGCCTGCAGTTCGAGAATGCGGATGAGGATTTCCGCAACGGAGATTTCGTCAAGGCCGTGAAATCGTATGGCGACATTCTGGCCCAGTTTCCTGAGGCCGAGGAGTCGATTGGCGCTGTCGCCAACCTCGCCGAGAGCTGGCTCAACCTCTGGCAGGTCGAGCGCGATGCGAAGAAGAAGCAGAACGCCCGGCTTTCCGCCGATGCGGTGGAAGGCTACCTCTCCGAACGTTTCTCCGGGCTGAAGCCCGACTTCATCCGTCCTGCCGGCGACGCCGTCCTGCACCTTGCGGCGAAGGAGCGCGACATGGGTGCCCTGGCCCGTTCGCAGCAGCTTTACGACGCGTTCTTCGACAACTATCCGACGCACTACAATGCCGCCCAGACGGCGTTGACGCTCGGCGGCCGCGCCTACAAGGCCGAGGACTGGGAGTCCGCCATCCGCTACTATTCGCGGATAGCGACGCAGTATACGAATTCCACGTACTACGCCAATTCTCTCAGCTATCTGGCGACGTGCAACGGAAAGACCGGAAACGGCGAAGCCCAGGAGATGTGGCTGCGCAAGTTCGTGCAGGTGGCGAAAAAGCCGATCGAGAAGACGACATCGCAGCTCAGTCTCGCGCTGATGCAGCAGAAGCGCGGTTTTGCCGCTTTCGAGACGGCTTTCGAGACTAACGACGTCGAGGCCGCCGAGGCCTTGCGCAAGGATGCCTACCGCGGGGTCGCCGGCGCGATACGCGATTTCCGCAACACTGCGCTTTTCATCACGAAGACGCTTGAAGACAAGTCCATCTCCAAGGCGGACCGGGAGAAGTTCCTCGTCCAGCGCGCGCAGGCGATATACCTCGAGGGTGAGAGCTGGCAGCGCATGACATGGCCGGAATCGAAGGTGCCGGTTTTCCGCGCCCAGGCCGTCAAAGCCTACGAGAACTACCTCTCGCTTTATCCGAAGGGCGAGTATGCACCGCAGATACTGGTGAAGATCGGAACGATACATACGGCGGAGAAGAACATGGAGAAGTCGCAGGACGCCTTTGCCAGGCTGCAGCGCGATTTCCCAGAGTCCGAGGAGGCGAAGAACTCCGTGCCCCGCCTGGCGAAGACGCTGATAGAGATGGGGCTTCGCGCCGAGGGCGTGAAGCAGTACAAGCAGATGCTGGAGACGCCCGGCGGAAAGTACACTGCCGGGCAGTTCCTGGCCGCCGGCAACGCGTTGCTGGACGCAAAGGGCTGGGATGTGGCGCTGGAGGCGTACACCAAGGCGATGGAACTTGCGAAGGGCCATACGAACGCCGCGTCCATCGCGACGCTGGCGATGCTGGGCCAGGCCCGCGCCCATGTTGGCGCGGAGCATTACGTGGAGGCGCATGAAGTGCTGGACCGGTTCATCGAGAAGCACGGCAAGTCGCAGCTGGTGATCGGTGCCTACGAAATGATGGTGGAAGTCGCTTCCGAAGAAGGACGCAAGGAGAAGAACGACGATTTGCGTCGCAAGTTCTTCAACCAGGCGGTCGGCGCGCTCAAGAAGCTGCGCGGATACAAGAAGGCGGCGGCAGAGGCGGATCTGCTTGATCTTCAGTCCGGCGACGTTCTGATAAGGAAGATGGAGGCGGAGGAGGCGATGGGCCTTCAAGAGCAGTCGAAGGAGACCTGCGGACAGGCTGTCGTCACATTCCAGGCGTTCCTGATGGCGCACGAGCCTACGGATGAACATCCGGCCAAGGACATGACGGCGGCGCAGCTTGCAAATCTGGAGAGGTGCTATTCCACCGTGCTGCCGCTGATGGCGAAGCTTGGCAAGGCGCAGTCCGAGGACATCCTGCGCTATGGCGAAACGTATCTTGAACTGTTCCCCGACGGCAAGCACAAGACGGCCGTTCAAAATGCCATCAACCAGGCCAAGGCGGACCAGTAGCCGGTAGTTTGCCGATTTCAAGAATTGAGAATCTGGAGAAAATGACATGAATAAGATTACAGTCTTCATTGTGGCAGGTGTGGCGTGCGCGGCCGTATTCGGCGACGTGCCCGGTTCGATTACGACCGAATCCGGGGAAACGCACAAGGGCAACATTCGCTGGAGCACGCGTGACAAGGCGTACCTGGTGACCAAGGGCAATGTGGAGCTCCAGGTCAAGGAGACGGAAGTCGCCGAACTGGACATAGAAAAGCCGGCTGGATTCGATGCTGCCGTCGAGCAGGTCCAGAAGGGGCAGGGCTCTGCTGCGGTTCCGGCGTTGCAGAAGATCGCCAAGTCGTATCAGCATCTTCAGTGGGACAAGCCGGCGGGCCGTTATCTGGCCGAGGCGTACATTTCATCGGGCAAGGCAGAAGAAGGCTTGAAGGTTTGCCAGTCGATCATTTCCGGCGAACCTTCTGCCGCCTACAGGGGCGAGCTCGCTCCGGCGTACTGGGGTGCACTGCTTGCGCTAGGCAAAACGAGCGCCCTTGAGTCGGCTTTGACCAAGGCGGCGAAGAGCGGCGACCGTTTTTCAAGCGGCGCGGCGCTTACCATGCGCGGCGACATGATATTGAAGGCCGGCAACGAGTCCGTGGACGCGGCAAAGAAGGCGTTGACCGACGGCTATCTGCGGGTCGTATACCTTTACAACGATGCCGACGTCGCCGCAAAGCTTCAGCCTGAGGCCCTCTACAAGGCGGCAATCTGCTTCGAGAAGCTCGGACAGAGCGGCCGGGCGGATACGATGCGCTCCGATCTCAAGAAGCTCTATCCGTCGAGCCCTTGGGCCGCCAAATGACGAGCGGCTTTGCCCTTGAACATCAGGGGTGCATTCGGGTATAATACAGGTGCTCTTTAGCCCTTCAACCTAAAAGGAAAAACAAAATGAACATGAAGAAGATGCAGAAGTCGGTTATGGCGGCGGTCATGATGCTCGGCCTTGTTGCGGCCCCTGTGGCAGCTACGGTGGCTGCGGCCCAAGATGCGGCTCCGGCCGCCCAGCAGGGTGGCGGCGATCTTGTGGACGCCAGCGGAAAGGCCGTTGACGGCGGCGAACAGAAGAAGTCCAGTTCCGGCGGCTTCATGGACGTGGTGTTCGGTTCCGGCGTCCTGGGCGTGATCCTGTGGGCCGCCCTGTTCGGCGATGGCGCCGCTGCTATCTACTTCGCGGTCGACTGCTGGGTGCTCATCAAGCCCAAGAAGATCATGCCGCCTACGCTCATCAGCAACGTGCAGGGCGCGATGGCCGAAGGTGACGTGATGAAGGCTCTCAAGGCGTGTGAAAGCGAACCCAGCCCGATGGCGAACATCCTCGCGGCCGCGTTCCAGCACGTCGAAGAGGGGTTTGACATCATCCAGGAGGCCGTGAACGCGGCGGCCGATCTCGAGACGGAGCGCATCATGCAGCGCCTCACGTGGATTTCGGTGTGCTCCAACCTCGCTCCGTCGCTCGGTCTGCTCGGTACGGTGCAAGGCATGATCATGTGCTTCGCCACCCTCGCTTCGGGCGTGCCTGACATCGGCGCGCTCGCCGGAAACATCTCCCAGGCTCTCTGGACGACGGCCGGCGGTCTCGTGGTCTCCATCCCTTCGCTGACGATCTTCTATTCGATCCGCAACAACGCCAATCGCCTCATCCTCCGCATGACGGCGCTCACGATGGAGCTGATCAAGGATCTCCGCAACGTGGAGGTCGATGGCGAGGCTCAGGCGTAATCACTGCTCCGGAAGGAGTTGACCGATGGCCAAGAAGCCCAAAAACGAAGACGTTTCGCTGGACATGACGCCGATGATCGACGTCGTGTTCCAGTTGATCATCTTCTTCGTCGTCACGCTCAAGATGAGTGACGACAAGGATACGACGATCAAGTTGGAGGACGGCAAGTACGGCATAACCCTTACGCAGGATGAACTGCCGCCCTCGCAGCTGACGATCGATGTCGCCCGCAACGGGCGTGTTTCGCTTTCCAACATGACGCTGACCGACCAGATGCTCGCGCAGAAGGTCAAGGAGCGCAAGGCGAGATACGGCGCGGACTTCCCGTGCATGATCCGGGCCGATTACAGGACGAAGCACAGGGATGTCGCGCGCGTGATGAACATCTGCGCCGCATGCGGAGTGTGGAAGCTGTCGTTTGTCGCCGTCCAGGAAGCGAAGGGCAGCATGTCCCGCCACGCCGGAAAGAAATAGACGGAGGTTTCAACCTATGGCACGTAAACCGCAAGAGGATCCCAAGGCCGAAATGACGCCGATGATCGACGTCGTGTTCCAGCTGATGATCTTCTTCATCGTTACGATCAAGCAGGAGGACATCTTCTCGAAGCTGAACGCAAACCGTCCGGCTCCTAACGCCTCCTCGTCGGAAAGCGTCGAGAATGACACGCAGATCAAGATCGACATCGGGCCTGGCGGCATGGTGTTCAACGGGCGTGGCGTCTCGCTGCGCGAGCTCGACCGCAACATAAAGAAGCTGTCGGCCACCTCGAAGAAGGCGACCGTTCTCGTGCGATGCACACTGGACTCCCCGCACATGTATCTGGTGCAGGCGCTCGATACGTGCAACAAGTACGGCATGTACAACCTCTCTATTTTCAGCATGTAGCCCAACGGGGCAGGAGGAATCGACGTCATGGAGATGATAGACGAAGAGGAGATGAAGGAAAAGCTTGAAGAGGAAATGGCCCGTTACGAGGAAGATGGCTACTTCAAGCGGTTGTTCAAGATGTTCGCCGGACTCGGCAAACCTCGCGCCTCCCGCGAGTACAAGGAGGCGATCATCGAGCTTCAGCGCCAGATTGCGCCGCTTTCGGCCATCCTCGTGCCTCTCATCGGGGTGATCATACTCTTCGTTGTAACCGCCGTAGGCAACAACGGGCGGCAGGAAATCAAGGTGGAGATCGTTCAGGCCAGCCAGGAGGACGAGAAGCTGGAAGAGGTGGAGCCGCCGCCGGAGACTGAGCCGCCGCCGGAGATGGACGTGGACATCCAGATGGATTCGCCCAATGTCAACGCGCCAGAGATGGCGGAGACGCCTGCGCCTACGGCCGAGCCGCAGTCCGTGAAGGTGGCGTCCGTAGATGCGATGCTGAACATCAAATCGCCCGTGACAATGCGTTCGGTGGCAGGCACTGCCCGTGGTGCCGGCGTGCGCGGCGCCTACACGAAAGGCGGTGCCCAGTATGGCGATGCGCAGACAGAGGCGGCAGTCCTCAAGGCACTCCGCTGGATGAAGGCGACGCAGAGTCCGGACGGATCCTGGGGAACCAGTCCGAAGTACGGGCTTACGAAGGGCATGGACAAGGCCGCCGGCGCGGGCTTCGCCATCCTCACGTTCCTCGCGCATGGCGAGACGCCCGCATCCAAGGAATTCGGCCCAACCGTCCAGAAAGCTCTCGACTATCTCATCAACAGCGTCTATGTCGTGAAGGACAAGGCCGGCAACCTCGTCAAGGATCCGAACGGCAAGACGCCATACATCAAGATGCGCGGAGCCGGCGGTTCCGAATACGGCTTCCTGATCGGCACCTATGCCCTTTGCGAGGCGTACGGCATGACGAAGAATCCTAACGCGCGCGAGGCGGCGGAAAAGACGCTCCGTCGCATCATCGACGGGCAGACCGCCACCGGCGGCTGGAACTACAACATGGCGCGTGTCACGAAAGACGGCCCTGACGACATCTCGTTCGGCGGCTGGGCGATGCAGGCTATCAAGGCCGGCAAGATGGCCGGCATGCATATTGAGGGCATGGAAGAGTGCATCAAGAAGGCTGTCAAGTGCCTGAAGACCCGCAACTATTCTGAAAAGGCGGGCTTCGTCTACCGCGCAACGACGAACCACAAGGGCGGTAGCGGCGGTCTTGGCGGTGTCGGCTGCCTCGCAATGCAGCTTCTTGGCTATGCGAAGGAGCCGGAGGTCGCAAACGCCTTGCGCGTTATGGCCAACTGGGCGCCTACGTTCGACGCGAAGCACATGTCTGGCGGGCAGAATTCCCAATACTATTCCTACTATGCGGCGCAATGCAAGTATCAGGCTGGAATGGCGAAAGGCGCTACGCCGGCCAACCAGACGCTTTGGAAAAAGTGGAACCAGGAGATGAAGGCCCTGTATCCGAAGTCCATCACCACCTGCATCGATGAAAAGACCAAACAGCCGCTGACGATCGACGATGCCACCGGCAAGCCGCGCCAGATGGGTCACTGGGTGAACAAGGACCACTACAACTACGACATCATGGGCACTTGCCTGGCGGCGTTGCAGTTGATGGTCTACTACCGCTATCTTCCGACCACTTCGCTCAAGGCGACGGAAGTCGAAGCGGATGTCGATGCTCTGACGACAGGCGGCGCCGGAGAAGTCGGCGTTTCGATCGATATCTAGCCAACAGGAATATGCTATGAACAGACTCAACCTCGTGGCCGCCATGGTTGGCGCTGCCAGTTTTGCGCCTGTGCTCCAAGCGGGCGTGGTGGACTATGTAAACCCGGATATCGGTTCCATAAGCCACATGCTTGTGCCTACCCTGCGTACGGTCCAGAGGCCGAATGCGCAGTTCCGCTTCAACGCGCCGGAGCGGCAGTATACCGAGGATCGGATTTCAGCAGTCGGCCTTCACTGCCCAAGCCATAGGGGAATATCCTATTTTCTGGTTCAGCCGTCGGTATGTGCAGAAAACGACGTGTTCAAGGCTTGGGCTTCCACCTGGGATCAGGAGCATGCCCGCCCGTACCGCTATGACATATGGCTGGACACTCCAGGCGTGGTGTTCGCCCTGGCACCGGGCGAAAAGACTGCCATCGCCAGTTTTACGTTCGAGAGAAAGGGGCGCCACTCCCTCGTGTTCGGCCTGCGGGACGCAAAAAACGGTTCGTATGCTGTTGATGGCCGCGTGCTGAGGGGGATGGACGTCCATCGCGGGCAACATGGTCTGCCGGCGAACATGTATCTGTACGCGGAGTTCGACGTGGCACCGTCGGCGGTGAAGGTGTCAGGATCTAAGACGGCGATATTCTTCGGCGAAGCGCCTGAGACCGTGCGCATGCGTTTTGGCATATCCTATCTTTCCGCGGAGCAGGCCGCCGTCAATCTTGCGGCGGAAATCAGGGATTTCGATCTGGAGTCGCTTGCCGTCGCTGCAAGACGTCGGTGGGATTCGGTGCTTGGACAGATCGAGGTCGAGGGTGGCACCCGGGACGAGAGAAGCGTGTTCTATACGGCGCTCTGGCGTTGCTACGAACGCATGATGAACATCACGGAATCCGGCAGATACCGCGGCTACGATGGCAAGATACACGCCTCGGACGGCGTGGACTACTATGTGGACGACTGGACCTGGGACACGTTCCGTGCCGCGCATCCGCTCATGACCATATTGCGCCCCAAGGCCGAATCCGCAAAGCTGGCCAGCTACATACGGATGGCCGACCAGAACCCTGAAAAATGGATGCCGGTGTTCCCTGGCGTGTCCGGCGACGCCCACTGCATGGTCAATCGCCACCCCGCGATCATGTTTCTGGACGCCTGGCGCAAGGGCATACGGGACTACGATGCTCGCCGCGCATTCGAACGGATGGATCACACCGAGGAAACGGAGTCGCTCGTGCCTTGGCATCGCGGACCGCTCACCGAACTTGACAGGTTCTACAAGGAACACGGCTACTACCCGGCGTTGCGCCCTGGCGAGAAGGAGACGGTGAACGGCGTCAACACGAGCTGGGAACGGCGGCAGACCGTTTCCGTGACGCAGGGCGCAAGCTACGACGCATGGGCGCTTGCGGAATTCGGCAGGGAGATTGGCGTGGCGAATGAAACGGTCGCAAAATACGCGAAACGCGCCAAGGACTATGCGAACCTCTGGAACCCCAAGACGCAGTTCTTCCATCCAAAGGACTCCTCTGGCGCGTTCATCGAGCCGTTCGACTACCTCGTATGCGGCGGATTCGGCGCTCGCAACTACTACACGGAAAACAACGCCTGGACGTACATCTGGGACGTGCAGCACGACATTCCGGGATTGATAAGGCTTTTCGGCGGCGCGCAGGCCATGTCCAGGAAGCTGGATGCGATGCTCAACGTCAATGTGGGCAAGCGGTGGGAGTTCTGCGCCCAGATGCCCGACGGCTGCACCGGACTCATGGGCGTGTTCTCGATGGCGAACGAACCGAGCTTCCACATACCGTATCTCTACAACTGCACCGGCGAACCTTGGAAGACGCAGAAGTTCGTGCGCAAGACGATCGAATGCTGGTTCAGGAACGACCGCATGGGCATGTGCGGCGACGAGGATGGCGGCGGAATGAGCGCATATGCCGTATTTTCCATGATGGGATTCTATCCCGTCACGCCGGGACTTCCGGAATACCAGTGGGGCAGCCCCGTGTTCTCCAAGGTGACGATCCATCTTGAAAACGGAAGCGATTTCGTCCTGTCAGCGCCTAAGGCGTCGAAGGACGCAAAGTACATCCGGTCGGTTACGGTGGATGGCGCGGCGGCAAACGGTACGACCGTGCTGAAACATGCCGATGTCGCACGAGGTGCGCGTGTCGATGTGGAGATGTCCACGCGGCCTGACATGTCATGGGGACGGAAGTGACGGCATGGACGATTTCGGCTTCTATCTCGTGATGACAAACCCGGTGGTTGGCTACGCGCGTTGCGCGGAGGCTGCCGTGAGGGCTGGCGTGCGCATGGTCCAGCTGCGGATGAAGCACGTAGGCCGCGACGCCGTCATGAGGGAGGCGCTCGAAGTCCGCCGCGTCACCCGCGGCACGCATACGCGCTTCATCGTGAACGACGATCCGTCGATCGCCGCAGAGGTGGAGGCGGATGGCGTTCATGTGGGACAGGATGACATGCCGGTCGCCGAGGTGCGTCGTCGTTTCCCGGCGCTGTCCATCGTCGGGCTGTCAACGCACAACATCGGCCAGGCGCGTGCCGCAATCGCGCAACGCCCCGACTATATCGGAGTGGGACCCGTATATGCGACGCCTACGAAAGACATACCCGATCCAACACTTGGTCTGGAGACGATGCAGGCGATGATTTCCTCTGTCCCGTTCCCGGCCGTTGCCATCGGGGGGATAGACGCCAGACGTCTGCGGGATGTCGTTGCCGCCGGTGCGAGGAACTTCGCGGTCGTTCGCGCCGTCTGCCAAAGCCAGGATCCCTATTCGGCGATTCTGGGACTGCAGGAAGTGGCTTCGACCGTGCCTTCGCCTGGCGTCATGTTCTCCCCTACGAGATCCGACGACGTGTCGCGGCTGCCGAATCCCTGAATCCATCCGCTTTCAAAGCCGAAATCTGCGGCGGCCTCCGTGACGGAAGCATATTCGTCTTCGGTCACCGTACGGTTGAACGGCGGCGTTCCGTTCGCATTGAAAGCCGGCGCGTACTGGCTCATCACGGAGACGTGCATTTCGCTTGAGCATTCCGTTGCAATCCAGGCGAGGTTTTCGATCGCTTCATCGGCGAAGCCAGGCAGCACCAGAAGCCTTACGATCACGCCGCGTGTTGCCATGCCCGGCTCTTCCGAATCAAGCCGTCCAAGTGTATTCCACAGATGCTTGACGGCCGTTCTTGACGCGGTCACGTATCCAGGTGCGGCGGAGGCGGCTCGCGCAGTGGAATCCTTCGCATAGCGGAGATCGATCAGGGCTATATCGCACAGATCGCCGTACTCGGCCAGCGTCTCGGCGCGTTCGTAGCCGCTGGAGTTCCATACGAATGGAAGCCTGACCCCCTCGGAACGGAGAGCTTCGGCGGCAGTCCGGATGTACGGCAGGTATGGCGTCGGCGAAACGAGATTCCAGTTGGCGCAACCGTACTTTGTCGCGAGCGTCCTGAGAATGCCGGAAAGTTCGTCCACGGTGATGTCCCTGCCTTCGCCGCGCCAGCTCCATGGCGAATTCTGGCAGTACAGGCATTTCATGGTGCAACGTGAGAAGAAAACGGCACCGGAACCCCTTGCTCCGCAGATGGGAGGTTCTTCTCCAAAATGCGGCCCCCACCTGAAGACGCGAGGTCCGTCGAGCGCCTGGCAGAATCCAGCCTGCCCGTGCGCGCGGTCTGCTCCGCAATTGCGGGGGCAGAGGTGGCAGCCGACATCAGCCATTCGAAAGAGTGTTCGTTTGGTTGTTCCTGAGGTACTTCGCCCGTCCCTTCAGGAACATCAGCCCTACAAAAGGAACGGTGGCGATATAGCCGGCGCCGACAATCCCAAGCGTCAGCCAGAAGTGCGTGAAGAGAAACGAGACGAGCAGCAGAAGCCCGGCCATGGTGGGTAGCATGTGCGTTTTCGTGAGGTGCAGGTTCTTGAGCGATATCGTCGGCAGGCGCGATGCCATCAGCGCACCGATGAACGCCAGCATGGACATGGCGAAGACGGGATGCCTGAAGATCGGCTCGAGACCGTCTACCGAAAGTGCCAGCAGGACTGGAGTGAGCACCATCCAGCATCCGCCGGGCGCAGGTACGCCAAGAAAGAAGTGCTTCCAGTATGGCAACGTGGGCTGTTCCAGCATCGTGTTGAAGCGGGCTAGTCGGAAAGCGTCGCACATTGCATAGAACAGGGAAAACGCCAGCAATATCTGCTTCATGCGGAGCGGAAGCGACAGATCGCCGCCAAGCACCCAGAAGTACATGTAAAGGGCAGGTGCCACGCCGAAATTCACGAAGTCGGCAAGAGAATCCAGTTCGGCGCCAAGTTTGGAGCTTGCCTTCAGCAGCCGTGCCACCCTGCCATCTAACGCGTCACATATGCAGGCTGCCAGGAGTGCGAGCAGCCCAAGCGTCCAGTCCTTGCTCGTCACGGTCTGCCCTGCGAGCGACTTCGCATAGTTGGTTGCGCCGATGGCAATGGATGTGATGCCGCCGCATACGGCCATGGATGTTATGAGATTGGGCACAATGGACCGCAACGGCACCTGGTCGGGTCGTTGTACGCGGTTCCGGCGGCGTTTGCCCCTGAGTCGGAATCTTCTCATGTCATGTTCTTCTTTTCTGGACTCAAATCGTAACTCTGGCGAAATGCACGTTGCAACGTTCAATCGCTGCGTGGCATTATCTCATTTTCGCCGTGTGAAAGCAACAGGGGATTTCCTCATTTTGCTCACGGCGACGTGCTGCGGGCCACTGTCGCTGGATACTTGCGGCACGGATGGCGTCTGTAGTATAATCGTTTGCGGCAGGTCGGGAGCGTCCGGCTGCTGCGTTAAGGAGAAAATATGACAGAACACCATGTAATTGCGATCGATGGCCCAAGCGGCGCCGGGAAAAGTTCGGTGTCCCGGCTGGTTGGCGCCAAGCTCGGGTACCTGCATGTGGATTCGGGAGCACTCTATCGCATCATGACTTGGCAGTGCCTGGAGCGAGGCGTAGACACGTCGGATCCGGCTGCCGTGGCTGCCTGTGCGGAACAGGTGGAGATCGAATGTCGCCCGGAGAACGGCGCTATCGTCTACTATGTTGGCGGGGAGTTGCCCGGAAACCGCATCCGGACGCCCGAAATCAACGCCCACGCCTCGCCTGTAGCAACCGTGAAGGCAGTACGCGACCGCATCACCGCGCTTCTCAGGGGCATGACGCGGTACGGCAACCTTGTGGTGGAAGGGCGTGACATCACGACGGCGGTCTTTCCGGATTCGCCGGCGCGTTTCTACCTTACCGCCTCGGCAGAGGTGCGCGCTGCGCGCCGGCAGAAGGAGGAGATCGAGAAGGGAATCGCCCGCCAGACGGCGGAAGCCGTCAAGGCGTCGCTCCTCGCACGTGATGCGATAGACTCCACGCGCAAATACGCGCCGTTGCGCAAGGCTGACGGCGCTCTTGAGATAGATTCCACATGTCTTTCCCTCGACCAGGTGGTCGAGACCGTCCTCAACGCCATTCCGGCAGAATGGAAATGACGTTCGTCGACAAATGGCTTGCCCGGGCGGAAACGGCCGATGGCGTGGTGTTCGACTTCGGCGGTGTCATTTCCGTTTCGCCGATGGACGGTTGGCCGCTTTACGGCTATTGCGCAGCCAGGGGCGTCGATCGTGCGGCGATGGATTCCGGATGGAAGCGATACCGCCATCTGTGGGACGGGGGATTCATTTCGTTCGAGGAGATGTACAGGCGGATATTCGCCGATGCAGGGTGTCCGCCGCCAGATGCGGCAACGCTGGCCGATCTGTGGGCGATAGATGCGGAAGGGTGGATTCGCGAAATGCGGTCTGACACTTTGGAGCTGATGCGGCGGCTCAAGGAAGGCGGCAAGAAGATCGGCATCCTGTCGAACATGTCGCCCGACTTCCACGAGCGCCTTTTCGTGCCGCATGCGGCAGCCTACCGCGCGCTGGCAGATGTCGAAGTGATTTCCGGGCTGGTGAAGCTATACAAGCCTGAAAAACCGATATACGACCTGACGGCCCGTCGGATGGGGCTGCCTCCGGCACGGCTGCTGTTTCTCGACGATACTGTTTCAAACGTGCTGGCCGCGCGCAGCTACGGATGGCAGAGCGAGGTGTACAAGTGAAAAAGGAGCTGCCGATGTCCGGGATGATCATGGCGATCGCAGTGGCGGGAGCATCTGCGCTGGCAGTGCACGCTAAGACGTTCTATTTCGACAGCGAGGGCGGGCTTGATGAAAATGACGGCCTTTCGGAGGCGACAGCCTGGCGTTCGCTGGACAAGGCCAACCAGGTGCCGGCGGGACCCGGAGACAAGGTGCTGTTCAAGCGTGGCGGAATATGGAGAGGTTCGCTGATCCCGAAAAGCGGAGAAGAGGGACGTCCAATACTGTATTCGTCCTACGGCAAGGGGCCCAAGCCCGTGTTCCAGCAGTCGGTCGACCGTTCAGCCAAGGAACATTGGTTTGAAGAGTCGCCTGGAATATGGTCCACCGCACGTCCGAAACTGGATGACGGACATGTGGTATGGACGGATTCCGATGGTGCATGGTACGGTTCGTTCCAGGACAAGTCCAAGGGCAGGGTGAAGAGGGTGACGGAAAACGGTGAAACCTTTGTACGTGTCACATGCCTGAAGCGTCCCGAGCCGATCGGTTTCCGCAAGGTTCTGGCGCCGTCGTCTGTGCAGGTGTGGGGGCCGGAGCTGCCCGACGTCCCGGCCTCTTGCGTGCTCAAGATGAAGCTGCGCGCAAGCAAGCCGTTCGTTCTCGGACGTGTTGCATTTTCGCTTCCAGTGCGGCCGTATACGACCAGGAGTTCCGGGCGCGTGCCAAATGTAAGTTCGTCGCCGCTGACTGCAGACTGGCAGGAGGTGGCCGTCCTCATGCACGGAACTGGAGGGAACGGATCCTTCCATCTCAGCATTGGAGATGCGATCCCGGAAGATTGCACGTTTGACATCAAGGTGACGAGTCTTGCGGCCGTGAACGCGGACCGTTCGTCCTTCATTGAACAGGATGTCGGCATAGTCGTTCTCGACCATGGCGCCCAATGGGGCCGGAAGAAGATGTGGGGGGCGCACGAGCTGGAGAAGGATCTCGACTACTGGTACGATCCGGCCTATGGCCGGGTGCTGATGAAATACCCCGCGAATCCCGGTTCGGCGTTCAAGTCGATAGAACTGGCGAAAACCGTTAGCGTGGTCCGCGAGGCGAACTGCCATGATGTCGTATACGACGGGCTTGCCGTCCGCTATACCGGAGCGCACGGATTTGGCGGCGGCAACACGCTGCGGCTGACCATCCGCAACTGCGACATCTACTGGGTGGGCGGCGGATTGCAGTATTGGCAGACGTCGGCGCAGGGGCGTCGCTATCCCGTGCGGTACGGCAACGGCATTGAATTCTGGGGCCATTGCCGCGACAACCTGGTGGAGAGGAACCGTCTGTGGCAGATATACGACGCGGCGCTCACGAGCCAGACGCTCGGCAGCCCGTTGCCGGAGATCGGCATCGTATGGCGGGACAACGTAGTGTGGCAGGCGGAATATTCGTTCGAGTATTGGAACCACGATCCGCGATCTTGCACGGCAAACGTCCTTGTCGAGCATAACACGTTCGTGGATGCCGGCTTCTGCTGGAGCCACGACCAGCGTCCGAATCCCAATGGAGCGCACCTGATGTTCTACGCAAATCCTGCCGCGACCACGAATTTCGTGGTGCGCAACAACATCTTCGCGCGCACGACGGAACGTTCCATTCGCATGTGGAACGACTGGCTTGTGAAGAATCCCGCGGCAAAAGACGGGCTGGAGATGTTGAACAACCTCTATTTCATCCCGGAAAACTCCATAGCCGAGCTTCGTTTCCCGGCAAAAGGCCGCAATGGCGCGCGTGGTGCCAAGCGTCAGACGTTTGGCGCCGGATACGGGGAATTCTCGCGTTATAAAGCCGAGACGGGACTGGATGCAAATTCGATCTGGGGCGAACCCGCATTCGTGAATCCAGCCGTAAGAGACTATCGTCTCAAGCCGGGGACGCCTGGCGCGAATTCCGCGACGGACGGAGGTCCGATGGGTGCGAGAGACATGCCAGGGCTAGACGCAGACCAGTCTGCAGACTGAAAACCGGAAATTATTCTGTTGCATGGACGAGAGATAAGTTGATAGAATCAGCACGGACGGAAGAGAAAGGATCTGAAGTGGAAATCACAAAACGCGAGTTCCTCAAGCGCCTTGGGATTGGTGGCGCGGCTTTGGCGGGCGGCGGTCTGATGGCGGACGAGTTTGTCAAGGCGAAGAACGTTCTGCCAGCCGGATCTGTTGGCGATCCGGACAACGTCTGGTTCGGGAAGAACATCTTCCCGCTGGAACATACAATGGAAGACGTACCAAGCTGTGCGTTGAAGGGCGGGAAGATACTCCAGCCTGCGCGCGAGATTCCTGTCTTCCATGCTACGGACGTAGTGGTGGTGGGCGGAGGCCCGGCCGGTTTCGCCGCCGCAGTCGCCGCTTCGCGTACGGGCGCGAAGGTGGCGCTCGTAGAACGTTACGGTTCCCTTGGCGGTCTGTTCACCAACGGAATGGTGCTGATAATGCTGTGCACCTCCGTTCCAGAGAACGGAAAATACCGTCTTGTGACAAAGGGGTTGGCTGAAGAATTCGCTCGCCGCGCCCGTGCTCTTGGCGCGCACGTGTGCACAGGTCCCGTCCCGCCCAACCGCCATTGGCAGCCTACTGTAGATCCAGAGGGCGCCAAGTATCTCATGGATCGCATGGTAGAGGAGGCGAAGATATCCATGTTCTTCCACTGTTGGGGCGTGGATGTAGTGCAAGACGGCCACAAGGTGCTGGGAGTGGTGTTTGAATCAAAGCAAGGGCGGCAGGCCATACTTGCAAAGCAGGTGGTCGATTGCTCCGGCGATGCGGACATGCTGTTTGCGGCGGGGGGCGACTACCGCCAGATAACGCATGGTATCGGACACGTCGTGCGGCTCGGCAACATGGATCGCATATGGGCGACCAAGAAGCCGGCGGGGGCTTCCCGCCTCAACAAATGGCCGTTGCGCTCCAACGAGGCCAACCCGTCAACATGGTGGGGCAACAACGGCACCGGGCCGAAAGGAAACGGTCTCGACGTGCGCGATCTGACAGCGGCCGAGATCGGATTTCGCAAGCAGTGGTGGGAACACGTGGAGGAAATGCGCAAGACTCCGGGATGGGAGGAAATCTTTATCGCCAACACCTGTTCGCAGATCGGGCCGAGGGCCACGCGGCTCATCGCCGCCGAGACGGTCGTAGATCGCGCGGTCTATCGAGAAGGGAAGCGTCCGGCGGACACGATTGGCGTCTTCGGGCAGGATGGTCCGGTTCATGTTGCGCCGCTGTACGTGCCGTATCGCCAGCTTCTCCCGAAGGGCGTGGACAACGTCCTCTGTGCCGGGCGAATGCTGGGCGCGCCTGACACGATCGACACGTTCCGCCTCATCTGTCCGTGCTTCGTTACCGGCGAAGCCGCCGGCACGGCGGCGGCGCTTGCGGCCTTGAAGGGCTGTACGCCTCGCGAACTGGACGTCGCCGTCCTCCAGAACAGGCTGGAAAGGGCAAACGCGTGTCTTGCCTGACGATATGGGCGTGCAAATCCGCCTGATTGCCGGAAGGGCTGGGATTCGGTATACTAGACGCGTCTTGGAGTTCATGTTTCGAGAAACCATGCAAGGAACGAGAGTGATCCGCGAGAGATGTGGCAAAGCTGCAGGATGGCGTTTCGCCATCCGTTCCGCAGTAGTTTGCACGTTGGCGATTCTGCCGGCCGGTTGCAGAAGCGGGCTTTTCCAGAAGAATGTGGACGTTTGTTCCGCACCTGCCGTCCCGGAGCCGGTTCCCGCGCAGCAGCCTTCTGCCGTTTCGGGGACTGAAGCCGAATGCCGCCGGTTGCAGGAGGAAAATGCGGCGTTGCGGACGGAGCTGGAGGTGCAACGGCGCAACAACCAGCAACAGGCGGCTCGTGCGGCAAAAGCCACGGCTGTACGCGAAGAAAAATTGCGCGAGGACGGTGGCAGGCGGGAGCTTGACGAACTTTTGTCAATCCAATGAGGTAGGTACGTGTGCCATGATGGCGACGTGCGCAAATCAAGAAAAGGAACAGTAAAATGAAGAAAGCAGATATCGGTCTTGTGGGTCTTGCGGTGATGGGCGAGAACCTCATTATGAACATGGAATCCAAGGGGTTCACCGTGGCGGCCTACAACCGTACGGTGGAGAAGGTGGACGCTTTCACGGCCGGTCGCGCCAAGGGCAAGAACATCATCGGCTGCCATTCGCTGGAGGAGCTCGCCGCCAATCTGGAAAAGCCGCGCAAGGTATTCCTCATGGTAAAAGCCGGAACGGCCGTGGATGCCATGATCGACAATCTTCTCAAGGTGCTGGAACCGGGCGATATCATAATCGATGGCGGCAACTCGCACTTTCCTGACACCATCCGGCGCACGCAGCTCGTAGAGTCCAAGGGGCTGCTGTATGTCGGCACGGGCGTCTCCGGCGGCGAAGAGGGGGCGCTCAAGGGGCCGTCCATGATGCCTGGCGGATCGCCGGCCGCATGGCCGTACGTAAAGCCCATATTTCAGGGTATCTGTGCGAAGGTTGAGGACGGTTCGCCCTGCTGCGACTGGGTTGGCGAGAACGGCGCGGGCCATTTCGTCAAGATGGTCCACAACGGTATCGAGTACGGCGACATGCAGCTCATATGCGAATCGTACCAGTTGATGCGCGACCTGCTCGGCATGTCCGACGACGAGATGCACGAAGTGTTCAAGGCGTGGAACACGACGGAGCTGGACAGCTATCTCATCGAGATCACACGCGACATTCTTGCATACAAGGACAAGGACGGTTCTGCACTCGTCGAGAACATCCTCGACACGGCAGGGCAGAAGGGTACGGGCAAATGGACCGGCATCGCAGCGCTTGACGAGGGCGTACCGCTCACGCTGATCGGAGAAGCGGTGTTCGCCCGCTGCCTTTCCGCGATGAAAGCGGAACGCGTTGAAGCCGCGAAGGTGTTCAACCGGTCCATCCCGGCGTTCGCCGGCGACAAGGCCGCTTTCGTGGAGGCCATCCGCAAGGCGCTGTTCGCGTCGAAGATCATCTCCTACGCGCAGGGATACACTCTCATGCGTACTGCGGCGAAGACGTACGGCTGGAACCTCAACTACGGCGGCATAGCGCTCATGTGGCGCGGCGGATGCATCATCCGCAGCGTCTTCCTCGGCAAGATCAAGGAAGCGTACGACAGGAATCCGGAACTGACGAACCTGTTGCTCGATCCGTATTTCAAGGCGACGATCGAGAAGCTCGTGCCCGCGTGGCGCCAGGTCGCCGCCGCGGCGCTTTCATACGGCATTCCAGCCCCCGCAATGACGTCCGCGCTGTCCTATTTCGACGGCTATACCACGGAACGCCTTCCCGCGAACCTGCTTCAGGCTCAGCGCGACTACTTCGGCGCGCACACCTACGAGCGTCTTGATGCGCCACGCGGACAGTTCTTCCACACGAACTGGACCGGACACGGCGGAAACACCTCCGCCGCCACATACAACGCCTGACAGGGAGATCGCACATGGAACGGCGTGAATTTCTGAAGATGGTCGCGGCTGCTGGCGCGGCTGCTGCAGTCGAGGGCTGTGCCGGCACGAATTCCTGCCGCGGCACAGGATGCGGCGGCACGGCCGCAGGCTGGGGACGACCTCTCAAGCGGATTGCCATAGCCGCGACATCGTGCTCGTTCGAGCGCGAGCCGATGGTGCGGCCGTTCGGCTTCAAGGGCGGATATCTGACGGAGGAGTGGATCGTATCGGCATTCATGCGATCCACGTCCGGCGCGCACGGCATCGGCCTCGGGACGCAAAGCGTCCTTTGGAGCGATGCCGCCGTCTTCGCGGCCAACGCCGAGGCTGGCGGCAATGCGATCATGTTTGCGATGACGCAGCATGCGCTGAACCTTGCAAAGGGCATGAGTTTCACCACGCCGGTGGAGCTGAACGAAGCGTTGTGGCCACAGGTGCTCGAATACGGGAGGAAGATATCTTGCAACCCGAAGCTGCGCGCCACGTTCGCGCTAAACGCGCTCGTGGCCGTGGACAACGCCGCCTGGGTGCTGTTCGCGCGGGAAAACGGCTTGACGGACTTCGATTCGATGATTCCTCCAGAATACCGCCCCGCGCTGTCCAAGCACCACGCGAAATGCGCGTCGATCCCGTTGATGAGCTATGCGGTGCCGGTGAGCGAGGTGCGCGCGGCTGTAGACGCCGGCTATTTCTTCATGAAGATCAAGATCGGCCAGCCCGGCACCCAGGAGGAGATGCTTGCCAAGGACATGGCTCGCGTCTCGGAAATCCATGCCGCGCTTAAGGACTGCCGTACTCCATATACGAAAAGCGGAAAACTGCCTTACTATTTCGATGCCAACGGCAGGTACGAAAAGAAGGAGACGCTGCTGCGCTTCATCGACCATCTGAAGAAGATTGGCGCGTACGAGCAGGTGGCGATTATCGAAGAGCCGTTCGACGAATATGCCGGCATCGACGTGAACGACATCCCGTTGCGTCTTGCCGCCGACGAAAGCGCACATACCGTAAAGGATGCGTTGGAGCGCATCGAGATGGGGTATCGGGCCATGGCGCTCAAGCCGATCGCCAAGACCATGTCCATGAGCATGATGATTGCGCAGGCGGCCTTTGAGAGGCAGATCCCGTGCTTCTGCGCAGACCTGACGGTGTGTCCCGTGCTGGTGGAATGGAACAAGGCCGTCGCGGCACGTCTGTCGGCATTTCCCGGTATCGGCGATCTGGGCCTTGTGGAGACGAACGGTCACCAGAATTTCCGAAATTGGGAAACGATGCGCAAGGATCTCGTCCACGAAAAGGCGCACTGGACGAGGACGGAGAAAGGCGTGTTCGAGCTGGATGCGGACTACTGGGCCAAGAGCGGCGGGATTCTGGCGTCGATGCCTCGCTACGAGGCCATGTACGCCAAGGTGAAATAGCTTCTCGCCATTTGGCGGAAGGGGGGGGATTCGAACCCCCGGTGGACTTGCGCCCACACAACCTTTCCAAGGTTGCACCATCGACCACTCGGACACCCTTCCATGGCGGAAAAGCGAACATAGTATAGCCTTTTTTCAGCCCGGATACAACTACAAAATCGATTCAATGAAGAACACCTTGTCGCCGACGCGGCAACGGGGGGCGGGAAATGTGACCCACGTGCCGCGTTCGGCAACGGCAGGAATCTCGTCATCGTGCCGAAGCGATGACACTTTGAATTCCCGTACGCCAGTGGTCTGGCCCTGTATCTGCAGCGTATCTCCCACGCGGATCGGGTGGTCCTGAATCTTGACCTGGGCGATTTTCGCCTTCAGGAAGTAGTCGATTACGATGCCAACATGCCGCTTGACTGTAGTCGCGGCGGAATCTTCCTTGTCGGTGAACTGGTTCGCGCCAGGACGCCCGTAGAACAGGCCTGTCGCGAAATCGCGATGGAACACCTTCTTCGTTTCCGAGACCAGGCGGTTTGCGAGCGCAGGGGTATAGGCGCCATCGGCGACGGCATCCACGGCGGTGCGGTAGGCGCGTACGACGGTGGCGACGTATTCAGGGGTGCGAGCCCGGCCCTCTATCTTGAATGAGGCGATTCCTGCGGCTGCAAGCTTGTCGATGAACGGCAGGGAACAGAGGTCTTTAGCGGAGAGAACCGTATGGGGCGTCACCTCGAATGCGGCGTCTGCATCGTGCAGGGGGTTGCCGTTCCTGTCGGTAAAACGGTCTACTGCGGTTATGAGGAAGCGGCGGCGGCATGGCTGATGGCATTCGCCGCGATTGGCGCTGCATCCGTAGGCATCGTGCGAAAGAAGGCATCGACCGGATTCCGCTACGCATTGGGCGCCATGCACGAACGTTTCTATCTCCACCCCGCTGTCGCGCACTATGCCTGCCACTTCGTCGAGAGTGCATTCGCGGGCCAGCACTATGCGTGATGCGCCCTGGCTTTTCAGGAAACGTGCGGCGTCCGAATTGGAGCAGCTCATCTGGGTGGAGACGTGGAATGGGATGCCAAGCTTACGGCAGAGCGCGATCACACCCCAGTCCGACACTATTGCGGCGTCGATATGCGGCCTCGCGAATTCCAGGAGTTCTTTGGCGGCGGGCATCTCGCCCTCGAATATGATCGAATTGAGCGTAAGATACAGTCTTACGCCACGGGTCCTGCAACGACGTGCCGCCTCGGGCAGTTCATCCCTGGTGAAGTTTGCGGCGGCGCGCGCTCGCATGTTGAAAGCGTCCAATCCCAGATAGACGGCATCCGCTCCGGCGTCGAGCGCAGCCTGCAGGCACGTCATGTTTCCGGCGGGGGCGAGAATTTCGGGTTTCTTCATGCGTGTCATTATACCACAGGCCGGCCGTATGGTATAATGGCCGGGTCATGGCGCAGAAGGACCAGATGCCGCAGGCCGAACGTATTCCAGTGGAGATCGTCCACGAGGATTCGGACATTGTCGTGGTAAACAAACCTGCCGGGATGATAGTCCATCCAGCACCAGGATATCCGTCCGGTACGCTTGTGAACGCGTTGCTGGCACATTGCCCGTCTCTCGCCGGCGTGGGAAGCGCCACGCGCCCGGGCATAGTCCATCGTCTCGACAGGGAGACGAGCGGCGTGATGGTTGTGGCGAAGACTCCAAGGGCTTATAGGACGCTCAGGGCCGCTTTCGAGAGGCATGAAAAGGTGGAAAAGACTTATCTGGCGGTGTTGCATGGGGTGCCACGCCCGAGATCGGGGACGCTGGACACGCTCATAGGGCGGAAGCCTTGGGATGCCCATCGCATGGCTGTGGTTGAAAGAGACGGACAGAGAGCGGTGACGCACTGGTCGGTATTGTCCGGACATGGTTCGCTGGCGCTCGTGGAATTCAAGATCGATACGGGACGCATGCACCAGATCCGCGTCCATGCCGCGCACCTTGGGCATCCGGTTGCCGGCGACGCTCTGTACGGAGACAAGGCGGCAGACAGGCGGATGGCGTCTCCGCCACGGCGCCAGCTGCTCCATGCGCTCGGTCTTTCGTTTCCGCATCCCGCGACGGGACGACGGGTCGAGTTTTTTGTGGAACCGCCGCCGGATATCGTCTATGCCCGGTGAGGAGCGCCGCCGGACGGCCGTCTCGGCTGCTTGAATACGAGTGCGTCCGCATCCTTTTCGATGGAGACTTTGATTCTGCCTGGCACAAGCGCGTTGCGCAGCAGCAGATCGGCAAGCGGATCTTCAACATGATGCTGTACGGCACGGCGGAGCGGACGTGCGCCCATCGCATCGTCCGAACCTTTTGCGACAAGGAAGTCTACGGCTTTCCGGTCCAGTTCCAGCGTCATGTCCTTTTCGGAGAGGCGTGTTCTCAGTTTTGCGAGTTCCAGATCGAGGATCCTGGCTACGTCTTCCTTGCCGAGCTTGCGGAAGACGACCGTTTCGTCGAAACGGTTGAGCAGTTCCGGCCTGAACGTGCGCTTGGCTTCGTCCATGAGCTTGTCGCGGAGGGTTTCGTAGGAAGTGGAAGCCGTTTCCTGGGAGAATCCAAAGGACTTGCCTTCCTTGGCGAAGTCGAATCCTAGATTGGCCGTGGCAATAACGATGGTGTTGCGGAAATCCACCTGCCGGCCCTGTCCGTCGGTCAGGCGGCCGTCGTCAAGCAGCTGGAGCATCATGTTCATCACGTCGGAGGACGCCTTTTCAAACTCGTCGAAGAGGACGACGGAATATGGCCGGCGGCGGACGCGTTCGGTGAGCTGCCCGCCTTCATCGTAGCCGACATACCCGGGCGGCGCTCCAACGAGGCGCGAGCTGGTGAACGACGACGAAAATTCCGTCATGTCGAGAGCGATGAGCGCCTTGGGGTCTCCATAGACCTTCTCGGCGAGCATCTTGGCAAGGAGCGTCTTGCCCACGCCTGTCGGGCCTAGGAAGAGAAAGCTTCCGATCGGGCGCTTCGGGTCGCCGAGCGAGGCGCGAGAACGCCTGAGGGCGCGTGCGATCGACTCGATGGCCGCAGACTGGCCTATCACTGCGGCGTTCAGTTCCTTTTCGATGTTGAGCAGCTTGCCGGCGGTGGATTCTGTCATGCGCTCCACCGGAACGCCGCTGATCGAAGCGACCGTGGTGGCGATGTCGTCCGCTGTTACGGTGACGGTCTTCTCCGCATGTTCCGCGCGCCAGGCCTTGACCTTGCCTGCAAGCGCCTTGCGGGCCGCCAGCTCCTCGTCGCGGCATTTCGCGGCCTCGTCGTAGTTTTCTGCCTTGATTGCGGCTGCCTTGCGGCCGTGTATCTCGTCGATGGCCGCCTGGTCGGCCTTGAGGTCTGGCGGGCGTACCGCAGTTCGCATCCGGACGCGCGCGCCTGTCTCGTCTATGGCGTCTATCGCCTTGTCTGGCAGCAGCCGTGCCGGGAGGTAGCGCGCGGTCAACGTTACTGCGGCACGAAGGGCATCCGGCTCGAACATGACATTGTGGTGCTTCTCGTAGCGCGGCGCTATGCCTTTCAGTATCTCGACCGTATCGTCCACCGATGGCTCGTTGACGAGTATGGACTGGAAGCGGCGTTCCAGCGCGGCATCCTTTTCTATCGACTTGTGGTACTCCTTGAGCGTGGTGGCGCCGATGCACTGCAGTTCGCCGCGGGCGAGGGCTGGCTTGAGTATGTTGGCGGCGTCCATCGCGCCCTCGGCGCCGCCGGCGCCTACGAGAGTATGTATCTCATCGAGGAACAGGATGACATTGCCGGTGCGTTTCGTCTCCTCCAGCAGCTGCTTGAGACGTTCCTCGAACTGGCCGCGGTATTGCGTGCCAGCTACGACACGCGCCATGTCAAGTGAGATTACGCGCTTGTCGCGCATGCGTTCGGGCACTTCGCCTACGGCTATCGCCTGGGCGAGACCCTCCACCACGGCCGTCTTGCCCACACCTGCCTCTCCGATGAGGACTGCGTTGTTCTTGGTGCGGCGCGAAAGCACCTGGATGACACGTTGGAGTTCGGTCTTCCGGCCGATTACAGGGTCGAGCTCGCCCTTGCCGGCAAGTGCCGTAAGATCGCGGCCGAACGTGTTGAGGGCGGGAGTCTTGCTTTTCCTGCCGCCCTTGGACGACGGCTGGCCGTCGTCCAAGGGCCGGTTGCCGTCGTTTGGCTCTGAATCGTCATCTGAATCGGGACCGTCCTCGGATTCAGGGTCGTCTGGCGGTACGGGCGCGTCGTCTGGCGGAGTCTGTCCATCGATCGTGGCATTGCTGTAGCGGTCGGCGTCCAGATCGTGTCCGTACAGGATCTGCGCCGCTACGGATTCGCCTTCGCGCAGAATCGCTATGATGAAGTGTTCGGTCCCCACCGCCTGGGCGTGAAGGTGCTGGGCCTCGATTTTCGCGAGTTCGAGAATCTTCTTCGTGCGGGCGGTGAACGGGATGTCGCCGCGCACTTTCAGCGATTCGCCATGGCCGATCATCTGTTCCAGCTGGATTCGCAGTTCGTCTGGATCCAGCCCCAGCTGCTCGAACCGGCGGCAGGCTTCGCATGTAGGCATTGCCAATATGGCGAGAAGGATGTGCTCCGTTCCTATGTAGGAGTGGTTGTACTGCTGGGCCGCGGCTTCTGCGCCGCGCAACGCCTGCTCGGCGTCTGGTGTGTATGGCGTGTTCATTTTCGTGCAACGAAACTGTCTATGGTTGAAGGTGTCACTTGTCGAGAAGTTTGAGGAGATCTGATGCGACGGCGTCCAGCGCCTTGCGCTTTTTTGTGGCGAAGAGGGGAATCGAAAGCGGCGCGTGCGCTATGATCTCCCTGGTTTCGTCGCGGATTCCGCTCCAGCGCTGGCGCAGATCGTCAAAGGAGCCGACGGCCGTCTGGTTGCGGTATTCGCTGGCGAACATGCCGTCGATATCATCGGCGAGAGCCTTCCGCTGCGCCCTGGCGAACATGCGGCTGCATGCGACGGTGAAACCCGCCGTCAGCACCGTTGCGGAAATGCCTGCCAGCCACGAAACCGCGCCTGCGAGAGATGGCCCGAACCCGTGCGCCCGCATGGCGCCGGATGCGGACAGGAATGCGCCCAGGCCGATCAGCGCGGTCGCGGCGCATCCGAACAGAAACGTAAGCAGTTTCCTCCTGCGTATCGCTCTTGCCGCGCGGTTCACGATGCGCATGCGCATGGACAGGCCGGCGAAATCGGTGTAAGCCGCCGCATACACGCTGTCTTTCCGCCGGGAGGCAGGTGCGTCGAAGATTGCCAGGAATTCGCTCCTGTGCCTGTTGAAATCCGCCAGGCTCATGTCTCCGCCGTCCGCGACCGTCTTCTCCGCGCCGGAGTAGATAGTGAGTATCTTCGGCAGATCCTTGGTGCGAAGAACGCGTGAAAGGTTCCAGCACAGAGTCCCGTACGTTCTCGCGAAATCGTACAGGCCTGTGAACGCATCGCATTTGTTGAGGAGGACGCGCAGCTTGAACTCGATGCCGCGCAGGCATTTCGCAAACACGTTGACCGTCTCGCCTGTCGTGCCGGGCTTGTCAGGGTCGAAAAGGAAAAACACCATGTCGCTCAATTCCGCGAAGCGTTTTACGGCACCCTCAAAGTCGTAGTCGCGTGTGGCCGTGCCTTCGGCCGAATCGATCATGCCGGGGCTGTCCACGAGCGTTGCGTTCTTGAGCAGGTCGCGGTTGCGCGTCTTCACGCGAAGATGCTGCAGGAAGGACGGCCCGAACGATTCGAGGACGCGGAACTCCCCGGGAAGCCTGGCTATCGCCGCCGGCCCGAACACGTCTTCATCGCGATCGCCGTGGACGATTACAGTGAAGCCGTCGTCGGTAGGCGCCACCCCCGTGTCTTGCACCGCCGGCTCTCCCAGAAGCCAGTTGACCAGCGATGACTTCCCGGAAGAGTGGTTGCCGAGAAACAGCATCGTCGGCTTTCCGTCGACCGTCACGGAAGGGCGCGTGAACGTGTAGTAGTAACGTTTTGCGACAGGCGCAAAACGTCTGTAGACGCCATCGATCGTCTTTTCAAAGTTTTTCATCGCGTCATGTTCCTATATGGCATCCGTCGCCTTTCCCGTCCAAGCGCCGGACGCAAGCATGTTACCATACCTTACGCGGCACTTCAACTGAAACAGCGCGTTTCGCGACATTCGACGGAAACGCGGTTGTCCAATTCCTGCGGTTGTGCTAAAATCTCCGCACAGATATGACAGCGTTTGGCGTAGTGAAATTCAGGAGCCTCCTGCTGGTGGCGTCCTTTTCGGCGGTGATCGAATTCCTGATGGGATTCGCCGATAGCGTCATAGCCGGAAATCTGCTTGGCGAGACGGCGCTTGCCGGCCTGAACCTGCTTCAGCCGACGATGAACTTCGTTTCGTTTGCGGCCTGCCTGCTGGGGACGGGAACTGCCATATGCTTCTCGATTGAGACGGGGCGGTTCGACAGCAGGCGCGCGTGCGAGATGTTTTCTCAGGGAGTTTGGAGCGCGTTGACGTTCGGCGTCTTGATGATGCTGGCGCTGATCTTCGGACGGGACGCCTTCCTTGGAATGTTCAACGCAGGACCGGACGTGCTGGCCTACGCCATCCCATACTGGAACTGGTTCGTGCCGTGCGCCGTCCTTGAACCTGCGGCCATTCTGCTGGCGAATGCGGTATATGCCGATGGAGGCGGCAGGCTGTGCTTCTGGTCCTATCTTGTACAGCTTGGCTGCAACGTCGGATTGTCGCTGGCTCTCTGCAAGATGATCGGAATCGCCGGATGCGCCATCGGGACGGTAGCCGGTAACGGCATGGCTATCGCAATAATGTCGCTGCATTTCCTCCGGCGCGGGAACACCCTCAAGTTCATGCGCCATTTCGCCATGGGCGACCTGTTGCGCATCTGCAGGATTTCCTTCGGCGATGCAAGCGCGCGCTTGTGCTGGGCCGCCCTGTTCCTGTTGCTGAACACGTTCGTGATATGGCGTTTTGGCGTGGAGACGCTGCCCGTGCTGAACGTAGTGATAGCGGTTCTGGGGCTCTCCGAGGCGTTCAACGGGCCTGCCAACGCCGCGCAGCCGCTTGTGGGCGTCTACCGCGGCGAACGCAATACGATCGGCGTGCGGACGGTGATGCGCGCCGCCACGCGGGCGACTCTCATCGAGGGCGTGATGGTCGCCGGGACGCTCATGGCCTGGCCGCAGCTGATGACGAGGCTTGTCGGGATCGACGATCCTGCGATCTTGGCGTCGGCATGCACGGCGGTACGGTTCGTTTCCGTCGGACTTGTCTGCGCGGCGCTGGTTTGCCTGTTCAATTCGTATTACCTTTTCATAGACATGCCGGCTTTGGCGTGTTCCTTGACGGTACTTGCCAACTTCGTAGTGCCGTTTGCGCTCTACCAGGCATGCGGACGGCTGTTCGGCGTCAACGGCGTCTGGTGCGCCTTGGGGCTTGCACCGGTCGTGACCGTGCTCTTCGTTGGCGTCTGTCTGCTCGCCCGCTACGGCAGCCGGCGGTTCCCGTTGCTGATTTCGAGGGAACGCGAAGCGAAGTTGCACGTGTTCGACCTGGTGCTGACGGCCCGGGAGATCACGCGGGTGTCGTCTGCAGTCGCCGGCATCCTGCGCCGCGCAGCCGTCTCCCAGTCGACTGCGCTGAGGGCTTCCCTCATGGTGGAGGAGGTGCTGATGGCCGTGAAGGACCGCAACGGCTCTCGGCAAATACACGCGGAAGCCACTCTCGACCTGAACGACGGAGAAGTGACGCTGATTCTCCGTGACGACGGCGAGGTGTTCGACATCACGGATGCGGATGCGAAGATCACGTCGCTCAGGACTTTTCTCGTCGCTTCCGTGATGGAGGCGCAGCCCAGGCGCATGAACCTTACGACGACGGGATACAACAGGAACGTGTTCAAGTTTTCCACAGATAAAGGAGCAAACAAATGATAACATCGAAGAAACAGGACGGATCCACTCTTACGGTATCGCTGGATGGCCGTCTTGACACGTTGACCGCACCGCAGCTGGAGACTGATCTCGAGCCTCTTCTGGGCGGGATTGAATCTCTCGTGCTGGATTTTGGCAACATCGCCTACATCTCGTCTGCCGGGCTTCGCGTCCTGCTTTCCACGCAGAAGAAGATGATCGCCGCCGGCGGCACGCTGACGATCGCCAACGCGGTCCCGGCCGTCCGCGAGGTGTTCGACATAACCGGTTTCTCGGACATACTGACGCTTGCCTGACATGAAAGGCTGGAAGCCAATAATCGCAACTGCAGCCGTGCTGTATGCTGCATTGCTGGCAGTCACGTGGGAGTTTGGCACCCGCGAGGCCTTCCGCAAGATGGAGAACATGCTCGATTACGCCGTTCTCGACTACAAGGATACGATCAACGGCGCGATCGACACGATGCTTCTGTATGCGGGCGAAAGGCTTGTGCTGCGCCTCGGCGAGCCGCAGTGCCGTTCCAGTTCTTACATGAAGGAGCTGGCGGCGGACATCTGCATGGACGAGATAAACATCGTCGACAAGGCTGGCAGGATCGTTGCGACGAGCGACGAGCGGCTGGCCGGCGTGTCCGTGCTGGACCGTCCGGCCTCCGCCGCCTTCATGGTCCTCACCAACGGGACCACCCGCACGTTCTCCCAGCCGTTCCGTGCCGGCGCGCACAACCCTGACGTGCGCCGCAAGTATCTGGGCGTCGCATTTCCAGGCGGCAACGGGTATGTGCAGATAGGGCTCGACGAACGCCACCTCTCCACGATGTACGCCGTCATGATGGGGTTCATCTTCGACGAATGGCTGCTTGGCGAGACAGGGTTCTTCCTTTGCGCGGATCTGGAGACGGGGCGGCTCATCTCCAATCCGTCCCGGCACCGCAACGAGGCCAGGCTGATGTCGGAGACAGGGTTCGTTCCGCCGCAAAAGCCAGACGAGCGGCGAACGCTCTGCCAGCGCATCTTCGGCGAGAAGAGTTTCTGCCGCGAGTACGTGTTCGCAGGCCATCGCCTTGTCGCCGTTCTGCCGGCACGCGAATATTTCGGTTCGCGGAACATACTGCTGGCCATAGTGGCAGGCGGACTTTTCGTGATACTGTCCCTCTTCTCCTATTTCATCGGGCGCATCACGGCTGATTCGGAGCACATGAAATCGTTCTACTCCGCCGAGGAGGAACGCCAGGCCAAGGATCTGGCCATGGCCCGCACGATCCAGACGTCGGCGTTGCCAGACGTGTTTCCGGCGTACCCCGACCATTTCGAGTTCGACATCTTCGCGCGCATGGATACGGCGCGTGAGGTGGGAGGCGATTTCTACGACTTCTTCTTCGTCGACGCCACGCATCTGGCCTTTCTGGTGGCGGACGTATCGGGCAAGGGCGTGCCGGCGGCAATGTTCATGATGGCGGCGAAGACGACGATCCGTTCCGTGGCAAGGACCGTTTCAGACCCTGCCGAGATGATGACGCTGGTGAACGACCGTCTGTCGGACGGAAACGATGCGGAAATGTTCGTGACGGCATGGTTCGGGGTGCTGGACGTTTCGTCCGGGGCGATCGTCTACGTGAACGCGGGGCACAATCCGCCGCTCGTCCGACGCGCGAATGGTGCGATCGAATGGTTGAAGGGGACGCGTGGCCTCGTCCTGGCCGCGATGCCTGGAGCCAAATACAAATCGGTGGACTTCAAGCTGGAGGCGGGAGATACGCTCTTCCTCTACACGGACGGCGTTACCGAAGCAACGAACCCGAAGCTGGAGCTGTTTGGCGAGGCTCGCCTGCTGGAGACGCTTGCCAAGGCGAAGAGGCCGTTCTGCGGCGATGTGAGGGCTGCGGTAGACATGTTTGCCGCCGGCGCGGAGCAGGCCGACGACATGACCATGTTGTCGCTGGAATACTTCGGGCCGCCAATGGTGCGCGAAAAGACTGTCCGCGCCGCCATGGACGAGATGCCGGCTCTGTCCGCATTCCTTGACGAAGCCTTGGCGGCGACCGATTGCCCGCCGGCAATTTCCGCGAAGATGATGGTATGCCTCGACGAGATTGCATCCAACGTGGTGAAGTTCTCGGGTTCGCCGGACATCACTATGCGCCTGGAATACGCAAAAGGGCTGCGTTCGTGGCGATTGACGATCGTGGACTCCGGCACCGCATGGAATCCACTCACGCATGTCGATCCCGACATAACGCTTTCCGCCGAGGAACGTCCGATAGGCGGGCTTGGAATCCTCATGGTCAAGAAGATGGTGGATGACGTGCGCTACACTCGCGATGGCGATTCGAACGTCCTTAGCATGAGGGTTTCCGCCAAGTCGTAGGAAAGGGGGGACGGCGTGAATCGAAAGGTGGTGGTGGCGATCCGGATGGCTGGCATGCCTGGACGGCGGAAGTTCCAGGGCGTGCTCCAGTACCTCGAGGAGAAGCTGCGCACCTGGGATTTGCGGTTTATCAGGGCCGAGCGCGATTTCACGTCTGTTTTCGTGCGCCGGCTGGAGGCGCAGAGAGTGGACGGCATCATCGTGAGCATGCCTGCCGCCGAGGAGGCGTGCGCCGAACTTGGCAGACTTTGCATTCCCACCGTGGTTGTCGACGTCATGGACAACCGCCAGCTTCTCAAGAGGCGCAGGAACATAGCGTTCCTCAAGACGAACGCCCGCGCGATAGGGCGCGTAGGCGCAGAGTGCCTGCTGGCACAGGGGCGATTCCGCATGTTCGGATACGTGGGCGATTGCGACAGCAGCGTATGGTCGAGAGGACGGGCGTTCTCGTTCTCGGGAGAGATAAAGGCGGCAGGTTTCGCATGCGATAGGTTTGAGAAGGCCGGTCTGCCGCCGGATGAAGACAGGCAGTCCCTCGTGGCATGGCTTCTTTCCCTGAAAAAACCTGCCGGGATAATGGTCGCGTTCGACGATCGCGCGCTGCAGGTTCTGGAGGCTTGCCGCGAAGCGGGGCTGTCGGTGCCCGACGATGTTGCAATAGTCAGCTGCGATAACGACGACATGCTTTGCGCACACCTTTCGCCGTCGCTTACAAGCATCGAACCCAACCATGTCCAGATCGGATACCGCGCCGCACAGCTTCTCGACGAGTTCATGCAGGGGCGGACGTCAACGGTGCCCGTGATCGAATCTGGCGGAATATCAAGGCTCGTTTCCCGCGAGTCTACGGCCGTATCAACTCCCGGAGGCGCGCTGGTGCGCCGTGCCAACGATTTCATCGCCGGCAACGCGCTTTCCGGCATCGGCGTCCAGGATGTGGTGAACTACCTGAAGGTGTCCCGCCGGCTGGCCGATCTGCGCTTCCGCGAGATACAGGGCATGTCCATCCTGGATGCCATCCGCCAGCGCCAGTTCGACGAGGTGTGCCGTCTGCTGCGCCAGACGAACGACACCATGGAGTCAATCGCCCTGCGGTGCGGATTCGCGGACGGGAAGTACCTGATGGCGGCCTTCAAGCGCCAGTTCGGCATATCCATGGGGGTGTACAGGAGGGAGAAAGGCCCTGCCTAGGGCATTTTTGCGTTCTTGGCCGAATACCATGCCTTCATCACGGCCTGGGCCGGCTTGCCGCGAACGGTGAAGCCGCGAAGCGGATCGGGATCGTCTGCAACGCGTGGCGAGTGGTCGTCCCATTTCCACCAGTAGAAGCCGAGGCACCATGGTTCTTCGCCGAATACGCGGAAGAACGCCTCCATGTAACGCGCCTGTTCTTCGCCTGCGTACGGGTACTTGTCAGGTTCGCGAACATTTCCACCCTGCCCAGAACCGGATTTCCATGACGGGCAACCGCATTCCCCGAACAGTATGGGCTTGCCGTAGAGGGCGGCAATTCTCCTGATGCGGTCGCGTTCCTGGTTCATGTTCTCCATTAGTTGCTCCACGGAAAGGTCGTCCCTGCCGCGCGGCGCGGCGCGTACGTAGTCGCTGAGCGAGAGGAAGTCCAGGTCGTAGAGCCAGTGAGCCTTGTCGGAAAGCTCCTTCTCGAAGTCGATGACCTTCGTGTGTATCGTGTGGCAGGAGGTCACAGGCCCGGAATAGACGGCACGGACCGCGGCGACCACGGCTTTCCATTCCTTGTTTTTCCCGATGAACCTGTCCAGTTCGCTGTCGAGGCAGTACAATTCGCATTTCGTGCGTTCGGCGATTCTCGCATAATGCACGGAACGTGCCGTCATCGAAGCAAACCACTTGCGGCAGTAGTTGCGCTCGTGCCCGACCATGCGTTCACGATCGTCTCCTACGATCACGCCAAGCCTGCCCGTGCCGTCCTGGCACTCCAGCATCGGACGAAGCTGCACGCGCATTCCCTTGGAATGGATGTAGCCGATTATGTCGGCGATCTCAAGATCGTCCGGCGTCTTCGCGAAATCGGCATACTGGCGCGTGGAACAGTAGGCGTCCTGCCAGACTGTCGGCACCAGGACAACCCATTTTATGCCAGTTCTCGCCATTTCATCTATCTCTTCCCTGGCCGTTTGCGACGCGAAGTAACCGGCTGGAGCATAAAAGCCGAATGTGGCTCCACAGTGGAATTCCGCCATTGCTAGCGGCTTAGGCGTTGATGCGGCGAGGGATAGCGTACAGGCGAATAAAGTCGAGAATATGGTTTTCATGCCGGGGAGTATACAGGAATCGCGTCCGTCTAAGCAAGTGGATTCGTTGCATTTGCGCGAAAACAGGCATGTTCTTGCCGAATGTCGGGTATGCTGCCTGTGAAAAATATTTTATACTGACAATCGCCGTTGACGGAGGTGTTCTCCGCCAGCGGAAGGATTTTTCATGAGATGGTACGGATAGGAAAGGAGTTCTAGATGTGTAACTTGCAGTTTAGGGGGGGGGCAGCGGTTTCTGCCGTTTTTGCCGCATTGGTTTGTGTGCGATCCGCGTCCGCTGTTGTGGTTGATGGCGAGACGTACGACGCTACGACCGGATATGTGCTTATGACCGGCAACGACTCCGGTTCTTTCAGTTCAATTACCGGAGCCGTCCATTGGACCACGAAGAAGATTCCGGAACCGGGCACGAACTACTTCGTGCAGAGCGGAATGGTATTGCGTACGCCAAAGAACGGCAATACCGATGCGTTTCCTCTCGTCACGTTCGCGGGGGATTCGCTGACGCTTGGCGGCGGACAGATAACGCACTGCCTCAACTCCGGCATGGGAGAAACCAAGGCGCCTGGCGTGCAATGGGACGATCTGCGGATATTGGGCGGCAAATACGTCGCCGGCTGCCAGTTGAACGTCATACGGGACAGCAAGATCACATTCGTCCACTCTCCATCGCTGGGCGCTGTCAAGTTCGAGGACAATCAGACCGCCGACGGTTCGGCGGGTTCGGGAATCTATTTCAGAAATACGTCGTTCTCCAGCACGAGCGAGGACGCCACGGCCATATTTTTCAATTCGGCGGCGACAAGCGTTCGTGGTGTCGTGTTCCGCAATTGCGACTTCACGGGTTTCACCGGCACGCTGCAGTTCGGCATGGCGGGGATGAAGCAGACCTATGCCGATTTCGGCGACGATACGGTTCACGGAACGGTGGTGATCGCGACTAATGCCGAATTGCGGGCCGTCAGAAATCGCAATCCCAAACTGGACAAGGTCGAAATCCGCCCGGGCGGCGTGATCGAACTTCCGGACACGGGTGCGTCGCTCAAGATCGGAGTCCTGCATGGCGATGGAGGCGTGATACGTCCCAAGTCGGCATCGGATATCGTGTGCATGGACGTCACCGGGGAGCTGACCTTCGACAGCCCGTTCTTGATATCCAGCGGTTTCGGCTACGACATGACTACGGGGACGGCGCAGACCGTCGCGACGCCGATCATGACGCTGCCGGAAGGTACTGTGGTTCCAGACGGCGCGTTCGCGTGCGTACCGGTGGCGGGAGGGTTGCCAAATATCGTGGCGACGTCGGAGAATGTCGACGGCAAGGTGCGGCTGAGCATCGCGAAGAAGGAGATCGTCACTGTCAAGGTCCGGGATTCGAGCAAAAATGGCGGATCGTCGTTCAAGGAAGCGAAGGCATCCAACTGGTCTGACGGGCGACAGCCGCATCCTGGCGCGGATTACGTGATCGGTCTTTCCGGCAACGGCAACCAGCTCATGACGTACGACACGACGGGAGCCGCCGTCGTGTCGGACGGGGCCTGTCTGTTCGCCGGAGACTCCTTCACGGTGCTGGGAAACGGGACGTTGGCGCTGTGCGAAGTGCATCTGAACGTCTTTTCCAACCTGACGGCTGTCGCAGGCGGCACTATCTCCGCCTTCACCTCGCGGGACGTTCCAAATGTCCTGCGCGGCAATACGTTGACGTTGCTGCCTTCCTCGGCGGCGGCTGCCATGATATCCTGCCAGAACGGCGCATGGATCGTGGTGGAGCATGAGCTTATGGGGAGTGCCGACCTTGACATATGCAGGCATTCCAATGCCGGCAGCATGTCGCAGTGCAGGGTGGATCTGACGGCAATCAGCACGAACTACACGGGGCGCATCGCGGTGGCATGCGGCGGGTGGCGCACCCAGACGAACTGGGAAGGAAACAACATGACGAGGCAAGTGACGCTTGGCGTGTCCGACGCCAGGTGCCTTGGCGGGCCGCTGCCATCCTTCGCCTACGATGCGTTGCGCGTACGCGACTGCCAGATATTCGCCGTGACGAACGATGTGACGTTCACGGACCAGACGCGCGGCCTCTTTATCGACGGCTGCGCCCGGTTCGACGTGGCCTCCGGCGCGACGCTGAAGCTGACGCAGCCGCTGACTTTCGCCGGAAAGCTGCGCAAGGAGGGTGCCGGTACGCTTGCGCTCGGCGGCACTTTGGCGTTTACGGACGAAAGGCTTGCCGATCCTGCGGGGCTTGACGGCACGAACGTCCTGGAGATGGTGGCGGGTGCGTTGAAACCTTGCTCGAAGACCGGAGCCAACGGACTGGCCATCACGTTCGCGAGCGGCGCATCGCTGGCGTTGGATGTGATGCCGGCGGACTCCGATGTGGCGAAATACGGTTTGTACGACGTGCTTGCGGAAACGCCGGTAGCGCTTGATTCCGGAGCGTCCAGCATCCCGTTGACGTTCGATGCGGACGGAATCCAGGTGCCGGACGCCACATACGAGCTTGGCGTGGCGACCGTCAAAACCCGTGCGCTGGCGGCGGCGCTGAAAGATTCGCTTGCGCCCGTGCGTCCGTGGAAGAACTATGTCGTGGAGCTGTCGTTGCGCGACAATCCCGAAGACGGCGGCAGCTGCACCGTTGTGGCGACGGTTCGCCAGTCTGGCATGGCCGTACTGTTCCGCTAGTCAAGGCGTCATCTAGGAGAAATCCCATGAAGAAAGCAGTTCTTGCCGCCTGTCTTGCGTTGGCGGCGCAGTTTGCGCTCGGTTCGGCCGGACGTGTCGCCGTCCTGGACATGGGCGTTCAGCCTGGCGTCTCCAACATGTACGGTTGTGCAAGTTCGCCTGCCGCGTTCGCGAGGGCGCTCGGCGGCAAGTATGACGTGCGCGTGGTGCCGCATGCGAGGGCGATAGAGGAGGGCGCGTTCGATACGGCGATGACGGATCTGCTGGTAGTGCCTTCCGGTGCGCTTTTCCCGAAATCCGCCGCCGCGGCGCTTGTGAAGTTCCTGAAGAAGGGCGGTCTTCTGCTGACATGCGGCGGGTACGCGTTCGACGAGCCCCGGACGTTCGTTGGCGGCGAGTGGCGCGAATCCAGCGTGCCCGTTCTCCCGGCGCCTGCCTGCACGAATCCTGTCGCGATGCCGCCGCCTGCGGACTGGACGCAAATCACCTTCCCGGAATCGAAAACCGAGATCGAGGAGGTGGCAGTCCCCGGCGGTTCGAAAGCCGTCAAGATATCCACCAGCAAGATGCTTCGCTACAATCTGGGGACCATGGCTGTGCCAAAGAAGTCGATGGAGGGCATGGAGGCGCTTGGATTCCGCGCCAAATCCACGCCAGGCCTCAAGACGTTCCGGGTGGAGATCGCGGAACGCGACGGCACGCGCTGGCGGGCCGACCTCCCAGCCTCCACGGAATGGAAGGAGTACAATCTCGCGTGGGACGCGTTTGATTTCCATGGAGACAGCCCCACGAAAAACAAGAGAGGCAAGGGGAGCGACCGCGTACGGTTCCAGGATGCCGCCCGTATCAGTTTCGGCGTGACGCACGGCGACGGGAACAGGCGGCGGATACCGCAAGCCCTCTGGGTGGCCGACGTGCGGACGGGACAAGATCCGCTGGCGGGGAAGCGCGTCAGGCCGGACAAGAGCGGCACGTGGATCAACACGCGCAACTATCCGGGGTATTGGCGCGCGGAGCCCGCGCCGGAACAGATCGGGATATTCTCGCCGGCCTACAGGCTGGAGGACGTGACGCGCCTCAGAAACGATCCCGAGACGGCAGACCTGTTCGCCACGCTGGACTGCGCGGGCGATTTCGGCGGATGGGACGCGTCTGCCATGCTCACGCCAAAAGGCAACGGGCATGCGCCGAACCGCGCCGCATACCGTCCGGTGCTGGCCTGCCGCGACGAAGACGGCAGATTGCGCGGAAGGGCGGCATGCCTCGTCTACCACTATGCCGGCGTCTTCAAGGGTTCGTCGTGGGCGCTGTTCGGCATCGACAACCGCGACCTTTTCGCCACGCCTGCGGCGGACGAGCTGCTGCGCGGCATGGCAGACGCGCTCTTCAGGCGCGTATACCTTGCCGTCACCGCGCCCGTCTGGGCCTGCTACCGTCCTGGCGAGACGGCAACGTTCGCGACATGCGTCAAGAACTTCTCCGGCGCGGCGGCGTCCGGCACGGTCGTATTCACGCTCTCCGACGAGCACGGCGAGGTGGTGCGGCGCGTTGAGACTCCTTTTTCGGTACAATCGCGCAAGGACATGCGCCTGACCATGGACTGGCCTGTTCCGCCAGCCGCCGGCGATTTCTACAGGTTGAAGGCAGAGCTGGCGATGGACGGACGAGTGGTCGATCGCGAGACGACGGCAATCGCCGTCTGGAACGAACGGACGATCTCTCGCGGTCCGAAGGTGGGGATGGACGGCACGTTCTTCACCGTGAACGGCCGCAAGCAGTTCCTCGTCGGTGCGCAGATGTTCCTTGCCCGCCAGGCGTCGCACACGTCTGGTTCCGCCTTGCGCTTCTACGACGACTTCAAGACGATGAGCAGTGCCGGCATGAACGTTTCGCGCAACTTCTTCGCGTTTTCATCGGCGACGAAGGAGCCCCAGCGTACGCGCCTCGTGCGCCTGATGGACGCCTGCGTGCTGCTTTCGCAGAAATTCGGCATCGTCAACTACTTTACGCCGTGCTGCGGGAACGCCATCCCGCTGGATGCCGCCGGGCAGGAGGCGGAGGGCGAATACCTGGCCTTCTTCGCGAAACGCTATCGCGACGTCCCCGGGCTGATAATGGATGTGCGCAACGAGCCGCGCATAGAGCGCAAGAATGGCGACGGCCGGAGCCTGAGGGAGTTCAAGGACGTGTTTCTCGCATGGAGCCGTGCCGCGGCGGCTGGTGCGCACAGGGGAAATCCGTCTGTCATCGCGGCCACGGGTTGGAGCCAGGGTTGGGGCGGCGGTTCCGCGGTCAAGGATCCTCCAACTGCGGCCATGCCGTTCGACTTCACGGACTGCCACTACTACGGCGACAACGAGAACCACGTCTCCGAGATCAAGAAGGTCGACCATCGCGTTCTTGGAAAACCTGCCGTCATGGGCGAATTCGGATGCGCATTCAATCCGATGCGCATTCCGTTTTCCGATTCGTTCGCCACGATGGAAGAGGCTTCGCGGCGCTACCGGTGCCAGGCGGTGCGTACGCTGGGATGCGGATATGCGTTCATGTGCCACTACGGCTGGACGGATCTGATCGAAGGCATATGCACGTTCGCCATCTGCCACTGGGACGGCAACCCCAGGCCGGTCGCAGACATATATTCCAACATCAGCCGCACGTTCGCGCAGCTGACGCCGGCTGAGAACCCGCCGGACACCGTCGTGATCATATCTGAATCGCGTCTGGATCCTGAGGAATCCGTCCGCCAAGGTACGTTGACCGCCTATCGCGGCATCTGCAACGCGCTCGCCTGGCATGGCGTGAACTTTTCCGTCCTTCCCGAATCCGAGAAAGGACGTATTCCACAGACGGTGAAACTTACTGTCGGCACGGATGATTTCAAGGGAGGGACATACGACGATCCCGTCCTCGGCGCGGCGGCGTTTCGTGCCGAGCTGGGGCGGCGGATTCGCAACGCCGGCGTTTCGTCCACACGTCGGCCGGAAGACCCGGACACGCTTGAGACGTATCGCGTGCCGGGCGTGGGTGCGACGGCATGGGTGTTCTGGAACGGAGACGAAAAGAAGCCTGTAACGGTCGAACGCGGCGGACATTGCATCACGATAGGTCCGGAGCGCGGCGGATATCTCCAGATCTCCGGCGACGGCCGTCTCGAAGCGTCTGCAGAACTTTGATGTGCGTTGCAGGGCTGATTGTGCTATAATCGTGGACATGAAACTGAAACATCTCGTTCTGCTGGCGGCGGGTTTGGCGCTCGCCGGTTCTGTGGCGGCCGTTCCGGCGGCGTCAAATACAACCTACATGCGCGATGCGCTCCAGAAGTACATCGATTCTGGAGAGGTGTCCGGTGCGATCAGCATCCTCTACAAGGATGGCGTGCAGGAGACGGCATGCCTGGGCTATGCCGATGTGGCGGCGAAGCGTCCGATCAAGATGGACGACCCGTACATGCAGTGTTCGCAGACGAAGGGGTTCTGCGGCGTGACGATCGCGATTCTCGTGGAAGAGGGCAAGCTGAATCTCGACGATCCCGTGTCAAAGTATCTGCCCGAGTTCAAGACGCTGTGGGTTCAGACTTCCAACTCCAACGGTGTGCGTACGCTCGTGAGGGCGAAGAACGCGCTCACCGTGCGCATGGTGATGAACCACACTGGCGGCTTCCCGTTCGAGATCCCTGCCAAGCAGAGAGCCGTTCCTGGCGGCGGCTGGTCTGGCGGCATGCCTATCCGCAGCGTTGCGGCGACGGCTGCGGCCCAGCCGCTTTTGTTCGAGCCGGGTACGAAAGTGCAGTATTCCAACACTGGTATCGACATCGGCGCGGCGGTGGTTGAGACGATCTCCGGAAAGAAGTGGGACGTGTTTCTGAAAGAGCGTGTGCTTGGTCCGCTTGGAATGAAGGATTCATCGTTCAAGCCTACGGATGCGCAGCTGGCGCATCAGGTGGAGATGTACGCTGTGAAGGGTGGCGAGCCGGCGAAATACCAGTCTTTCGCCGACTGGCAGCAGCGTCCGTACAACGACGACCACGTATTTCCTTCCGCAGGCGCCGGCCTGTGGACGACTGCCAACGACCAGTACAAGTTCTACAAGATGCTGATGAATCTCGGCGTTGGCGACAATGGCGTACGCATACTAAAGGCGGAGACGGTGAAGTCGATTCTGGCCACATCCACCCGTTCCAGCGACAAGGGCGGGTATTCCCTTGGTCTGGCGGTTTCCGGGGACGGCTGGTTCGGCCATGGCGGCGCATGGGGGACGAACTGCATGGTCAACCCGGAAAAGAAGATGCTCAAGATGTGGGTCGTGCAGTTCACGGGCGGTCCCCGTCCGTGGGACAAGGCCCGCGAGCAGGCGGCGAATGCCTTCTTCAACGCCAAGCTGGACAATTCTGCGGCTGACGCCTACACGGGGCGTGTGAAGTAACTAATCCGCAATCCGCATAATTGTGGTATAATATGCGCCCGTCCCGTCAAGGATGGGCGCACGTCTTGCAGGAGAGGTGGCGGAGTGGTCGATCGCGGCGGTCTTGAAAACCGTTGACCCGCAAGGGTCCGGGGGTTCGAATCCCTCCCTCTCCGCCATGGACGGAGCGAGACTTTCAGAATGAGGTTCTGGAAGTTTTTTCTTTTTTCTATGTGCACCGGCGTTTATTGGGTTTTGATTTCATATTCCTCTGCATGGCCGGCACGGGGTCGGCCGGCTCAACCAGAGAGGAACAGGAAGATGGATGAAATCAGACCAAGACGGACAGGGAAGCATCAATGTGCACTGATTTGCCAAAAAAACGTAGCAACGCGAAGCGCATGGCGTATGCCCAGTCGGCTCCAAGCCCCTGCGCTGCGTCAGTCCGGCTTCGGCGCGAAAAGATTCATTACGATGCCGGCCAGAGTGCCCTTCAGATAGGCTTTGGCAATGTCGAAGCGCCTGTTTTTCAATGCGATCGCGCAGTAGTAAACGGCGGAAAGCGGTGCGAAAACAAGCGAAACCGAGAGCCGTTCGGCAAGATTGAAATGCTTCCTGGCGAATCGCAAACGGTTGCGGGCAAAGAAATACGTGCGCTGCGCACGCTCTATGCCGAGCCGCCGCAACTGCGGAGAACACCCCGGTTCGAGAAAGCCGTAATGGTCGGTGCGGGCGCGCGTCGAGACAAAGCACTTGAATCCGGCTTCGACGAGCTTCCAGCCGAAATCAGACTCTTCAAAAATCTGCGCGTATTCTTCGTCGAACCCGCCGACTCGATCGAACGCCTCGCGTGTCACCATGAAGCCGTTCGGATAGTATGTCGTGGGATAGACGTCCGGCGAGGCTGGAAGTTCTGCGAGGGGCAGATTCGGCTTGTTGTCCTTCGGCATCGACGTCCATCTGCTGAAATCGCTACCGAGCGACCAGACGAGATCCTTGTCGGCCGCTCGCTTGTGTATCGCCATTGGCGCGACGAGTCCGGCTTCCGGATGGCTGCGGAACACTTTCAGCAGCTCGGCGAAAATATCGCCGTGGACGATATTGTCGTCATCGAGGAAAAAAAGATACTCTCCGGCCGCGGTCGCCGCGCCGTTGTTGCGCGAAACGGCCTGAAACGAATTTTTCCCGTTGCGCAGGCATCTGACGGCTCCGCCGAAATCGCGCTCGATGCGCCGTGCCGTACCGTCCGGCGAGCAATCGTCGACGACGATAATCTCGACAGCGCAGCCTGCCGTGTCCGCCGCAAGCACGCTCGCGACGCAGCGCGAGACCATTTCGGCGCGGTTGTATGTGGGTATGATGACGGATATCGTTGTCATATACGCGCGCTCCCGTCTATCCTCTTTTTAAATCCGCCCTCCGGCTCATTCCCGCCCGATGAAAACCGTCTTGACGCCGAGCGCGCGCGACATCTCCGCGGCGAGCGCCTTCACGCCGAACGTCTCGGTTTCGTAATGACCGGCGAGAACCATATCCATGCCGACGTTCCCGGCGGCCACACGCTCGCCCCAGTTCGCTTCGCCAGTGACGAAAATGTCGCAGCCGAGCGCTTTCGCCTCCACCGCGAACTCCCCGGCGCCCGCAGCCGCCGCTTCACGTATGAAAGGCACCGAGGCATCGACTCCAAACGCCGCAAGGGCGACACCATCCCCTTCCCGCGCGATCTGGAGCGAATTGTTTGAATCGTCGCGGAACGAATCTAGGTCGAGGAAACCGTCGAGCCAGGAAACCGTTTTTTCGAGAGAGAACATCTTCATTTGCCTGAATTCTACCAAAAAGATCCGCAGTTTGCCAGCCTTCCTGGAGTTTACCCATTTTTTGATTGGGCCTGACCAGCGGCGGCAAAAAGCGCGGCAACCGCCCGCCGT
>DFLH01000003.1 GCA_002373695.1 Verrucomicrobia bacterium UBA3624
ATGCGGAAAGGATACATGAAACCTTGTCCAAAAGTAAACGCGGGTTTCCTTCCTAGGAAGGAATGACGGGAAATGTCCGGCCTTTCAATCCCGTCCCGTGTTCTCAAGGACTAAACGCAAGAGAATCTTGCATTTGCTTCTGGACATCACACCGATAAATTTCTCATCGCCTGACGCTTTCCGCACTTGTACTCGCATCGTCTATTTGGTATCATGAATTCACCGCGAAGGGCCGGTTATCGGCCTGTGCGGGTGAAGTTACAAGGAGACGATACGTATGGCAGACATCTGCATCTTTGCGGGCCAAGGGGCCCAGGTGCCGGGCATGGGCAGGGATCTTGCCCAGGATCCGGAGATAATGGCGTTGTTCGAGAAGGCGAATTCGGTGCTGGGATTCGATCTCGCGAAGGTTTGCTTTGACGGTCCGGCCGAAGAGCTGACGAAATCCAACATCTGCCAGCCTGCGATTTTCGTTGTCAGCTATGCCGCGTACGTGATGTTGCAGAAACGCCGTCCAACTGCATTTGCCGCAGCTGGCGGGCTTTCCCTCGGCGAGTGGGGAGCGCTCTGCGCCGCAGGCGTGCTCGACTTTGATGCGACGTTGACGGTCCTGGAGGCTCGCGGACGGTTCATGCAGGAGGCCTGTGCCGCTACGCCTAGCGGCATGATCGCCATTGTCGGAGCCTCGCCTGCCCAGCTGGACGAACTGTGCGCAAAGACGGGATGTGCGACTGCGAACATCAATAGCGCCGCGCAGGTGGTCCTGTCGGGCGACAAGGCGCAGATCGCCGCAGCTGCGGCAACGGCCAAGGAACTTGGGATCAAGAGGGCGATTCCCTTGCAGACGGCAGGGGCGTTCCATTCGAAATTCATGCAGCCTGCACGCGAGAAACTGGCGCCAGTCCTCGACGGCATCACGTTCCAGGCTCCCAAGATCCCCGTTCTGTCCAATGTCACCGGGCAGCCGCATTCTTCCGACCCCGGTGAAATCAGGGATCTCATGCTGCGCCAGGTGACGGAAACGACGCGTTGGGCGGATGACGTGGCGGCCGCGAAAGCGCTTGGGGGCACGCGATTTGTGGAATTCGGGCCAGGCAAGGTCCTTTCAGGACTAGTGAAGAAGATCGACGCTTCCCTGGATACGCTCAATATCGGCGACATGCCGTCGCTGGAGGCGACGGTGGCGGCGTTGGGTTGACGGCAGGAGCTGGCCATGAAGGCAAGGCGCACGTTCTTGGTTGCAGGGATTGCAATGGGATCGCTCTTACCGTGCCGGGGCAACGGGTCCTGTACTTTTCCGGGCGAGGTTGGCAGCGGTGCCGCGGTGCCGGCGGTTGGAGCCGCGATTCATGGATTCACGGTAACGTCTGTCGCCGAGCTGCCGGAGGTTCAGGGGCGTCTGGTGCGCATGACATACGTTAAAAACGGCGCAGACCTCGCATGGCTCGACCGCAATGATGAAAACAAGACGTTCGCGATTGCCTTCCGTACGATTCCGGAGGACGACACCGGCGTGGCGCATATCATCGAACATTCGGTCCTGTGCGGTTCGGAGAAATATCCGGTCAAGGAACCTTTCGTGGAATTGCTGAAAAGTTCATTCTCCACGTTTCTCAACGCCTGGACGTCTTCCGACTGCACGGCCTATCCTGTATGTTCGCGCAACAATGCCGACTTTCTCAATCTCGTGGATGTGTATCTCGATGCCGTGTTCCATCCGCTCAGCGTGAAGGGGCCACTGCCTTTCCGCCAGGAGGGATGGCACTACGAGTTCAAGGACGGCGAGCTGACGCGCAACGGAGTGGTGTTGAGCGAGATGAAGGGAGCGTTCGGGAATCCGGACCGGCTGGCATGCCAGGAGCTGGAACGTCTGCTTTTCCCAGACAACTGCTATGGGCTGGTATCGGGCGGCGATCCGGCTTCCATACACAAGCTGACGTTTGGACAGTACGCAGACTTCTACCATCGCCACTACCATCCGTCGAACGCGCGTATCTTCCTGGACGGGCGCATCGATCTGCCGGCGACGCTGGCCAGGCTGGATTCGTACCTGTCAGCCTATCCTCGCGCAGAAGTGGCCACGGCAGTGCCCTTGCAGAAGCCGGTAAGAACCTCGAAGACGATCCCCTATGAAATCGGGGCGGACGATTCTGCCGCCGACAAGACGATCATCCTTGACGGCTGGGTGATCGGTACGTTCCGCGACCGCGAGGCGAACCTGGCCTTCGATGTGCTGTCCGACGCGCTAGCCGACTCCAACGAGGCTCCTCTCTCGAAGGCGTTGCTGTCTAGGGGGCTTTGCGAAGACGTGCATCTCGGCCTTAGCGGATGCGAACAGATGGTGGCAATGCTCCTGGTGAAGAACGCCAAAGATGGCAAGGAAGGTGAAATACGCGATGTCGTGCGCGATACGATAGACGGGCTGGTGCGCAACGGCCTTGACCACGTACGCTTGAACGCCATCCTCGACCGCCACGAGTTCAACGACCGGGAGAAGGATACCGGCAGGTTCCCGCGCGGACTCTCATTCTTCTGGGACGCATGCAGCCTGTGGCTGTATGGCGGAGATCCAGCGGACGCGTTCCGCAACGTGCCTCTCTACAAGTCCCTTCGCGCCAAGGTCGACCAGGGCTGGTTTGAAAAATTCTTGAGGCGGACGCTGGTCGACAATCCGCACCATGTGACACTCACCATGGTGGCATCCAAGACGCTTGGGGAAGAGCGGCGCAAGGCGGAAAAGGCGGAGTTGGCGGCGATTCAGGCGAAATGGACGCCCGCAGAGCGGGAGAAGGTACTTGCCGAATGCAAAGATCTGGAGGCGTTTCAGAAGAAAGTGGACTCGCCCGAGGACATCGCGAAGCTGCCGAAGCTCTTGCTTTCCGACATTCCCGAGAAAGGCCCGGTACCGGAGTTTTCGACGGTCGCAGTAGATGGCGTGAGAGTAATTCGGGCCAAGACGGCGGCAAACGGCATCGCCTATCTGGAGCTGTACTTCGAACTTGCAGGCTGCAGTGGCGAGGAGTTGTCAGATGCGAGCATCCTTGCCGGGGTGCTGGAAGAACTGCCGACGGGGAAGAAGAGCGTTCTGGAACTGAAAAACGCGCTCGCTGCAGGCTTGGGACGTTTTACGACATCGGTGGCGTCTTTCTCGAAACCATGCGATGCGAAGGATGCGCGTACCTATTTCGTGGTCCGTGTTTCAGCGCTGGAGTCGAAGCTGGACGAGGTCGTGCGTCTGGTGCCGGAGGTGCTTCTGGAGACGTCGTTCGCCGACACTAGGCGGCTGGGGGATCTCGTCAAGCAGCGGCGCCGCGAAATCGAGCGCGGTACGATGGGCATCAGCGGCCGCATCTACGCCGGGCGGCGCGCATATGCATCGCAGACGATGCGCGGAACGATGGAAGAATGGCATGCCGGCCTCGCACATCTAAGGTATCTCCAGTCGCTCGACGACTCCTTTGACAGGCAGGGGGCGGCATTCGGGAAGCGGCTGGCCGCGCTCTCGCGTAGAGTCTTTGTTCGCGCCGTTCTGACGGCGTGCCTTTCCGACAACATGCCTGTCGACTGGCTGAACGGACTGTTCGGCGCGTTCCCTCACGGGGATGCGTCATCTGGCGGGATGCCGAGACTTGAAATCTTCCCGGCGCGCCGTGAAGGATTCCGCACGGCAGGCATGGTCGGATCGGCTGCAAAGGCATCATTTCCGAATGCCTACTCGGGAAGCGGGCTTGTCGCGTCCAAGATGCTTTCTCTGGACTACCTGTGGAACCAGATTCGCGTTCTGGGAGGCGCTTACGGCGGCGGTTTTGGAATGCAGCAGTCTGGCGAGGCACGCTATCTCTCATGGAACGACCCCAACCCGGCGCGATCGCTCGGAGTGTATGACAAATCTGGCGACGCATTGCGGAAGATGGTGAAAGACGAGCCGTCCATTGACAAGTACATAATCAGCACTGTTTCAGATACCGAACCGTACCAGACGCCAAGCGTGGAGACTGCACGCGCCGCCGAACTCGTGCTGAGCGGCCGTACGCCTGACACATTGCAGAAGCTGCGTCGCGAAATGCTTCATACGACGAAGGCCGATCTGCTGCGATTTGCCGATACGCTTGATTCGCTCACGAATTCAACGGCGATTTGCGTAATCGGAGGGGCGGTTCAACTTGACGGATGCACGAATATGCTTGATTCTGTCGAATCCATCACCAGATAGCAACCACTAGCCATCAACCTGAAATGTATACTGACATCCCAATATGGCTCTCGACGCTGTTCGTTGCCGGCGGCCTGTATCTGCTTGCAAAAAGTGCGAACATGTTCATAGACAGCGCAGGTGCCGTAGCCAAGGCGCTCGGAATCAATCCGTTCATTATCGGGATGGTGGTGATTGGCTTCGGGACATCTGCGCCAGAGCTGTGTGTGTCGGCGTTGTCCGGTTTGTCCGGGCATTCCGACGTGTCGCTTGGCAACGCCTACGGGTCGTGCAGTTTCAACATCGCGTTGATCTTGGGCGTCGCCGCGTTGATTCGGCCGATATCCGTCAAGCCGTCTGTCTGCTTCGTTGCAGTACCGGCGCTTCTGGGCATAACCGTGTTCTCCTGCCTGCTCGTGGGTTGCGGAAACGGCTTTTCACGGATGGATGGAATGCTGGAGCTGGCGGTCTTCGCCATACTTCTGCCGCTCTATTGCTTGTACGACCAGAAGGGGAAGGGGGAAGGGTTGAAGGCAAAGGGTGAAGTTGGCGCGGCGGCGGAGGGATCGAGGGGTTGGGGCGTCGAGAGCTTGCGGCTTTTGGTTGGATTGGCGGGGCTGGTGGGATCGTCGCACGTTCTCGTATGGGGGGCTGTGGATCTTGCACGTGCAATGGGGGTGAGCGAACTCCTGATCGGGTTGACGATCGTGGCGGCGGGAACATCGCTGCCGGAGCTGGCGAGCGCCGTGGTGTCCGCCAGGAAAGGTGAGCACGAATTCGTACTTGGGAACATCATCGGCTCGAATTTTTTCAACACGCTGGCGGTTGTTGGCTTGGCCGGTACGATTTCGCCCTTCAAGAACGTTTCACCGTATATCCTCACGCGTGATCTGCCGACACTTCTTCTTCTGTCGCTGTCGATTTCCATATTCGGCATGAATCGCAAGAACATCCGCCGACCGGGGAGGATCGGACGGATGGCCGGCCTGCTGTGGCTGGTGGCGTTTGCGGGCTATCTTGGCATCATGCTCTGTCAGGAACGTCTGGCCCCTGGCGGCTGAACCAGGGGCCACGACGTTGGTCAGTGCGAGACCCACACCTGCGTCGTCTGCTGTTCGTAGTGGCCTGGCTGCCACACGCGCACGATCGTACCCTGCGGGGTCGTCTGGTCGATATAGCGGCCTTCGACCCACACGTTCTGGACTTGCGTCTCGTAGTGGCCTGTCGCCACGACTGGTGGCGGGGTGACGACCACCGGCTGGACGGCAGGGGTGACAACCACTGGTGTGCTTTCCACAATGACAGGTCGCGGATGCGTGGCATCGTATATGGCCGATGCTACAAGCCCCGCGCCGAGAAGCCCTGCGCCAACCGCGAAGCCGGTGCTGCGATGATGACGGTGGTGGTGATGTCCGCCGCCATGATGCATGGGCACGGGGCCTGGACCTCGTCCGCCGAAGCCGCCGCGCGGGCCGCCGCCAGGGCCAGGACGGGCGCAGAGGACTAGAGATGTCGCGACTGCCACTGCAAGCACGCAAATTTTCTTGATATTGTCGTTCATGGTCTTTCTCCTTCTCATACGGACAATCGCCATTGACTGTCCTTCTGACTGGATAGGACGCTAGCATACCCTAATCTGACGCGTTCTGCAACAATTTACAGATTTTAATTTCCGCCCGCCCATGTGTTTTAGGTGACATGTCGTCCGTAGGCCGCGGAACTGTGGTACAAGCGTAATTATGGTAAGTGACCTTGCTGGACGGACGCGATGGAGAACGAGACGCCTCAACGCTGGCAGAAATTTCGCCAGGCGCGCATGGACTTCAATTTCTTCGATCCCGACGACAGGGGGACGCTGACGCTACGCGGCAATCAGGCGCAACGTCCCGTGAAGGTGCGCGCGCCCGGCGGCATCTGGCGAGCCGTTTCTGACAGTATCCGTCGCATTCCCTGCGGCGTGCATTTTACGCGCCTTCCGTCAGAATCGCACCGGCGGTTTGTTCATGTGGCACCGAGCCTGGAGCGATGGCGCTGAAACGCTGAAAGGTTTTACGCGGGACATTCCCTGGAGTTTACCCATTTTTT
>DFLH01000055.1:0-2589 GCA_002373695.1 Verrucomicrobia bacterium UBA3624
CGCCACTTGTAGTGGTCGCCGCCGAGCCAGACGTCGGCGATGTCGGTCCAGCGCCTGTCCTCGGCGATCTCCACCGGCGGCAGATGGCAGTGGTAGTCGATGATCGGCATCTTCTCCGCGTAGCCGTGGTAGAGCTCGCGCGCCGCCTTCGTCGTGAGCAGGAAGTCGGGATGGATGAACGGTTTCGCCTTCGTCGTCGCCATGGTTCTGTTCCTTATTTGGATTTGATTTCCTTCGCGAGCGCCGCCGCGTCCGCCGCCAGCTTCTCGATGGCCGCCCAGTCGCCCGCCTTGATCGCGTCCTTCGGCGCGATCCAGGTGCCGCCGCAGCAGATGATCTCGGGCACGGCGAGGTAGTCGCCGACGTTCGACAGCTTCACGCCGCCCGTCGGCATGAACTTGACGCCCGTCCAGCGGAACGCGCCCAGGAGATCCTTGATGTACTTGACGCCGCCGGCCGATTCCGCCGGGAAGAACTTGACCATTTTGCAGCCGAGCGCGAGCGCCTGGCTCAGTTCGGAGGCCGTCGCCACGCCGGGGCAGAACGGCAGGCCGAGTTCGTTCGCCGCCTTGACGATCGCGGGATCGAACCCGGGCGCGACGCACGCCTCCGCGCCCGCCGCCTTCGCCGCCGTGAGCTGCTGCAGCGTCAGCACCGTGCCCGCGATGAGCCGCGCGCCGGGGACTTCCGCCTTGATCTTCGCGATCGCCTCCGCCGCGCACGCGGTGCGGAAGGTGACTTCGAGAACCGGCAGCCCCCCCTTCACGAGCGCCTGCGCGAGCGGCACCGCCTTGGTGAGGTCGTCAATGACAATGACGGGGATGATGCCCGCGTCGCCGAGAGTTTTGATCATGTCCATTGTTCTGATTTCCTTATGGTGGTTTTCCGGTCGGCAGCCCGCCGCGGACTTTGCCAGATGCCGCATATTTTACCAAAAACCGCGCCCTCGCGCACTACCCAGTTGGGTAGAGGATGAAACCCCAAATCTTGAAGAGATACTTGGGAAGCATCATCGCGAAGCTTGTTTCTTGTTTTTAACGCAGAGGCGCAGAGGCGCAGAGAGATCACGATCATGCCCTGCGCCTCTGCGGCTCTGCGGCTCTGCGTTGAATAACAAACCGCCGCCGCCCACCAGAGGCACGGCAGCCAGCCGCAGTGAATCCACACCTCATCTGCCGTGGCTCAAGCGGCACCAGTTCCTCCAGACACCGCCCGATGTGCAGCTTCTCGTTCTTAGTCAGAATGATGACAACAACGTCAGTCATGGCCGCTTCCGTTTCTTGAATTCTGCAACCGCAACTCGCATTTTTCACTGAATTTTGCAAGTGGTGGTTGCATTTTGTAAAAAGTTTTGCTATCATACCACGCATGAAGTACAAGAGACTCATCAATTGTCCCAGCGGAAGTTTCTTCCTTTTCGGTCCGCGCGGCACCGGAAAATCCACGTGGCTCACCGAGAAATTCCCCCATGCCCTGTACATCGATTTGCTGCGTGACGACATCAAGACCCGGTTGGAAGCCCAGCCGGAACGCTTGGCCGAACTGGTTGGCGGACATCCCGACGCCACAACGGTCATTATTGACGAAGTGCAACGCGTCAGCGCCCTTCTTCCGGTCGTGCATCGGCTCATCGAGCAGGACGGCGGGGCTCGGAGATTCATCCTGACGGGCTCCAGCGCGCGCAAGCTGAAGCGCAGCGGTGTGGATCTTCTCGCCGGACGCGCCGTCATCAACCGCTGCCACCCTCTCTTGGCGGCGGAAATGGGCAAGGACTTCAAACTGGAGGAGGCGCTTGTGCGCGGCATGATTCCGCTCGTCATCGCCTCCGACGACTGGAGGCAGACACTCGCCACCTACATGGCGATCTATGTCCGCGAGGAAGTCCAGTACGAAGGGCTTGTCCGCAATCTGCCGGCATTCGCGCGGTTTCTGGAGGCGATGTCCTTCTCGCACGGTTCGCTTTACTCGGCGACGGACATCTCCCGCGACTGCGGCGTGAGCCGGACGATGGTGGACGCCTACCTGGCGATTCTCGTCGATTTGCTGGTGGCCGCACGCCTGCCGCCGTTCACCCGGCGCGCGAAGCGTCGGCTCATCGGGCACGATAAGTTCTACTTCTTCGATGCTGGCGTGTTCCGCTCCATCCGGCCCAAGGGGCCGCTCGATTCGGCGGCCGAGATCGACGGCGCCGCGCTGGAGGGGCTCGTTTTCCAGCATCTCCAGACGACAATTGACTACGGCATGACAGGCGACACCCTGAGTTTCTGGCGGACGCACACGGGGCAGGAGGTCGATTTCGTCATTTATGGCGAAAACCGCTTTGACGCAATTGAAGTAAAAAACACAGACAAACTTTCTCCAAAGGATTTCTCCGGGCTCAAGGCATTCGCCACGGACTATCCCGAGGCGCGCCGCATTTTGCTCTACCGAGGAAGGGAACGATTGCTGCACAACGGCGTCCTCTGCGTCCCGGTGGACGAATTCCTGCGCGAGCTCAAGCCGCCGTGCTAAAATCTCGTCACGCCAGTCTTGACGAGCTTCACCGGATCGCCGCCTCTTAAACATCATGCAAATCCCCCTTTGAAAGTT
>DFLH01000055.1:2680-4033 GCA_002373695.1 Verrucomicrobia bacterium UBA3624
TCGCGGAAAGGTGTATAATCCCCATTGCACAAGATCGAACTGAACAAGGGGATGATTGTCGAGAATGCGGCCGCGCAGATGTTGACGGCAACCGGCCGTTCGCTTTATTTCTTCACGCGATACGACAAAAACAATGCCGACGAAAGAATGGACGACGTCAGATTTGAAGACGGGATCCTCTATCTGCCGCTGTACATGACGCCATTTCTCTGATCTGTCGCGCCTCAAGCGGCAATCCTCGCGGCGGGGTGCCCGGCCGGCCGCGCGCGCCCCAAAAGCGCAAGCGCGGTATTAGGCCGGGTCGCCGCGACGCTTGGAAGCGATGTGTCTACAATTTGCAGTAGAGCCCCTTTTTAGTAGAGCCCCTTTTTCTTCTATGTCCTTGCGCCCTGTCTACACCGGCCGGGACCCAAGGTTACACCGCATCCGTTTACAGGCGGGCGGACCTCCGGCCGTGCCGGGGGTCCGCCCTTTGTGCCTGTGCCTGAAGCATCAGTTGCCAGACGCAGCATCCTCGATGGTGACACCGACCTTGTAGAAGCCAGAGCCACCCTCGGACAGAGTGAATTCCTCCTCGCTGCCGAGCTCGTAGCTCGTGGTCGGCTCGGTGGGCCACTGGTCCGTGAGGCTCGCCTTCTCATAGACGTTGAGCATCACCTTGTAGTCAGCCTTCGCGGTGGCGTCGAGCGAAACGACGACCTTGCCGTTCTTGACCTCGATGGTGGGCGTGACGTCCTTCTCGACATCGCCGGTCTCTTCATCGAGGAGGCCGAGCGCGTAGGCCTGGGCGTAGGTTACGCCGCTGGTCGTGCCCTCGACGGCATCGGTGAGAGCCTTGCCTTCGGGAATCTTCTCCGCAAGCGCGGCCTGCACCGCAGTGTCGATGTTGAACGTCTTGCCGTCAGCACCGCCCGGGAAGCCCTGCGGAATCTGCGAGAGCGAGTAGACCTTGTAGGTCTTGTCGGCCACCGTTTCATCAGCGAGGTTCTTGACTTCCCAGTTGAGAGATGCGTCACCGGCGTTGACGACCGTGAGGTTGTCTATGGTGCTGACAATCTTCACCGTCGGCGCGTACGTCGTATCGAACGGAATCAGATAGACGTTCGCAGGATCGAACGAGCCGCCGTTGATTGTGAGCGTCGAGGACTTGGAGGCGTTGTTTCCGCTATAGGAGAGCGACTGGACATTGCCCTTGTGCGTTCCGCCGTTGATTGTCGCAACGCCCCAGTTCATGATCGTGAAGGTAAGGCCCGTGTAGCCCTTGTCGTTGGCGATGACTTCGAGCGTGCCGCCGTTCATCACGAACTCGCCGACGCCGGGGTCTTCGTCGACCTTGACGCAGGTGTAGTCGCT
>DFLH01000055.1:4192-6545 GCA_002373695.1 Verrucomicrobia bacterium UBA3624
CCGGTCGTTCCGGTCGCATCGAGGATCGTCACCTCGGCGCCGCTCGGAATGTCAAGAACGTAGTAGCTGTTCGCAAGACGCTGGATGACATGTCCGTTGAGGTTGAGCGACAGGGTCTTCGTCGCAGGGAAGACGATTGCGCCATCGCCCGCACCCAGCGTGATGTCCGCGAGGAGTTGGATTGTATCGCCGCCCATAGCTTCTTCGAGCGCCTTGGCGAGCGTCGCGTATTTCGCCGTTCCGATGGCGGCAACGAACTCACGCAGCGTATATACTCTCGTTTCAGAGTTCCAGGTGAAGTAGTCGTTCCACTTACCGGTATCCGTGAACTCTTCGTCGAGAACGTTGACGACACTTCCCTGCGCGGGATACAGCGAATAGACGGTTGCTATCGCTTCAGCGACAGAATCGTATCCGCGTCCAGTCGAGTCGGTAGCGGCGTATGTCGGCGCGACATAGAGGACGAGACCGCCCTTGTCCGCATCATAGACGAGCGTCTGCTCCGTCGCTTCGCCGTTGACGGTGACGGGGATCTGCTCACCGGCGACGCCGTTCGGACCGTAGAGAGCACCCGCATCCTTTCCGGAGTCGCCGTTATTTGTAAGCGACAGCGACACAAGGCAATCCTCGCCCTGAGGAGCCGCATCAAAGTCAACAGCGTCGATGCGGAGCGCAAACTGCGTACCAACCTCAATCGTCCCAGCCCCGGATGCATCAAGCACGTTAGCGTAATAATACGCAACATATCCTGGATTCCACGCCTTTGAACCCGACCCCGAAATCGTCGCTTTCTCAAACTTCAACGTACCATCAACCTTCAACGCAGGCATCTGAATCACACGCTCATGATTCCAAGCCAACTCGTTTGCCGAAAGAGGATTGCCGTTGTTAATGGAAACCGTACCGCCTGATGCGACGCGGACTTTGGAAATGACGTCCGAATTGGGCAAATACGTGTTGTTTCCTGTAAACGAGGTAACGGTTATTGTCGAATTCAAACCACCGTACCACTTAAGATTGGCGTTTGAAGACCAGTTGTAGCCGATCACGACTTCGCACTCGGATTCGTTGGAGACTGTGGGTGCAAATTGCGGCGCAACGGCAAGCGTGACCGAGCCGCTGAAATCGTCGCCGACCCAAATATGCGGCGCGGAATAGCTGTACGTGACCGAGCCGGTGCCGGAGACGAGATTTGTCAGCACGCAGTTTGCGTTGCCGCACGTGATTGTGCCCGACCAGTCCTCAAGCGCGTCGATTGCATATTTCTTGTTCCCGGCGGCAAAATTGATCATGCCGCTGCCGGTAACCTTCTTGAAGACGCTTGCCGTCCCGCTGGAGCCGTTCGCAGTCGTATATGTCCCGGTAACCTTGACCGTCGGATTGACCTGCGCATAGACCGTTGAACCCGCGCCGGGATAGCCGGTGAAATTACCGGCGATTTCGACGACGGAGCCATCTACACCGTAAGTGTTGAACTGGAGTCCCTCTCCGTTGGCATTCGTAGCGTCCCATGCCACCACAAACGTACCAGTCCAGTTGACGAACCAGGACGCATTGAACGAAGCAGGGGCCTTGGTGTACTTGATCGCGCCGGCACCAGAGAGCGTGCCGGAGAAGACGACATCATCCGTGACGGCGACTGTGACGCCGGCGGGAATCGTAACGGCCTCGGAGGTGGCCGCGACGAGCGTGACGGTGTCGCCGTTCTGAGCGGCGGCGAGAGCCTTGGCGAGCGACGGATAGCCAGTGCTGTTCAGCGAGGCAATCACGCGGGTCGAGGTATAGACGCCGTTCGCATACGACCAGCCTGCTTTTTCAACTTCCGCCGCCTCGGGAGCGAGAACATTTACAGTGGAAGCGTAAGCGGCATCGGCGGCATCAAGCGCTTTCTCGACAGTGGCGTAACCGGTGGTCGATTCATCGTCCGCGACAACCTGCGCGGCTGCGAGGTAGATACCCTTCTGATTGTCGAGAGTATCAACGCAGAGGTCGGCTGCAGCGCCGTTGACCTTCGTAGAGGCGAGGTCGTCAACATTGAAGTTGCTGCCAGCCTTGACGAGGGCCGTGCCGTAGCCCGCCTTGGAAACAATGTCTCCGAACGCAACCTTTTCGTAGCTTCCGGCAGATATCGTGCCGCTATAGTCTTTCAAGGACGTAATGACATACCATCTGGTCGCCTGCGCATTCGACATCGTAAGATTGCCGGTGCCGGTAATAACGGCAAAAGTCGCGTTGGTGGTATCCTTGTTGCCGTTGTCGATTGTCATGTTCGCCGAGAGTTTGAGCGCAGGAGCGATCGACGAGCCAATGACGGGGTAGCCGCCCGTGAAGTCCTGGAGAAGCTCGACGGTCG
>DFLH01000018.1 GCA_002373695.1 Verrucomicrobia bacterium UBA3624
GACATGATGAAGGCCGCCAACACCCAGGACTCGGCCCAGACGCAGTTGAACAAGGTCAAGGCCGAAGTCGGCACGCAGATGTCCCTCGACGGGCACACGCGCATCACCTCCAAGGTCGAGGGCGGCTTCAACAATGGCCAGGTCAGCGAGGCGCAGACGCGCTTCACAAACGCCAGAGACGCGTTCCAGAACAAGACCGAAGTGTCGCAGGCGATGCAGGTGCTCGGCTCGGACGCCAACATCGACACCGTGACGTCGGCCGAGCTTGCCGGCTTCGACGCGCCGGAGGTGGCCAATGTCAAGACGGCGGTTGCCAAACTCGACGCTTTCAAGGCGGAGGCGGCGAAACTCGACCGGTATCCTGGCCTCTCGGCAGAGGACAAGGCGTTCTTCGCCGACGCGAGCACGAAGCCGTTCGAGTCGCTCAGCATGGCGGACAGAACCAGGATGATGCAGCTCAAGATGTCGAACGGAACTCTTTCCGTCGACAAGTTCAACTTCGGCGACAAGCCTCTTGCCCAGCTCAAGGCGGACGTCAAGACGGCTTTCGACGCGGCGAACGCCGATCTCAAGGCGCAGATCGCCCCCGGAGGGCCGGCGAGCGTCGAGCTCGAGGCGGCGAAGGCGAACCTTCGCGCGCAGACGAAGCTGGAGATTCAGAAGTACGAGGATTCCTACGACAACGCGCTCCAGGAGTACAACGACGCGACGAAGAACGGCACGAAGGCCGAAATCGCCGCAGCGAGCCAGAAACTCGACACGGCGGCGGCGGAACTCAAGTACGCCCGCGCGCTCGGCAACGCCAAGCTCATGCAGCCGGACGTCACGGACGCGAAGACGCACCTCGCAGACGTCAACGAGACGACCGCGGCATACCAGGCGGCCCAGCAAACCCGCGCCAACAGCGTGGACTACATCAAGGCCAGCAACACCATCACGAAGGCCCAGGCCGTCAACAACCTGATCGCGGCGATCGGCAGCGCGGGACAGAGCTTCATCCAGAACCTGACGCAGATGCAGCAGGCCGATGCGACCGAGCAGGGCGCCCTGAGCAAGAAGTCCGAGGAGGAACTCGACCAGACGAAGGACCTCTTCAATCAGGCCCTCTCGCTCGTGGACAGCATCGTGAAGCTTATGCAGGCCGTCCGTGCCGCGGAGGCGCAGTCCATGCGCGATGCGATCCAGGCATAGCCGCACTTGCGGAAACCGGCGGTATTTGGTAAAATATCGTCGGTTTCCGCTTGTCTAAGGAGAGGAGACTGATCGATGGCGAATCTGATAGATACGGTTGAAATAGCCGGAGCGGCGGTCTACGGTGTGCGGCAGATGTCGTACACTGTGGACGGCGCTGCCGGCAAGGACTACGGCGCGGCGCTCACCGCCGCGGCGTTCAAGGAGTCCACAGCCATCGAGGACACGATGAACAGCTACGCCGTCGTCGTCCGCCAGCGAATGCGCAAGCTTGAAGATCTCGGCACCGTAATGGCCGGCCTCAACAGTGGCGTTACCACGCTCAAGGTGAAGGACACCGAGAGTTCGGACAGAACCGACAAGATGTCCATTCTTGCCGAAGCGCATTCTCTTGCCGCCAAATACGGCATAACCGTCACCTGCGTCGCGTACGAGTTCTCCGACGGCGTTTATAAGGCGCAAATGCGCCGCGACGACATTTACCGCGCCCAGAACCAGGTGCAGTACGAGATGGACCGCGAAGACAACGACCTGAAGCAGGACATGGTCTCGCTGAACTCGCTCATGTCGAAGCGCGACAACGCGTTTTCGGCGGCGGCGCGCCTCATCAAGAAGGCCAACGACGCGGCAAGCAACACGATCGGCAATATCGGAGGGTAAATATGGCGACGATAGAAAGACAGGATCCGGTGGCGCTGAGCCAGAACTGGGGCGTCACGTTCAGCGACTACAAGGCGGACGGCAAGGCTGTCGACTTCCAGGATCTGATGATCTACATCAGCGCCAACCGCGCCACGACGGTCGAGGGCGAGGTTGCGCCGCTCACGACGCGCATTCGCAACCGCAACGCGGCTCTCGAAAGGCTTGGCACTGCGCTCGCAGACCTTACGAAGGTGCAGGCGGACTTCGCGAGCGACGCCGCGGGCAACAAGCGCAGCAGCATCGAGATCTCGCAGACGACGAAGGACACGCTGTCCAACGACATCGGAGGGCTTAACTTCAGCGACCGGAAGATGCTCAAGCGCGAAGTTGAGGAGTGGATTCAGAAGTGCAAGAGCAAGATCGACGGGCTCAACAACCAGTCGCAGACCGACATGTCGCGCCTCCAGTCGCTTGTCGACCGCCGCGACGAATCGTTCTCCACCGCCTCGAACCTGATGACGGCGATCAGCGACACGAGAGGCAATTTGATAAGGAACTTGTAGGAAACCTCGTCTCGCGTCTAACGTCTCATGTCAGCGGACGAGAGACATTGGACGTCAGATGAGAGAAGGACGATAGACAATAGACGGCAAGACTGGATGACTTAATGATCGGCATCGAACAGATAGCGACGAACCGGTATACGCCGAGCGGGAGCGAGGCGATCAACCTCTATTCCACGGGCGTGGAAGGCGGCTCGGGGCTGACGCTCGGGCAGCTTGCGATCGCGGTGTGCCTCACGGCGGCGGCGGCATACGAAGGGCAGAGCGTCGTGAAGATGAACACGATGACGTCAGGTTCCGTCAAGTTAGACGCGGCGGCCGAGTGGCTCGCGAAGGTCGCGGACGGCACGGCGGACTGGTCGCAGGCCAAGGCGTTCGCGACGGGCGAGCTCGGGATCGCGGCAGGCGAGCTTCCCGACGCCATCGACACGTATGCAAAGCGCATGGCTGCGGCAACGGCGTTCAAGAACAAGATGGACGTCCTCGTGCAGCAGCAGCAGCGCGACGTCGTCGACCTGCAGACGATGGTCAACAGGCGCGACGTGGCGTACTCCACGTCGTCCAACATCGTGAACGCTCTCGGCCACTCGCAGGAAAGCAACGCGGCGAATTTCTGAGGAGGAACTGAAATGGCAATCGGACTAGACACATTCGACCTGTCCATGGTCAATCCCGACACGGGGCGGTACCTCACGGCGAACTTCTACACTGTCGAAGGCGTGGAGAACGCCGATGGGTCGCTCAGGCAGCTTTCCATAGGGCAGCTCGTTATGGCGATCTGCCTCAACCGCGCGTCCAAGCTCGAGACGGACATCATCGCGCTCATGGAGGAGATGAACACGACTTCCGCCCAACTGAAAGCGTTGACCGAAATCGAAACCGAAGTGCTGAAATGGCCGGACGAGCTCAAGCAGGCGGGGACTTCCGCCCGTTCCCTGAACAACTACAATGTTTCCAGCGACAATGCCGCATACCCGGGGGTCAAGTACAAAACCGCATTGGTGGACATGGGCGTCATCGCCGACGGCATCAGCTACGTCCGCGTCTCGGGCAATCCCGACTCGGACGACATCATGTACGACGACTTCATCACGCAGCTCGAATCGAAGATGGACGAGAAGAACACGTTCAGCCAGCAGAAGATGATCGAGCTCCAGTCGCTCACGAACAAGCGCGACCAGGCGTACGACATGATTTCGAACGTCCTCAAGAGCCTGAACACGGTTCTTGTGGGCAATGCGAACAACATGTAGCGTCTCTTCCACACACGGACATTGCATAAAAAAGGCCCTTCCGCCATGTGTTGGGGGGGGGCGGAAGGGCCGACGGGCCAGGAGAAAGGGGGAGGAACCTGACCCGCCAAAACGTGCGGGGGTTTAAAAGGCGTTCATGGCCTCCGTCACCTTCTGGTTGCGTTTCTCCGCGGCCGTCTTGCGCATCTCCTCGCGGAGTTGCTCGTACTCCTGGTCGGCGATCTGGGCCACCGAATTGTCGCATGCCGTGATAACGGTCTCATAGTCGTCGGAGGAGCCTGTGAGGCAGACGGTGACGTAACGGTCTGGCGCGACATCGAACGAATAGCATGGGCGGAACCAGCTGCAGAGGCGCGCCCATGTCTGGTAGCGCTTCTCCAGCGCCTCGATCAGATAGTGGCGGCGTCCGCTGCGGCCGCCGGGATCTATGGCGTTCTTCGCGCAGGCGCACACCTTTGCGACCTTGTGGGTCTTGGGCGTTACGTACACGTAGTAGTCGTCGAATCCGACCAGAGGCTTGGCCGGTTTGAACATGGCGCGCAGGAGCGCCGGTTCGCCGACTTCCTTGACAGTGTTGGAGACGGCGAACGGTTCGCCGAACTTCAAGCCCAGGAAGGAGTCGGTGGCGACTGTCGCGTCGGTGGCGTCGGTCTTGGCCGTCGGCATCTTCCATCCGGTGTCGCCCACGCTGTAGGACTGGGCGTATTCGCTGGTGGTAGTCTGCAGGACGTTGCCGTCAAGGTCCGTGTTCGTACGCGTTTCGCGGCGGTGTTCGGTCACGAGGTTTCCGTTTGTCGTGATCGAGCTTTCAACGAACGTGCGCGACACGCTGCCGTTGTCGTTTGTGACGACGGACGAGGCCGCGGTCTTTGACGTCATGTCCTTCTTTTCCTCGGCGTTGGCTGCGCCGCAGCCGACGGACATCGTCAGCGCAAGTGCCAAACCGCAGGACTCGATTGTCTGAATCTTTATCTTCATTGCTTCGTTCCTTTCTTGTTTGTGCTACTCTTCTGGTTGTTGAAACGCCGTCAGTATACCAGGCGTTTGTTAGGGGCATGTTAGGATCGGCGACGAATTTCCAGAAAATCGCTCTTGCGTCCGTGTGCGGGAGTGTGGTAGACTAGAGCTGGAAATTCGCGAGGGACAGGTCGGGCGACCGACTGGTTCCTTTGAAGCCGTAAGGAAAGCGAAGTTCTCCAGACGCGTTAGCGGGCGGTCATCGTAATCGTAAACAATTACGGCTCTTCTGCTGACAGTCGAGGACACGTCTGAGGCGCAGACGGAGGATGGAGCGGACGGACGGCATTTTTTAAGGTGCGCGGAAACGCGTGCTTCCGCCGGCAGGCGGCTGACGGCCGGATGCGTCAAACGCATCCGGCCATTGGTTTTGATATAATGGGAGCGAAATGAGACGCCACTGGTTTTTCGATTTTGACGGGACGCTATGCAATACCGAGGCCGACATCAAGGATGCCTGGCGTGCGGCGATTCGCGGGCTGGGACGTGAATGTCCGCGTTTCGAGCGCGTCTACAGGACCGGTCCGACGTTGGACCAGGTGACATACGAACTGTTTGACGACGCCACGCCTGAACTTGTGGAACGCATACGCGAACTGTTCGGCCCTGCCTATGACATGAGCGGTTTCCCCAACACGCGCCCGTATCCTTGGATACCTGGATGGCTGGCCTCCTTGCGATTGCAGGGATGCAGTCTGTATGTGGCGACAAACAAGCGCTGGCGGCCTTTGGCCGCATTGCGGGAAAAGCTTGGATGGCAGACGCTGTTTGACGGGTGGTATGCGTTCGACATGTACGACGGAGAACGTCTTTCAAAAGCCGAATTGCTGGGACGTGCGATGAGGGAACGCGGAATCGGGCCGTCAGATGCCGTCATGGTGGGCGACACTGCGGGCGACGTCAAGGCTGGCAGGGCCGCAGGAATGATGACGATCGGCTGTACATGGGGCTATGGCAACGTGGATGAACTGGAAGGAGCGGATGAAATCTATGACAAAGGAAGATTTCTTCAGGAAGGTCGCTGACATCCTGGAAGTGGAGTCTGTGTCCGAAGATACGCGCTTCAGGGAGCTAGACGGATGGTGTTCGCTCCAGGCGTTCGGGCTGCTCGTTCTGCTGGAGAACGAACTTGGCGTACGGATGGGGATGGATGTCTTCCAGGCGATGGAGACGGTAGGGGAGCTGTATGCCAGTCGATAGGCGGAAATTGATGCGGGACATGGCCGCAAAGGCCAGGCTGGCGTCAAAGGCCACGCCAGGGTTGCCGATCGACGGCGATGTGGTTGAGACGCGCGTGCCGATTCCGGAGATGTCGAAGCTGATCGATGGAATCCTCGACAAGATGATGATCGAGAAGAGTCCGTTCTTCGATGAGATATGCACAGAATGGGAGAGATGTTTCCCTGGCATTCCAGCAAAGCCCGGACGGTGGCAGAACGGACGTCTTTTCCTGTATGTGAAAACGTCTGGACAGTTGTTTTCCCTTCGCGCCAGGTTGCCGAAGATAAAGAAAACGCTTGCAACGTTCTCTTCGGCACCCAGACGTTTTTCGGTCCATCTTGAAATACATTGACCCTGTTCGCGCATTTGCGCATTGACGGGCAAATTTGGTAGAATACCCGGCCATGTACCGGACAGGAAGACCAGTGCGGCAGACGGTGCCGCTCAACTTGATTCTCGATGAACGGCCAGTTCTGGTCGTCGGCGGAGGACAGGTGGCGCGTCGCAAGACGAAAACGCTGCTGGAGGCTGGCGCCAAGGTGGAGATCGTCTGCCCGGACGCGGTTGCGGAACTGGTTGCGCTGGCTGCGGACGGGCGTATCGTATGGACTCGTCGAAGCTGGAGAGGTGGCGACGCGGCAGGGCATATTCTTGTTTTCGCCTGTACCGACGACAAGCATGTGAACCGTGCCATACTGGACGATTCGAGAAAGGTTCATATTCCGTGCTGCTGTGCCGACCTCAATTGGGCGGACGGCGATTTTACGACTCCTGCGACTCTGTGGCGAGGCGAACTTTCGGTGTCGGTTTCCACGAGCGGGCAGAATTGCGCCGCGGCGCGCGATGCGAAGAACGAGATTGCCGCGCTGCTGGAAGACAGGACGCCGCCCGATCTGATAGTGCTCGGGACAAGCGACGCTCTTCTTCCGTCGCGCAAGAGGGCACCGTACCATCTGCCTTCTGCAGAACGTGCCAGTATCGGCCGGCTTGTCACGCATGTCCGCGGAGTTCGCGAGTTTTTCATTCTCAACACGTGCAACCGGGTTGAACTGGTTGTAATGGCTTCGCCAGACCCCGATACAATCGCGCTGCTCAAGCGTTTGTCTGGTTTCGACCGGCTTTCCGATGACGAACAGTTCCTTTTCAAGGGTTATGAGGCGTTTCGCCATCTTGTGCGCGTTACGGCCGGGCTGGAGTCGTCCCTCCTTGGCGAAAACCACATTGTATCTCAGGTCAAGGATGCGTTGGACGAGGCCGAGGCCGCAGGTTGGGCAGGCCCCATGATTCGCCGCGAGGGAACGGAACTGATGCGCGTCACAAAGGCTGTCAGGCACGCCGTGGAAGGACTTCTTCATGTGTCGGAGATCGATCAGATCGCCGTACGCTACTTGAGCGTGCATGGAGGGCTTGACGCCAAGACGCATGTCCTCGTCATCGGCACTGGCATGGTGGGAACCGGTGCCATCGAAGCGTTGAAACGCACTGGCGCAAGCCTTACGTGGGCATACCATCGCAAGATGCCTGAGCAGGCGGATGGTGGCAACGCGCCGAGATTGATAGCCATGGATTCGCTTCTCGAGGCCCTTAAGGATGTAGACATAGTATTGAGCGCCGTAGATTCCGCGCAACCGGTCGTGACTGCGGAGATGCGCGCTGCCGTGGCCGATCGCAACGTGTTGTTCGTGGATCTTGGAGTGCCCCGCAACATAGACCCGTTCTACGACGACTGGGGGCACGGCGTAACCGTCGCCGATCTCGACGACCTGAAACTATGGCACCGCGTCAAGACGGGCACCCTCAACGAGGTGCGGGCTAAAGCCGATGCGATAATCGCGGCCGAATGGACAGACGGCCCATCCGTCAGAAAATGACGGACGGGCGTCGGACTACTGGCCAACATTCCACTCTTCGAAGCGCGACTTCTGGTCTACAGGTTGTTCGTACGCGTTCGATTCGTCGATTTCCTTCTTGGGTTCCAGCGCCTTCTCAAAGGTTGGCATGGCGCGATCGACACGATCGGCGCGAAGAATCACGTCTTTTCCCGATGCCGTCTTGACGACGGTTCCGCCAACCATCGCGGCTGCAGCGGCCTTCTGTTCGGCTGTTACCGCCTCCCGCGCATCTACTGTGGCTTTCGCCGCCTCGTCAACGGCCTCCAGCTTGTCGCGTTCCCCGCGTGCCAGCTGTTTCAGCGGCTTCATGAGAGGGTCGTCATCCTGGATGATCGTGCATTTGAGCGGCTCGTGGATGTATTCCTCGATTTCCGGGATGGCGAACGACTCGTCCTCGTCGGCGAACGAGATCGCTATGCCGGTGTTGCCGGCACGGCCTGTGCGACCGATCCGATGTACATAATCTTCCGCTTCGTAGGGGAAGTCGAAGTTTATCACGTATTCGATGTCGTCCACATGGATGCCGCGCCCGGCCACATCCGTGGCGATTACGATCTTGATTTTGCCGGAACGGAAGTTTTCAAGGACAGAAAGCCGTTTGTTCTGGTTCACATCGCCGGACAGCATCTCGCACTTGACGCCGCGTCGTTCCAGGGATTCGTAGACGTCTTCAGTCGTCGATTTCCTGTTGCAGAACACTATGGCGCGGGCATCCGGGTGAAGGGCGATATGGTTGTAAAGGACCTTGAACTTGTCCTCGGAACGGATAACGTATACGACCTGGCGGACCGTATCCGTGGCGTTATGCTCGCTTTCGACTTCGGCCTTGACAGGTTCGTCCATCCACTGGGATGCGAGACGCATCACATCGTCGGTCAAAGTGGCGGAATAGAGCATGGTCGCGCGTTTGTCCTTTGGCGGCAGATGCCCCATGATGCGGCGCACGTCGGGGATGAACCCCATGTCCAGCATCCTGTCGGCTTCATCGATGACGAGCGTATCGACGCTCTTCAGGTTGAGGACGTGGCGCTGGCAGAAGTCCAGAAGCCGGCCAGGAGTTGCCACAAGCAGATCCACCGGCGCGTCAAGCAGCTCCTCGCGCTGCCGGTCGAAATCCATGCCGCCGTATACGGCGAGCGACCTGAGGCCGCAATATTTGCCGATCGCATCGGCGTCCTTGCATATCTGTATGACGAGTTCCCGTGTCGGCGCGATCACGAGCGCACGCGGTGTGCCGCCGGTCTTGGCGCGCGATTCCGGCGTGCGGAGGTAGCGCGTCAGTATCGCCACGAGAAACGCAGCGGTCTTGCCGGACCCGGTCTGGGCCTTGCCTGCTATGTTCTTGCCGTCGAGCGCGTTCTGCAACGAAAGGGCCTGTATCTCGGTACAGTACTGGAATCCAAGGTCTGCTATGCCGTGCATGACCTCGGACGGAAGATTGAAGTCGTGGAAGCGTTTCTTGCCCTCGGCCGGTTCCACCTTGAACTGGTCCACGGACCAGCTGGCATGCGCGGCCTTGCGTGCCGCCATCTCTTCCGGGCTCACGACGCCACCCGGGCGCATTTCGTCGGCAGGCGTGTGCGCCTGTACCGTGCGCCGCGATCCGTCACGGCGGCGGTCGCCACGTGGACGATCCTGCCGGGATGAACGTTCAGGCGTTCTTTTTTGCGCATAGGTGCTAGCTTCCGCCGCTTTCTGCACCGACGCGGGGTCATTCCTCCTGCCGCGCGGCTGCGCATCTCTTGAGGAAGCATTCTGCGCAGTTCTTTTCGTTGCAGGATTCTGCTGGGCCTGCCGAGGCTGATTGCCGTTTCCGTGCCGACCTCGCTTTCCGTGTCGACCACGCCCGTTGCCGGCAGACCTGTTGTCCGCCGCCGCTTCCTGACGTCCTTGACGCTTGTCCTTTTTTTGCGATACCGACGACTTTCCGGTGAGTTTCTCCACCAGTTTCTTGAATAGTCCAAATCCCATGGCAACTCCTGAAAAACAACGGGCCGCGCGGAAGCAAGACTTCCGGAGCGGCCCGTCTTCTCGCGACGAGGGTTCGCGTCAGGGCGAACCCCCGTTCTCCAATTAACGCTTCGAGAACTGGAAGCGCTTGCGGGCGCCCGGCTGGCCGGGTTTCTTGCGCTCCTTCATGCGGCTGTCGCGCGTCATGCAACCGGCCTTCTTGAGAACCTGGCGCAGATTGGCGTCCGCAGCGACGAGGGCGCGGGCCAGGCCATGACGGATGGCACCGGCCTGCCCGGAGCAGCCGCCTCCCTTGGCGAACACCACGAAATCCACGCTGGAAGCGTCGAAGCCAGAGATGGCGATCGGCTGCTTCAGGTAGTCGCGAAGTGCCTCAGAGGTGATGTACTCCTCGAGCGCGATGCGGTTGACAGTCCATTTTCCGTTGCCCGGCACTAGCGTTACACGGGCGCAAGCAGTCTTGCGGCGACCTGTTCCGGCGGAAATAACCTTGTCTTTCGTAGCCATTTCTCGAAATCTCCTTAGAGCGTGATCGTTTCCGGCTTCTGGGCGGCGTGCGTGTGTTCGGCACCCGCGAAGACCTTTACGCGCGTCATCATCTTGCGCGCGATCGTGTTCTTCGGGAGCATGCCCCAGACGGCTTCCTTGATCATGCGGTCGGGATGCCTTGCGCGCATCTCGGCTGCGGTGAAATGCTTCAGGCCGCCACGGTATCCGGAGTAGCGCTGATAGTCCTTCTGCTCTTCCTTCTTGCCGGTGAGCTTTACCTGGGCCGCATTGACCACTATGACAAACGCGCCAGCATCCACCGACGGATCGAACGTCGGGAGATCCTTGGCTCTGAGCTTGTTGGCGATGACGACCGCGAGGCGGCCCAGCACCTGATCCTTCGCATCAACCAAGTACCATTTCCGGCCAACGCCGGGATCCTTGGCTCGATAACTCTTTTGCATCTTTGTTTTCCTTGTTCTGGCTTTGTACCCGCCGAAACGGGCTTTGTCCGTTGTTCGCCAAGGCCGTACGCCGTGACGGGCGACCGACCTCGTCAGCCGATCCGCCGTGTGAAGCGCATATTTAACCATATTTTGTCCGTCCAGTCAACCCTGAATGCGGGATATGCGTTTGTGCGTTATTTCGCCCCGCTCCTTTCCCGTGTTCAAGCGTAAGCGGCATGCGGCTATTCTTCCAGAATGACGCGAAACCCCACGTCGTAGACCTTCTGCCACGGAAGGTAGTAGAGCTTGACGGAGCTTGTGGCATCCTTTGGTCTGGATGCGAAACTTCCGCCACGGACGACGGCAAGTCCGTTTATGGTCGTGGATGTCCACTCCGCCGCGTTGCCGTGCATATCGTACAGTCCCCAACGGTTGGCAAGCGTACGGCCGGTGAAATTCAGCGTGAACCAGTCGTCTTCCCAGCGTTCCTCGTGCAGCGGGTAGTTCGATTCCGGCGGATACGGGCGACGTGTCTGTACGCATGCGGCGGCATCCCATTGCGAATATATGAAGCGGCGCGTGCGATCGGCCAGGTTGGCGCGTCTGCCGAAGTCGTCGTCCAGTCCGCCCCACGGGAACGGAGTGTCGGTGCCCGCGCGCGCAGCCCATTCCCACTGCTCTTCGGTTGGGAGTGTCGCCCGGACGGCGCAGCAGGAGGAAAGCCACGCGCAGAAGGCGAGCGCACGGTCGCGAGAAACGCGCACTACAGGCTGTCTGCGGTGGTTGCCCACGTGTCCAGGCATCACCTGGTCGAAGCCCCACTGGTCTTGAGAGCGCGAGTCGTGTGCGGGATCGAACGCGTGGTACTGGGCGTTGTCAACCTCCATTTCGGAAATCCAGAACGGACGTGCTATGCGAACTATGCGTGGCGACTCGTCCGGGCAACCGTTCGTGCTGCCCATGACGAACGTTCCGGCGGGAATCCTGCGGAAGGTCATGGATGCACCCCGTCCAAGTTCAAGCGTGCGCACCGTTACCGGCGCTATCTCGTCGATGCGTCCCAGCTGAAGCGCCGCGGCGTCGTTGGCAGACATGGGCCAACCTTTGAGGTCAAGTGGGCCTGCGGCCCTAAGTGGGGCTTCGCCCCTAAGTTTTAAGTTGTTAAGTGGGGCTTCGCCCCTAAGTTTTAAGTTGTTAAGTGGGGCTTCGCCCCTAAGTGTCGCTTCGCGACCAGGTTCACTTGGCGCCGCAGGCGCACTTCGCTGCGAAGCAGCACTTAACCTCTTATTCACGAGCGCCAAATGCCGGTCGTATTCCGCTTCTGGATCGTCCGTTGTATTGGCGTACGCGGCCGCCAGCTCCTTGCGCCGCGCCACCTGGTCGTTGCAGCCAAGAACGAACCTGTCCGTCTTGAACCCCGCAGGCGACCACTTGCCGTAGAATGGACAGTTGAGGTCGATCCAGGCGTACAGCTGCCGCCAGCCTGTCTCTGAGAGCCGTGCGCCATGGTGGCCTTTCTTGAGCATCTGCACCAGAGGTGAAGTGGATGCGTGGAACTCCATGGGTTCAAGCATTTGAAGTTCGGACTCTGCGCCGCCTCGTCTGATAAACGGGTGCAGGAAGCGATATGCAGCCTCTGGACACGATGTGAAGACGCCTTGCAGCCGCTTGTGGTCCTTGAGAGTTCCAATGTCTTTTACGGGACGACTTGAAGTTTTTTCTCCGCCATGGCAACCGGCGCATGATTCGACGAGATGGGGATACATCTCCGCTGCGAATCCCCAGGGACGGGGACCATCGGCGTCCGGCGGCGTGATCTTTTGTATGGGACGTTTGTCCGCGAGCGTGCGTGATGTGGTGATGGATGTACGGTTGTCCTCGTGGCATCCGGTGCAGCTGACGCGTTCGCCTGGCATGCCTACCGTCCATGAGCGCATGAGCTGGACGGCCGCGCCTTCTGAATCGAGCGGCTGGAACGAGACTGGAGTGTTTGCGGGCATCTCGAAGCACACCGAACCGTCTGCTTCCACGTCGACGGTGCCAAGCACCCGTTTCACGTCCCATCCCGCCTCGACCTTGTCAAGGCCCATGGAGACGTGTCCGCCAGTCTTGTGGTAGCAGAAGTGGTACGCGAATATGCGGAGTTTCCTGACGGTGCCGCGTGGCACGCCCTTCAGGCCGGGGCCGCTATGGATGTCGGCTATGTGGACGGTGCATGTCTTGGCGCCTTTTACGCGGCGGTCGGCGATGACAGGCGGACGCGTACGCGGCGCGAACAGCATTGGCTCGAACAGAGAACCTCCAGGCGCTTCCGCGATGAGAATCATATTGTCGAAAGAGTCTACCAGATACAGGCCGAAGAGACCTTCTTCGGAGCACTTCGCGCTTGCCAGGAAATAGTTGCCGCCGAGAGGCCAGGGATGCGAGAAATACGGTTTGCCGCGAGCGAACTGGTTGTCCACCTGCAAGTCGCTGACGTCACCTTCCACGGGCTGTCCGCGGCCGGGAAACTCGTGGATCAAGCCGGTTTCGCCGGCGGGAAGGGTTTTCACTGGAATGCGCAGGGTGTGGCACGGCGGTCCCCATTCGCGGTCTGGCGGATCGTATACCAGCGGGTACTTCCGTGCGAGCGATGGATCGAGGACGAGCATCCGGCCGTGCTCTGCGCGTCCATGGTGGCCTCCTGCCATCATGACGACCTTGTGCGGATCGCCCGGTATCGATCGCGCTCCGCAGAAGAATGTCGGGAAGTACGAGCCGCTGCCCCACAGGGCAAGTTGTCCGACTCCGTCAGGATTCATGGTCATCAGTTCGCGCGAGAAGTAGTGTTGTATGTCCGAGTATTCCCAGCGCGTGTAGGCGATCCGGCCGTCGTTGAGGACGGCAGGTGTATAGTCGCTGTCCTGCTCGAACGTCAGCTGGATCGTCTCGCCGGTACGCCTGTCTATGCGATAGAGGACGCACATCGGGAAGTTTCCGTCCTCGCACGGCAGGAACTGGTACGCGGCCGTGCCCAGCATTATGACCTGGTCCTTGTTCGGCAGGTAGCATCCGTCCCACCATTGGATGTCGTAGTGGCCGTCTTCGGGCGAAACTAGTTTTGCCCGAAGATTAAGTGGGGCTTCGGCCCTAAGTGGGGCTTCGCCCCTAAGTTTTAAGTTGTTAAGTGGGGCTTCGGCCCTAAGTGGGGCTTCGCCCCTAAGTTTTAAGTTGTTAAGTGGGGCTTCGCCCCTAAGTGTCGCTTCGCGACTAAGTTCACTTAGCCCCGAAGGGGCACTTAGCTGCGAAGCAGCACTTAGGCCCGAAGGGCCACTTAGCGCCGTAGGCGTACTTAAAGCCGCCGAAGGCGGCGACTTAATCTCTATCTCGTAGACCCCGAGAAGGTTGTTCGTGCCGCGGTAGCTGGTGAAGAGGATGCGGGAGGCGTCGAAATCAAGATCTATGTCTCTGACGATCGAGGTGCCTGGCGGACGGTATAGCGTGGTGATCGAAGGTGTTCCGCGCAGGCCGGAGACGACGGCTATGTCATTCGTGAAACCGGTACGGTCAAGGTCCATGTGGTTGTGCGCGTTCAGGCCCAGGAGTCCAAGTTTGCGCGAGAGTCTGCGCTTTGAGTACGGGAAATCGGATCCGCCTGGCTTGTCGGCCGGCCCCCAGCTTGCTGTCGCGCCCTGACGGCGTATGCAGAGAATGCGATCTGGAGCGAGCAGCGGATTTGCGAGAAGGGCGGCACGGTAGTTCCGGACGAGCGCGGCGGCTTCCGTGGAAGAGGGGTCGTTCGCATCTGACAGATGCTTTATCGCCCATTCCCTGCGCTCGTCTAGCTCCTTGACGGCCTTGAGATGGCTGGCGGAGTCGTAGTTCGGATCCTTGGCCAGGTCTGATATCGCGAGGTGGGCAGCTTCTGCATTGAAACGGACTGCCTCATCCCGCAACTGTCTCAGTTCGCGGATGGTTAAATCGTTCGAGGCGTTTGTCGTCGCAAAAACGGCGGCGACAACGACCGCAAAGAGATGTTTGGCGGCTAATTGGACGGGGAACAGGCGGTGAAACTGTTTTGCGCTCATGCGGCAATAGTATCAAAATCCTGCTGGTGTGCACAAGACGGGTGAACTCCAGAGAGAACGTTCGCATTCGACAGCCTTGCCTGGAGTTTACCCATTTTTTGAGTGCGGAAATGCGTCGGTCGCACCCGCATGGATAAAGGCTGAA
>DFLH01000015.1 GCA_002373695.1 Verrucomicrobia bacterium UBA3624
GGGCTCAAGCCGGAAACCGACGCGTACGGCACGATACATGCGGGCGTCAAGTTCGGCCCCGGCCTCATCGACTGCACTCCGGAAGACGGCTGGACGGTGAAGGCGGCGGGTCTGCCCGCCGGATTGAAGTTCGCCGCGAAGGAGACGAAGGACGCGACGTACGGAGTCGTTCCCGCGTGGACAATCTACGGCGTGCCGACGGCGAAGGCCGGCGCGTACACGGTGACGTTCACGGCGTCGAAGAAGGGCGAGAAGAACCAGATCGCGACGATCACGCTGAACGTGGAGGCGTTGCCCGCGTGGGCTGTCGGGACGTTCACGGGCGCGGTGTTCGACGAATCCGATGCGGTCGTCGGGCAGGTGCAGAACATCACCGTCTCGTCCGCCGGCAAGATATCGGGCAAGATCATCGACGGCGACATGACATGGACTCTCTCCGCGCCGTCGTTCGACGAAGCCGCAAGTCTGAAGTCGGAAGTCGGAAGTCCTGCCTTCACCGCCACGGCGATCGCCAGGGCGGGCAAGGAAGTCGCCACCAACGCGGTGACGGTCGCGGCGGAGGCCGGTATGGGCGTGGCCTACGGAGGTCTGGACTCCGTCCCGGCCGGCACAGAGGCCGGCCCTCCCGCCTGGACGGCGTGGCGGAACGTGTGGAAGGACGCCGACCGCAAGGCGGAGGCGAAGACGCTGAAGGACCTGAAGATCGGCCCGGCCCGCGGCGGCACGGTGACGTTCTCCGCGCCCACCGCGGCGGGGGCGGTCACGGCCAAGCTCAAGGACGGCGGCTATTCCGCGTCGTGCTCCACCACGCTCATCCCGACGGACAGCGGCTACACGCTCTTCTGGTACTTCCCGCCGAAGGCCGGCAAGTTCGCCGGCGCCGGCGGCAGCGAGTACGTCAAGTGAATTGCAAGGCACAACATGAGGAAGATTATGCTATAATCTTCGCATGAAGATTGGCACAGCAATACTCTTTTCCATGGTTGCCGCCGTCCTGCAGGCGCGGGCGGCATTCAGTCCCGCAGGCACGGTGACGTTTGCGGATTTGCAGACGATTGCCGCAGAAGTGGCATCGATCGGGAAGGGGACGGCAGATCCGCTTCTTACGGCTGCGATACCGAAGGCAATCCGCAACCAGGGCGCGGCGCGTCTGTTCGGCCCCATGCGCCGCGGCATGCCTGGCGTGGCGGTCTGCTACGTCGATGCGCAGCAGATAGCGCGGCTTGCCGCCGCGCGGAAGGCGAGCGACGCGGAGTTCGACCGCGCAAAGCGCTGGACGGTGCTTTATCCGGCCACCATCGGCCGGGGACAGTTCCTTAAGCTGCACCGGGATGCCGTCGTCGAGAAGAACGGCACTGTTCGCATTCCGCCTGGGGCGCATTCGCGTAGGACGCTGTGGGCGTACTGGTCGGCGGACGGACAATGGGCGTCGCTCGCGCCATCGGCGAACATGGCCGTCCACGTGCACCAGGCGGCGGCGCAGGCGTTGAGAAGGCCGCTGGGCAACGATCTGGCACATGTCAGGATGGACGCTGCCGGCGCGCGTGCCGTGTTCCAGACGGATGCTTGCGCCGGCGGGACGATATCCGTGCGTATGACACCTGCCGGCCTGGAGCTGCGCGGAACGGTGCGCGCGGCAGGTACGCGACTTCCGCTGCCCCCCGGCGCCATGTCCTTCAAGCACATCCCCGCGCACGCCGTGCTGTTCGGGGTCACATCGTCGCCTGATGACATGCGGTCTGCGGACGTGTTCTCGCTTGCGGGGCCGGAAGTGGCAGCTTTCGTGAAGAAGTCGCTCGCGTTCGTCCGGGCGCAAGGCTACTCGTCGTATTTCCTGAGCGGGACTGCGAAGCGTCAGCCGCCTGCGCGTGCGAGGATGGACAGGATCCTGCCCGAGGCTGCGGCGCGGCCCGCGGCCAACGTCATGTTCTGTTCGCCGACTACCGTGCTGCGTCTCTACCTGCCGAAGATCGCGGCCACGCTTATGCCGCTCGAATCTGCCAAGATGCAGATGGGCGTGCGCATGTTGCGTTCCGTCAGGGGCGATGGCTTGGGATTCATGGGCTGGCGCGAAGGACGAGACGACAAGTTCCTCATCCGCATTTCCCGTGACGAGCTGTGGGGCACCTCTGCGCTCTGGAGCAGTCTGTTTCTGTAGGGAGGGGACGATGGGAAATATGCTGTCCGTTAAAAAAGCAGTGTTCCTGTTTTCGGCCGTTGCTGTCATGTCGGCGGTTGCGAATGATCCGTACGACTACAAGAAGACCGTCCAGCGGCGCGTGGCGCCCGTGGCGGTGTCGACAAATGCGGCCGGCCACTTACTTGTCGATTTCGGACGGGAGGCGTTCGGTTTTCTGGAGCTTCTGCCGCCGGAAGGCGTGAAAGGAAACTATGACATCAGCCTTGGCGAACTTCTGAAGGGCGACGGGGTGGACATGAATCCCGGTGCGACGATCCGCGCGGCCCGCGTGCGGGGGAGAATCGATGAAGTTGCGAACGGCGTCTATCGCGTCCCGCTGGTCCCGGACAGGCGCAACACTTCCGGCGGCCGCGAGGGCGGAGCGATAAAGATACCTGCCGAGCATGGCGTGATCATGCCGTTCCGGTACGCCGAGTTCTCGTCCTTGCCGTTTACGGTCGCCAAAGACAACGTCAGGATGGTGGCGATCAACTATCCGATCGACATGAAGGCGTCGTCTTTCACGTGCGACGATCCAAGGCTTGTGCGCATCTACGATTTCTGCAAGCATACGATCCTAGCAACTTCGTTCGCAGGGCTTTACGTGGATGGCGACCGGGAACGCATCCCTTACGAAATGGACGCATACATCAACCAGCTTGGCGAATATGCGGTCCATGCCGACTATTCGCTCGCCCGTGCCAGCCACGAGTACCTCATGGCGCACCCGACGTGGCCTACCGAATGGAAGCAGTATTCCATACGCATGGCGTGGACGGACTGGATGTGGACTGGCGACACGCGTTCGGCCGCGAAGTTCTACGCCCGGCTGAAGGACGAGAAGCTGCTGGCTTCCCATGCGCGCGCATCGGACGGACTTCTGGTCTCCGGCGGCGAACGCGATGCCAAGAACCGCTCGCTCGTGAACGCATGCGGGCTTGCCGACATAGTAGACTGGCCGCCTTGCGAAAGGGATGGCTTCGTCTTTCGCGATGTGAATGCGGTCGTCAACGCGCTCTACTACCGCAACCTTCTTGAGATGGCGGATATCGCCCGCGCTTTGGGAAAGGACGCCGACGAGGACACGTTCAGGGCTTGTGCCAAGCGCGTATACGCATCGTACCAGAAGGCGTTCTTCGATTCCGCGCGCGAAGTCTACCGCGATGGCGAGGGCACCGACCATGCCGCGCAGCATCCGAACGCGATGGCGCTGGCGTTAGGGCTGGTGCCGCAGAAGCACAGGCGGTCCGTGGCCCGCTACTGCCTTTCGCGCGGCATGGCGTGCAGCGTGGGTTTCACGCAATATCTCCTGGAGGGCATGTTTGAAGCCGGCATGGCGGACGATGCGCTGGCGCTTATCACGTCGACCGGAGACCGCAGTTGGCTCGGCATGCTCGATTTCGGCGCGACGGTTACGATGGAGGCGTGGGCGGTAAAGTACAAGCCGAACCTGGATCTCAACCATGCGTGGGGCACGCCGCCGCTCAATCTCATTTCGCGCTACGTGCTGGGCGTGACGCCGCTGGAGCCGGGTTTCGAGAAGATACGCGTACGGCCGCTGACCGGTTCCCTTAAGCATGTTTCGGGCACGGTGCCCACGGCGAAGGGGCCGGTGAAGGTGGAAGTGAAGAACAACATCCTCACGGTTGCGGTGCCGGCGCCCGCGCGCCTCGAGTTCGCGGGGCATGTGCGCGACGTGCCGCCTGGACGCCATGTGGTACGCTAGGGCGAGTTGTGGTAGAATGGCCAAACCATGTCAAAATCACCGACATACACAAGAGAATTCTTCGACCGCGAGTATTCTGCCGCAGAGGCGTACGGCCGCCTGTGGCAATACGCGCGGAAATACCGTTTCAGGATATACCTTGGAATTTTGTGCGGAATGCTCACGGCGGGAACTCTTCTGCCGCTGTTCCAGGTGATCCAGCCTGCGCTGGACAAGGTAGGCGACGTAGGGCATGCGAACGCGGTCGAAGTCGCGGCGGCGCCTGCGGCCGCGACTGACGAGAAGGTCGAGGTCGCAGATGCCGGCATGCCGGCGCGCGGGAAGGCGTCGAAAGAGGAGAGGAAGATACTGAAGGAGTACGGGAAGCTGAAGGGGCTGGCAGGGAAACTGGGTTTCGAGCTGCAGGACGAGGATGAAGCCCTGGGAGCTCCGCTTCTGTTCGCGATACTGGTTGTCGTACCCCTTGCCGCCATGGCGCGTTGCGCGTTCCTGTTCCTGAACAAGTATTGCCTGTCCTGGGCGGCCCTGCATACGGTCAAGGATCTGCGGTGTTCCATACTCAGGCACATACAGGAACAATCGATGCAGTTCCACGGAAGGATAGACGTCGGACAGCTGATGAGCCGCGCATCGAGCGATCCGCGGCTGGTGCAGCACATAATCCAGTCTGTTCTGCAGGAGGTTGCCGAAGCGCCGTTCGAGATCGTCGTGTCCGTGGGCTTCATAATAATGACCGCCGTGCAGAACGACATGCTGCCGACCCTGATCCTGCTGGTGGTGGGTTTCCCCATGTTCATGTGCCCGGTCGTGCTGCTCTCCAGACGCATCCGCAAATGGGCCAAACGGGCGTTGGAGCGCTATTCGGTCGTAGGTTCCCGCATACACGAGATACTCACCTGCGTTCGCGTCGTGAAAGCGTACCACACGGAAGAGTTCGAGAACGAAAAGTACGAACAGGCAAACCGCAGCATGCTAAAGGCGTCGCTTCGTGCAGTCCGCTGGAGCCTTTTCGTCACGCCTGCGGTGGAGACAGTCGGGATACTGCTGCTGTGCGCGTTCGTAGTATGGTGCTTTTTCGTGAAGGTGAAGCTTTCGGTGATCGTTCCGATGCTTGCGCCGCTGCTGCTCATATACCGGCCGATAAAGCAGCTCTCGAAGTTGCAGGTGCAGCTGGAGCAGTGCAGGGCGGCGCTTGCGCGCCTGTTTTCCATACTCGACGTCCGCATGGAGCTGCCGGAAAAGGCGGATGCCGGGCAAAAGACGGAATTCAAAGACAGGATACTGTTCGAGGACGTGTCGTTCCGCTACGACACGGCGGACCGCGATGCCGTTTCGCACGCGTCGTTCGCGATCCCGCGCGGCAAGGTGGTGGCCGTCGTAGGCGGCACCGGAAGCGGCAAGTCGACGCTTGGCGGGCTGCTTGCCCGCTTCTACGATCCACGCGAAGGACGCGTGACCATGGACGGCACGGACTTGCGCGACATGCGGATCGCCGACCTGCGCAACCTGGTTGGCAGCGTGATGCAGGAGACTCTGCTTTTCAACGATACGGTGGAAGCGAACATAAAGTACGGTTCGCCGGCGGCGACGCACGAACATGTGGTCGCTGCGGCAAAGATGGCGAATGCCCACGACTTCATCATGGCCCAGCCGGACGGCTACGGCCGGCTTGTAGGCGAGAAGGGATTCGCACTCTCCGGCGGCGAACGGCAGCGCATAGCCATCGCGCGCGCCATACTCCGCAATCCGCCGATTCTCATCCTGGACGAGGCTACAAGCGCTCTCGACACGGTGACGGAACGGCTGGTGCAGGACGCCATCGACAATCTGATGAAGGATCGCACCACGTTTGCGATCGCACACCGTCTTTCGACCATACGCGACGCCGACATGATACTGGTCATGCAGGACGGGCGCATAGTCGAGAGCGGCACGCACTCCGAGCTGTACGCGGCGGACGGCGTCTACCGCAGGCTTTGCGATATGCAGCATACGGAGTAGAATGAGCATCACCCCCCGCCACATCCACCCCTGCGCGCTGACCATAGCCGGAAGCGATTCCGGCGGCAACGCGGGCGTCCAGGCCGACCTTCGCGCATTCCATGCGTACGGGCTGCATGGATGCACTGTCATTACCGCGCTTACCGCGCAAAACCCGAAAGGCGTGCGTTCCGTGCATGTGGCGCCGCCGGAATTCATCGCCGACCAGCTCGACGCCGTCTTCGAGATGTACGGGGTGAAGGCTCTCAAGACCGGGATGCTGGCGACGGCAGATGTGATAGCCGCGGTAGCGGGAAAGCTTGCGGAGCGTCCGCGCGTGAAGAAGGTCGTCGATCCGGTGATGGTGGCCACGAGCGGTTCGAGACTGCTGGCAGACGAGGCGGTGGACGTGTTCGCAAGGCGTCTGCTGCCGCTTGCCACGCTCGTCACGCCGAATCTGCCGGAGGCGGAGGTTCTTATCGGAGACAGGATATCGGATGGCGATGATCTTTGCGCTGCGGCGAAGGAGCTGTCGCGGCGCTACCGGTGTGCGGTGCTGATCAAGGGAGGGCATGCGCCCGGAGACGAGGCGGCAGATGTCCTCTGCCACGGAAGGCGTCTGCGCACGTTCGCCTGTCCTCGCCTGGAGAATCCCGTCTCCACGCATGGGACGGGATGTACGCTTGCGGCGGCGATCACGGCCGGGCTTGCGTGCGGAGCGTCGCTGGAGGAGTCTGTAGCGAAGGCAAAGAATTATGTTTACGAAGCAATCAGGTTATCGTATCATATAGGCCGGAATTGCGGCGTGCTAGGCATGCCAACGAGGAGATAGATGTTATGGCGCAAGAACCACTGCAGGATATGGATGACATTTCGAGCGACGAGATGATCGTCCGGAAGAAGAAGGTTGCTGAAAAGAAGACCGGGGTCACGCCGGCCTCGGTGCTGAAGGCAGCCGCTTCGGCGTTGGAGGCACTTCGCGAGAAGCGGCCTCTGGTGCACTGCCTTACCGGGCACGTGGCGGCGAACTTCTCCGCGAATGCGCTCCTGGCGCTTGGTGGTTCGTCCGCCATGGTTGAGGACATGAGCGAGGTCGTTCCGTTCGTGCGTATGGCGGACGCGCTGCTTGTGAACACCGGTGCCGTGACCAAGCCGCAGACGGAATCGATGCGCGCGGCGGTGTCGCACGCGAACATCAACGGAAAGCCGTGGGTGCTTGACCCTGTAGCCGTGGGCGTGCTGCCATTGCGCACGTTCATCGCCAAGGAGCTCATCCGCCGTTTCCCTGCCATGATACGCGGCAACGCGTCGGAGATACTCTTTCTCGCTGGCGACGAGACGTCCATCTGCCGCGGTGCCGAGTCCACGGCTTCCAGCGATGGAACTCCGATACAGGCCATGCGCCTCGCCGGTGTGACGCGCGCGGCGGTCCTGGTGACAGGCGCGACAGACTACGTTGCTGCGGAAGGCGCTCCGGTCGTAGCCGTTTCCAACGGTTCGCCGCTCATGTCCAAGGTTGCCGGAATAGGGAGCGCCCAGGGCGCGTTCGGTGCAGCTTTCCTTGCGGTGCTCGGAAGCAAGGCGCGCTGGGAGGCGACGCTTGCCACGGCGCTTGTCACGGCCATCGCCGGCGAGCTGGCCGCCGAAAAGACTTCGGCGCCCGGATCGTATCAGATTGCGTTTCTTGACGCGCTGGAGGCAATTACGCCGGCAGACGTTATAAAGCGGGGGCAGGTGAAGATACTCGAGGCCTGAGCTCGACGCTTGCAAACCGCAGTCCGGCCTGCTACAATAGCCGGCATCTGGGAACAATGGAGAAATCTGCTATGATGAAGTCCAGAGTGTCGCGTCTGTGTGTTTTCGCGCTGTGTGCGATGGCGTCCGTCGTCCTTTCGGCCGTGCAGCGTTGTTCTTCAAGCGTTCCGCCCGGATGGACGGAAGACTTTGAGGCCGCGAAAAAGGCGGCCGCCGCGGGCGGCAAGTACATTCTGCTCGCTTTCTCCGGTTCGGATTGGTGCCCGTGGTGCGTACGCATGGACAAGGACGTGTACTCCGTCAAGTCGTTTGTCGAAGGGGCCGGAAAGAAGTTCGAGCTCGTGATGGTTGACATGCCGCAGGACGAATCCATCCTTTCGCCTCTCGCAAAGGCCCAGAATCGCAAGCTGCTGGCCAAGTACGGCGTCAGGGGTTTTCCCTGTTCCGTGCTGGTCCATCCAACAGGTGAAGAAGTGACGCGCTTCCCCGGCTATCAGAGGGGCGGCCCAGAGGCGTTTCTTTCGCAATTGACGGCGGCTGCCGAAAAGGCCGGAAAGCCGAAGAAGCCGGTGGAGCGGAAGAAGTAGGGCATGGCAATGGCGGCGAGCGGTCTATGGCTTGCGCGGAAGAGGAAGTCGGGCCAGGTACTGCTTGAATATGTGCTGGCGTTCATCGCCTTGGCTGCCGTGGTGGCGGCGTTAATCACGTTTGCGGCGGCGGCGCGGCGCGAGGCCAGGCAGACTGCAGAGCTTGTCACTAGCGATTATCCGTGACCGGTCAGACGGCCGGCGGGAAAGAGAAGGAGAGTGCCTAAATGAAGATGCGCAAGAGCAAGAAGGGACAGACGATGGTCGAATATGCCATAATCGTGGCATTGATTGCGATTTCGCTGATCGCGGTGTTCACGTACTTCGGCAAGGCGACGGCCAAGAAGGTGGCTGGCGCGACGGAGGCGATAGACAACGATCTTGGAAGCCAGGCCCGTTCGGCCGCAGAATCGATCGCGGATCCTGCCGATCCGAAAAACATCAAGGATCTCGGAAACTGATGTCCGCCGCACGCAATATCTGGCGTGCGCACAAGAAGGGACAGGCGATGGTCGAAACGATCCTCGTCCTCTTTTTCCTCCTTATTGCTTTCTATACGGTGTTCCAGTTCGTCGACAACTTTCGCGCCAGGCTGCTTGCCGGCTACGCCGCGAGCCGGGTCGCACGTGCGCGGACCGTTGGCATGAACGACTACATGCTGGAGAAGACGGCGCACATCGCAACCATGCCGGCCGCGGGAAGATGCCTTGTGCGGATGGCAGACGGCAGGCGTCCGTCGGCGCATGAACTTGTCCGGCGTTCAGGAAGCTATCTTGCCTGCGAATATCCCAGCCAGGCGCGGCAGACGCTTGATTTCGAGTTGTGGCGAAACGGCATGACTGAGGTGGAGTGTCCTTTGTCGGGATCAAGGCTGACGGCTCGCGTACGGCAGCTCAGGCCGCAGTTTTTCGAGTTGGGCCGGGCGTTGTCGGGAACGCCGTCCGCCGATGTGGACGATGCACCGCGAGCCAGCATAACGGGCGAGTTCGAAATAGAGGCCCACTACCCGGATTGGATGGAATGAGGCGAATGTGGCAGAACGGGGACGGCAGGGCCGGGCAAGTGGTTCTGATACTCGCCTTCATGCTCGTCGGCCTGCTGTTCCTTTTCATGCTGGTTACCGACGTGTTTCTTTCCGTCCGCAGCAAGAACCGTCTGCAGAACGCTGGAGATGCTGCGGCGCTGATGGCTGCAAGATGGCAGGGGGTGACGCTCAATCTCGTCGGCGAGTTGAACCTGCTGCACCTGGCGGCCGCATGCGAGACGAACCATGCAGCCATAGCCGGCATCGTCGCCCTCCAGGAACGGCTCGCCCTGGCCGGGCCGCTAGTCGGATTCTGGGCCGCCAACGAAACGGCCAAGCGCAACGGAGCGCCGGTAGACGATGGCATGACGGAGGTCGTGGCTTATGCCATGCAGTCGGCGGAAGGGCATGAAAGCCCCACCTGGCCCACCAAAGGCGAGGACTATGCCGCCATGCTTCGGACGATTCTAGCCGGGGGCGTTGCGGCGGGGGCGGACAATGCGCGGCTGCTGCCGGCCGTGGCGGCGGATGGAGGCCATCCGCTCTACGACCGCAACTTCTACTGGGCGGCCGATGCGCAGGACTGGCCTGCGATCTGCAGAAGCGTGTTCCATGGGAACCACGCCAAAGCCGCCGCGACTCTTGCCGCATGGCCTGGATGGGGCGGCATCCCGGATGCTGTCGTCAGCAACGATATCGCCAACAGCGAGTTCTTCGGAGTAGGCTTGCGGCGCGCGGCCTGTTCGTTCAGCGAGGCGGAAGGACCGCATGCGGCCGACGAACTCGTATCGGCGGCGCAAGAGGCCGGGCTTGGGGCAATCGTCACGCACGAGGCTCTCGGCAAATTTCGCGTGCTGGAGGACACGTCATGGCCATGGTACTTCTACGATCCGGGAATATGGAGGGACTGGCGGGAGGTCGACAGGAACGGGAGTGGTCGGTTCCCTTTGGCGGGGAATGTGAAGCCCTGCTACAACGTCATGGGCGCGGCGGCGGCGTGCAGGGTGAAGAATGTCCTGCAGCCTCTGTCCGATACGTCTGAAACAAATGTTTTCACGTGGACTGCCGCGGCGAAGCCTTTTGGCGACAATCATGGACGTCGAGTGACAGACGTGCTTCCCAATGCGCCGCTGGTGTTGCCGTCGTTCACGTTCGTGCGGCTGATCCCGCTTGGAGGCGTGGGCGAATCCAACCTGGGCGCTGCCGACGGGGAGTGGCTTGAACACGTCCGCATCCACGTGCCGCAGCAGATACGCCCTGCATCGTGTCCGTATTGCCGCATACTGATGAAATGGGAATTGCCCGAATATACGCATGCGGGAGGGGAATACCTGATGAGCCACGCCCATGACGAGGTGTGCGAACCGCCGACGCACGGTCCCGGCGAAGGGGGAGGAACACATCATGCGCACTAGCGAACGGCGTGGACAGGCTGCCATCGAAAGCGCGATAGGACTTTTCGTGTTCGCGCTCGTCCTGGCGGCGATCGCAGGTTTCGCGCCTGTCTATCTCAAGAACATGGTGCTGCAAAGCGAGGCGCGGTGCGACGCCGGCTTGGCCGCGCTTGGCGCGGAGGATGGCACGGAAGATATTGGAAATGCGGCGGCGATAGCCTCGCGGGCGCATCCCGGAATCGTTCCGGGCGAAAGCGATGCATGGGACTACCCGGTTGCGAATCTGCCGGAAGAATCCAGGTTCCTGGACTGGAGAGGCGATTCGGTTCCGGGGGGGCGTCTTCTTTCCGGCGGGCGCAAGAAATCTTTCCGGTTTCGGATGTTTGCGGGAGGAAATATGCTTGTCGACGACTACGGGCATCTTTCCGAGGACGTGTTCATGCCTGCCATGGGTGGCGTCAAGGTGACAGGAGGCGGACAGTGAAGACGATGGCGATTGTCTGTTCGGTGCTGTTCGGTTCCTGGTTCTGGCAGCGCGCTTCCGTTCCGTCGGGCGGCACATGGCCTCAAGGCATGCCGGTCTTTGCCGGTGGACGCGCAGACGGCGCGTACACGCTTTCGTCCGGTTCGTCCCTGGCAGTCGCTACCGTCCATGCCGGGCGCAGGGATGCTCTTGCATCGGTCAGGAAGGCGTTTCTGGCCGAGAGCTGGATGGAATTGCCCGTCCACCCGCAGGACATGCTGATCTTCACGCGCGGCGATTCGGTTGCGGCGGTGCTGGCCGAGACCGTTCCCGACGGAACCCGCCTGACGGCGATTCAACGTCCGTCGGGGCTTTGATGCATGCCGGGCCGCACTATGGTATACTAGGCGGCATGACCCTTCAGCAACTTAAATACGCGGACGCAGTGGCAGCGTGTGGAAGCCTCAGCGAGGCGGCGCGGCGCGTATTCGTCACGCAACCGACATTGACTGAGGCGATTCGCACCTTGGAAGAGGAGTTGCGCATCGCCATCTTCACGCGTTCCAGCCGCGGCGTGGCCGTTACCCGCGAGGGGGATGAGTTCCTGGCTTCCGCCCGCCAGATACTCGACGACGCGGCGCGCATCCAGGAGAAGTACACCGGCAAGGCCGTGCGCCGCCCGCAGTTCTCCGTTTCATGTCAGCACTATGCCTTTGCCGTAGAGGCGTTCATGGAGGTGGTCAAGTCCAACGGAGCGGAATCCTACGACTTCACCATGCGCGAGACGGTGACCAGCGAAATCATCGCCGATGTGGCAAGCCACCGCAGCGAAATCGGGATTCTATATCTTTCCCGTCGCAACGAACGCGCGATCTCCAAGATACTCCGCAAGGAGGAGCTGGTGTTTGAAGAGCTTTTCGTGGCGAAGCCGCACGTGTTCCTCGGCAAGAGGCATCCGCTCGCGAAGAAGACGGTCATACGTCCGCAGGAACTGGACGCCTATCCATATCTCACATACGAGCAGGGCGTGGAGAACGCGCTCTACTTCTCGGAAGAGGTGATGCCGTCCATAGACAGGAAGAAGAACATTCGCGTGCGTGACCGCGCCACCATGACGAATCTGGTTCTAGGCCTGGACGGATTCACGGTAGCTTCAGGCGTCTACAGCAAGGCGTACAATCCGGCGATCGTCTCGGTGCCGCTCAAGCTGGACGATTCAATACGCGTAGGCATGGTTCGCAGGGCCGGCATTCCTCTTTCGCCGGCTGGCGCGAAGTTCGTCGATGCCGTCCGCGCACGTGTCGCCGGTGCCAGGGCAACGGCGGAAAGCCGGAACGGAAAGGGATCGAAATGAGTGCGATGTTGCATGTCGTGGCGACGCCTATCGGAAATCTGGGAGACCTGAGCCCGCGTGCCGCCGAGACATTCCGCGCCGCCTCTCTCATCGCGTGCGAAGATACGCGCCGCACCTGGCAGCTGCTGGCCCATCTGGGCATTCCCCGCCCCGACATGATCAGCTACCGTCAGGGCAACGAGGAACGGGTGGCCGAGACGGTAGTGGCGGCGATCCGTGCCGGTCGCGAGGTGGCGCTCGCTTCCGATGGCGGATATCCGGCCATATCCGATCCAGGATACCGGCTCGTGCGCAAGTGCGCGCGGGAAAACGTGCCGTACGACGTGATACCAGGCGCCAGCGCGGTGGAGGTGGCGCTTTTAACGAGCGGCCTCTCCACGAGTTCCTTCACGTTTCGCGGTTTCCCTCCGCGAGGGCCCGGGGCGTTGCGCAACTGGTTCGCGGAGGACGCGGACAAGGAGCATACGCTCGTCGGCTACGAGAGTCCGTTCCGCATAGGCGCGACGCTGCAGGCGGCCTACGAGGTACTGGGAGACAGGGAGGCGGCGGTATGCATGGAGCTTACGAAAATGCACGAGCGCGTTGAACGCGGATACCTTTCCGACCTGGCGGCGAAGTTCAAGGATGCCAAGGTGAAAGGGGAGGTCGCGTTCGTTATAGCCGGAAGCAATCCGAAGTTCGCAAGAGGAGCTACGGCATGAATCACGCGTTCTCGCCGTCGCAGGCGGACTACATCAGGGCGATGCGGGACGGCCGCTACCGGCCTGCGCAGACGGTGCGCCGTCCGCCGGCTTCGGTTTCGCTTGTGGACCGCATGCCGCCCGTCGTATACCAGCAGGCATTGCAGGGAACGTGCGTGGCGAATGCGGTCACGGCTCTTCTAGAGTACTATGGCGACTGCAAGACGCGCCTCAGCGTGCAATATCTCTACGCGGCGACGAAAGAGATAGAGCGCGAGGGGCTGGAGAGGAATCTGGAGCACCTGCGTACGGGCGAACGGCTCGATGCGGAGTTTGAAGCGGCCTTGCACGCGCAGCTGCAGCAGCTCAGGCTGCTGGCGGCCGCAAATGGCGGCATCGAGGCGCAGGCCGTTCAGCCGTATCTCCAGCGGTTCTCCGATGGAGTGCGCGAACATTTCGAGGCGGAAGGGGGAAGTCTGCTGCGGAGCTGCTTCCGCGCCGTGGAGACGCATGGCGTGTGCCGGCATGCCCTGTGGCCGTATGCGGCGGTGGTGGCCACCCCGATGTTCGGAAAGCGGGAGAAGACGGCGTTTCCGCCTGGCGCGCACGAGGATGCGCAGAAGCGGCGCGTGATTTCCGGGCTCTACCTGCTTGGCACGCCGAACAACGTTGACGAGATCCGCGGCATACTCGCCGGCGTCAACGGGCGCCGCCAGATGCCGGTGTGCGTCACCGTGGACACGTTCAAGGGATGCGATGGCGGCACGTTCGCCTTCCCGGAGATTCGGGAGGTCGACGGGCGGATGGAGAGCGACGCACCCTGGCAGGGCCGGCATGGCCTGCTTGTCGTCGGCTATGTGGACGAAGCGGCATATGCCGGCGGGGGATACTTCATCGTGCGCAACAGCTATGGCAAGGACTGGGGAGAAGATGGATACGGCAAGATGCCATACGCCTACCTGGAGTGTTTCGCGCTGGAGGCGGGAACCATACTGCAGAACATGGTGGACTACGCGGGGGACGGATACGACGGCATGCTGGAGAATGCCAACGAAAGCTCTCCGGCGCCGGATGGACAGATCCGGCGCAAGTGGACCGCCTGGTTGAACCTGCTTGTGGCGGTTGCGCTCGTAGGAGCGACGTGGATCGTCGCCAGGATGGTGCTTCAACCGCCGCGGAAACCATTCGCGGAGGTGACGATCTACGGGAGCGGAGGCGTCAATGCGGATGGAGTCCTTCTGCCATGGAAGGTGAAAGGCGTCCCCATCGATGGCGGCTACGTGTATCATGTCCCGGCAAAGGGCAGAAGCGATGTGGAGGCGGTGCGCACCATCCTTGGAGGCATGGACACTCTTCACGAGAAAAGGGGAAAACCCCTTACGTACGACATACTTTCGCTCTTCCTGCTGCGCGGGGACGATCATGCGGCCGTGAAGCGGACCGTCGCGGAGTTCATGGGCGAAGGGTTTCCTGTGCGCATCCGCGAAGACGGCACCAACGGGCTGAAGGTGGCGACATTGAATCCACGCGGCCTGAAGAAGAAGCTCGGACGCGTCTTTTCGGTGTCGGAGAAGGCCGGCGATACGCCTGTTTTGCGCCTGAGCCTTCTCCGTGCATCCCCTTGACGGATTGTCCCAATTGTCATATAATACGTGCCGTCATGCGGACTGCAGGTTTCAAGAAGCCGCCTTTTGCGCTAGACCGTTCGCGGCGCGGCGATCTCGCCGTGCAGCTTGCGGGGGCCCTGCGCAACGCCATCGATACGGGCTACTACAAGTCTGGCGACGTGTTGCCGCCCGTGCGCGATCTCGCCCGTCTGCTGGATATCAGCAAGGGCATGGCCGAACAGGCGATCGCATGCTTGCGCGAAGAGGGCCTGATCAGTCCGCGTCCTCGCATCGGCAGCGTCGTGTGCGGAAAGAACCGTCCGCTTTGGAAAGGGCAGATACTGATAGTCGTGCCCCCGGGCGTGGGCAACCCATGCGACAACACGGTCTACGCGATTCTGCGCGACGAGTTGACGGCAAACGGCTACCTGCCGCTCACGGTCGCGGCTTTCCGCACGGCGACATCGGGCCGATATGGCGATTTCGCCCTGCTTGAAACCCAGATGAAGCAGCACATCGATCTCGTGGTGTCGCTGGCAGACGCGCCGGATGTGACCCGTTGGCTTGCCAGGCGCAGGGTACCATTCGTCCGGTTGACCAGAAGCACGGTCAATCAGCCAAACTGCCTGGGGAGCGTACTTCGTCGCGATGATCCTGCCCTGGAAGATTTCATTGCGCATTGCCGCGCGGCGCGCGTGCGGAGCGTCATCCAGGTTACGGCGATGCGCAATGGTCCGGATGCCGTCCCGGCGCTGAAGGCGTTCGGCATCGCCGCCTCAAACTGGCGCATTCCGCCGCCGGACGGCGGATGGGACGCCGTCGGTCTCGTCCAGCGCGCCACGGACGAGTTCGCCGCCCGTCTGGCGCGCAATGGACGCAGGTGGCTGCCGGATCTCCTGTTCTTCCGCGACGATCATCTTACGACGGGCGCATTGCCGGCCTTGCTGGCGGCGGGGGTGCGCATACCGGAGGACGTAAGCATCGTCACCTGGGCGAACCGCGGCCTGGGGCCGGCGTTCGTGAAACCCTTTACCCGCATGGAATTCGACATCGCATCGGCGGGCGAGACGATGGCGCGCTGCGTCCTGGAGTACCTGCGGACGGGGGCGTTCCCCTCAGGCGCGACGGTGGGACCGACGTATATCCGCGGCGAAACGTTCCAATAGATGCGAACGGGACGATCCATGAAAAACGCAAACAAGACAAATCGCAGATGGCACGGTATTTTGGCGGTGGCCGGGGCGGTCGCGCTGCCATGTCTGGCCTTGGAACCTCTGCCGATGGCGTTCGCCAATCCGGGATTCGAGGTCGGCACGAACGGTTGGTGGATTCCGACCGCGCTTTGGCGCATCGAAGATGGCGCGGGACGAAACGGATCGAAAGGTCTCGTGTGGGAGAACAGCGATCCCAAGCGCTATCTTTTCCCGCGGTACGCGTTGGCGCTGGAGGCTGGCGGAATCTACCGCTACGGCGCATGGGTCAAGGTCGATTCGCGCCCAGGCGGCAGCAAGCGGACGCCCGCGCCTAGGGTGTCGCTGGACTGCGCAAATGCCGACGGCAAGTGGATCGGCGCGGAATATGCGCGGCCCGTGGGCGAGCCGGACGCAGATGGATGGGTGCGATACGAGGGCGTGACATGTCCGCTGATATCCGCCACCGTTCGCGGCAATCTGCTCGGGTTCATGCCGCGCGGCGCCACGGGGCGAGTGCGGTTCGACGATTTCTTCATCTCATGCGAAGGGGTGCGTCCGGTGGATGCCGTCGTGTCTTCCGCCTATCGCGACACGGCTGCGGAGGGACAGGTTTCGTTCATCGCGACGCTGTTCGTAAATCAGGATAAGACGCCGATTGAAACGCTGTCGGCCACGTTTCTCTACTGTAACGCGGACGGCGCCGAAGCCTCGGCGCCCGCCGACACGTTCGATGCTGAACATGCAGCCGTCAGGCTGGATGTGGCGCGGCTGGCCGCCGGGACGCATCCCGTGACGTTTGTTCTTTGCGCGAAGGCCGACGGACGCGAGCTGGGGCGCGCGGCCTGCCCATTCACGCGTGCCGCCGTGCCGCGTCGCGTCGCGTTCGACTGTTTCGGGCGCACGCTGGTGGACGGCAAGCCCTTCTTCCCGCTGGGGATGTATGCGCGGGACGTGACGCCGGAGACTCTCGCCCTCTACACGAACGGTACGCCGTACAACTGCATCATGCCATACCGCATGCCGACCGGCGAGATGCTGGACGCCTGCCGCGATGCGGGGTTGATGGTCGTCTGCAGCGTAAAGGACTTCGTCTACGGAATACACGCGGGTCGCGAAAGGTTCTCATCGCGCGAAGCGTCGTTCGCCCACATCGCCGGGATGGTGCGAGCGGCGAAAGACCACCCCGCGACGCTGGCCTGGTACGCAAACGACGAGTCGCCGCCCCGGCAGGTCGGTACGCTGCGCGATCTCAAGCGCATGATTCACGAACTCGATCCCGACCATCCCGTATGGCACGTCACCGACACGACGTGGAAGGTGAGGCCGTTCCTGGGGTCGTACGACGTCATCGGGCAGGATCCCTACCCCGTCGGGCTGGCTGGGGACAGAGCCGCCATCGGGCGGGCGGCGAACAGTGCACAGGAGACGCGCAGGGCCATGTACGACACCGTGCCGATGTGGCATGTGCCGCAGGCGTTCAACTGGGCGTGGGACACGCATCGCCCAAGGAGCGAACTGCATCGCTACCCGACGGCGGAGGAGCTTGTCTCGATGACCTGGCAGCCCATCGCCGCCGGCGCGAACGGCCTCGTCTACTACGCCTTCCACCGCATCTGCATGGCGGCGAAAGGACCCGAGCGCGACGAATGCCTGCGCCTCGCCGCCGCGGCCGCAGCCGAGGTGAAGGCTAAGATGCACATCCTCCTTTCCGAGCCTGGGCCTGCCGTCCTCTCCGCGCCGGAGGGCATGGTCTGCCGCACGTGGCGCACGGCGGACGGCAAGGTCACGCTCCTCGCCGCCAATACGACGCGCAAGGACGTCGCGGGCGCGGTGACGCTCGCGGACGGCCTGCCGCCGCAGACCGTTGAACTGCCGCCGCTCGGGCACATCTTCATCGACGAACCCGGCAGGGCGGTCGCACCGCAACCGCCGCAGACGGCACGGGGGGCCGTCCCTACCGAATGCGATGCACATTCAACGAAAAAGTAACAGCAAGGAGATCCACACATGAAAAGCATGATACGGACAATCGTCGGCGGCATGGCGTTCATTTCGCTTGTCGCGTTGGCGAGCGACTATGTCCCATCCAACGTCGCGTGGCTCACGAAAAACAACTCCTCCGGCAATCCGACCTCCTGGCCGGGCGCGGGGTGGTGGCAGCTCGACGACGCGGAGGCGCCGCTAGACACCGGTATCTCCGACAGCCAGGACTACGGCGTAAAGGACAGCGTCCAGCTGCGCCCGAAGATCGGAACAACTTCGTTCGAAGGCAAGTCGCTTTCCATAGGACTGCCCGACCAGAGTTCTTCCGGACAGCTGATCTTCCGTACGGCCAATGGCTGCGACACGACGTTTGCCAACGAGGGGCTTTTCCTCAACCGCGGCGCCGTCCAAAGCTGGAACGGCGGTACGCAGATCGTGCGCGGCAAGGTGACGGTACGCTCTTCCGACGATGAACCGGTGGCGGTCGCATTTACAGACGCAGACGGAACGCTTGAGTTCCGATGCCCGGTGGAATCCAAGACCCGTGCCGGACTGTATCTGCACAGCCTGATCAAATCGTCCTCGTCGATGACCCAGACCAACTTCGTATGCAGGTTCCTCGATGACGCGCTTTCGGCCTACAACGGTTCAATCGTCTGCAGCCCCGTCCACTACGACTACCGCAACACCGTGTCGTGGTACGCGAAAGCCAATTACAACAGTACGCTCAAACCGCCGTACCACGTCACGTTCCAGACGGACTCCGGCACCATGCCGGGATCGTTGACGCTCTATCCCGGCGCCATCGTCGCTGCCGAGTCTGCGGACACGGATTTCAGCGTGGGTAACCTCTCGTCCGTGTCGTTGAACGGCTACGGAACGAACATCCTTTCCGTCGCGCTGGCTGACGACGGTTCCGCGTGCAGCATCCTGCGCGTGACGAAGACGCTTTCGCTGGCCGCGCCGATGGCCGTGCGGCTTTCCGTCGACGCCGCCGGGCTTGATGTGTTCATGGCCACGAACGCGGCAGCGGCGATGCGGCTGCCCATACTGAAGGCGCCGGCGAACGTCACGCTCGACCCCGCCAGGTTCTTCATGGAGCGCGGCGATGCGCTGCCGTATCTGCCGGACTACGCGCTGGAGGTGGCGGAGGATGGAGACGACGGCCTTTCGACGCTCTGGCTCGTGCGTCGTCCGGTCGTGTGGGCTAAAACTGCGGATGTCTACAAGAGCGGTGCAAGCCAGAGTTCCTTCAACGAGAACAGGAAGGAAAACTGGTCGAACGGCGAAATGCCGTCCGATGCAAACGACTATCTCTCGGCGTTCAACCTGCGCACGCCTGCCGTGAGCGAGCCGCGGACGCTGGGCGGACATTCCCTCACGATGGCCTCCGGAACGATGTTGACGCAATACGGCCCGTCCGTCACCATATCCAACTTGAACACCTTCGGAAAGGTGCAGATCGACAACCTTGGAACAGGCTCGACCGCCAATCCCGTCGCCGGGCCGCAGCAGACATGGACGCTCGCCGGCCGCATCCGCATGTGGGGCGAAGATACCGGAATAAGCAATTCGGAGAACGAGGACACCCTCATCTTCAGGTGCTACCAGCAGAAGGCCTGGTCGATCAACTCCGAACTGTCCGGAAAGGGCGTTCTCGTACTTCGATACTTCCAGCAGAACGGCGGTCTTTCCGGCGGATACAGCGCGTGGATCGGCCTTTTCGGCATGAACACGAACTTCAGCGGGCGCATCTACGTATACCACAACTCTCCAAGCGATGCGAAACGGACGAATCTGCTCGTCAACGACTCCCGCAATCTCGGCGGGCCGCGCCCGCAATGGACATACAACGCCCTGACGCTCCGCAACTGCTGTGCGCTCTATCCGCTCGCCTCCCTCGTCCTCGACGACGAGACGCGCGGCATACTGCTGAACGGCGCATACGCCTTCTTCACGGTGACGAACGATGTCGTGTTCACCTGCAGGGAGCGCATCACCTACAATGGCACGCTCGTCAAGGATGGTGCGGGAGAACTGGCCTTGGGCGGGCCGCAACCGTACTTCACGGCGGACGGAACGACAAAGCCTGCGGTGAACAAGAACGTCCTCGAAGTACGTGAGGGAACGCTCCGCCCCGTCTCGGCGGCGGCGTTCCAGGGCCTTGCGGTCGTAATCACCAACGCGGCGGCGACGCTTGCCGTCGATGTGCCGGTTTCCAACGAGGACGGCGACATCGGCCAGTACGGCATGCTGGACACGGCGTGGGACGCGCCGCTCACCGTGCCGGAGACCGGCCTCGCCGTGCAGCTGCGCGATCCTGACGGGATCCTGGCGTCGAAAAAGATCTGGCGTGTACCGGTCTGCACAGTCAACGCGACGGCCAAGGCCGCACTTGAAGGGATGTTGTCCGTCGGGCGTTCGCCTTCGCGCCGCCATGCGGTGACGACGGTGGGCTGGACGGAGAACGAAGACGGCTCCTTCACCTTCGCCGCCACGATAGAGCGTGTCGGCCTGACCGTCATCATTCGCTGATCCGGCGCGTTGGGGGCAAGCCCACGGAGTCGCGCACCTATCGGCAGTTCTTCGCACGGTTCCTGAAGAAGCACGGCCTGGCGAAGATGCGCTTCCATGAAGTTCGGCATACATTTGCCGTCCGTGCGATGGAGATTCCTGAATCCGACATCAAGTCGCTTTCGGAAATCCTCGGCCATAAGAACGTGTCCTTATGCCCTTAACGTCTATGGCCGCGCAAACCTCCAGCAGAAGACCCGTTGCATGAACCTCCTGAACGACTTGCTGTAGTTGGCGTAGGCTTACTTGGATTCGCTGCTACGCTTTTCGGCGAGACGCGGATTTGGTATGATGTCGGGGATTTTCTACGCCCCCGAAAGTGGTTACAGTGAGACAGCGGAATGGATATCGCCATGCCTGCGCGGATGATGCGCCTATGGGCGGCGAGAACACGAATTGCGTGCTTTCTCGTCGTGATAATGCCTTTTGCCGTGTTTGCCCGGACGCTCCTCGTGCCGACACAGCCTGTGTCGCAGTATGCGGACACGGAGGTCTTTCGAGTGTAAAGTGTAAAGTGTAAAATGTAAAATGGAGGTGACGACATGATGACGAGGAAAGACAATTCCATTGCCGAAAAGAGCATGGCGTTCGCGGTGCGGATCGTGGGGTTGTTTCGGCACTTGACGGAAAAGAGGCGCGAACGTGTCATGTCCAAGCAGGTCTTAAGATCAGGCACCTCTATCGGCGCTAATGTGAGAGAGGCCAATTCGGCACAGAGCAAGGCTGACTTCATATCGAAAATGTCCATTGCCTTGAAGGAATGCGACGAGACGGGCTATTGGTTGGAACTCCTCATGCGAACCAAGTTCCTGTCGCAAGAGGAATATCTGTCGATAAATTCCGACTGTCGAGAATTATTCGCCGTACTTACCGCAATTCTCAAGTCCGCAAGGAGGGCGTCTATGTAATGCTTATGGTCATTTTACATTTTACACCTTACACTTTACACTCGCTTTCGAGGCTCTGGACGGCGTTTCTCCTCTCCCTCGCGTGTGCATCGGCCATCGCATGGATTGTCGCGCTCATGCACGAGAAGAACGTCCGCCCCGTGCAAGACCTCGTGGCGTTCTTCAAGAAGCAGTCGAAGGCCGGGCGCGTCATCCTCGGCACGTTCTTCATCGCCATGTGGGTGATAGCCAGCACCAAGCCGGGCGACGGCGGCGGCAACGGCGGTGGCGAAGGTGGCGGCGACGACGGCGGCGACACGAACAACCTGGAGCAAGTGGAAAGTGTAAAGTGTAAAACGGAAAATGATGTTTCGTCTGGTACTGTCGCCTCTTTGTCGGTACATGTAGGTCAAACAAACAGCAGTCAGCAATCAACTTTACACTTTATACCTTACACTTTACACTCTCTTTTGCCCATCACCTCGACGAACACCACGCGAACGCTGGACGGCGACGATTTCAGGCGCGGATTCGTCATGTATCGGATCGGCACGGACGAGGAGTTCGACTTCTCCGCACCTCCCGGCGCGACCGTCTGCGCGGACTGGCGTTCATTTGGCGCGGCGACAGACTGGATTTACGTGGACTTCACGAACTGGGCGTTTCAGGTCGGCACGAACGAGATCGACTTGCTCCGCGTACATTCCGACGGCTGGGTGGAGGCGGGAGGGCCGCGCTCTGTCGCGGCCGCGGACGGGACGGCGCCCGTCCCTCCCGTGTTCGGTCCATTCAAGGCCATACTCGGCGTCGTCCCCGAGGCGAACTGGGATCTGCTCGCCGAGTCGGACCGTCCGAGCCAGCTGTGGCATTGCATCACGCTCCAGAGCTCGCTTGTCGTCACATGGCAGAACGCCTTGCTCGACCGTGATACGGACACGCCTCTCTCGTTCCAGGCGGAGTTCTTCCCCGACGGACGCTTCACCTACCGCTACGACCTCTCCCGGCTGAACGTCGAGACCGTCTCCAACATCCTCGCCGGGGCCTCCTTCGGCGGCAACGGGTGGACGACGAACGCGCTCCCGACGAATGTCACCTCGATGGCGTTCTATCCGCTTTCCGAAGAGGACGTGGTCGACCAGGACAGGGACGGCGACGGACTTTCCCTCCTTGACGAGCTGTTCGCGTTCGGAACCGATCCCGATTTCTGGGACACGGACTGCGACGGCGTGTCCGACGGCGACGAGGTGGCGGCGTGGACCAACCCGCGTTCGCGCGACTCCGACGGCGACGGCCTCGTCGACGGCTCCGACCCCGATCCCGCCGTTCAGACCTCGCTTGCCGACCTTGACGGCGACGGAATCCCCGACGCATACGAGGACTACTGGTTCGGCGGCACCAACGCGTTCAACACGGCGACGAACCGCGACGACACAGGATTCACGCTCGACGCCAAGATCCTCGGCGGCATAAACCCGACAAGCCAGGTGGCGGCGGCGAACGTGGTCTCGACGAACGGCCTCGTCTCCTGGAAGCTTTTCGACGCCTTCGCCGCCGACTGGCCGGCGAACGCGACGAACCTTGTCTGGGAGAGGACGTTCACGGTAGGCCGCTCGAGCGTGTGGCAGCAGTTCTTCGTGTCGGCCTCGCCGACGAACGCCGCCGCGTGGAGCCTGCGTGGCGCGGTTCTCGAATGGGAGACGGACACGGGCGTCTCCGGCACGGTCGCGGCCTCTCCGGGCGGCGACAGTTTCCGCATCCCGCTCGCCACAAACGACCTCCCCTCGTCGATAACCCTGCGCCTCCGGGCTGCGGGCGTGGTGACGGTCTATTCCCCCGCGCCGCTCCACCTCATCGCCTACGCGCCGGAGTTCAGGATCGAGGGCGGCAACGAGATCACGGGCGACAGCGGCGCGAAGTTCAGCATCTTCACGGACGGATCGGATTCGCAGATAAGCCTCGTCATCGACCATTCGCTCCGTCCCTGCAACGCGACGCCCGGATGCGACGAGGGCGACATGACCGAGTTCGAGAACCTGTCGATGATTGGCAGCGACTTCTCGTTCGCCGGCGACTCGTCGGGCGGGACGATCTACGCGAGCCGTCCGGGGATCTACACTCTGCCCGACTACTCGCTTGGCGTGTCCTTCTCCACCCCGCTCCGCTCCCCGCGCAGGTCGGGGCGGTGCGGGGGCGGGCACACGATAATCGTGCTCGATCCGTCGGCGGGATGGAGCTGCAACTGGCACGGTTGCGGCTACGACGGGCTTGGATACGATTGGGATGGCGACTGGTACCGCGAAGAGGAGTATTATCCACTTGATTCCAAATGTCTGCGCAGGAAATGGTACCGGGACTGGAGCGGCGGATGGGTGCACGATCACTGCGAACTATACGTTTCCAGCGGCCTGAACGACGACGGGGGTGGATTCGTGGCCACTTCGGCGGACGACGGCAGGGGGAGCGTGCGTGTCGACGGCGTGGAGGTGTGGTCCGGCAGGCCGGAACACGTCTACGACGGCGGCGGATGCCTCGGCGGCTACCGCGAGGACTACCTCGGCGACGCATGCGATGATTGCGACACGGACTGCTCGGACGGCAACTGCGACTCGCTTGAGGGGACGTCCCTCGGCTCGCTCAGGTTCCGCATCCCGCTCGGCGCGCCGGTCAAGGGGCAGGTCGCGGGCTTCGTGTGGTTCTCGACGGACGGGCCGATCTCGATATCGATGTCGACGTTCCAGCTCCTCAAGCACCCCGACGCGGACGTCTACGACTACGTCTCGTCCGGGACGCGGCGCATCGTGTGCCACGATTCGCGGGGACGCGACCTGCGCATCGAGGACATCGCGAACGGGGTGCGGATCACCATCTACGAATCCGACGCCCAGACGCTGGAGCACACGTGGGAGATCGTGAACGTGAACGGCAGCGCGTCGCAGGTCCGCCTCAGGAAGATCAGCCGCCTGGACAACGTGATGTCGGACGAGACCTACACGTATGCCGACGTATCCGCCGCGCAAGCGGGGACAGCGCAGTGCGCTGTCCAACCCGAAGCGCAAGCGAGGGCGAGCGACTGGACGCGCTTCGACAACATAGCCGGCGTGGGAACGCAGCTCACGACATACAACGACTTCGCCGACTACGGCGACGGCGTGAAGAGCGAGACGCGCACCACGACGGACGCGGCGGGCAACGTCCTCTCATCCGTAACCGTCCAGAAGAGCCGCATCGGAGAGTGCGACAACGCCGTCATCCGCGAGACGTACCGGGAGGAATCGACGGGGATGGGCTGGAAGTGGTCGCAGGCCGACTACTGGAACGATCCCGCGCACTCCGGCCGACACGGCCAGCCGCGCCTCGTCTGGGGCAACGCCCGCGCGTGGAAGTACATGGACTACGACGAGAACGGACACGAGACGCTGCTCGTCGAGCAGAGAGGCAGCGCCCCGATCCCGTCCGGCTCCCCTTATGTCGTCTCGAACGAGCTCTACAACGCCTCCGCCCTTGCGGACGCGTTCGTGACCGTCCGCGACTTTACGCCGCTTCCCGGCGATTCCGGGCATCAGGACGATGCGGCGCGTCCGCGCATCGAGACGCGCTACGTGGTGACGAACGGCGTCGCCGCCATTGTCGGGCGCACGTGGACCCGCTATACGCGCCTCAACCGTGACGGCTACGCCGCGATCAAGGCCGAGACGTGGCGCGCTTCGACGCGATCCTCAATTTTACACTTTACACTTTACACTTTACACTCTGACATCGCCTACTCCTACAAGATCACCTACGCCGACACGGGCGACGGAACGCCGCTTTTGATGCGCAACGCCGCCGCCGAAACCCTCGACGAGAACGGCATTCTGACCGTCAACGCCTATTCGCTGTCCGGCGGCGTCCTCGCTTGCAAGACGCGGCGATTCGGACCTGAGACAGGAGACGGGAGACGAGAGGCGGAGACGTACGAGACGATGGATCGCGACGCCGTCTACGGCACGGTTCTCCGGCGCACGACCCGCCTCACGGATGGCGGAACGGTCATCGCCGACGAGCACTCCACCTACGACGAGAAGAACCGTCTGCGCTCCACCACCTACCTCGACGGCACTTCGCTCACGAACGCCTACTCGTGCTGCCGCCTCCTGTGGAAGCGCGACCGCGAGGGGCGCAAGACGCTCCGTTCCGCCCAGACCGGTACCGACCATCTCTACAACGCGATGGAGGACGTGTGGCTTGGGGAAGTGAAAAGTGTAAAGTGGAAAGTGGAAAATGAGGGTGAGTCCGTTACAAACGGATTTAGGGTGACCAAGCACTACTTTGACGCCTTGGGGCGTGAAACAAATACGGTAGTCGGCATCGGCTACATCCCCGGCGAAGCCGCGTCGTCCACTTCAACTTTACATTTTACACTTTACACTTTACACTCTTCCTATCCCTACGGCGGTAGCGACTACGCCGTCAGCACGGACGAGCGCGGAGGCGAGACAACCGCAACCACATCCTATGGCGATGGCTACGAGGAACAGAACGTATACACGGCCACCAACGGCACGGACGTCCTCATCACCACCACGCGCACCTATCACGGCGGCGGCTCGTCCATCCGCCGCGAGTGGCCGGTAGGGCGCGATGACCCCATCGCGCCGCAATTGCCGGGAGGGCCGACCGCCGTGTCGGCCACCGCCTGGACCGAAGAGCGCCGCTTCACCGACTACGCCGCCGACGGCAGCCGCA
>DFLH01000078.1 GCA_002373695.1 Verrucomicrobia bacterium UBA3624
GAGCGCCGCCATCGACAGCTGCTCCCTGCCGCGCTCCTTCTCGCCGATAAGCGCCGTGATGGGGATCGGGCGGTAGTGGAGGTAGTGTTCGGCGAGCGCGTCCAGGCCGTGGCGCTGGGCGGCGTCGAGGCAGTAGTGCGCGAGCATCGTGTCGTGCGGCACGGAGGCGAAGCCGATCCCGTAGCGGTGCAGGACGGAGCGGTCGAACTTGACGTTGTGCGCGATGAACGTTTTCGTCGGGTCGGCGAAAAGGTCGCGGAACGCGTCGATCTGGTCGGCCGTGACGTACCACGCCTTGCCGGGCGCCACGGCGAAGGAGAAGCCGACGAGTTTGCAGTAATGCGCCTCGGTGGAGCCGTGGCCGTCGAACGCGGCCGTTTCGGTGTCGAACGCGATGCGGTCGGCCGTCGCGAGCTCGGCGGCGAGCGCAAGCGCATCCTCGCGCGTCGTGACGAGCCGGTAGTCGTGGGGCGTGGAGCTGAGAGTTGAGAGTGGAGAGTTGAGAGTGGAGAGTTGGGGGGAGGGGGGCGTTGAGAGTTGAGAGTTGAGAGTTGAGAGTTGAGAGTTTGGAGTGGGTTCGAGGGAGAATTCGCGCGCGAGGCGGTTGAGCTCGTACTTGGCGCAGACGGCGGCGAGCTGCTCGCGGTCGATGTCGCCGAAGCGGTAGTCCTCCCAGCGCGGCTCGATCGGCACGTCGGTGCGGATCGTCGCGAGGAATTTCGAGATCCGCGCGTCCTCGGCACCGTTCGCGACGCGCTCGGCGAGCTTGCCCTTGAGCGTCGGCGCGGCGGCGAGGATGCCGTCGACGTCGCCGAAGCGCGCGAGCAGGTCGGCAGCCGTCTTTTCGCCGACGCCGCGGATGCCGGGAATGTTGTCGGAGGTGTCGCCGGCGAGCGCGAGGTAGTCGATCATCTGCGCGGGCGAGGCGAGGTGCCAGTGCGCGCAGACCGTCTCGACGTCGTAGATCTCCGCCTCCTCGCCGCCGCGCGACGGGCGGTAGAGCCGCACGCCGGGCCGGACGAGCTGCGCGGCGTCCTTGTCGGGCGTGGCCATGTAGACGTCGAAGCCGGCGGCGGCGCCCTTGACCGCGAGCGTGCCCATCACGTCGTCCGCCTCGAAGCCGTCCACGCGCACGACGGGGATCTTCAGCGCGGCGGCGAGCTCGAAGGCGTAGGGGATGTTGGCGGCGAGGTCCTCGGGCATCTTCTGGCGCTGCGCCTTGTAGGGCGGGTAGGCCTCGTGGCGGAAGGTGGGACCGGACGGATCCATCGCGAGGACGAGGTGGGTGGGCTTCTCGCGCTTGAGGATGGAGGTGAGGCCCGCGACGAGGCCGAGAAGGGCGGACGTGTTGACGCCGGCGGCCGTCAGGCGGGGGTTGCGCAGGAAGACGAAATGGCCCTTGTAGAGAAAGGGCATGAGGTCGACGATGAAAAGCTTGTCCATAACCGTAAGTATATCAAAAAAACCTCGTTCCGGGGCCATCCGCGGTTGCGGGGCGGTGCGCGGGAAGCTCGGCCCGGCTCATCGCTCGGCCTCTTGAATCGCCTCGCTCGGAAAGAGCGACCACTGACCGCAACGCGCGTTGGTGCGAGCCGCGCGGAGGGTCGCTCTTTACGTGCCCGGGCCGACTTCCCGCGCACCGCCCGCGTAAACCCTGCGACATTCCGGCCGTTTGTCAAAGTAAACGAAACTGAGAGAGACTAAACGAAAGTTTACACTACCATCCCATAGAGGCGCAGGGTTTCCACGATGTCCAGATCCATCCACACGGCCGAGCGGACTATTCTGACGAGGCGGGAAAAAGCCTTGTTCCATCCGGTGTCAAAAGGGTCAGCTATTGCGTTTTCAGCAGGTGGCGGCGGAGGGCGAGGCTGGCGGCCTCGGCCCTGTTCGCCGCGCCGATTTTCGCGAGCAGCTTTTCGATGTGGGTCTTGACGCTGCTGAGGCTCAGGTCGTACTGCGTCGCGATCTGCTCGTTGGAAAGTCCGCGCGCAATCGAGTCGAGTATCTGAACCTGGCGGGACGAAAGGTCGGGGATGGGTGGTTCGCTTCCGAGTATCAGCTCTATGTCGGGCGAGACGGCCCGCTTGCCGTCCATGACGGCGTGTATGGCCTCCACCAGTTCGCCGTTCGCCGAGTTCTTCAGCAGCGCGCCCGCCGCGCCGTTCGCCAGCGCCTTGGCCAGGTCGTTCGCCATTCCGAAGGAAGTGAGGATGAGAACCTTCGATTCCGGAAGCAGGTTGTGGATGCGGCTGGTCGCCGTCGCGCCGTCCATGACGGGCATCATCAGATCCATGACGATGACGTCTGGTTTCAGTTCGATCGCCTTGGCGACGGCTTCCTCGCCGTCGCTCGCTTCTCCGACGACGATGAAATCCTTTTTCGTCCCCAGAAGAAACGAAAGGCCGGTTCTCACGATGGCGTGGTCGTCGGCGATGAGTATTCTGATTTGTTGTTTCATTGGTTTGCTTTTTGACTTCAGACTTCGGACTTCGTACTTCCGAGGATGCCGTCCGAAGGCTGGAGGCATTCGAGTTCAAGGGCCACCGTCGCTTTGCAGCCTTTGCCGGGCGCGCTTTCGATTTCGATGGTTCCTCCGTAGCGCTTTATCCGCTCGCGCAGGCCCTGGAGTCCGAAGTGGCCCTGTCCGACGCCCGGCGCGGACGCCGGGTCGAAACCGCATCCGTCGTCCTTCACGGAAAAGAGAAGCCTTCCGCCTTCGATGCAGCCCGCGACCGAAATGTGCGCCGCATGTCCGTGCCGGACGGCGTTCGCGGCCAGCTCCCGGATCGTGCGCAGGACGTCGTGCGCGGCCCTGTCCGAAAGCTTCCCGCGCGGGACGGCGAACCTTATGGAGATGCGGCCGTCTCCCAGGTTCTGCCGTATCGTCAGGCGTATCGCCTTTTCCATGTCGCCTTCGTCCAGCGCCTTGCTCCGCAGGTCCCAGAGACAGTTTTTGAGTTCCGTCCGGCAGGCGTCGATCGCATTCGCCGCGAAGTTGAGGTAGCGGACGAGCTCCGGCCGGTCGCGCGGCGCGTGTTCGCCCGCCGCGCCCACCGCGAGGGAAATGCCGGCGAGCGTCTGGGAAAGGGCGTCGTGCAGCTCCACGGCGAGGTTGGTGCGCTCGGCGGCCTTCAGTTCCGAGGCCATGCGGCCGAGATGCGCGTCGGCAAGCTGGCGTCCGCGGCTTTCGGCGCGTTTCGCGAGGGCGACGTTCCACGTTCCGATCGCCGCGATGACGGCGAGAAGGACGGCGAGCGAGACGGCCATCCTGCCGGGCGTGAGCCACGGCGGACGCGACAGCACCTTGAAGTCGTCCGCCGATCTCGGCACGACAAAAAAGCCGTGCGCGTGCGGCACGTTGTCGCCGAACCTGGTTCGCTCTCCGTTGATGACATATACGCCCGTTACGGAGACCTTGGCGCCGAGTCCCGCGTCGGGCGCGCCGTTTGGGAGCGGACTCAGATCCACGGTGACGAGATGGCCTTCGGATTCCACCTGCAGCATGCGTCCGTCGCCCGGGGAGCGGAACCGGACGTGTCCGGCGAACCGGATCATCTTTCCGTTGAAGTCAACGTTGACGTGCGGAACGCCGCGGCGGTTTTTGCACAGCGCGTCGATGCTGACGTCCTGCGGCTCTTCGTCCGGCAGCGGACGTCCGTCGCACGCGGACCACGTCGCGTTGTCGAGGTGCAGGAAGAACGTGTCGGTTTCCGGAAAGCCCGTTGCGGAGACGCGGCTGCCGCAGACGGGCAGCGTGCCGGAGAGCGATTTGACGAACACGGTTTCGCCGGCGTCGGTTTCCAGAAGGAAGCGGTCGTCGCGCCAGACGGCGCGGACGGTTCCGGCGGCGCGGTGGCGCCCGAGGCGGGCGATGTCCTGCGGCGGCATGTGGCCGATGGACGAAATGTCGGGCACCGCGCCGTCGTCCGAACCGGCGTATTCGCAGATGTGCACGTTGGCGAAGCCACTGACGGCGATGTACCGTCCGGAATAGCGGTGGGCCTGATGGCTGGGCGTGCAGATCGTTCCGCAGAGCGCGATATTCCGTCCGATGAGCGAAGCCGGAACGATGGACGCGTCGTCGAAGTTGTGCACCATGGCATGGACGAGCGAACCGTCCGAATTGAGCGTCATGTAGATGAAGTTAGGGTCGGTTTCGTCGCGCGACGCGTCGCGCACCATGCCTTTGACGCGGACGGTTTCGAGGCCGGGATCGGGCGTGTTCACTTCTTCGGCGGAGATTGTCGGTATGGATTCAGGATCGCCGGGGCGGAGGCGTGTCGCATGCAGATAGCCCGCGCAGGTTTTCCCTTTGTACGCGTACAGTTTCCCCGCAAGGCGGACGGTGTCGTTGAGGTGCGGGACGTCGAAATCCGTTTTCGCCTTTTCGGGGAGGGGAATCTCGTATATCGTCACCTGGTTCGTTCCGTCCGAGACGATGAAGGCCCAGAGCCGGTCGCCCTGTCGCCGGAAGTAGCTGATCAGTTTTCCTTCCACGTCGAACCCGGCGTCGGCCGTCGCGGCGGATCCGCGGCACGCTTCGTCCACTTCGCGGAGCGTCGTCAGGGTTTCCGCCCCCGACGAAAGGGCGGTCGCCGACATTAGTATGGCAAGGACGCGATTCATTTCATTTAGATCAGACTGCTTGTTCCGCAACATCGTCTGCCGCCGATAGTATATCAAATCGCCACGGAAGCCGACAAGCATGCGCAGTCATCACGGTGAAGCGCGAGAAGTACTATCAGACGCTTTTCTACGCGGTGTTCGTCCTGGTCGGGGCACGCACGTCGCCGAAGAGGTGATGCAACCCGCTCGTCCTCGCGGAGCAAGACGCCGTTAAAGGCGTCCCCGTCCCTATCCCCTATTCGGTCATTCGGCTGAATTGCAATTTGCATGTCGATTTAGTAAAATCCCTATCGTCAAACACGGAAAGGGTGAATGCAATGAAGACTTTCTCCTCGAAGAAAGAAGAAATACTTGCGAACACGGGCGTCCGCAAGGTGCTGTGCCTGATTGCCGCCGCAGGCGCGGCGAATGTTCTGCAGGCCAAAACCGTGGCCTGGTATCGCTTCGAGGAGAACGGCCCCGGCGTCGTCGCGACATCCGAAACCCGCTTTACGAACAGCGTGGATGCCGCAAAATTCCCGGCGTACGCGGGCGTCTGCAATTTCGGCGGACAAAACAGATACGCGAAGAACTCTCTTTCCTACGATGCTGACAAGATGCCGTACACGACGAACGCCTTTCCGTCTTCGATTGCGCTCGTGAACGCGCAGGATTTGTCGCGCGAGACGGCGAACGGCGGTGCGCTTGCGCTGAACATGCACTCCATCGAAAGCGCAAGCTCGCCGCACGCGCAGCTCTTCATAGATGACGACGCCGATCTTCGCCTCCAGACGTTTACGCTCTAAAGACTTGTAAAAGCAAAGAACGGGAATGCAAAACTATGACGGATACAGTTCTCTACAATAGACGTGATTTCATTGCAAAATCAGTCTTGGCGACAGCGGCTCTGTCAGCAGGCGCGTCCTTGGCAGCGCGTCCAGGGGAAAGCGATGCCGCCGTGCGGAAAGACGGCCTGTACGTACCGGACGGCAGCCTCTTTGCTGGCATGTCGGGCGCGTATTCGGCCATGTATACACCGTTTTTCCGCAACGGGGAGAAGGCGGGAGAGCTCAATGAGGAGATGATCGAGCGCCTTGTTGAGTACGGTGTGAAGAAGGGACTTGCCGGGTTTTATTTGACGGGTTCGACAGGAGAGGGTTTTTTGCAGTCGCTGGATGAGCGCAAGCGCGTCTATGCGCGAGCGGCAAAGGCGGCGAATGGTCGCCTTAAGCTCATCGCGCATGTCGGATGCCTCAATACGGATGATGCCTGTGAACTCGCCCGCTACGCGGCGAAGGTTGGCATCGACTGGGCGTCATCCGTCGCGCCCGTCTATTTCGGGCAGAACTTTGACGCGGCCTACGACCACTACAAGGTGATATCCGAGGCGACGGACCTTCCGTTCATGGTGTATTCCATCATCGGCAAGCTTGTTCCGGACCAGGCGGCAAGGTTTTTTGACCTAAAAAATGTGCATGGCATGAAGTACACCGGACGCGACTATTTCGAGGTGGGGGCGCTTCGCAGAAAGCTTGACAAGCCCGCCATATTTTTTGCGGGCGCGGACGAGCAGGAGCTCAATGCCCTTGCCACGGGCGAATACGCCGGAGTTATCGGCACGACGGACAACCAGATGCCGGCGCATCATGCGGAGATATGCAAGTTGGCGTCGCAGGGGAGATTCATCGAAGCGCGCAGATATCAGGAAGATGTTTGCCGTTTCGTTGAAGTGCTTTTCGCGGATAAGAATTTCTCGACGCACAAATCGGTCATGAGGTATCTCGGCCTTGACTGCGGCAATGCCAGACGTCCGTCCGGGCGTCCTTTGTCCAACGCGGAATACGACGCCTATATTTCCAAGGTCGAATCGCTTGGCATTTTTCGCAAGAATGACGCGGAGTTGATATGAAGTAGATTGCCCATGATACCGTCAGATTGCTTCGTCTATTTCTACAATGAAGATATTCAAAGATTTTGAAAAGACCGGGCTCTGGGCAGCGTTGAATCTGCTGTCCTTCATCTTCCTGTTCCTAACGGCGTCTGCCGGCGAGGTGCTTCCGTGCCACCGGCGGCTGGCGCTTTCACCTGAATGCGAGCGCATTGTTCGAACAGGCGACAAGGCGGCAGCCGAGCAAGTCAAGGAATGTCCGCTTTCTCTGCCCGACGAGATTGCGATTCCGCCGTCCTGGCCGGAGGCGACAAACATCGTCTATGTGACGGACATGTACTGGCTTCCATACCTGGACGTCCGTCGCCTGAACCCTTACGCGCAATTCACGGTTCCGGCGGCTCTGCCAAAGAAACCGCAACTTCCTCTCTCGGCGTGGGACCGGATGCCGTCCGACTACATGACGGTCCTCTGCACGAGCGGACGCACGGACGAGCCTCCGCCGGAGTTCTTCCTGCGGCGCGGCTTTCGCGTGCGGCTTGACGGGAAAGACATCCCCCTCAAGACGGAGCCCTCGAACGGCGCGCGAAAGATTCTCGAAATCCCCCCGCGCCCCGGGAATCCGCGCAACAGCGAAGGAGACTTCGTAAGGCTGAAGGACGGAACGCTTCTCTTTGCGTGGAGCTGTTTCTACGAGGCTGGGGCGATTGAGAATGGTTCGTGGGACAATGGCGGCGCGAACATCGTATTCCGCCGTTCAAAGGATAACGGCGAGACGTGGTCCGGGGAAGACGAAATGCTCGTCAGAAACGACGCGATGAACGTCATGTCCGTCTCGTTCCTTCGGCTGGCGGACGGTCGCATTGCTCTCTTCTATAGCCGCAAACTCAGCGCGGGGGAGTCCGAGTCCCTCATGCGAACAAGTTCGGACGAGGCTAAGACCTGGAGCGGCGCCGTCAAGGTCTCGGAGTGCTTGCCGAAGGGGTACTACGTTCAGAACAACGCAAGGGCGGTCCAGCTTGCCACCGGGCGGATACTGTTGCCGCTCGCCCGTCATCCGGAAAAGCCAGACGGTGGGCTGATGGCCGAGGCATCGCTAGTCTGCGTCTTTTCTGATGACGCCGGGGCGACATGGCGCGCCGGCGCGATGGTGGACGTTTACGGGGCAGACGGCACCCGCGTCGACACGCAGGAGCCGGGAGTCGTAGAACTGAATGACGGCCGCGTGATGATGTGGGCGCGAACGAGCTTCGGGTCGCAGTACGCAGGTCTCTCGAGCGACGGCGGCGAGACGTGGAGCGCATTCGGTCCTACTGGACTCGTCGGCCCTCTTTCGCCGGCGACCATCCGGCGGCTCAAGTCCGGCAACCTGGTCGCTGTCTGGAACGACCACAGGCTCAATCCGGAGCTCGTCCCGAGGGGTCGCCGCGCGCCGCTATCCGTGGCCGTTTCGCACGACGACGGCAGAACATGGCAGAAGAGCGTCGCAATCGAGGAAAACCTGGCGGACTTCCTTTGCTACACGGCTCTGCACGAACGCGGGGACGGGATTCTTCTCGCCTATTGCAGAAAAAAGACCAGGAACCTCGACAGCATCAGAATGACATTCGTGCCTCTCGGTGTTCTTGGCTCAAAACCGGTTTGCAACCAGCAAAGAAAAGGAGATAGACAATGACTACAATACTGAAAAGAGCAGTCATGACGACTGTAGCGGTGGCGGCATCGATTGTGTCCGACAAGGCATATGCCGCCATGCCAGGCTCCGGCGGAACGTGGACGATCGCGTCCGGCGAGTCGGAGACGGTCTATGAAAACGACATGGCGTCGTACAACGCGCTCGCCAAGGTTGTGGTCAACGGCTCTCTGACGTTCTCGGACGTGACGACGGCCCCTGCCGTCGTCATTGAGGGCGCTGGAACCTGCACCAAGACGGGCTCGGCGGACTGGACGCTTTCGACGGCGTGTCCGAGCTTCACCGGAACATGGGACATCAAAGGCGGAATGGTCGATGCTTCGGTCGCGCAGGCGTTTGGAAGCTATTTGAACGACAAAGGCGATCTGTACATACGCGACGGCGCAACGCTGAAGCTGACGACCGCCCCGACATCGGGGTATTTCTACCTCTACCAGCGAATCCACATCGCAGGTGCGGGGGTTGACGGAAACGGCGCGATATGGTCTGCGACAAAAACCACCAGAGACGGATACATCGGAAACATCATACTCGAGGGCGATGCGACGATCAATATGCCGTCCGGCACAAGAGTTGACCTTTCCTACGGCACTATCGACCTCCGCGGCTACAAACTGACATTCACCGGCGGCCAGACGATATACTTCAACAAAAACGAAACGTTCACGGGGCCCGGAACCATCGTCATGGATATCGGCGTGAAGTTCGACTTCCAGCAAGTCAAGGCGGTGCTTGCGGAGTCCGAACCGCGAATCAAGATCGTCGGGAAAGGCGACAATTGGATTCGCATGATCGAAAACTCTAGCACCTGCCCGTGGCCCGAACAATATGCCGACCTCGACATCACGGGGACGTTTACGCTTGTCCATTCGCATAATAGCGTCTCCAAGACGCCATCAGGACATTCTCTTGATCACAACAACATTTGGCACGGGAATGTGACGTTCTCGGCGGCAAGCGATCTGCTGATCCTCTCATGCGACCAAACGGCTAAGAACTGCATGCTGACTATGGATGGAAACGCGAGCGGAGCGGGTTCCGTGCAAATCTTCCAGTCTGGCAGCGACGGCTACGCACGCATAGCGCTCGAAGGCACCAACACATTTGCAGGCGCTACGACGGCCTATCTTTCGAATCAGGGCGCGGCAATCCTTGGCAATTCCAACTCCGTCCCCGACTATGCGAGTTTCACCGCGACGGGCGGCCGCGTCACGCTCCGGATCGACGACGACGGCTCGCGCTGGTGTACGAATTCGATCGCCCGATTTGTAGATTCGGCGACGCTGAACAGTGGTAGCGTCATCGGTCTCGACTCGTTGATGGATCCTGACGGCGAGGCCACGATTAGCGGCGAATTCTGGAAGGGCGTCAAGAGCGGAAGCCAGCCCGTGCTTGTAGGCGACGGCGGAACGAACGCGCTGACCGGTCCCCTCGACGACAAGTACTACCATTTCGGGTCGATCGACGGCGCTCTCAAGTTCACGGGCGACAAGACGATAAAGATAGGCGAAAGCTATTCCTATTCGGGGCCTGGCGGCGAGTGCGCGGGCACCCTGCTGTTCGAAAACGCGACGGACATCCATCACGGTGCGGACGGTTCGGACTCCGGGCGCATCCTCCTGCCGGGATGCCCGGGTTTCGCCAACAACAATACCATGTTGTCGTCGGCGGTCGGACGCATGGCCGTGTCGAATGCGAAGATTGTGAACGATATGCTTGCGAGCAATCCGGAGGATGCTTCAAAATACGTTGTCCAGCTTGGCACTACCTATGGTAATAGAAGCTATCCGGGCATTCTCGAGATTTGCGACGGAGCGGACATGACAGATCGCATCGTGGCGGGCAGCGGGGCGTCGGAGGCCGGGGCGATTTATCATTCCGGCGGAACTTTCAGGAACATCGGAAAAATCATGAGTTCCATTAACCGCCAAACGGAAACATTCGGCCTCAGCGGCTATGCATTCTACATGCTTTCCTCCACGGGCGCGGCGTCGTTCCAGGGACGCTACAACATGGCATGCGACGCGGGTTCGGAGTTCGTGCTGATGCAGACAGGCGGTTCGTTCGCCGTCGAGGCAAATGAGTACGACACCGGCACATGGACTCCGTGGCTGTACACTGGGGGCGGTCGGGCGAACTTGTATGTTGGCGGCGGCACCTGGTCGTGCGGCGGAAACGTCAAGCTTGTCCAGACGGCGGGCGGATCCGCCGTGTTCACCGTGGCGGGCAATGGCACGAGCGTATACGCCGCGAACAGCCTGTCATGCGGTCTGGCGTCCGCCGCCGGCACGGTCGTCCTCAATCTGAACGGCGGCACTCTCGACGTCGCCAAGCTGTCGCGCACGAGTTCGTCGGAGTGCAAAGTACACGTCAACGGAAACGGCGGAACGTTGCAAACGCGCTCTAACAACAGCAACTTCGGGGACGGATGCACGATCACGGCGTATTCCGGCGGCTTTGCCTTTTCGGACAATGCTGTCGGCAATCGCACGACATTCGTCTCGCCGATCGAGGCACCATCCGGCAACGGCGTCAGCGCCGTGTCGGTTCCGGCGGAACTCGCGGGCGAGACCTTGGTCGGTGCGCCGCTTGTCGAGATATCCGAGACCGGCGCTGAAGGCGAGGGATTCGGCGCGTCTGCCGTCGCGCTCTTCGACAAGGCGACCGGCAGGGTGACAGGCGTGCAGGTGACCAGCCCCGGATGCGACTACACGGAGGCGACGGCCACGTTCCACTACGCAGACAAGACGTGGACGTCCGTCTGCACTCTCGCCGCGAACACGGAGTCCGGCGGATTCACAAAGAAAGGCCCTGGGCAGCTGACGTTCAATGTCGCAAACACCTACGGCGGAGCGACGGTGGTCGAGCAGGGCGGCCTGATAATTGGCTGCGACTGGGCGATTCCGGAAGGCTCGGAACTGATCCTGAATGGCGGAAACATCGCGCTCGGCAGCTACCAGTGCTCGTTTAAGTCCATCGGCGGCAGCGGCGGAAACCTTGGTTTCTCTGGCGGTTCGCGGACGTTCTCCGTCGAGTCTCTTGTCCCAGGCACCACGGACGCGGTCGTGTTCAACGGTTCGACGCTGACGGTGACGGGCGAGACGCGGTTCGACGCGGCGAAGCTCCTTGCGGGCGAGACGACGACTTACGGAACGGACATCGCGTTCGCAAGCGGCGCTACGATCGCGATCGACAATCTCGATCTGCTGGACGATGCCGACGAAAGCGCGTTTCCGATTGTGCTGATGACGGTGGCAAGCGGTTATACGGTTTCAGGTGCGCCGGAGTGGACGAACAAGCCGGAAAGCGGTTCGTATGAAATCAGGTACTCGTCGAGATCCGTCAGAATCGTGAAGAAAAACAAAGGCTTCATGCTGATCTTCCGCTGACGATCATGGATGATAGGATATTGCGAACATGAAAATGAAAATTCTGGCGAACGCATGCGCCGCGTGCGGAATCGCGCTTGCAGCGCATGCGGTGGAGATCGAGGCGCCGAAAAACGATCCGCTTGTGGATTTCGTCGCCGGCGACCTGAAGCGGATATTGGGGATGCACGCGGACAAAATCGTGCTTGGAATCGATGCTTCCCTTCCGGCGCAGGCCTGGCGGATCAAGAGCAGACCGGGAGGTTCGCTTGCCATCTACGGGCGCGATCCCGTTGGAATTGCAGGCGGCGCGTATGTATTCCTCGAGAAGTGCGCGGGCGTACGATGGTTCGCGCCTGACACCGAATGCATACCCGATCTGTCGCGGTGGGAAATGCCGTCCAGTCTCGACGTGAAGTGGAGACCGTCGTTCTCCCACCGGGAGATGTTCGTCGGTGCGGACTTCATGGACGCAACATGGCGCCTCAGGAACCGCGAGTCCAACCGGGCTCGTTTCTGCGGGCTCTCCGTAGGTTCGCCCAGAGACAGCCATACGTTCTCAATCTATGCCAAGGAACTCGGGATGAAGGAACTCTGCACGTCGGATCCAAAGACGCGCGAACTCGTGGCCGAACGGATGTGTCGATATATCGAGGAGGACAGAGAACGCATCCGCGGCAGCGGCAGTCCTGACTATTGCATTCCGAATGTTTACGACCTGAGCCAGGACGACGGCGGCTCCGGCGGATGCAAGTGTCCGGAATGCCTTAAACTTGTAGAGGCGACAGGATCGTATTCGGGCCCGAACATCGCGTTCGTGAGCGACGTCGCGAGACGCGTGGCGAAGGTCCATCCCGATGTTCTGGTGAGGACGTTCGCGTATTCCTATACGCAGGAGCCGCCTACTAACGACCTTGTGGCGGCGGACAATGTCATTGTGCGGTACTGCCGCTCGTGGGTGTTCGATCCGCTTCTTCCAGGCACCCCACAGGGTGACATGCTCGAACGCTGGACGAAGCACGCGAAGCGGTTCTGTATTTGGGGGTATGGCCGCACGAATCGCGGCGTCCTCTTCCCGTTCGTCCTCAAGCGGCGCGAGATGGCGGAGCAGCTGCGGTTCTGCAGACGTCTCGGTGTCGACCGGTACTGGTGCGAGAACGAGAGTCCGCTTTCGCGTTCGTTCGCGATGCTCCAGCACTGGCTTTTCCTGAAGCTGACGGAAGATCCGTCGCGGGATCCTATTGCGCTCTCGAAAGAGTTTCTGGCGGGCTACTACGGCGCTGCGGCAGACCCCGTCGGCAAGTACCTCGACTACCTGGAGCGTCGGCAGAAGACGGGTGTCGGATGCCTTGACCGTCCCCAGCGCCAGCACCTCGACCGCGAGTTCTTCGAGAAGGTCAACGCCTGGCTGGACGAGGCGGAGCGGCTTGCGAAGGACGACCCGCGCTCGCTGCGGCACGTCCACTGGGAGCGTGTCGTAGTCGATCGGTCGATGTACGACGTCATCGCAGACCTGAAGAAGCAGGGATACGTCTATGACGAGAAGAAGGTCGCGGCGCGTTTCGCGGCGAACGCCCGTGAACAGATAGAGACCTGGGGCGAGTTGAACGTGCCGGCGCGAAAGGCGCTGAAGGCGAAGCGGCTGAGAGATGTAGAGATCGAGAGCGACCTTTACGCGCACTATCCCATTCCGATGCCCGAACAGTTCAAGGGAATGGACGTCGAGACCCTCGAGTGGAACAAGATCGCGCCGCCTACAGCGAAACTTGTGCGCGACCCTGAGGCCGCCGCAGGGACGGCGTTCAAACATCCCGAGTTCGGAAAAAGGTTCCCGTTCATTACCGGCTTCTACAATCCTGTGTCGAAGGAGAAGGGTGGATTGACGTTCAACACGCCGACGGACGTGCCGCAGGACGAGAAGTACCACCTCTACAAGATCGGGCGGGCGACAATAATGTGTCCGCTCTACCTGTATTACTACGCGTGGGCGTTTCGCGGCTATCTTACGACGCTCGGCATCATACCGGAAGAGCGCGACATCTGGCTGTCTATCAAGTTCCAGGGCCCGACGTTCGTTCCCGGCTCGACGAAGGAGAACGCAATCCTGATCGACCGTGCGTTCGAAGTGAAGGAAGATGCCAGCAGACGTGAGGGCGGCGATGTCGGCAGGTACGATCGCGCGATGGCGCAGGAGAAGGTTGCCGCCGCGGACGACGGTCTCCAGTGGATAGACGGCACGAAGCTGCCGATCGAGGGGCGGGTCTTCGACGACACCGAGCATTACTACGACAGACTGCCGTCGAATGTGACGGCGGCGGTCAACTCCGGCGTGCGCAACATGAAGCACCATACGTCTGGCATGCAGTTCCGCTTCACGACCGATTCGCACAAGCTGCGCTTCCGCTGGAGCGTGTACTATCCAGATAACCTTGAGATGCAGCACATGCCGCGAACGGGCGTGAGCGGCATCGACGTTTACTTCCAGGGACGCGACGGCAGATGGCTCTTCAAGCGCAGTGGATGCCCCGCCATGAGCACGGCCGAGGGAGACGGCACTTTCGAGTTCGAGATGCCTTGCACTCCCGGGACGCCGTGCCTGGTGAACCTGCCGCTGTACAACGGCATACGCTGCTTCGGCCTCGGCATCGAGCAAGGCTGCTCGGTCAAGCCGCTGCCGCCGCGAAGGAGCGGAGTCGTCAAACCAGTCGTGTTCTACGGAACGTCGATTACTCAAGGCGGCTGCTGTTCACGCCCTGGCATGGCGTTTCCTTCAATAGTAGGGCGTTGGCTTGACGTACCCATAGTCAACCTCGGCTTTTCCGGGTCGGGCAGGATGGAATTCGAGATGTCCGAGCATCTTGCCAGAATCGACGCGAGCTGCTATGTGCTGGACTGCCTCTGGAACATGGGTGGAGCCCGCTGGATAAAGGAGAAGCACCGCGAACGTTACGAACCGTTCATCCGCAATCTCCGCGCGAAACGCCCGGACGTCCCCATCGTGATGGCCGAGCATTGCGACGTATTCTGCAATGGTCCGGATGAACGGGACCGCTTTATAAAAGATCTGTACAACAAACTGATCGCGGAAGGGTGGAAGAACCTCGTGTACCTGCCGAACAAGGACATGTATCCGGGCAATCTTGAGGGAACGGTTGACGGGACGCATGCATCGGACTACGGCATGCTGTCGCTTGCCAATGCATTCGGCGGTGCTGTCCGTGAAGCGTTGGGACTTAATGCGGGAAAGAAATAGCATGTATATGGTCGGTATTCTGTTGGCGGCGGGCGCGTCCGCTGCTTGCCGAAGCGTACCGCAAGGCGGTCAATCCGCGCAAGACCCTCGAGGCCTATGCACACGATCCACGCGGAGTATTCGCCGAACACGCGAATGCCGTGCTTAAGAAAGGATAGTCAAATGGCAGACTGCAGCAGAAGAGAGTTTATCGGAGCCGGCGCGATGCTGGCCGGTGCGGCGGCAGAGGCTTTCGGCGCCGTGGCGGGAGCGGCGTCGCGGCCCCTCAGGGTGTGCGTGTTCGCCGACCTGCACTTCACGCCCGGCGTATATACCAACGATACGCCGGAATTCCTCGAAAGGATACTTGCGAGGGCGGAGGCCGAAAAGTGCGACATGGTGATCCATCTCGGCGACATGGTCCATAACGTCGCGGAAAAGCCCGTGCGCGACCTGGTGCGCCGCTACAACGACTTCGGCATCCCGACCTACCACGTCATAGGCAACCACGAACAGGACGGCACGCCCCACGAGGCCGTGCTTGACGCATTCCGGCTCGAGCGCGGCTACTACTCGTTCGACAGGGGTGGGTTCAGGTTCGTCGTGCTCGATCCAAACTACTTCTGTAACGAGCCGGGCAGGTACATCCACCACAGCAAGGGCAACTACTTCCGCCGTTCCGTGATCTCGACGATCAACTGGATCCCGCCGGAGCAGCTTGAATGGCTCAGGGCCACGCTCGACGCGTCCCCGCATCCGTGTGTCGTGCTGGCCCACCAGAGTTTCGAGAGGGGACCCGGCGGAGCGGTGGTGTCCAACGCGGACGAAGTGCGCGGCGTCTTCAACGCGGCCAACGCGAAGAACCCCGGACGCGTGAGGCTCGTCGTTAATGGGCATCTCCATGTCGATCATCTGCGCATTCTCGACAACATCGCGTACTGGGACGTCAACAGCGCCAATATGTACTACTACGGTCCCCGCCAGTACGCCTATCCCAGAGAGTACCTGGCCCGTCATGCCGGCGCGCCGTACACGCTCGGATCGGCGGAGGACACGCTTGGATGGAAGGATCCCCTGTCGGCGATTCTGACGCTGTATCCGGAAGGCCGCGTGCGCATCTACGGATCGTCGTCCGACTGGCTGTTCGGAATCACTCCGAAGATGGCGAACTTCCCGGACTACGACAAGAGCGACCGTCTCATACGGCCTGTCATCCGTTCGGCGGACTTCACAATAAACGTCGGCTGGTGCGCAAGGGCTTATTGAGAAAGGCGGGTTCATGAAAAACGTTGTCATAGGTCTGGGTTCCATGGGAAGGCGGCGCATACGCCTGATGCAGGCGATGGCGGATGCGCCCGAAATAGTGGGCATCAACCGTTTCGCCGAGCGGCGTGCGCAGGTCGAGGGGGAATTCGGCATCAAGACGTTCGCCACGCTGGCGGAGACCATCGCCGAGGCGAGGCCTTTGCACCGCCCCGGCAAGCCACGGCCCCGCCGTGATGGAATGCATCGCCGCCGAGCTTCACGAAACCGCGCGGGGAGAGACCCTGTTTGCGGTGCCAATTTTGGCGGGGCATGTGGTGTATAATGGCAGAGTGTGCAAAAGGCAGGGGCAATATGCAAATGAGAACTATATGCGGAACAATTCTGGCCGCAGGCACTGCGCTTTATGCATGGGCGCATCAGGCATCTGTGGATCTTGCCCTCGTGCCCGCGCCGCGGGAATTCACGGCCGGGGCGGGGTCGCTTTCGATTACGTCTAAAGTGTCCTATTCATACGTCGACTGGTACGACTTCGACCGTGTCGGACAGTGCCTCGCAGAGGCCGGGGCGGAGGTTTCTCGCGATGTGTTGCTGCCGCCGGAAGGGTATCTGCTCACAGTCGCCGGAAAGGGGATCTCGATAGCCGCCGCCGATGATGCCGGCGAGTTCTACGCCCGGCAGACGCTCCGCCAGATGGCAGTCCTGACCGGCACGAATTCCGTGTCGATTCCCTGCTGCACGGTGCGAGACTGGCCGGCCTTCCGCTGGCGCGGCGTTCTTGTTGACGAGGCACGGCATTTCCTCGGAAAGGAAATCCTGTTCAAGATCATCGACACGATGGCTATGCACAAGTTGAACGTCCTCCACTGGCATCTCACGGACGACCAGGGATGGCGGCTGGAGTTGAAACGCCATCCGGAACTCGTCGAATACGGCGTGTCAAGGCCGCGATCCGTTCGTTTCGGAACCCATGCGAGCTGGAAACCGCCGGAAAGCAAAATTGAGTTCGATTTCAACAGCGACAGGTACGGGCCGTTCTTCCACTCCCGAGAGGATGTGAAGGAGATACTTGCGTACGCAAAGGCGCGGCACATAACGGTCGTGCCTGAGATAGAGCTTCCGGGGCACGTCCGCGCGCTCCTGGCCGCACATCCGGAGTTCGTCTGCGAAGGGACGACGCACGGACGCGATCCTGCTGCGGAGTGGGGCGTGCAGAAGGAGGTTTTGTGCGTTGGAAACGACAAGGCCGTGCAGCTCTTCGAGGAGATATTCGACGAGGTCTGCGAGCTTTTCCCGGATTCGCCGTTTATCCATATCGGCGGCGACGAGTGCCCCCGCGACAACTGGAAGAAGTGTCCGAAGTGCCAGGCCAGGATGAAGGCGGAAGGCCTTGCGGACGAGAACGGACTTCAGGGGTGGATCGTCTCAAGAATGGTTCGGCATCTTAAAAAGAGGGGGAAGCGGGCCGCAGGGTGGGACGAAGTCCTTGCCGGAGACGTTCCAAAATCGACGGTCGGCATGGTGTGGCGCAGTTCCTCAAAAGGCGGAGCGGGGACTGAATACGTGTCTGCGGCGGAGGCGATCGGACGAGGCCACGACATGGTGATGGCTCCGAACGAATACTGCTATCTTGACTATACGCAGGATATCCCGCACGATCCGTACCCGTATTACTCTCCGTGGAACGCAGACAAGTCCCTCTCGCTCGAAAAGGCGTATTCGTTCGATCCGTGCGCCGGGATCCCGGCGGAATGCCGCGGTCGCGTTCTGGGCGGACAGTTCTGCGTATGGGGCGAATCGACGTTCACCGTCTTCGACTTCGAATGGAAGGCGTGGCCGAGAGGATGCGCAATCGCGGAAGTCCTCTGGCTCGGCGACGCGAAGCCCGGCTTCGACGACTTCCGTCGCCGGATGGAGGCGCACCGCATCCGCCTTCTTGACGCGCACGTCAACTGCGCCCCGTTCTAGCGGCGCATGACTGTAATATGGTATGTTATACGCCGTGTAAAAAGGAAGCGTCTTGATGGAGACAAAGGCAAAATTACCAGAGATAAGAATTCTCTGCGGAACAATTCTTGCGGCGGCTGCCGTGATTGCCGCAAACGCCGCGTATGGCGCGGATTTGAGGCATGACGGCTGGATTGATTTCAACAAGAACGGTGCCAAGGACGTGTACGAGGACTCGTCCGCGAGCGTGGAGGCGAGGGTCGTCGACCTTCTGTCTCAGATGACGCTTGATGAGAAGACGTGCCAGCTTGCGACGCTCTACGGCTCGGGCCGGGTCTTGAAGGACGCACAGCCGACTGCAGAGTGGAAGAACGAAGTCTGGAAGGACGGCATCGGTAATGTCGACGAAGAGCTGAACGGGGTCGGGAAGATGTTCAAGGAGCATCCCGAGTACATGACCCCCTACTCCAACCACGTCGCAGCGATAAATGCCATACAGCGCTGGTTCATTGAAGAGACACGGTTGGGGATACCCGTCGATTTCTCGAACGAGGGCATCCACGGACTCAACCACACCGGCGCCACGCCGCTTCCCGCGCCGATTGCAATCGGTTCGACCTGGAACCGCGCCCTTGTCCGGCGGGCGGGTGAGATCGTCGGCGAGGAGGCGCGGCTCATCGGCTATTCGAACGTCTATGCGCCGATTCTTGACGTTGCCCGTGACCAGAGGTGGGGGCGGACGCTCGAGTGCTACGGCGAAGATCCGTTCCTTGTCGCGGAACTGGGAAAGGAAATGGCGCTCGGCATCCAGTCTCAGGGAGTCGCATCGACACTTAAGCATTATGCGGCGTACGGCGTTCCGAAAGGCGGGCGCGACGGCGACTGCCGCACGGACCCGCACATCACGCCGCGTGAACTGCACGAGATATTCCTCTATCCGTTCAAGCGCGTCATCCGCGAGGCGAGGCCGATGGGCGTCATGTGCAGCTACAACGACTGGAACGGCGAACCGGTCGCGGCGAGCAAGTGGTTCCTCACGGACCTCCTGCGCGGCGAATACGGCTTTGACGGCTATGTGGTGAGCGATTCCGAGGCGGTGGAGTTCGTCCACACGAAACATGCGGTGGCAGAGACATACGAGGAAGCGTGTGCACAGGTCCTGGAGGCGGGGCTGAACGTCCGCACCCATTTCACGCCGCCGGAGGACTTCATTCTGCCGGTGCGCGCGGCGGTAAGGAGCGGGCGGCTCGCGATGTCCGTAATCGATAGGCGCGTCGCCGAGGTGCTTGCGGTCAAGTTCCGCCTCGGGCTTTTCGACAATCCGTATCTCGGGGACGCGACGAATGCGGACGTCCAGACCGGTGCGGAGAAGCACCGTGACTTTGCGGACGCGATTCAGGCGGAGTCGTTCGTCCTCCTGAAGAACGACGGTGTCTTGCCGCTTGCGAGAGGAAAGCACCGCAAGATACTCGTTACGGGGCCTCTTGCGGACGAGACGAATTTCATGGTCAGCCGTTATGGGCCAAACGGGTTCGAACCCACGCCGATCCGCTGCGCAATCGCGGACTACCTTGGCGCGGACGCCGAAGTCAGGTTTGTCAGGGGCTGCATGACAGCCGACGCCACATGGCCGGAAAGCGAAATCTACACGACGCCTCTTTCCAGGGACGAGGCGGACGGGATCGACGCGGCGGTAGCGGCGGCGAAGGAGTCCGACATTGTCATTGCCGTTGTCGGCGAGGATGCGTTTGCGACGGGCGAGAGCCGGTCGCGGACATCGCTCGACCTGCCGGGACGCCAGCGGCTTCTCGTGGAGCGTTTGTTCGAAACGGGCAAGCCGGTTGTCGTCATTCTCGTGAACGGACAGCCCTTGACGGTCGCGTGGATGGACCGCAGGGCGAACGCGATTCTGGAAACATGGTTTGCCGGGCCTTTTGGTGGTGCGGCGGTCGCAAAAGCGCTTTTTGGAGGAATCAATCCGTCCGGCAAGACGACCGTGACGTTCCCGAAGTCGATTGGTCAGATCGAATATAACTTTCCGTTCAAGAAGGGATCGCATGGAGGGCAGCCGAAGTTCGGTCCCAACGGATTCGGCTACACGCGCGTGACAGGGGCGCTGTATCCGTTCGGGCACGGACTTTCCTATACGACTTTTGGCTATGCGAATCTTGCCGTGTCGCCGATGGAGGGTGGCACGGATACTCTCTGGGAGGTGTCCTGCGACGTCACAAACACTGGTAAAGTGTTCGGTTCCGAAGTTGTGCAGCTCTACGTCAGGGACTTGTATTCGAGCGTCGTGACTTATGACTCCGTGTTGCGCGGATTTGAAAAGGTGCATCTCAATCCTGGCGAGACCAGGCACGTGACGTTCGCGCTGCGACCGGAAGACCTGATGATACTTGACCGCAACATGAACTGGACGGTCGAGCCGGGCGAGTTCGAAATCATGGTCGGCGCGTCAAGCGAGGATATCAGAGTAAAGAAAACGATTAATGTTCTACACAAGGAGGCAAGATGAAAATGAAAAGACTAATGGCTGCTGTATTGGCTTGCGCGGGCGCGATGTCGTCCTCTGCAATGGTGAAGCCGCTTGAAGACGCATGGCTGCAGCCGGGCGAAAAGCTCGTCTGTTTTGGCGACTCCATAACGGCGAATGAAAACTACTACATCAAGTACCTTCGCGAGGCGCTGGGGGCGAACGGGGTCACGGTGATCAACGCGGGGCTCTCCGGCGACAAGACGCCGATGGCGCTCACGCGCATCCGCGACGTGGCGGCGGAGAAGCCGGATGCCGTGATGATATTCTTCGGCGCGAACGACTCGGTGGTTGGCAAGGCGCGCTGGCGGGACGAGCCGACGGTCAGTGCGGAGGCGTACAGGGACAACCTTCTTTGGATGGTTCACTACCTGAAGGAGCAGGGCGTCAAGAAGTTTTCCATTGTCACCCCAACGGGGCGATGCGAAGGAGATGCGCTGCTTGAATACGGCATCAGCTGTCCGCCCTACGCGGAGATGGCGCGTGTTGCCGCCGACAAATGCGACGCGTTGCTCGTTCCGCTTGATGTCGTTTTCTCGCTGGAGCACAAGAAGAATCCCGAATCCCCAAAGGTCCTCGATTTGACCCGAGACGGCGTCCATTTCAGCGAGAAGGGGTCAAAGCTCGCTGCAGAGGCCATGCTAAAGGCCTGGAACATGTGAATACTTCAATGGTTGGAGGCAAAAAAATGAGAACAGTGTGCGGAACAATTCTTGCGGCGGTGTCCGCGATGGCGGCAATCGTGGCGCAGGGCGCCGCGATGCTGGAGTGCGGCGGGCTCGTGACCGAGAAGGCGGCGGGCTGGCGGTTCGAGGCGTCGGGCGCAAAGGGCGGTCCGGCGTTCAATCCCCTTGAGGGCTGGTATCCCGACAAGGGCGGAAAGCTCGTTTCGCCGCGCGTCGCCATTCCCAAGACCGGCGCATACTACAAGCTGTCGTTCACCGGCTCCGCGCCCGTGCGGTCGTATGAAACGGTTGCGTTCTACGACGCGGCGGGGAACATGATCGCGGACAACTACGACGTCCTCTATCCCGGCGAGACGAATCGGTATGAGCGCGTCGTCTTTGCGCAGGAGGGTGTTGTGGAAGCGGAGGTGTTCTTCCAGTCCCCGAAGGGCTGCACCGTCCGCGACGTGAAGTTCGAGCCCGCGACAGCCGAAGAGGCGGCGAAGTGGTGCGACGGCGTGTATGCGAAGCTGCCGCCGCTCAACTTTGCGCCGAAGGGGAATCCGCTCGCCCTTGCGCCCAAGACGCTGGACGCGCTGAAGACCGGCAAGCCCTGGCGCATCCTCATGCTGGGCGACTCCATCATGCAGGACACGTTCCATTCGCAGTTCCACGCGCTCGTCAAGCGGGCGTATCCGAAGAGCGACGTCACCTGGCTCGTCTCGGTGCGCGGCTCGACCGGCTGCTGGTACTACTGCGAGCCCGAGAACTTCAAGAAGTATGTCGCGGACTACAAGCCGGACTGCGTGTTCATCGGCGGAATCTCCGGCTGGATACATCCCGACAGGCCGCTCAACGGCGGCCCGGCCATCGAGTCGGTGGCGAAGCGCGTCAACGACGAGCTGGGCGCGGAAGTCGTCGTGATGACGCCGACTCTGGCAATCGACCTGCGCGTCCCCAAGGGAACGGAGCAGGGAAGCGCCGTCGCGCCGTCGGCGTTCGACCACGCGGCGCTCGGCGACAAGGCGTGGAGGTACGACGCTCCGGCGGCGGAGGAGCTGAAGGCGATCTGCTCCCAGAACGGCTGGCCGCTCTGGGACATGTTCCGTCCCGCCTACGACTGGCTTTTCAAGACGGGGCTTCCCTCGGAGTTCTACAGCCGCGACTACGTCCACTCGGGCGAACTCGGCAAGCAGCTCATCGCCCGCGTCGCCCTCGCCTATTTCGCCGCCGCCGGTGCGAAGGACGACATGACGGCGGATGCCATCATCAACGGCGTACACGGCTACCTGCCGGACAACTACGTGGTCCCGGAGGAGCCGGAGGTGCGCGAGCGGCTAGAGTGGTTCAAGGACCAGAAGCTCGCGCTGATGATGCACTTCGGCATGTATTCGCAGATGGGCGTCTACGAGTCGTGGCCGCTCAGCGACGCGGACGGCTCCTGGTCGCGCGTGCAGATCGACTGGACGGACGACGCCGAGGCGTTCAAGCGCCAGTACTGGAACCTCTGGAAGTCGTTCAACCCCGTGCGGTTCCAGCCGAAGAAATGGGCGCATCTGGCGAAGGAGAACGGCTTCAGGTATCTCATCTTCACGACGAAGCACCACGACGGGTTCTGCCTCTTCGACACGAAGTACACGGATTTCAAGGTGACGAACCCGGAGTGCCCTTTCTCGAAGGATCCGCGCGCGGACATCGTGCGGAACGTGTTCGACGCATTCCGCGCCGAGGGGCTGGGCATTGCGGCGTATTTCTCGAAGCCCGACTGGCACTGCGAGGACTTCTGGGAGAATCTCGGCATGGGCCGGACGGTCTCGCGGATGCCGACCTACGACGTCAAGGCTAACCCTGAGAAGTGGGCGAGGTTCCGCGCGTTCACGAAGAACCAGATTCTCGAGCTCGTGCGCGACTACGGGCCTATCGACGTCATCTGGCTCGACGGCGGGCAGGTGCAGCGCAAGACGGGGCTCGACATCGGCATCGAGGACATCATCGCGGAGGCGCGGAAGTACAAGAGAGACCTCATTTCCGCCGACCGCACGGCGGGCGGCCCCTGCGAGAACGTGATCACGCCCGAGCAGACCGTGCCGCCGGAGCCGCTGCCCATGCCGTGGGAGAGCTGCATCACGATGGGGACGGGCTTCTCCTACCGCTACGACGACACGTTCAAGTCGCCGCGAGAGATCGTGCACCTGCTCCTCGACGTCGTGGCGAAGGGCGGCAACCTCGCGCTCAACGTGGCGCCGGGGCCGGACGGGCGCCTCCCGCAGCCCGCCATCGAGCGGATGGAAGCCCTCGGCGCGTGGCTCAAGGCGAACGGCGAGGGCGTCTACGCGACGCGCCCAGCCGCGCCTTACGCGAAGGGCGGCTGGCGCTTCACGGGCTCCAAGGACGGCCGGACGCTCTACGCCTTCCGCCTCTGGGACGAGGGCGAGCGCGACCTCCTCGCGCAGACGATTCCGGTGGAGGACCCCGAAAGCGTCGCGGGCGTCCGCTATCTCGCCACCGGCGCGGCGGTTCCGTTCCGCGCCACCAAGGACGGCCTGGCGATCCGCCTCCCCGAGACCTTCCGCACCAACCCCTGCGCCGACGGCTTCGCCATCGTCCGCTGAAAACATGGTGACAAAACGTGGAAAGCGAGGGGACTGGCCCTGCCGTAGTCCGGGGCGCGGACGGCTGAGCGCGGACGAACGCCTGCGGGTGGAAGGGCTGCTTGAGCATGTCGTCTATCGGCTAGAGGGCAAGGGCCCCGACAGATTCGTTTCGTTTTCGTCCATGTTGAGGCGCGGCGTCACGATGGAGACGGTGGCGACTGCCGCAGGAGGAGAGTTGGTTGTATCGCCGGGCGGCATGCCGCCGCAGCCCACTGCGTTGCGATGACGCCCTCGCCGTCGGTAGGGCGGCGCCCGCGCCGCCTGGCGTCGAAACAGATTTGAAACTGAAAACAGAGAAGGAGAAGACAGATGAAAAACATAGCCACCATGGTTGCAGCGGTTGTGTCAGTCGCGGCCGCTTCATTCGCTACACCCATCGTCGATACGTTTGAATCGACAATGGACTCTTGGACGGGCGACGGCGAGCTGGAGACAGCAGAGACAACCGCGCCGACGGGCTACGGCTATCCGACAACCGCTGCAACGCACGCGAAGGTCCTCTCCGTCTCCGGCACGGTGACACGCGACACGTCCGGCGTCTCGAGCGCAAATGTGTTCGATATGATGGTCAAGGTCGCTAGACCTGATAAAACGCCGAACGGCTACAACTCCAGCAATCCCCAGTTCGCCATCTATTCCGATAAGAATGGCGACCTGAAACTCTATTGCAAGGAAAGGAGCGATGAAAGCGCGACTTCCGTCACGCTTGGTAAATTTGCAGAGGATGAGTGGCTGCGGCTTACAATCGCGGTGGACTACAGTAACAGCAGCCTTGTCGTGGCGACGAACGGCGTCCTGACCGCTTCGACATACTACCTCGCAAACGCGCCGCAATCGCAGTCCGCCGGAGTTACAAACGTCAATGTCATTGGCACGACCGCCATAGACGACTTCGTGGCGAAGAACGGCACCTTCGAACCCTACGCGCAGGTGGATTCGAGCGGGAATCCCGCTACGACCGATGGCCTCCCCGCTGCGTATATGTTGAAATACAGTAAGAGCAGTGCAAGCGAGACGGTTGGTGGCGGTTCTTCTCTCACGGTTGCGCAGGCGTATGCGGCCGGTGTTGCGCCGGTGGAAGGTGCGACATTTGCCATTGAGAAGGCGTCGTTCAATGGCAGCAGCCTTACGCTTACGTTCCCAGGCGACTGGCCGGCGGGCTCCTACACCGTCAAATACGGGGCTACGCCAGAGTGCGCCAACGAAGCCAATATCGCTACCGCCACGAAGACTGGTTCCGGCAACCAAGTGACGATTTCGCTCAATTTCGAGAGCGGCAACGTGCTCTACTACAAAGTGACG
>DFLH01000072.1 GCA_002373695.1 Verrucomicrobia bacterium UBA3624
AGATCGCGACGATCACGCTGAACGTCGAATCCTTGCCGGCGTGGGCCGTCGGGACGTTCACGGGAGCGGTGTTCGACGAATCCGATGCGGTCGTCGGGCAGGTGCAGAACATCACCGTCTCCGCGAACGGCAAGATATCCGGCAAGATCATCGACGGCGACATGACATGGACTCTCTCCGCGCCTTCATTCGACGAAGCCGCAAGTCTGAAGTCCGAAGTCGGAAGTCCTGCCTTCACCGCCACGGCGATCGCCAGGGCGGGCAGGGAAGTCGCCACCAACGCGGTGACGGTTGCGGCGGAGGCCGGTATGGGCGTGGCCTACGGAGGTCTGGACTCCGTCCCGGCCGGCACAGAGGCCGGCCCTCCCGCTTGGACCGCCTGGAGGAACGTCTGGAAGGACGCCGACCGCAAGGAGGAGGCGAAGACGCTGAAGGACCTGAAGATCGGCCCGGCCCGCGGCGGCACGGTGACGTTCTCCGCGCCCACCGCGGCGGGGGCGGTGACGGTAAAGCTCAGGGACGGCGGCTATTCCGCGTCGTGCTCCACCACGCTCATCCCGACGGACAGCGGCTACACGCTCTTCTGGTACTTCCCGCCGAAGACCGGCAAGTTCGCCGGCGACGGCGGCAGCGAAGAGGTGAAGTAGGCAAGGTGCGGGCGCGGCATCCCCGTCGCGCCGCATACGCAGCGACGACGCCTCGTCGTCGAAATGCGTAGCGCGCCTCGTCGTCGAATGGCAGGGACACGAAATGCACCGCAGAAGCTTGCTTCGGAGGGAACATTCGGCGTAAGTCGAACCCGAAGATGCACCGGAGAAGCTCCGCTTCGGAGGGAACCTTGCTGAAAGCAACCCGAAGGGCGCGCAAGCGGGTGCGCGCGCAAGCGTGTGCTCCCGCGTGCCCGCTCAATACGCCCCCAGGAAGATTTTGCAGGCAAACGGGCGTCTAATATTTGCTACAATACCGCGCCGTGTGCCCGCCTATCGCTGTAACCTTTCCGCCGCCATCGTGTAGACAAGGCAGGAATCGATTTAGACAAAGCAGACGCCAACTTCAAAGGAGAAACGGAAATGGCCATCAACCTCGCAAACGTCAACCTGACGATCCAGCAGTTCCAGGAAATCTCGTCCGGCAAGTACAACGCCGGCGAGGTGCGCCTCACGAGCGACCATTCACTCGGCAAGATCAACCACCACGTCAGCCAGACCGGCAGGAACAAGGTCTCGCTTTCCCACGCCGAGCTGCTCGCGGTCAAGGACGCCTTCGTGCGCGCGCTTTCGCAGAACGGCGTCGCGGCGGACGAGGTCAACCGCGTCCGCCGGGAACTCGGGCTCGCGCCGGACGGCGCGACGGACACGCGGCTCGCCGAGCGCAGCATCCGCCCGCTCACCCGCCAGCAGATACGCGACATCCTCGACCGCTACGCGAACGCGATCAACGCCCACGCCGGCGCCGGCACGATCCGCTCCCACGCCGAGGTCCACGCGCGCTTTACGCCGGAGCAGCGCGCTGGCTTCGCGCAGACGCGCCGCGAGGTGAACGAGGCGATGATGCGCGAGCGCCAGACCCTCCCCGACCGCAGCATCGCGGACGCGCAGGCCATCCTCGCGGGCGACGTCCGCTTCAGGAGCTCGGATGAGCGCCGGCGCCTGATCGCCGCCGCCGAGCTGCAGAAGGCGGCGATCCTCGGCGGCTCCCACGGCAATCCCTCGGACGCCCCGAACGCCACGCTGAAGTTCACGCGCGGCGCGGACGGCCTCGCCGTCAATTTCTCGCTCGGCATGAGCGAGAAGGAGTATGTGCGGAAGCTCGACGACCTGCTTCTCATCCTCCACCAGCGCACCGAGCCGTTCGGCCCGCTCGATCCGCCGCCGTCCCTCTCCTCCGTCGAGGTGAACGCGAACATGCTCGCCGTGCTGACGGGCCAGTCGACCGGCCGGCCCACGCACGAGACCGACATGATCAAGGCCGGCGTCCGCCGCGCGTTCGAGAAGCGCTTCGGCGCGGACGTGTTCAATGCGAACGCGACGTTCTCGACCTTCACGAACGCCGATATCGTGACGAAGGCGCTCGCCTCGATCGGCGACATGGCCGGCGCGCGCTTCACGGTGGAGCAGGTCGTGGCCGCCATCGTCGAGAGGGCCGCGCCCGATGTCGCGCGGCTCTTCCTCTCGAAGGCGCTCGCGCCGAAGCTCCGGGCGGCGGGCGGCGCGGCCGGGCTGTCCGCCGGGCTGGCCTCCGACCTCTTCGTCCGCCATCCGCAGCTCAAGGATCGCCTCGTCGCGGCGCGGACGGCGGCCGAGTCGCGCGCGGCGCTGGACGAATTCCGTGACGGGATCGCGTCCGGCGTCCACCGCATGGTCTTGGCGACGCGCATGCGCGAGCAGGCAAGGGTCTGGTACCGCGAGAAGATCGCCGCGGAGCTGGGCGTACCGGTCTCCGCGCTCGAAGGGCGCGGCCTGCTCAACCTCAAGCGCCTCGACGTGAAGAGCGAGGTTCTTTGCTCCGACATCTGCTCCGGACGGCACGTCGCCGACACGGACCAGCAGATCGAGCAGTCCTTCCACGGCCTTGCCAACGTCTCCGCGAACCTGCGCATCACCCAGCTGCGCCAGGCGGACGCGCTCGACGTTCCCGCCGAGGCGCGCGACATCCTCAAGGAGCAGATCCTCACGCTCGAGAAGGTCAACGGTTTCATTCTCGCCGATTTCAAGACGATGGCGGATTCGATCCAGGTGGATGGCCTTCTCGATGCGATCGCCTCCGACGCCCCGACGGACAAGATATTCGCCGAGATGGGCAAGGTCGGGCAGATTGTTGAGCACGCGGCGATCGACATTCTCTCCGACGCGAACGCCGGCGCCGACGAGGTCGGCGCCGCGGCGAACCTGCTCGTCACGCTCGCGCTCGCCAAGCGTCCCGAGGCGTTCGACCTGCTGCGCGCGTTCTTCGCGCGGCCCGACGCCGCCGAGACGTCCCTCGTCACCCTGCAGGGGCCGGCCTCGCGCGCCGTCGCCTTCCAGCTCTTCAAGCCCGAAATCCCCGCCGCGGAGTCCAACGCCGCGCTCGCCGACGCGATCGGCAAGCCGGGCCTCGCGTCGCTCCACGCGCAGGCGATCTACCGCGCGCTGGACGACCTCGGCCTCGGCGGCCTCCCGGCGAACGAGAAGACGAAGCTCATCTCCGGCGACGCCGGCACGGCCATCGCGCGCCAGGTGCGCGCCGCGAAGCAGCCCGTCACGCCCTCGCAGCTCCGAGCGCTCGCGCGGATGGCGTTCGCCGACGAGGCCGTGTCCAGAACCGTAGACTCCATTCTCCGGCAGCTCTCCCAGGCCGAGGGCTGCGAGGTCTCGTCCGCTTCAGCGGACATTGCGCGGGAAGTCCTCTCCAAGCGCGCCCCGGGGCTTCTTCCCAAGGTCAAGGCGGCCGTCTCCCGCGCCGCGACGCTTGGCGAGGATCCTCGCGCGGCGGCGGAGATGGTGCTCACGACCCACTACGAAGACGCCGTGACGGTGCTCAGGACGTTCCACGAGATCGAGGCGGTGAACGCCACCGCCGTCGACACGGCAGTCCGCGAAATCGCCGCGCGGGCGAACCTCACCGAGAAGTTCGTCAGCGAGAAGCTGAACGCAAGCGGCCTCCTCATCGGGGGCGGCGGCTCGCTCAACTTCCTGCGCGCCGATCTCCGCGACCAGCTTTCCAGCCTCGAGACGGATCTCGCCACCTGGGACGTCGCGGCCGTCGGAGAAACGGCCAGGGCGCGCGTCGAATCCTTCATCGCCAAGAAGGTCGCCTTCATCTCAGAAGTGGACCGGATGCCGCTCTCCGCGGCCGCGCGCGGCTCGCTCATCGTCGACGCGCTTTCCTATCCGCCGTACAAGGACGCCGAACTCGCCGCCGCCGTCGTCCGCATCCTCAACCGCCCGGAGATCGTCGCGGCGCTCGACTACGCGAAGAACATCCTCACGAAGGCGAATGTGTCGCAGATAGAGGACGAGGACATCTTCCACGTCTTCGAGACCGTCGCGGCGCATCTTTCCGCCGCGATCGAGGCGGAGCTGCCCGAGGCGAAGCGCGCCGCGATGGACAACGACGACCACGCCGTCGTCCGCTCGCTTCTCGGCGTCGCCTTCGTGGACCACTGCGGCCTGTCCCTGATGGACGCCGCCACGGAGCTCGCTTCCGGCGACCGTCTGAAGAAAGTCGAAGACGTCGGCAACAACGTGCGCAAGCGCTACGACAACGACTACATGACCTACTCCTCCGGCGTCAACGACAAGGGCGAGCAGGTTCCGGTCGACATGGCCAGGGCGGCCGTCGCGAACAAGAGCGCGGCAAACATCTCCTTCGCCCTGCGCATCCTGGGCGACGTCACCACCGCCCTCGACGACATTTGGCTTCCGGCGGATCTTGCCGAGGCCGTCCACAAGACGAAGGCCACGCCCGAACAGTCGGCTTTCGCCGCCGCCATCGTGAGGTACATGCCGAAGGCGCTGGAGCGCACGTCGGCGGGGCTCGACATGAACGCCGCCGCGCGCCTCGGGGCGTTCGCCGTCACGCTCGACTGGCGCGGCAATCCCGCGGCGTCGGAGGCCATCCTGCGCGAGGCGAGCGAGATCATCCGCACCGAGGTCGACGAGGTCCGGCGCGAAGAGCGCCTCGCGGAACTCGTGCGCGGACTCTTCAAGACGCAGGACGCAGCCGCCTACATCGCCGCCGCCGCGCGGACGCAGGGCGTGCAGCTCGACGCGGCGCAGACCGCGAAGGCCGTCGCGTTCCTCGCGGAATTCGGCAACGGGATGCCCGTGAAGAACGCACGCATCCTCGCCCGCTTCATTGCAAGCCTCGAGTTGACGGACGAAAGCGCGGACGAAGACCGCCAGCGTCTCGCGTTCCTGGCTTCTGAAGTCGGCAAGTGGCGCGACTTCGACTTTGCCGATCCCGGACGCGAGGCGGTCTCTGACTTCTTCAAGAACGAGTGCAACGCCCTGATCCGCGAGTACGAGCAGCCGGACAAGAGGGCGCGCGAGTTTGAGAATGACATAGCCCACACGATGATCGTCGATATTCCGCGCGGGGTCTACACGATCGCCGGGAAGCGCTTCAACAATGTCGACAGCGCGGACGTCATCGCCGAGCTCGGCAAGCTGAACCTCTCGCCGGCGGCCAAGCGCGCCATCAGTCTGCTGATGTCCCAGGCGTCCGGCGTGCATTTGATGGCGCTGCAGATCCACAACCAGCGACCGCCGCACGAGCTGCGACCGCAGCCGCTCGACCCGTCCACGCTGCCGGGCGCTGGGACGTTCGTCTCGCGCGGGCAGGCGCCGCGGCTGTTCAGGGGGCCGCAGATCGTCGGCAACGCCATGTGCATCTACGACCTCTCCATCTCCGACGACGGCTCGACGGCGACGCTCAAGATCGTCAAGAGCGGGCAGATGTACGTCGGCACCACCGATAGGATAAACACCGCCTTCGGCAGCGTCATCGTGGAGGAGGAGCTGACGATCGACATAGCGTCCGAGCAGCCCTCCGTCACGAACGTCCGCGTTTCGCAGACCTTCAGCGACGATGACGGCATCCGCGCGCGTTACCTCGAAGCCACGAAGCCGATTCCGGCGGCGCCGCCGTACCCTCAGGTTCCGCCGCCGCCGGGCGATGTCCCCCCGCCCGTCCAGGCATGACCGCGGGCGAGGCTTGTGCAGAGAGCGGCGCGATCGGGGCGACGAACAACGCGATCCAGGCCATGCAGGACATCAGGGACCAGGTCGTGAACGACGTCCGCCAGCAGGAGATCCAGCAGACCGAGACCATGACCGACGAGCAGATCGTCGAGATGGTCGAGAACGCGATCCGCTCCCGTCCGCAGGACTTCCCCCTCCTCACCAAATTCTACCTCAACGCCGAGTAGCATAGGAAACAGACATGATGCCGGTAGCCAGAGAAAAATGACGTCTATGGTCGATTCGCGCGAACAAAGGACCGTGATGAACGTGTTGCGTGTGACGGCGGCAGCTTTCATCACTGCAATTCAAGGGATTGCGGCGGAGTGTACGGACGGGATGTGTCCGTTTCCGTCCAGTGCCGGATATGCCGTGCTTTCGCCAGTGCCGGGAACGGCGGCGACGCCTATCAAGCAAGGATCCAGGTTGAAGTCGCTAGACGGAAAAACTATCGCTCTCGTGGGTGGAAGTTTCATGGCGAACGTAACGCATCCAGAGCTGAAGAGGCTGATCCTTGCGGAATATCCGTCGGTAAAAGTCTATCTGCTGAGCGAGATCGGTGCGGCGGGGCCGTATCCTCGCCAGGGCGTCGTTCGTCGCGAGAAGGACGCGTTTCAGGCCCGGCTCAAGGAATGCAACATTGACGCAGTAATCTCCGGCAATGGCGGGTGCGGATTGTGTACGCCGAAGGAAACGGGGTCCTGCATCGCCGCCGAAGTACTAGGCATCCCATCCGTGATGATTGCCGCGCCTGGATTCGTCAAGCAGGCTAAAAACACCGCCAAGGCGGCAGGATTGGAGATATTGCGCGTGGCGGAATATCCCGGTGCGTTCGCTTCGCATACGCGGGAGGAGCTTTTGTCCAACACGCGGAATATCCTTTGGCCGAAGATCAAGGAGCATTTGACGAATCCGCTTGTCGAAGCTGAGAAGGACGCAGACTCCGCATTCGGGAAAGATGGCACCCCGGTCGTCTCCGGAACATACGACGAAATCCAGGACATCTTTCGCGATTCTGGATGGACGGACGGATTGCCCGTTGCACCGCCTACGGAAGAAGTCGTGGCTACGTTCTTGAAGTTCTCCGATTTGCCGCCAGGTACGTTACTTGGCGCGATTCCGCCCGCCGGGCGCGCCGCGACGGTTCGCCATGTCGCGGTGAACGGCGCGATGGCGGGATGTCCGCCGGAATTCATGCCGATTCTTCTTGCGTTCGCCGAAGCGATGAAGGATGGCGATTTCAGGCGTCCGCTCGCCTCTACCCATGCCTGGACGCCGTACTGCTGGCTGAACGGCCCCGTGGCGCGTCAGCTTGGTTTCGACTGCGGACAAGGCGAGATTTCCGAGGCCAAGAACGTGCAGCTCGGTCGTTTCATCAATCTTGCCATGCTCAATCTCGGCGGCTATCGCGTCAAGGAAAACAGGATGGGGACGTTTGGATATCTGATGCCGTGGTGCCTGGTGGAGGACGAGGCGACCACGTTGAAGGTCGGGTGGAAGCCGTATCAGATGCAGCGAGGATACGGCATCGACGATTCCACGTTGACGGCGGCATCGGCAATCAGCTGGGGCAACAACCTTGTGCCGGCGACGTCCGACGGGGAACGCATAAAGGATATCATGGCCTACGATGCGGTCGAGAAGTCGCAGATGGCCGTAGCGAGCGGGATGCCATGCGTATACCGTGCGTTTTTCATGACGGAGGGCGTCGCACGCGATCTTTCGCGTGTCTACCCTTCGAAGTCCGCGCTTGAGGCCGCGTTGATAGAGACGGCGCGACTTCCGCTGGGCATGCGCGCCTTTGCGAACTACTGGGGCAATCCGGGAAGCGCGTTCGATCCGTCGCAGTATTCGCTTGCACGTCACGAACGGCGCATAGCGTCGGTGGAGGGCGCGTCAGAGACGTCCGTACCGCCATGGTTGTCATGGACTGGCAAGGCGGCTGTCGAGACGGTTCCGGCCATGGCTGAGGGGAAAAGCGCGTTCCTCGTGACTGGTGACAGGTCGCGCAACAAGGAACTGTGCGTTCCGGGCGGCGGCTTCGCCACTGTAAAGATCGTGCTGCCGAAGGCATGGGACTCGCTTATGAAGGAACGGGGCTATGCTCCGCTCGCCACATTCCGGCTCAAGACGGACATGACGCCCGACACGCCTCCCGTCGCCAGGCGCCGTCGTCCGCCGCAAGGCGGTACCGGGCCGTTTGGCGATCGACGCGGCAAATCGCGATTGCCGAGGTAATCTTTCGTCTCGGCAGCCATACCGTCCGGGGAATGGATGCGGAGCGAAATCCGCCTGAAGCTAGGCGCGTGCGCGCACTTCAACGGGATATATGGTTTTCATTCCATCAGGCTCGATGGCGAGCGCCACAGCCTCGCCTGGCTTCTTGCCTGTCAATGTTCCGTCCTGAGATATTTCCGCGATGTCGTTGTAATATGTGCAGAAATACTGGTATTTGTTGGCTGGGTTCCGTGTCTTCCCCATCCTGTGCGCGTCGTAGCAGCCCCAGGATACGCGCTTGTCCGTGCCGATGGATTGCGCAAGCGAGATCGTCTTGCCTGTTTCGACCGTCCTCGCGGCGAGTTGTACGACTCTGTCGTTGCCGCCACCGATACGCGTGAAGTGCAGGAGGTTGTTGTGCCGGTCGATATGGATCGCCTCGAACGTTTGCTCGAAAACAGTACCTCTGTCCTTTCTAGGCAAGTCGACGCACCATGGGGTCGATCCTACGATGTAGTCGCTGTACGCAGCATCGCATGGTTCGGTGATATGCCATATTCCTCGCTGGAACGTCTGGCGTTCGGCATGTTCATGCCCGGTCAGGATGCAGAGAATGCGTCCCTGCGCATTTGAAAAGTCGTATGTGGTCTTGCCGACATCTACTTTGCCTCTTGCCTGGTATGCTTCAAGCATTCTGCGCCAGGAGGCGAAAAGTTTTGGCACCTTTTCTTCGCCGCTCACGACATCGGTCACGGGAATGTGGTGCATCACAAGAGCCGTCCATCCGGCGGGAATGCCGGCAAGTGCATTTTTTGCCAGCCAGTCGAGCTGCCTCTCGTTCATGCCGTATTCCACGGCCCAGTATGGCCTGCCTGCGCATATGGAGTCTGACGTGTCTGCGACGATGTAACGGACTCTGGAGCCTGGCGAATCGAAGTAGTAGTAGCACGCCTCTGGATCGTCGTGGTTCGTGACCGCGTTGGCTTTGACGGCTTTCGTATCCATCAAGACGTCATGCGCATCCTTCTGCGGGAGCGTCCATCCGCCAGCCGCTCCAGGCTTGTCGCGTATCGTGAAATCGTGGTTGCCCTTGGCCGGGTAGAATTCGCCGCCCGCTCGTTCTATGGCGGACACCCATTCGTCCCGGTATGCTGCGATCGTGCGCTCTACAGACTCCCTGCCACCGAAAGCCACAGGCATGTCTCCGCCGCACAGGACTTTCTTTACGCGTGTTTCGGCCACCAGCTTCGCGAGGATTCTCCCGGACATGCCGCGATTAGCCGGAATATGCAAGTCGGTTATGAAGAAAAACGCGTCATCGCATGTCTTTGACAATTCGTCGAGTCTTGAGGCGACATTTGCAAGGTGTTCGCCATAATAAGCTGGCAATCCCTCGTTCCCGGCCCAAAGGCGCCAGTCGGCGCCGGACATTACCGTGCCGGCAATGCCCATCTTGAGGAATCCGCGCCTCGAAAACGTCCCATAGTCTTTTTTCATTCTTGATTTCCCGTTGAAACTGTATAAAAGCGCCCGCCTACGCGGCACGTCGCGCATGACATCATATCATATTTACGCATCCAGCCAAGCACGTTCTTGGCGCTTTACGCACTATGCGAAAGCACATCGAGGCGGATGTGCCTGGGCAATCGCGCATTAGGATTTGGTATAATTCTCGCGCGATGGACGCAAAGATTGTACAGATGCGCGAAATGGTCGCGCAATTGAACGCCGCTGCAGACGCATATTACAACGGCCGTGGCGAACTGATGACGGACTTCGAGTGGGACGCGCTCTTCGACAAGGTGAAGGAACTGGAGGCCGAGACAGGCGTTGTCCTGCCTGATTCCCCCACGCAGCGCGTCTCGGCCGACGACGTGGCCGGGCAGAAAGAGCCGCATGAATTCGCCGCCCTGTCTCTTGCCAAGACGAAAAAGACCGCAGACGTGGTGAAATGGGCGGATGGCCGGCCAGTATGGATATCATGGAAACTGGACGGACTCACGCTGGTAGTCACCTATGACAACGGCCGGCTCGCAAAAGTCGTAACGCGTGGAAACGGGCATGTCGGCACTAACATCACCCATCTAGCCGCCGGCATTGACGGGATCCCGCGCACGATAAAGGAATCAGGTCATCTCGTCGTCCGCGGAGAGGCAGTAATCTCATATGCGGATTTTGAAGAATTTCTTGCGGAATCGCAGGAGACGTACGCCAATCCCCGAAATCTGGCATCGGGGTCGCTTTCGCTGAAAGACTCCGGAGACGTGAAAGCCGTGGATGAGCTTCGCCACAGGAAATTGCGGTGGATTCCATTCTCCCTGGTGCATGCGGAAAAGGAATTTGCCTCATGGGGAGCGCAGATGGACTGGCTGTCCGGGATCGGTCTGTCGTGCGTGGAGCATGAACTGGTGCAGTCTCCAACCGAGGTGAACATCCAATCTGCCATAAACCGCTGGACGGAACGTGTTACCGACCGGGAGAACCCGTATCCTGTGGATGGCCTGGTTGTCGCATACGACGATGTCGCCTACGCCAAAACGGGTAGCGTGACCGGCCACCACGCCACGCGTGCAGGCTTGGCTTTCAAGTGGCAGGACGAGACTGCGCAGACGGTACTGGAGCAGATCGAATGGTCATGCGCCGTCTCGTCAATAACGCCAGTAGCCATATTCTCGCCTGTCGCCCTGGAGGGTACGACCGTAAGGCGGGCCTCGCTGTGCAACATATCAGAATGCGAACGTCTGGGCATCGGCGGGCCGGGCACGGAAATTTCCGTCATCAAGGCGAACAAGATCATTCCGAAGATAGTCGCCGTAACGCGCAAGGCGGGCGAGCTTCGGATCCCAGACGCATGTCCAGTATGTGGTGCGCCAACCGTCGTAAGGGAAACCGAATCGGGTACCAGGACGCTCATCTGCACCAACGGCCATTGCGCGGCGCGCGAGTTGCGCAAGTTCATGCGGTTCGTATCCAAGGATGGCATGGACATCGACGGACTGGCAGGCGAAACGCTGGCAAAGTTCGTGAACAAGGGATGGATCAGGACGGTTGCCGACATCTACCGGCTCGGAGAGCATCGCGCCGATATCGTTCTCATGGAAGGTTTCGGCGACAAGTCGGCGGCAAAGATAGCCGCGTCCATAGAATCCGCACGCACGCGCGAGGCGGCAAGATTCCTGGTGGCCCTCTCCATCCCGCTTTGCGGCATTGACGTGGCGAAACGTCTGCTGCGCACGGTCTCCAGTGCGCAGGAACTGTTCGAGAAGGCGTCAAACGCGCCATCGGAGGACGTCTTTGCCGCCATCGACGGCTTGGGAGACATGAGATCGGCCGCATTCGTGCGGTGGAGCAAGGATCCCGCGAACATTGCGCTCGTCAAAGACCTTCTCGGACAGGTGACGCTCGTCATGCCTACGGCAGCAGCGGCTGGCGGCAGTTGCGCAGGTTTGACGTTTGTGATAACCGGCGACGTGTACCATTTCCCGAACCGCAACGCGCTGAAAGAGCTTATCGAGGCAAAAGGCGGCAAGGTTACGGGATCTGTCTCGAAGTCTACAAGTTTTCTCATCAACAACGATCTGTCATCAACCTCCGGCAAGAACAAGAAAGCGGCAGAACTTGGCATCCAAGTGATATCGGAAGACGATTTCATGGAGCGCTTTGCTTCGGACGTGCCGGCAGAGATGCCTGCTTCACCTCAACCTGAAATGACGCAGGCGGCTTTCGATTTTTGACCATAATCAGATGCATGGACAGTCAAGCAGGCGTATGGTACAATACCGTCCTCATCAGTTAGGGTGGTTGGCGGGATGTCGCCGGCCTGAGATCAAACCTATGAACCTGAACCGGACAATGCCGGCGGAGGAAACTGGGAAAGGTTTCTTTCGCCGTTTGAGAGCGAGGAAATTGAAATGACGCAGCTTGAGGCGGCCCGTAAGGGTCTTGTGACCGACCAGATGAAGATCGTCGCGGCCGATGAGAACGTCTCCGAAGAGACCGTACGTGCCGCTGTTGCGGACGGTACTGCCGTGATTCCGTTCAATCCGCATCATGCCGCCTGCAGGCCTGTGGGAGTGGGGCGGATGTTCGCCACAAAGATAAATGCAAACCTCGGTCGCAGCGTTACACATTCCGGGAAGGGTGACGAACTGGAGAAGCTTGCAATCGCGCTGAAGGCGGGAGCGGACTTCGTGATGGATCTTTCAGTGGGCGAGGACGTGAAGTCCATCCGCCAGGGCATGCTTGATGCTTCTCCGAAACCGCTTGGCACCGTGCCTGTCTACGAAACCATCAGCCGCTTGAAGGGCGATATCCCCCATATGGATCCGTCGCTCCTCATAGGCGTCATACGCGAACAGGCAGAGCAGGGGGTGGACTTCATGACGCTCCATGCCGGCCTCATGCTTAAACACATCCCCGCCGCGATGAAGCGCAAGATGGGCATCGTGAGCCGTGGCGGTTCGATCATGGCGGAATGGATGATGGAAAACCGGTCCGAGAACCCGCTCTATACGCACTGGGACGAGGTGATGGACATCCTTGCGGCGCACGATGTCACCGTATCGCTCGGCGATGGAATGCGGCCTGGCTGCCTTGCGGACGCTTCAGACGAGGCGCAGTTCGGCGAACTGGACGTGCTGGGCGAGCTGGTGGAGCGTTGCCGCGCGCGAGGCGTGCAGGTGATGGTGGAAGGACCGGGGCATGTGCCGTTCAACCAGATCCAGATGAACATGGAACGCGAGCAGGCGGCCTGCAAGGGGGCGCCTTTCTACGTGCTTGGTCCCGTGGTCACGGACATCGCACCTGGCTACGACCACATCGTGAGCGCGATCGGCGCCACGGCGGCTGCGACATACGGGGCTTCGCTCCTGTGCTACGTGACGCCGGCCGAGCATCTTGGCTTGCCTGACGGTGACGAGGTGCACCGCGGATGCGTCGCCTACAAGATCGCCGCACACGCAGGCGATGTCGCACGCGGGCTGCCTGGCGCCCGTGCCCGCGACGATGCCATGGCCGATGCGCGCGCGGCGTTCGACTGGGATCGCCAGTTTGCGCTCTGTCTCGATCCTGTCCGCGCCAAGGCTCGCTGGCTCAAGACGCGCGCGTTCACGGACGAGGCTCACACGGACGACCATTGCTCCATGTGCGGCAAGGAGTTCTGCGCCGTCCGCACCTCCCGTCGCATCCGCGATCTCGCCGCCAGCCGCTGACCGATTGTCTAAAGGAAGGATAGCACTTCGGAAACAGACTTGCGCGGCCTATTCATGTACGGTTGTGCGGACTTGCCGACGGCGATCACGGACATGAGGATCTCGCTTTCCGGGATGCAGAGGATCGCTTTCACCTTCGCGACGTCGCGCATGCCCATGAGCGGACACGCGGGACAAGTGCCATGCGGCAAGGCGCTAGCGGCGCCAGAGCGCCACCTGCGTGCGGAGAGAATCGCGGAACGGACGGAAATGGGAGGACCGGTTGTTTTCCATATAGATCGTCTTGATCGGAATCTGCAAGGGGGGCGAGGCGTGGCGGCGCGCATCTACGAGCATCCGCATTTCGTATTCGTAGCGATCTCCGTGCAGAGCAAGCATCCGGTCGATCATATCCGCAGGAATGCCGCGCAGGCCCGTCTGCGTGTCGCGGATCGCAAGCCCAGTCCTGAGAAGAAAGAAAAGGCTCGCCCACCAGTTTCCAAAGCGGCTCCTGAAGGGGACAGGTCCTTCGAACGTGCGGACGCCAAGCACGATACCGCCATTCCGCGCCGCAGTCGCTTCCGCGACGCGTCTGATGTCATCCGGCGTGTGCTGGCCGTCCGCGTCCGCCGTCACCACGCCTGCGACTCCCGGCAGATGCTCGCGAATCCACGCGAAGCCCGTCTTGAGCGCGGCGCCCTTGCCCCGGTTCGCAGGATGAACGAGCAATGCCTCAACGCGGTTGCGAATCGCGCCGAACACGTCATCGCATCCGGCAGAACCGTCGTCCACCACCACGACGTGCGGGAAGTCCGGGCGCAACGCCTCCACAAGGCCTACGAGCTTTGTGTCCGGCTGGTAAGCGGGAATCAACACCGCGATGTCGTTCATGTCCGACATGGTCGCGTCAGTTCTCCTTCACCGTACCCTTCAGGACGGCGATGAAGGCGGACTGCGGCACGTTCACGTGGCCGAACTCCTTCATGCGGGCCTTGCCGCGCTTCTGCTTCTCGAGCACCTTCATCTTGCGCGTCACGTCGCCGCCGTAGAGCTTGGCGAGCACGTCCTTGCGGAACGGGCGGATGTCCTCGCGCGCGATGATCTCCTTGCCGATCGCGGCCTGTACGGGGATCTTGAACATGTGCGGCGGGATGGTGTCCGCGAGCGCCTTGCACATCTGCTGGCCGCGCGCGCGCGCCTTGTCGCGGTGGACGAGAGTCGCGAAGGCGTCCACCACCTCGGAGTTGAGGAGGATGTCCATCTTCACGATGTCGGAGACCTGATAGCCCGCCGGCTCGTAGTCCATGGAGGCGTAGCCGTGGGATACGCTCTTGAGAGTGTCGTGGAAGTCGATGAGAATCTCGTTCAGCGGCAGCATGCAGTGGAGCATCACGCGGTGTCCGTCCACCGTCTCGGTGCCCTCCACGAGGCCGCGGCGGTCCATCACGATGCGCATCACGTCGCCGATGGATTCGCTCGGCGTGATGATGCGCGCCTTGAGGATCGGCTCTGAGATCGATTCGAGCAGTGTCACGTCGGGCATCTGGATCGGGTTGTCGAGGTCCTTTTCCGTGCCGTCCTTCATTTTGAGCTTGTAGACGACGCCCGGCGTGGTGGATATGATGTCGAGGTTGAACTCGCGGCGCAGGCGCTCCTGCACGATCTCCATGTGGAGGAGTCCCAAGAACCCGCAGCGGAAGCCGAAGCCGAGCGCGATGGAACTTTCATGGTGGAACGAGAAGGCGGAGTCGTTCAAGTGCAGCTTTTCAAGGCCCTGGCGAACCTTCTCGAATTCGTCCGTGCTCATCGGGTAGATGCCGCAGAACACGGTGGGGCGCAACTCCTTGAAACCGGGCAGAGGCGTCTCGGCGCCGAGCTTTGCGGTTGTGACCGTGTCGCCGATCTTGATGTCCGCCGGATCCTTGACCGTGCCTACGAGATAGCCCACCTGGCCGGCTTCCAGCTTGTCGGTCGGCTTCTTGGTGGGCGAGAAGATGCCCACCTCATGGAGCGTCGTCGCCACGCCAGAGCCCATGAACTTGACGGTCATGCCGGGCTTGACCGCGCCGTCGACGATGCGGACGTACGTGATCACTCCCCGGAACTCGTCGAACACGCTGTCGAAGACGAGCGCCCTAAGCGGAGCATCGGCACCCTGCGTCTTGGGGGGAGGAATGCGCTTGACGATGGCCTCCAGGACGTCCGGGCAGCCTACGCCCGTCTTGGCAGAGACGAGCAGCGGCTCGTCCATCGGGATGGCGAGGATGTCCTCCACCTGCTGCGAGACGCCCTTCACGTCCGCGCCCGGCAGGTCGACCTTGTTGAGGACGGGCACGATCTCGAGCTGCGCGTCCTGCGCGAAGTAGGTGTTGGCGACGGTCTGCGCCTCGACGCCCTGCGCGGCGTCCACCACCAGCACGGCACCCTCGCACGCGCCCATGGAGCGGCTCACCTCGTAGGCGAAGTCCACGTGGCCGGGCGTGTCGATGAGGTTAAAGAGGTATTCCTTGCCGTCGTTGGCGTGGTAGACCATCGAGACGGGGTGGCTCTTGATGGTGATGCCACGCTCGCGCTCCAGATCCATCGCGTCGAGAGTCTGTTCCTTCAGCTCGCGAAGGGGCACGGCCTTGGTCAGCTCGAGGATGCGGTCGCTTAGCGTCGTCTTGCCGTGGTCGACGTGCGCGATGATACAGAAGTTTCGGATGTTGTCTAGGGTCTGTTCCATGCGCAGGACAGTATAGCATATCTTCCGCACCCTGCCAGTGCGACAAATTCCCAAAATACCAATTGACGGCACAGGGGGGGGGTATGATAAGATACGGGCGAGTCGTTTCACAACGGATAGCAGGTGCGGAAATGAAAAAAGCTGAATTGATCGGTCTGGCAGCCGCGTGTGCGGCGGTGGTTTCCATCGATGCGTCTGAAATAGTGTTGCCTGTGGGCACGACGACGAACGTTGCCATCGCCACGGATGCGACTCTGGATTCGTCGGTGACTCTGGCAGACCGCACGGTATTCGAAAAGACCGGGGCGGGGACGTGGACGTTGCCGTCCGGGCAGTTCACGCAGGACAAGACGGTCAATCTGCGCGTACGCGAGGGGGGCGTGGCATTGCGCAAGACGGAACAGCTCGTTTCTGCATACGCGCAGCCGCTGGAGGTGATGAACCGGGCCGCGTTCTGGCTGGAGAGCCGCACGAACCTTGTCAAGGACGGCGACGACATCCGCATGTGGCGCGATGTCCGCGATACGGATGGAACGGCCACGAACCACTACTACGCCGTCACTGACAACACCTGGACGGACGTTTGCCCGCAGGAGGCCACGTATCTGGACAAGGCGGCGGTCTATTTCGGCGGCTACCAGTCGGGCTGCTGGATGAACTGGCTCGCGCCTGCCGGGACGCAGGCGACGGTCGGCAATCTTGTCAACGTGTTCCTGGTTGCCGGCGCCCAGACCAGCTGGGGGTATCTGCTCGGGCAGCGGAGAGGTTCGTCGCCATTCTTCCAGTGCGCCGGTTCTGGAGACGCCGACAAGGCGATATGGATCAACCACAACGCCGAAAACCAGCCCATGCACGCCTCGCGCACGTACCGCGACGGCACGGAGATAGATCCGTTCACGACGACGAACGGCGTCGGCATGATACGCGTCCTTGAGGTTGAATGCCTGGGTACGCCGCAATCGGCACAATGCTTCTTCAACGACCGCGATTTCTGGAAGGATGGAAACGGCTTCAATCCGATGTTCGGCGAAACCAGCACGACGCAGACGGCGGGCGGCAAGCGGTCGGGCGGAGAATACGTGTTCGAGGTGCTGCTGTTCACGAACAGGTTGACGGAGGTGGAGCGCGTTGCCGTGGCGAATTGGCTGCTGGCAAAATGGAAGGACGTCATGCCGCCTGCCGGCATGTCCGCGAAGGTGTCTCTTGCCACGAACACGACGGTGCGGATGGCGGGCGATGATGGAATGTCCGTCGATGTCGATGGCGATGGCGCAATAGTCAAGGACGGCGATGGCACGCTGTCCGTAAGGCCGTCTGTCAATCCTCCGCGGTTGCACACCGTGAAGATGAGCATCGAGGGAGGCAGGATAAATGCGGGATGCGTGCTGCCGTATGCGGCGCAAGACGGTGAGACGGTGACTTCCGCGGCCCGTACATGGGGGCCGGAACTCTCGTCTTCGCCGTCGTCCGCAGGTGCGGGGCGGTTCGTCAAGGCGGGCGACGGACCGTTGCTCATCGACTCGATTCCCGAAGGGGTCGCCAAGGTGTCTGTTACGGGCGGCCAGCTGACGCTTGCCGATCCAGACGCCAAGGCCGATTTCGTGCGCGGACCGGATCTCGACATCGCTGCCGACATCCCGGAATGGAACTTTGAAACCTACAACGCCACAAGCGTATCCGACGCCTATCAATACATACGCAACACGGAATACCAGGGGTGGCATGGCATAAGGCCCGACGGTGACGGCAGAAACGACGTGTTCATTTTCGATAACACGTTCGGTTCGAAGACGAGTTGGGTGCTGAACGAAGATACTCCTACGGGGAGCGGGCACGGAAGCCTGGTGATAAAGTGCGATTCGTCCGCCTGGTGCGCATTTTCCGTGCCGGAGACGGGAAGCTACGTCTTGCGGTTCTGGGCTGCGCCGCGCAGAAGCGCGAACTACATCGGACGCCATGTGGACGTGGTGATCGCGACGGAGGAAGACGAACCTCTTGCCACATGGTATTTCGCCGTGACCGCGGACAAGTGGCGGCAGTTCGCATTCGACGCCCTGGAGCTGGAAGCCGGCAAAACCTACCGCCTGTGGTTCAAGTCTCTCGGCCTTGGTATCGACTATTGTACGCAGTTCGACGAGATCAAACTCGCGATTCCGGAAGAGGAAACGGGTTGCTGGACGATCCCGAACGGGGATTTCGAGGATCACGCGGATAATTTCACCAGCACCTTCACGCTTGACAACACGAACCGGGTTGCGGGCTTCACGGTGGAGCAGTGTACAAGCATCGGCACTGCAACTGCGAGCAACGAGCAGAAAACCCACAACAACAGCTGGACGACCTTTTCGGTGAATGGCTCTGACAACTGGGCTCACTACAACCTGCCGTGGTCGAAAGGCGGCGATACCCAGTTCTACATGAGCGGAGCTGGATCGAAACTGGCTACCACGTTCACGCCTCCGGCCGGGAAATGGATGCTGCAGGCGGACATGAGCGTATGGTGCGTCACGGCCTCGTCGGGTTGGACATACGGTATCGACGCATCCGTGGAGATCGGCGGCGAGACGGTTTCGCTCGGCCGCTACAGCACCGGCAGCCATGCTCTCGTGGCAAGGCGCTGGCCGAACGCCTTCGTTTCTGACGGCAGCACTCCGGTCACTCTTACCCTGACGGGCGTTCTGACATCGTCCGCGTGCGGGCACGGCATAGTCGACAACCTCAAGCTGGTGAAAGCGACGGGGAACGACACCAATCTGCTGGCGAATCCAGGACTTGACGGGATTTCGGGCTGGACGTTCAGGACCACCCCCAAGCCGTCTGGCGTCACAGGGAGCGGACAATATCCGTGGAACGACAGCCTGTATGTGAATTATTTCGGTTTGGAGCCAAACGAAGGAACGGGGTGCTTCAAACTGGTGAACGACGACTGGATATACCAGTCCGTCAACTTCGCGACGGGCGGACTGTACCGCCTGACCGTCAACTTGAAGGCGCGCGGGACGACGAGCGTCAACGTGAACAATGGCTGCAATCCAATCAACGTCTACGTGGCGAAAGACGGGGTTACCAACTGGGTGGGGCAGTCCGACGCCGCCGCGACGACGAACTTCAACGAATACGCGTTCATGTTCGCATTGCCGCCGGAGGGCGGCAGATACGATGTCGGCTTCAAGGGTGCGAGCGCGTGGACCGGAGACGAGTCGGCAAAAGTCGACCGCACGACGCTGATGGATGCGGCATGGCTCTGCCGGGTGGATACGGACAAGGCCATCGAACTGCCTGAGAACCTGGAGATCGACGTCGCCGCCGGAGCCAGGCTGCGGCTTGACTTCACCGGAACGAACCACATCGAGTCACTCAGGATTGCAGGGCGGTCGTATGCCGGGCTTGTGTCCGTTACGACATGCCCGGAGCTTTATCCCGTCCTGTCCGGCCCCGGTACGCTCGAGATTACGCCGAAAGGCACCATTCTGCTGATCCGGTAGCCGGTTGGCGGGCGGCGGCGCCTTTGCTATACTGGAGTGGTCATGAAGAAAAACATCGGAATCCTGCTGGCGGGCGCCATGATGTCGCTCGCAGTTTCCGCCGAAGTGCGGTCGTTCCCGGGCGTCAGCTGGGCGGAAACGAAAGTCGTTTCCGGCGAACGTAACGTAAAAGTGACGGATGCAGCCGGCCGGACGCTGCTGACGTTCCACGGAGAACCGGCCGGCGCATCGCTCGCGCGGCTTGTCGTCTCGCAAGCCGTAGACCGGCTGGTGGTGGATGCCCGCGCGGCGTTTGCAGACGGCATGGCAAAGCTCGTGGCCTGTACGGCGGACTTCGACCCGGCGCCGCTGGCGAATCGCGATGCGGCGCTCGTATGCGACATGGGCGGGACGCGCGGCACTGCGGGATTGATGTACTTCGAGGGGCGTACCAGGGCCGGGCGGCACTACTACGCGAGCCGCGAATTCGCGGCCAAGGGACATGTGCGCCCGTATTCGATGGTGCAGACGATCCCCGGGGACATCGCAACGCTGCATCTGCGGTGGGACGTGAGCAGGGCCAACGGGGCGTTCGAGCTGCATGGCGCCAAGTTCGCGCCGACGACGGAACTGGCGACGGGGCCGGAACGCAGCCGCATCAAGCCGGAACTGCTTTTCCATGCGCCGTTCGACGGATCGGCGGATGCCGCGTTCGCCAAGGGAACGGCAGCGCCGCTGCGGTCTGCCGGGCTTTCATATGCGGCGGGCATGCGGGGGCAGGCGGTTCGCCTTACGGCGGCGAGAAAGAGCGTTCTCGACTATTCGGCGGCGAACAATCTGGTGCAGGAACGCGGCACGGTAAGCTTGTGGTTCAGGCGCGAGTGGCCGGATGGCGGGAGGGACGGGAAAGGCAGGGAGATATGGCGCGCGCTGTTTGCGAATCCCGATCCCAAGGGCATGCCACGCATAGGATCGGGCCAGCTCATGTTCTGGTGGTGGGGGGATCGTCTGCGCGCGGACCAGGCCGACGACGACGACGAATATGCGGTATGGGACGGAAAGAAGGTTGGCGGAGAATGGAGCCATCTTGCCGTCACATGGGACGAATGGGGCGTGCAGATGTACTTGAACGGCCGGCGCGGGCGCGGCGTACATGACGGGGAGTCCCCCATGGCTACCGCCCTGAAGCCGTACGACATGTTGAGTTTCGACAGGGCGGACTTCCAGTCGTTCTGCGTCGGGCAGTGCGGCGGCACACGCCAATTCGACGGGTTGATCGACGATCTCCGCATCTATTCCGCGCCTCTGGACGAGGAGCAGATACGTGAACTTTGGCGGCGGGAGTCCGTGATAGAGATTTCCGCGCGCGGCTGCTATTCGCTGGCCGACACGCCGGGAGAGGTCGCCGTTTCCGCGGCAAGCCCTGCGGGATGCGATCTTTCCAAGCTCCGCTACTGCATCTGCGACGAAACGGGCAGAGTGGTGTGCAAGTACCGGGAGCAAGTATCCGGCAAGCCTGTGAGACTCAAGGTGAATCTGCCGGCGGGCCGCTATGCGCTAAAGGCGACCGACGGCACGTGGTTCTACGGCAACGTGCCGTATGCGGTGCTGCGCAGGGACAACCCGTATGAAATCTCCGGCGAGGCGGCGGAGGCGGCCACGAAAGCCCCGGGCCGCCTGGCGAACCTGGAACTTGTAGAATCGCTTGCACTTGGCAAGACGCCGCCGCCAGACCGTTTCCGGGTGGTCGGGCCGGTGCAGGTGAAACATCTGGGCGGAACGCCATATCTTGAGGCCGGCGTGAAGTCTGGGGATCGCTATGCGTTGAAGTTCAACGTGGACACGAACTCGCCGTTGCTTCTATTCGAGATCGACTACCCTGACGATGCGGTGCGCACTGCCGACCTTATCATCCAGCGCGCGAAGAATCCAGGAGGCGACTACACGATGCAGGTGGGGTATGTGACAGGCGACGAGTATCCGTGCACCGGCAGGATGCTGACGCACCGGTGCCTGTACTGGACAAGCGCCCCCCAGGTCGCGCTTGTCGCGATGACGGCACGGGATGGTGCGCCTGCCGCCATTTCAGCCGTACGAATCTACCGGGTGAAGGATGGTGCGTTGCCTGTGGCGGCGATACGCGAACCAAAGCCGGCCGACGGGCCTAGCGATTGGGCACGCCTTTGGCACGACATAAAGACCGGTGGAGAGGACCGGTTGGCGGCGCATCCGGCGGCGAACGGCTGGAAACGATCGTTCTGCCTCTACTTCGAGGATCCAGCCATAGGCTACGACTTCGGAACGCGCGGCCACCAGGCGGACGATCTTGACGATCTCATCGACCGTACCGCCGCCCTGATGAAGTTCACGGGCCAGAACCTGTTCGCATATCCGGGTGCATGGTACCATGGACTCATAGGAGAGCGCTACAATCCGCGCAACCATGCGCCGGACTTCCTCAGCGCCTGGTATGCCAAGTTCGACCGCGAGGGCCTGATGCTCATGCCGACCGTGAACCCGAACACGATGCCGGTCCCGGACGGTCTTGTAACGCGAACGGCAATGTCGAACGGCGCGCTGCACGATACGCCTGTCGCCATCCACGACACAGGCAAGCCAAACTGGGGCCGTTGGCACGACACCCCTCCGAACTTCAACTTCCACCATCCGAAGGTGCGCAAGTACATTTCAGGGATGATCGACGAGCTGGTGAAGCAGGGCGTGCCGCATCCCTCGTTCAAGGGCGTATGCATGCACATGACGCGACACTGCATGTTGTGGTTTGGCGACGAGGAGAGCGGATACAACGACTATACGGTGGAGGCGTTCGCCAGGGCGAAAGGCGTCAAGATACCGGTCGGCAAGGACGATCCGCTGCGCGGCAAGGCGTACGCCGAATGGTTGAGGAAGAACGCGTGGAACGACTGGATCCAGTGGCGGTGCGACGAGGTTACGTCGTTCTACTCCGCCATCGCGCGCAAGCTGGCCGCGGCCCGTCCGGACCTGAAGCTGTGGCTGAACAGCTTCGTTCCGGCAAACGTGCGGCATCCCGATTTCATGAAACCGGAATACATGGAACAGGCGAATCGCGCCTGCGGGCTGGACCGCGATGCGCTCACGGCCGCGATCCCGAACCTCATCCTGTGCCAGACGCTGGTGCCGGCCGACTACAGGTGGCGCAACGCGTCGGACTATCCCACGCCGGAGGCGCGCGCGCACCAGCGCGTGCTGGACACGCTTCCCGGCTTCTATTCGCTCCTGCGCGGCGCGAGATATCCGTGGGTGAACCAGCACGACCGCTACTGGGAGAGCCCGATCGGGCGCGGCGGACGCTCCGGCTCCGGCAGCACCCTTTCCTGCGACTGGCTGAACGAATGCACGTGGCGCGTTTCCACGCTCAACCCAGGCGGATTCCATGCCTTGCGCCATTTCGTCCTGCCGTTGCGCTATGGCGACGTGCTCGGCATGTCGAAAGGCGGGTTTCTGATCGGCACGTACGGCATGGAGGAGATGCTGGTGCCGTTCGCCCAGGCATTCCGCGCACTGCCGGCGGTGGTGTTCGATGACGCGGGCGGCACTGAAACCGTCAAGCTCAGGCACAAGGATTTTGACGGCAGGAGCTGGTTCTATATCGTCAATACGGACAAGACGCCGGTGACGGTGAAGCTGTCCGTGCCCAGGCGGACGGACGATCTTGCGACTGGCGAGCGCGTCGGGGGGCTGCTTGCGGGCACGACGCTTACGCTTCACCTGAAGCCGTACGAGCTGAAGAGCTTTGCGGCGCCCGACGGCCGCCCGCAGCTGCTCCCGTAATGTTTAACCTGCGCCTTTGGGATGGTTTTGCTATACTAGTTCCCGTCCGTGGCAGAAAAAGTATACAGCGTAGGAGCGCTCACACGCTCGATCAGGAAGAACCTGCTCGCCAACAACGAGCGGATCGCGGGCGTGTGGATCGAGGGTGAGATCTCCGGATGCAAGACGTACGCATCGGGACACCGCTATTTTACATTGAAGGACAAGGACGCGCAAATGTCCTGCGTGCTGTTTGCGTTCAGGATGGACGGATGCGAACCGGCTTTCCGCGAGGCGCTGGCCAAGGGGGATGGCGCGGCCGACGGATTGAAGGTCCAGGTGTCCGGCGAACTTGATCTGAACATGGCGCGCGGGCAGTATTCGTTCAAGGTCGCCAGGCTGCGCCTCGCGGGGCTTGGCGACCGCATGGCGCAGTTCAACGAGCTAAAGGCCAGGCTGGACGCGGAAGGGCTGAACAAGCTTGACCATCGGGAGCTGCGCCGGGCGCTTCCGTTCCTGCCGCATCGCATAGGCATAGTGACTTCTCCGGCCGGGGCTGTCATCCATGACATGTGCACGGTGCTCACGCGGCGGTTTCCGAATCTCGAGATTCGCCTGTTTCCGGTAAAGGTGCAGGGAGAGGGAGCGGCGTTTGAAATCGCAGGGGGGATCAGGTATTTCCAGACAAGCGCCTGGCGGCCTGACGTGCTGATCGTCGGGCGTGGAGGCGGTTCGGTTGAGGATCTGTGGGCCTTCAACGAAGAGCAGGTCGTGTATGCCGTGGCCCGATCCGGCATCCCTGTGATTTCCGCCGTGGGCCACGAATCGGACACTACTCTGTGCGACTACGTTGCGGATTTGCGTGCGGGCACGCCTTCTATCGCGGCGGAACGGGCCGTGCCTGTGAAGAGCGAATTGGTGGCGCAGGTGGAAGATATTGCGGCCAGGCTTTCGCGCGCGCTGCGCCAGCATGCGGAGGGGCGGATACAGCACCTTGACAACCTGGAGCTGCGGCTCGGCAAGGCGCTCAAGGATGTCGCATCGCGCATGGAAGTGCGGCTCCAACGCGTCGCCCTCCGCCTGGAAACTCCACTCGTCGCGGCATTGCAGCGAAACGAGAGCCTGCTGCGCGAACATGAGGCGCGTCTCCGTTTGCTGAACCCGTATGCGGTGCTGGAGAGGGGATATTCCATCACGACGGACGCCGCCGGGCATGTGATACGTCAAGCTTCCGCCGTGGTTTCAGGCGACCGCATGTCCACGAGGTTTGCCGACGGGATGGTGGAGTCGGTGGCCGTATGAGGACTGCGTAACATGTTTGAATTCTTTGCCAGGAGAGATAGCCCCAGATTCCCGTTTGCGGTAGCGACGGTGACGGATCGCGGTTTTGTGCGCCGGGCGAACGAGGATTCGCTACTGTGCCTGGCCGAGGACGGCCTCTTCTGCGTGTCCGATGGAATGGGTGGCGGAGATGGCGGGGCGCTTGCCAGCCGATGGATATGCGAAGCGTTCGCCGCCGTCATGGAAGCGGAAAAGTCTTCCGTGTACGAGATCCGCCAATTCGCGCTCGTGAAGGAGCTGCAGCGCGTCAACGACCGCATACGCGCGTTCGCAAAGGCGCAGGGGTACCGGATGATGGGTGCGACAATGGCCATGATGCTGGTCGATGTCGCAAAGCCGTCGCGCGCCGTCGTGTGCCATGCGGGCGACAGCCGCATATACCGCATGCGAGCCGGCGAACTTGCGCAGCTGACGCGCGACCACACCGTTGGAAACGAACTTGGGCGGGCGCTTTCGGCAAACTCCGCCGAACGCGCGGCAGATCTCCAGAGCCGACGCAATCCGCTCACCCATATCCTGACCAGGGCCGTTGGCACGGAGTTGCGAGCCCGCCCGGACATCGCCGAAATCGACATCAAGCGTGGCGACAGGTTCCTCTTCTGCTCCGATGGCGTGCATGACATGCTTGAGAACGGAAGAATCTCCGCATTGCTGGCGGATGCGTCCAATCCATCTGCCGCCGTCAAAAAACTGGAGGTGGCGGTGCGGAACGCAGGCGCCGCCGACAACTACACCATTATCTGCGCATTCGCATGAACGGCTTTCCATCCATACGTATCGGACACGGATACGATTCCCACCGGTTCGATCCGTCTCGTCCGTTGAAGCTTGGAGGCGTTGCGATTCCAGGCGAACAGGGGCTCGCCGGCCATTCGGATGCGGATGTGCTCTTGCATGCGATCATAGATGCGATGCTGGGGGCGCTTGCCCTTGGCGACATCGGCGGACATTTCCCGGACACCGATCCGCGCTGGAAGGGGGCGGACTCTTCGGAACTTCTCCGTCTGGCGGTTCGCGATGTCTGGGCTGCCGGCTACGTCCTTGGCAACCTTGATGCCACGGTCATATGCGAACGGCCGCGGCTGAAGCCTCATGTGGCTGCTATCCGTACGCGTCTTTCCTCGTTGCTGGAGGTGCCGTTGGAACGGATATCGGTCAAGGGCAAGACCAACGAAGGGATGGATGCCGTCGGAGAAGGGAAGGGAATAGCCGTACATTGCGTGGCGCTGCTGACAGTCCGGGGGCCGGCATGACGGCTTGCGAGATCGTGACGATCGACGGCGTGACGGCCGAGGTGGCGAGAAGTCTCGCGGCTCGCATGAAAGGACTGATCGGCAGGCGGGGCTTGCCGCCGGGGCGAGGTCTTCTTATCTTGCGGTGCAACGCCATACACACGCTGTTCATGAGGTTTCCGATTGATGCGGTATTCTACGACAGGCATGGACGTGCGGTCAAGACGGTCAGGAACATTCGCCCGTGGCGTTTCTTCATCTGGGGTGGATTCCGTGCCGTGAAGGTGCTGGAGACGGAAGCCAGGCGGTCAACCGTGTCAATCGGCGGTCTTGTATCCTGTGGCTCTGGCGTTCCATGCGAGCAGGAAGAGTACCATGCCCACGAGCGCGAAGCCGGCGATCGCGCCTAGCGTCGGACCCCATCCGAAATGCTCCTTGATGAACGCGATGCCGATGCCGGAGACGATCGTGGAGGCGTAGCCCATGATGCCTGTGAATCCGTTCGCCATAGCCGCCGCCTCTTTTGTGGCCTGGTTGGCGGCCACGATGCCGATGAGCGCCTGCGGGCCGTATATGCAGAACCCGGTTCCCATGAGCAGAAGGGTGGCCCACGTGCTTGACGCGCCGTCCGGCAGATACCAGAAGCCGAAGGCGAACAGAGCCGCGAAGAGCATGCAGATGACGCAAGTACGGACGCCACGACCCTTGAACACCTTGTCCGTCACCCAACCGGCGAAGATTGTCCCTACCACTGCGGCCAGCTCGAACGCGATAATCATGAGGCCGCCTTTCTCCACCGGGATCCCCTTGTACTGCTTCAGGAACGTAGGCCCCCAGTCGAGGAATCCGAATCGCACGATGTACACGAAGAAATTGGCTATGGCTATGAGCCATATCACCTTGTTGCCGAAGACGAGCCGGCGGCGATCCGCCGTCGTGATCTGAGACGAAGGTTTCGCCGCCGCCCCCTCAATCTCCAGCTCTGGCACGCCGGCTTCCGCGGGCGAGTCTTTCACGCAGAAGAAGCAGAACACCGCCGCGAGACCCGCCAGCGCCGCAGGCACGTAGAAGCACCAGCGCCATCCCAGGCCCATGGTGAACAGCAGGGAGCACAGCCCGAGCGCGGCGAACGCGCCGAACGAGTGCGAAGTGTTCCACACGGACATCTTCGTTGCCAGCTCCTTCGGGTGTATCCAGTGCGTGAGCATCTTCGCGCACGGCGGGAATCCCATGCCTTGCGTCCAGCCGTTCAGGATCCAGAACGCCGCGAATAGAACGGTCAGCGATGAACATCCGAACATGAAGTTCATCAGCGCGGAGAGCGCAAGGCCGATCGTCATGAAGACACGACCGTTCAGGCGGTCGGCCCAGAAGCCGTTGACGAACCGGCTGATGCCGTAGAGAACGCCATGCACGGTCATGATCGTGCCGAGGGCGTATGTGGAGATGATCTTCTCCTCCAGCATGCCAGGCTGGGCCATGGACAGGTTCTTGCGCGTTATGTAGAAGAACGCGTACGCAATCATGCTGCAGAAGATGAATCTCCACTGCGCCCGCTTGAATTTCGCTTGCTGGTCGTCTGTCATCGTCTTTTACCGGGAGAAGCCGTCATACAGCATTTCAAGGTGGCGGCCGATATGTTTTTCGAGACGGCTCGAGTACTCTTCCTCGTGTTCGCGCCACAGCCTGAACAGCCTGTCGCGGAAGCGGAATGCGCCGGAGGCGTCCTTCACCGTGAGGATCAGCCCGTAGGTTATGTGGATCAGCTGGCGAGCGTCGTTCTGGTCGAAAAGTCCCTCAAGCGACGAGTCGTCAAGCGTGTCGAGCGGCGGTATCTTGCCGAGATCGGTGGTCACGTGATAGTATTTCCTCGCTTCGGCGAAAGCGGTATCCAGCGCGTAGGCGTGTATTTCCCGGTAGAGCGCCGGATCGGTCTTCGCCACCACGCGCATCGCCTCCAGCCAGTTCGTCCCTGCCGTCTTGAGATGGAAGTTGCCTTTTGTGAGGCGTCCGATGATCGGGAAGGTGGAGAACTTGTCGGAACCGGAATGGATCGAAAGCTTGTAGCCGAACGTGCGGGCGATGGCGGCATGGACGGCCATCTCCTTTTCAAACTGCTTCAGGTCGCCGATGTAATCGATGCCTTTCTGGAACTCTCCGCAGAAGCGTGGCGCGACCGTGGCTATCTTCACTCCACGGCGTGCCAGTTCGTTTGCAACGAAATAGTGCTGCACCGGGGTGGTCGGGGTCATGGTTTCGTCTATGGACACCTCGAAGTCTACAGGTCGGCCCTCGACATGTTTCCTGTAGATTGCGACTGCATGGTCTATCGCCTTGCAGTATATGAGGCACGTGCGCCTGAAATCGTCTTCTCCGAATGTGACGCCATGCCCCTCTGCATCGAACGTCTTGCCGAGGTATATCGACTCCAGCTCCGCGTTTCCGGCATATTCGGCCGCAACCTGTCCGGCGGACATGCCCAGCACGTCGTTGCGAATATGCTCCGAACAGTCCAGCGTCAGCATCGTGTAACCTTCGCCGAGCGCGTATTCGACTTCGGAGTCGGTCTTCAGGTGGTCGCCATCCGCGCCATATCCCCTTTGGAAGTCTTCGCGGAATACGGCGCGGGTGGCGCAGTCGAGCACGTCGCCGAAGGTCCGGTTCGTCAGGGTAAGCTCGCGGATGGACTGCTGCGCTAGAACGGGAATTGCGTCATATTTCTCGAATACGCGCAAATGCCCCGGCGTGGCGATGCCGAGACGGTCGCCCACGCCTACCGTACGCATAGATGTCAGGATCGGCTTGGGTGCGCAGAAGGGGAACAGTTTCCTGAGCAGGACCGTGTTGGCATGATCGAGCGGGAAGAACCCTTCGCCTGCGGCACATGTACCTGCAAATCCCGGATTCGGCCCGTCGACCTTCAGGTAGTCGGCATCTTCGCCGCGGACCATGGACACCGTCGTGTCGCCAATCTTGTGGATGGATCGTGGATACTGGAACATGTGTCGTTCTCTTTTCTTTTCGTGGGTTTCTGTTTGAAATCTTCCTGGACGCGCGTTCGACCCCGCCCTTGGCGGAATCACGGCAGTGATTGTACAAAAAACCGCCGCGGAGGTCAATCTTTGAGCCTTGGAGATTTGATATAATCATCCGGCGAGGTTCAGATGGAAGTCAAACGTTACATTGCATTGTCGTCTGCCGTTGCGGTGGTTTCTGCCGCCGTGGCGGCAACCGGTTGCGCGGAGTTCTGGGTGCAGCGTCCGCGTGGCGACGGCACTCCTGTCGTACGTGCGGCGGATTTCGGCTTTTCCGGGACGAACGATTTCAACGCCGCTGCCGTGAACCGCGCGCTCGAGCATTGCCGCCGCACAGGTGCGCACACGCTTGAGCTCGCGCCCGGCACGTACAACTGCTTTGACGCGCCGCATGGCATGGCAATCACGAACATGACCGATTTTACGTTCGACGGGCGTGGGGCGGTTCTCGTATTTCGTCCCTCGGCCGGATTTCACAGTCAGCCGCAAGGCGAACTTTTGCGCACTGGCGCGGATATCCTTGTCGGCGGATGCGAACGTACGCTCGTATGCGACATCACGTTGGATTGCGGCTGGAATCGCAGGGTCGGCGTGTCCATGGCGTCCAACCGGCATCTGCGGATGCAGGATGTCGATGTCAGGTGCCGTTCCGTCATCGGCATGGAGGTGGAAGGAACGCAGGAATACTGGCAGATGGAGAATGTCCGCATCATGCCAGGTCCGCATGCGCCGTGCGAGCGGTCTTCGCCAGGAGTGCCGGTCGCCTATAAAGTGGCGAGTTCGCGCGGCCATGCCAAGCACGTCAACGTGGAGATAGGGCTGGACGGTTGCGAAGCCGTGAATTTCCAGGGCCATGCATCTGGCGCCGGCAATGTGATCGTGCGCAACTGCATGTTTGCAGGAACGTCTGGCTGCAACCTGGCTTCCACGTCCAATCTCACCATAGAGGACTGCCTGTTCCGCGGCCAGCGCTCGCCGTCCATACGTTTTCTTCAGGATTCAGGCTCCATTGCGTGGAACAAGGGCATGGGAGGAACGAATGCCGTGATCCGCAACAACGTATTCGTCGATCCGTGCGGGCCGGTGTTGGATATGGAGGCGGGGGCGGACGTGGATTTCCGCGGCAACGAGATATGTTTTGCGCACGCGCCGTTTTCCGCCGAATCCGGCGCCGTCCGGAACGCAGGCGCGGACGGCGTGACGGTCGAAGGCAACAGTTTCGTCACCAATCCACCGCCGGAGAAGCTCGCCCCGGCGGCGATTCGCGCCAGGATTCTCTCCAGATCCGCCGCTCCGCTGTACGCAGGCATCTACGACAAGGAGGATCCTCCGCCTGCAGATCGCGCCAAGACGCTTGCGGCGATGGCGGCGATTCGCCCCCCTCTCGTCTCCATAGAACGCAGAAACGGCCGCAACGTGCTTCTGATGGACGGCAGGCCCACACCCCTCAACCAGTACAAGGGATTTACGGACTATCGGCTCATGGGCGAGTGCGGCGGCAATTTCGTAATCACCTTCAACCGCGGAACGCGGCTCTTCCAGGACGCGACGTTCGACAGGGCCGATCTGGATCTGGCCACCGGGACGTTCGACTTCTCGCGCATAGAAGACACCCTCTTGCGCATATACGCCGCCAACCCAAAGGCGAGGGTGCTGCTCACGCTCGATCTCGACCCGGACAAGAAGTTTCTCGATCTCCACCCCGATTCCATCTTCACGAATGAAAAGGGCGTTCGGGGACGTTCGACGTTCGGCGCGTTCTCGGGGTTCGACTCGTCTCCGCTGGATCCCGGCAACAAACGCGTAAACTGGGCCTATTCCTACACGTCCGCAGAATGGCAGGCGTACGTGAAGGACGCGCTGGTGAAGCTCTGCGCCTATCTGAAGTCCACGCCTGCGGCCAATATAGTCGCCGGCTTCCATCTCGCCGGCGGCATGGACGGCCAGTTCGTGCAGTGGCAGTACGGGCCGGAGAACGGACACTTCGACTATTCAGAATCGAACAGAAGGGCGCTTTGCGCATGGTTGCGCGAGACGTACGGTACGGACGCGGCGTTGCAGGCGGCTTGGGGAGATCCGTCCGTGACGCTGGCCACGGCGAGGAATCCGTCCGTAGCGGAGTTCCGGGCGCGTACGGTGTTCGACGACAGGCCTGGTTTCGGTCGGAGGCTGGCGGACTGCCGCCGATTCGTGGCAATCGGGCCGGCACGGGCGCTCAATGGCATTGCGCGGACCCTCAGGAGTGAGTTCGGCCGGCCATGCCTTGTCGAGACGTGGTACTCGTCCACCATCTGGAGCCAGCCCGGCAGGCTCGCCGTCGACGAACTCCTGAAAGACGGTGGCGTGAATGTCATATGCACGGTGAGCGGGTACAGACGCCTGCGCGCACTTGACGGACCCGGCGGCGCGGCGGACAATTCCATAGCCGGCTTGAATCTGCGAGGCATCCTGTATGTGCAGGAGATGGATCATCGGACATGGCGGGCGCAACATGTTGGAAGCCGGGATTGCGTGGATGCGGCCGCCATCCCCGCCGACGAACGCGAATTCGCGACGCAGGTGCGCCGCGACGCGGCAAGCGTGATCGCCGCCGGAGGTGCCGGATTCCATCTCTTCGACATGTTTGGCAGCTGGTATCACGGCAGCAAGGTGAAGCCGGCCCTGCGCGAAATATTCGCGCTAAACTCGTTCGCCACGGCGCATGCAGGGGAATACCCTTTGCCTCGCGTCGCGATATTCACAGACGAGAAAGCGCGGTTGATGTGCGAGAAAACGCCGGAAGCGGTGAATGTCGCATGGCGAACGAGCGGCCTGACTCCGGCGATACACTACCTTTCAGACCTTGACGACGCGTCGCTTCCCGATTACGGCCTGTGCGTAGTCTATTCACCGGTCACTCTCACGTTGTCGCAGGCAAAAGAACTTCGGCGGCGCGCAGACGAGAAGGGCAGCATGCTTGTCGTCGTGGGGACGGTTGCGGCGGCAAGCCGGGATTTTACGGATGCGTCCGCGGCGCTTGCGGTGCTTGCGCCGGAAAAGGGGACGTTTCTGCGAGTTGAGCGGGAGCGCGAACTGACGCCTGAAAACTTGAACGCATGGGCGAGGAAGGCCGGAATCGTTCCATTTTCCGAACCTGGGAACGCCACGTATGTCGGCAATGGAGTCGCATGCGTGCATCGGCTCAAGGGGACGGCATTCGTCGATTTTGGCCGTGACGTGCGGCCGGTGGACCCGTATACGGGAAGGGAGGGCGCTCCAATCCGCATTTGGAGGCCTGAATTGGCGGTAGGCGAATCCAAGTGCATGTGCTACCGTCCGTAGCGAAGTTTCATCCTCGCACAGCCGGCTTGCTTAAGCGTGGTTGCTTTCGGAAGAAGAGCGATATTGACAGTCGGAATTTAGATTTGTTATCCTAACACCGGTCGGCGAGGAAAGAAGGATGTTGCGACGGAGAGTCTAGGAAATCAGGAGGATAGAATGATTGTCGAAACTGCAAAAACACTGATGGGGGGGGGTAAAGCATTTGTTGTGGCGGCGTTCGTCGCAGCAACGGCCATCGCTGACACGGCTTGGGACAATCCCGCTGGCGGCGATATCGCTGATGGCGGCAACTGGACCAACGGAGTTCCGTCCAGCGGCACCGCATCCGTAGCGCCGCCGCTTTCTGGATCGCTGACCTTGAGAGAGGATTTCTCGTCCGGCTCCGCGCAATGGTTCTTCAACGGCACGGGTAATATCACGCTCGACCTGGGCGCGGAACGGACGCTGACCTGCCCGTATCGCGTGTTTGTCCGCCCCGGAGCCGTCGCCACGCTGGCGAGCGGCACGTGGAAGATGACGGGGGATCGTTTTTTCGTGGGCGACAACGCGAGCGACGCCACGTTCATCGTCGATGGCGCCGGGTCGGCGCTCTATGGCCATACCTCCGGCAACTACTACATCGAGGTGGGCAGCGCGAACGGCGTCAATTCCAGGAACAACCTGCTGCTGGTCCGCAACGGCGGACTCGTCAACGGCGGCGTGGTGATAGGACGGCTCGCCAATGGAGACGACCGCGAATTTTGCGGCACCAACACGTTCCGGGTCACGGGGCAGGGCAGCCGGTTCGTTTCGCCGATCCACCAGCTTGAAATCGGATGCCAGCAGGGAATGTCGCATGCGATATTCGACGACCATGCCGCCGCGACGCTTTCGAACGCGCAATCCGTCCGCATGGGCGTGCGGTACACTGACAACAACCGTTCCTTCGCCGGAGACCAGAACCTGCTGCGCGTGGCGACCGGCGCATCCCTGGATGCATCGGGCGTCATATACGTCGGATTTACGTCCGCTTCCAACACTTTCGAAGTTCTGGACGGCGCCACGGCGACGGCCAAGGTGTTCTACACGAGCTACGAGAAGAACGGCAACGTCAAGAACGGCCGCGCCCCGTTCGGCAACCGGGTGGTCGTGAGCGGCGAAGATGCCAGCCTGACCGTCACGGGCGAATCGTACCTCGGTTATGTCGACGGTTCGCACGGCGATTCGATGCTGATTGCCGATGGAGGCGTGTTCGTCAACACGGGCGCGCCGCTTGACATCGGCTACAAAGGCTGGGGCTGTTCCGTATGCCTGACCAACGGCGGCTCGTGGAAACCGGACAATTTCGTGTATCTCGGCACGTATTCCAGGTCGAACACGCTGGAAGTGGCAAAGGGAAGCGAGATGACTCTCAACACCCAGCTCCGGCACAGTTTCTATCTGCCGTCGGACGGAACGCCAGGCGGATGGAACAAGGTGCTGGTTCACGGCGAGGGCGCGAAGCTCAGGTTTACATCCAATTCTCCGGTTCGCGTGGCGCGTTTCTCCGACAGCCTTTGCGACGAGATGCGCGTGGAGGACGGCGGCATGATCGTGCAGGAAAGCGTGTTCCAGTCGCCATACAATGCCGTGATCAACAACGACCCCGGTAAATGGACGCGTGGCGGAACGTCTTCCAACTTCGTCCTGTCGGTCGTTGGCGAGGGGTCCGTATACGACTTTCAAAGTTCCAATTTCGAGCTGTCGTATAACGAGAACGACATCTCCACGAACATGTTCAACCGCATCTACGTCGCTGGCGGAGGCGCGCTTGTGATGACGGCGGGGAATGCGGTCTGCAACATTGCAAACGGCAAGACGGTGAAAACGGCGTATTGCGCGGACAACATGTTTCACATCGGTTCCGGCGGACGTTTCCTGCACGTGGTGGCGGCTACAAGCTCCGGCAGCTGCAACTTCCGCCTCGGAAACAACGCTTCCTCCTGCCGGAACACGGTGCGGGTGGAGGGGTTGTTCGCGTATACGAACACGATGGCTTCGTACATGACAAACACGTGCAACGTCCGCATCGGCGGCTCAGGCTCGTCCAATCTGCTTGAAGTGGTCAATGGCGGCGAAATGACCGTGAACGGCGCGGAGTTCATCGTCGGCTACTCCGCCGAGGGGGCATGGAACTCCGCATATGTGGGTTCCAACTCGGTTCTCCGCATAGCCAACGCGGAGGTGGCGCACATCGGGCTGGGCGGATCTTGCTCGCGGCTGACGGTGGATGGCGGCGTTTTGGACGCCACCGATGCCATGCGCGTATGTTTCGGAACGCTCATTTCCGCATCCAACGCCACGTTCGAGGTGCTGAACGGGGCCACGGCGACGGTGACGCGGCTCGTGTTCGCCGACAAGGCGCCAGGATGCACGGCGGTGATATCGAATGCGACGCTCAACGTCGTTTCGCACAAGGACGCCAACGGCTACGATATCCCGTCCGCCGGGTTCCTTGATCTCGCCTACTCCGTCGCCGGATCGGGCAGCGATCCGTCCGGCATGCGTTTCATGATCGCCGGGCGCGACAGCAAGGTGCGCGTCGACGGAGGTCTGCGCGTCCGTAACGCATCGGCGAAGCTGGTGTTCCAGGTTCCGGCGGAGGGCTTTGCGGAGACGCCGCTCGTGGTTGGCGACGTTGCCGAAGTGGCGGCCGGCGCGTCGATCGTCGTCGAGGCCGACGAGGACTGGCCGTACGGATCTTCGCAGACGCTACTGGAACGCGCGAACGGGCAGGCGTTCGGTTCGGCTGCGGACAACCTGACGTTCGTATGCTCCGACGACAGGCTGCGCGTCCGCCGCGCATCCGGCAGGATATACGTCTCCAAGCCGAACGGCACCGCGCTGATCTTCCGCTGACCGCCGTCAACCGAAGATCGACAGCGCGTTTGCGCTTGTCAGTTCCGCCAGATGTTCGGTCGTCACGCCGCGCAGACCGGCCAGAAACGCCGCCGTATGCACGATGAATGCGGGTTCGTTCCGTTTGCCGCGCAGCGGGACGGGGGCGAGGAAGGGGGAGTCCGTTTCGATCAGCAGCCTGTCGTCGGGAACATATCTTGCGGAAGTCCGCACGTTCTCGGCGAGGCGGAACGTCACGATTCCGGAGATGGAGATCATGAAGCCGCGGTCGAGAAGTTTCCGGGCGAAAGGAGTGTCGCCGGTGTAGCAATGTATAACGCCGCGGAGCGTGGCATGGCGCCATGGAACGTCGTCGAGGACGCCAAGCGTCGCATCGTCCGCTTCGCGCGTGTGGACGACCACCGGAAGATCTGCTTCGTCGGCAAGCGCCAGCTGTCCGGCGAAAAGATCGCACTGCGCGCGCGAGGTGCCTGGCGAATAATGGAAGTCCAGGCCGATTTCGCCGATGGCTGCGCAGGGGTTGGCGGATAGCAGGCGGCGGATGTCCGCGAGCGTCTCTCCGGCAGATCGCGACAGCTGGTCGCGGTCGGCGCCGAGGGCCAGCCGTACGTCGTCGGGGCGGAGGTTGCGCGCCATGATGGCTGCGCGGTTCAGCTCGTCGCTTCCGCCGACGGCCATGAGGCGCGTCACTCCGGATTCGCGTGCGCGGGCAAGGATACCGGCGATCGAGGAATCGTCTTCCGTTTCAAAGTGCGCGTGAGTGTCGTACAGTTGCATTTTGCTAGGCATCCCATGAAAGATCCGTGCGGCGATTGGCACCGGGCGGCGCCTGGAAGATGCGAGGTTCGGGACGGGCCGTGATCCACAGGTCTTCAATGGGATAGGCGGCGAACTTGTCGCCTGACAATCCCGTCAACAGCGACGGATCTGGCGTCTCCGGGCGCGTGAGGGAAATGAAGAGGGGTGTGGTCTGGCGGACCAGATGTTCAGACTCTAGATGGCCGGTTTTCGCTGAAGGAGAAGCCTCCGGGGATATGACATGGCGCGTAACGCCCATTTCCGAGAGTTCGCGGCGGGCGGCGGCATTTGCGGCATAAAGCGTCCAGTCGGCAGTGATGTCTTCGATACCGAGCGAGCGGAGCATGCGCAACGTCGCCAGGTCTGCGGCTTCCCATGCAAGGCATCCTGCGCCGGCCAGATGCTTGACGGCAGTGCGCACCGTGCCGAACGCATCGTCATGGGTGAACACCGGCAGGGCGAGGCGGATGAATGGCGCGGGGGCTTGAAGTTCTTCAGCCAGCTTTTTGATTCCGGCGCATTTCTCCACAAGCAGCCTGTGCACGTCCTTCCCTCGCCGATGTCCGATCGCGAATACGATTTCGTCGTAGTTGGCTGCGTCGTCGGGCAGCGGCTGGTCGATTCTCATCTTCAGGACGCTCAGGCCTCCAGTGCCGGAAGCGGTGTTCTCGTCCTGTGCGCGTATTTCGTCCAGAATGCCGGCTATCCGTTGTCGGCGATCCTGGTCCCGCGCCGCGTCGAGCCGTTCGACGAACCGGCGGCGCAGGTCGTTAAGCAGCGAAGATGGCGCGAAAAGGCGGTCCGGGTCGTTGACGGTCAGTCGTCCAAGCGTCCAGCAAGTGTCGCCGAGGCGCGAGAATGCCTTCCTTACGGCCTCTTCCGTGTGTTCCGGGCGCCGTGCGGGTGTCAGAGCCGTTTCCTGTCGCACGGTGACGGCCTGTCTGCCGTCCTGTACGGAGATTCCGTCCGGGGAAAGCGAAACTGAAATGTCTACGGGCGAGCCAGCCGCCAGGCTTGCCGGCCTGAACGGCGGAACCGGGAAACGGCGTTTTACCGCATTCGAGGCTGAGCAGTAGACGGTGGCGCCGGAAGCGAAGACGGCGTTGCATTCCTCGCCGGAAAGTTTCAGGTCGCCAGGAAGGAGCACTTCCACGTCGCTGCCGGAGGGAACGGAGAAAACGGTGTTGCGGGACAGGGCGAGACGCATGTCGGAGATGCCGAATCCGCAAGGTTTTCCGCCTGTCGCCGCCGCGAACTGCAAGCCGTCGTGTCGTTCCAGGGCGCGGTTGGTGTGGAAGCGCAGCCATGTTCGGCCCTCGCGGTCCTTCGCAAGCCGTTTGATCGTGCCGATGGGCGTGCCCAGGTGCCCCAGGGAAACGGGGTCTATGACGGCATCTGCGTCGGGCGGTCCTTTGCCGGCAGGCTTCCCGTCGATGTAGAGAGATGTCGTCCGTCGCGAGAAGACGGTTTCGAGATCGGCCCTTGACGTGGTGACGGGAAGATCGTCAAGCAGTTCGCGGTAGCGGCGTGTCGTGGAGGCGACATAGAGGGCGGATTTCATACGGCCCTCTATCTTGAGGGAAGCCACGCCAGCCTCGCGCAACGCGGCGAGATGTCCGTCCAGCCGAAGGTCGCGCATCGAGAACGGCAATGCGCGGTTGCCCGCCGCATCGGTGTAGGCAAGCCTGCAGCAGTAGGCGCACCGTCCCCGGTTGCCGCTCCGCTGCTTTTCCATGGCGGAGAAGAGGCATAGCCCGGAAATGGAATAGCATAGCGCTCCATGTACAAACACTTCGATTTCCACGCCGCCGCGCCTGGCGATGGAACGTATCTCGCCAAGAGACAGCTCCCTTGCCAGGACGACGCGCGAGAACCCGAGCTCCTTGAGTGCGAGAACGCCTTCAAGGTTGTGTGCGACAAGTTGCGTGGATGCATGAAGCGCGAGAGAAGGAAAGTTGCGGCGGACGATGCGCGCGACGCCTAGATCCTGCACTATAAGTCCGTCAGGATGGAGTTCGCAGAGGCGCGCCAGCCGTTCGACCGCGTCGGGAAGCTCGCCGTCCTCCAGCAGCGTGTTGAAGGTCACGTAGACCTTTCTGCCGAGGGAACGGGCGTGAGCCAGGAGCAGACTGAGGTCGTCAAAGGAGAAATTGACGGCTTCTGCCCGTGCGGAAAATGCTTCGAGACCGACATACACGGCGTCCGCGCCGGCTGCCAGGGCGGCGCGGGCTACGTCGAACGATCCTGCAGGTGCGAGTAGTTCTGGTGGCTGCATGTTTTTTTATTCTACCATATTCTGCGCCATGCGCACGGTTGTGTTATACTGGCCGCATGCACATCAGAGTCTGAAAGGAACGAATGAGCGATATGATAAAGCGACTGCTTCTGTTGCCGATGTTGCCGCTGGCGGCACATGCCGGGTCGCCTGCTTTGACCGCCGACGATCTCAAGCCGCTGGAAGACGCAAGAAAAGCGCTGGTCTCGACGCTTGGGCTGACTAACGCTCCGAGTTTCGATCTTGAGCTGATCGCCAAGAGCGTCAACAGTCTCCGGTTGAGTCCGTATGCCGGCAACGGCTGGGCCGAAGGCTTGCGTCTGCCGTCGTTCTCCGAGGTACGTCTTGCGCCTGGCGATCTGTCCGAGATCATGGATCTGGCAGTGAAGGCGACAGACGTCTTCCGGCGGGTTTCGGCGCGCGAGGCGGCGCACCGTCGCCAGCTGGCGGCGAAGGGAATAGCGGAAATCCCCGCTTCGAAGGCGGCTTGCCGCTTCAACCTTGAGGCGGGAGGGAATTCGTTCCTGTTCGACCGCTGGGGAGAACTGCATATCGACCGCCGGTTCGCGGACAGCAAGGATCTGGCCGTAATACGCCGCATAGAGGCTTGCTACAGGCGCATCTTCGGCGGCAGCGCGTATTCCAGATCGGTGCCCTCGTCGGAGCGGAAAATCGTGTCCCGGGCCGAGGCGTGCAAGGCGTGGCCCCTGCCGATCTTCCGGGGGTTCGAGGACGACCGCTATCAGGCGCACGACGCGCTCATCATCAAGTTGACGGCGGACTTCAACGCGCACAAAGCCGCGTGGATTGGCGGAACGCCTGGCCAGGCGGCAAAGACTCCATCGCTTTCGCCTGCGCTTGTGAAGGCGCACATGATCGAGGAAAGCGGCGGCAACGGTCCGCAATCCATGGCGGCTTGGCGTGTCGATCCGCTTCAGGTCAACGTGCCGGGCGATTGGGACGAGGCCAAGACGGATCTGGGGCTTCGCAAACCTGTCCGGCGCAATGAAGGCGATCTGGCTGCAAACGTCCGTGCGGCGATCATGTTCCTTTCGCGCAAGGGGTTCGGCACGTCTGGAAGGGCTGCGAAGATGCGCCCGGCCGGGTTCTTCGACGGCTGGCAGGATGCATTGCGCCGCTACAACGCCCGCCGGGACAGGACGAGCGACGGCCGGTACTACAGCGAGGCGTACGCGTCGAAGATCATGTCGCGCGCCAGTCATCCAGACGCGTTCGTGCCGATAGAGATCCGCCTTGCCGGAAAAAGCAGCCCGCGCGTGGCGGCTCCACTGTCTGCCGTGAACGACAAGCGGAAAGCTCCAGCCGGAAAATGAGACCACACATGACGTTTGCCGCCCCGATTTGCAGGGACGTCGCTTGCGGCGGGGCGACTCCAATTTTCCGGTAATGCGCCCAGTTACACCAAAGGTGCGTCTTTGGTGCCGCCTTTGGTTGACATGCAGGCGCGGTTGTTGTATCATCTTACGCGCTTTTCAAGCAAAAGGAGTATAAATGAAGATTGGAATGATTGGTGCCGCCGCGTTGGCGGCGGTGGTAGTTGTCGGATGCGGCAAGAAAGAGGTCGCGGCCGATGGGGACAAGTCTGCGGCCAAGCCCGCATTGGCTGCTGTCGATCCGAACAAGCTCGCCGTTCAGGTGAACGACGCGAAGTTGACGTACGGCGAGCTGGATGCCGACGTCGAGAAGATCATTGCCGCGCAGAAAGTGCCTGCCGAGCATGTCGCGGAGGCGCAAAAGGCGTTTCGCGAGCAGATGGCACAGCAGTTCCTCATGAAGACGCTTCTGCTGGGCGAGGCTGCCAAGAAGGGAATCAAGCTCACGGATGAAGACCGCAAGAAGCGCGAAAGCGAATTCATGAAGTCCATGGCCGGCAGGCCTGACGCGCCAAAGTCCATCGACGAGCTTTTGGACAAGCATCCGCTCGGCAAGGAGCGCGCGCGCAAGGAGTTCGACGAAAGCATCCTCATCCAGAAGCTCTTTGAAAAGGAGGTCCTGGCCAAGGTGTCCGTCGATGCGAAGAAGGTCGACGAGCAGTTCGCCGCCGCAACTTCCAACTACACGGCGGCCGTGAAGATGGCGACGGAGTCGGAGGGCAAGATCAAGACCCTGAAGAAGCAGCTGGACGGACTTTCCGGCGCGGCGCTGACGAACAAGTTCGCACAGCTGGCGAAGGAGCATTCCGCTTGCCCGTCAAAGGAGAAGGGCGGTGACCTGGGTACGTTCACGCGTGGCCAGATGGTGCCTGAATTCGACAAGGTGGCATTCTCCAGCGAACCGCTGAAGGTGTCCGATCCCGTGAAGACGCAGTTCGGATGGCATCTTGTGATGGTGACGAAGAAGACGCCTGCCGTAGAGGCCAAGGGAGACAAGCCCGCCGAACCGGAAAAGGTGCAGGCTTCGCACATCCTGCTTTCCGCCAACGCGCCTGCGAAGGCTCCCACCAGGGAGGATATCGAGGCCCAGATGAAGCGTCCCCAGGAGCAGATGGCGATCCGCACATATATCAACGGCATCCGTTCGGCCGCGAAGATCGAAGCCCCCGACTTCCCGTCCCTCCAGCCGCCGAAGCCGGCTCCCGCGCCCAAGGCGGCCGCTCCGAAATCTATCGAGAGCAAGCCGGTGGAAGTGAAGAAGCCAGCATCGTAACGAGCGAGCGACGCACGTCAGGCTGCGTATCGATATGGTACGCGAGGAAGACGCCGAGGAAACGAACGGCGTCTTCCACTGTTTCAAGGCCGTGGCTGCGGGCGTCCGGGCGCGTGAGCGCGCGAACGGTGCCAGGCGCGAGGCGGACCGTGCGAGCGCCTTCGCCGCACCGGCCGAGGTCTATCGCAAATGGCGTATGGGAGGCCGCCATGTCCATGCCAGAGAAATCCGGCGCCCACCCCGCGAGTTTCAGCAGCCCCATTTCCAGCCATACGAGTTCCTTCAGCATGGCGAGAGGCGCGTTTCGCGGTGGTTCCGAAGAGGCCTGGTGCGCGGAAGCGCCTGGTGCAGATGCAAGCCTGTCCAGAAAGGTCGAGAAGAAGTCAAACCAGTCTTTCGACTCCCCGTTGGCCGGGGCGAGGTCTTTCATCAGGCCGGCCGCGTAGCCGGCCAAGGCCGTTTCCCGCCAGCGTCCGCGAAGGGAGGTGCGCATGTTCGCGGGGGTCGTTTCCCTGAGAGCGTGCAGTTCGGCCCTGGCGCGCGCGTAGTAGAGCAGGTCGCAGGTGTAGAACAGGTCGTATTGTCCAAGGAATGCGGATTTTGGGCGGACTGCGCCCTTGACCAGCGTCGCTACGCATCCATGGTCCGGAGTGAGCCACGTTACGATGTGGCTCGTGCGCGACCATGGATGGATCGCCAGCACCACGCCTTTCGTCTTGATGATCTCACCTGCCATTGGCGTGATTATACCAAAACTTCGCCGTTGCGGGATCCTGCTTCAAGCAACGGGGCGATGGCGGCCTGCATGGCGGCAAACGTCTTCAGGCTTCCCATCTTTCTTCGCAGTTCGGCGGCGCCAGGCCTGCCGTTGAAGTAGCGGAAGAGATGCGTACGCAACGCGGTCGCCAGGTAGTCGCCAAGTTCCTGGATCCTGACATCAGGAAGGTTTCGGGCGATCTGCCCGTGCAGATCGATCAGGTTTGCGACATGCTCCTTGAACACATCGTTCTGCCTTGAGACGCGCAATTCTCCGTAAGGCACGTCTTCCTCCGACTTCAGGTCTCCGAAAAGCCAGGGGTTTGCGAGTGCAGCCCTGCCGATCATGATGGCGGACACGCCGGTCTGGCGCATGAGTTGCGCCGACGCCTTGTCATAGACGCCTCCATTGCCTGTTACAGGGAAGGAAGCCCGTTGGACCAGCGCGGCGATCAGGTCGTAGTTGACGGCACCGCCATGCATCTGGGATGTGAACCTTCCATGGAGCGTCATGCCTGCGCATCCTGCCGACTCGGCGGCGGCGAGAAGCTCGAACAGCTTCACCCTGTCTGGAGAGGGACCTGGGCGCGTCTTGAGCGTGACAGGCAGATCCGTCTCGCGGCGGATCGCGGCCAGGCATCCGTAGACGAGCTGCGGATCGTTGATCAACGCGGCTCCAGCGCCGCCGTGTACGATTCGTGGCATTGGACATCCGGCATTCAGATCGATTGCCACGAACCGTTTCAAGTTGTCTATTTCCCGGGCGGCGAATGCGAGTTCGTCGGGATTGGCCCCGAATATCTGGCATGCGACCGGCCCTTCGCCGGGAAGCGTTTCCAGCAGCTGGCGCGTGGCGGCCGCGCCATGCGCCAGCGCGGCCGCGCTGACCATCTCGGTGCAGGTGAGATCTGCGCCCCAACGATGGCACAGTTTGCGGAAGGCGGCGTTGGTGAAGTCGGCCAGGGGCGCGAGAACGTATTTCATCACGGGGCCTCGAACGGTTCCCCGTCATCCATGTACGTAAGTTCCACGGGCTCGATGGCGTTGCCGGTACCACGCGGAACGTACTTGACGCGGACGAGCGTCTTTGGCGTGCCATCGGTCTTGCGGGCGACGATGCGTTCGCCGCTGCACGTGAAGTCGGCGGCAGGCTTGCCGTTGTAGCTGCGCGTAAAGCCAAGCGGCGAGCCGTCAGGCGCGTATTTGTACGTGTCGATCCAGTGGCGGGGGAGGGCTATCACGGGGTCGGAATAGATTCTGCCCGGGTTCGTGTAGTCTATGGCGCCTATCTTGCCGTCCGGGCGGTATGTCCGCTTCTCCTGCGGAATCGGGTAGAGGGAGAATATGGCGGGCGCGCCGTAGCCGGTGTTGTGTGTTTTCGCGAAGCACGCTATGTCGATGCGGTTTGTGAGATTGCGCCTGTCTACCGTTATCTGCGCAAATCCATGTTCGGGATTGTTGAACGTCTCGCCGAGAGGGGTTGATATCTTGACGGCTTCGGCAGGGCCGCGGACGACGCGCCAGGCGAATTCGGCGGACGGATCTTCTTCCGGAGCGGTTCGCGCGCGCAGCAGGAACGTGCGCTCTCCGTCCGGCGCGCGAAGGATGAACGATATGGCGCTAGGCGTGGCGAACAGGACTTCCGTCACCGTATCCGGATAGTCGCGGACCGGTTCTGGATATCTGATCGGGAAGATGCGCGAGTTTATCAGCGAAAGCGAGACGGCAGGGGGAATCTCGTCCGGCTTCAGAAGGTGTGCGCGCTTGACGAGGGCTGCCGCATCCATCTGCTTGGCGTCGAAGACGGTAGGGTGCGCGGCCGGGGAAAGATAGTCGCTTTCGGAGCGGACGTTTTTTTGCGTGCGGCGGAACAGCCACTGCAGAGTAGGCGCCATCAGCCTGCGGCGGACGAGCGCCTGTTTTGTCGGCCTTATGAACGAGGCCGATGCGGCCAGGGCCGCACGGATGAAGGGCTGGTCGCTCCATGATGCGCCCAATGTCACAAGCTGGAAGGGGGCCGCTGCCGGAAAGACGTCGCCCAGTTCCGGCTGACCTGCGTCTTTTACGGCCGGAATGACCCAGAACTGGTTGTTGCGGTACAAGAGGTCCATGCGCGCCGCCAGCCCTGGATCGGTGAACGATGCGCGTGCAAGCGAACGCCAGAACGCGCCGGATGTCCTGCCGCGGGATATGTTTCCGAACACGGGGCTGTTCCCGAAGAGAGTGTTTGGATGATTGAGGTGTATGCCGGACGACATGCCGGCCTCTTCATAGCGTATGGATGTGAGATTCGGGAAATCGCCTGTAGCCACCTGGGAGTGTCCTCCGTCGCGATTGACATAGAGATCTCCGGTATTGCCGGATCCGGTCCCCTCGGAGAGCCATGCGGCCACATAGGGGCGTTCGGGGCTGGTCGGCTTCGTGGCGGAATACTTCGCCGCAAGATCGGGCAGGGCGCGTACCGGGGCGTCCAGCTTTACGAGGGCTTCGAAGAGTCCGACGTCGAAATTCCAAGCCAGATTTGTCGCCGTGAGCGTCAGGACGCCTCCGGCGGGCATCTCGGCATGTTTTACGGCTGGCTTCCCTGCAACAGGCTTGTTGGCCATGTCGCGGGCCTTTGCAACCAGTTCCACGAAACGCGGGAGCTTTGATATGCGGGAAAGATCGCTGTCCTTGGCAATGGCATCTGCATCGCGGAATCCGAATTCTATCGCCTTGTCGAGCTCCTCAAGGGCCTGCCCAGGCTGTTCGCGATAGGCAAGGGCGCATGCGAGGTTGTAGTGCCATGTGGGATCGTCCGGCATGAGCTCCAATGCGGCGCGGCAGGTAGACTCCATGGCTCTGATGTCGCCACGCCGTATGGCGGCGATCAGTTCCTGGCGCAACTGGGCGTGCCTGGGCCAGATGCGCGGCATGTCGTAGATTGACGTGGTCCGGCCAGGCGTAGCGGACTGCAACACCGCCGCAAGAACGACTCCAATCGAAAAAACGAATCCTCTCATAGGCGGCTATTGTACCATATTGCCCCTTCCGCGTGTGCAGATTATGCAAGGGCAAAGCCAAAAGGGCGCGAATTGCGAACTGATGCATTTCATGCTTCCATTCAATCGGAAATAAAGGTATAATCTCCACACACCTTAAAAGCAACTGGAGATCTAAATGAAAAAGCTGTTGATGGCGTTTGCGATCATTTTCTCGGTATCCGCGCTTCATGCGGAGGCCGACTATTATGCCGTGTTGTCCGCCTGGGCGCCTGGCCAGATTCCAATGGCTCCCAGCTCCCAGCTGAACGGCCTGCGCGTTACGCTGTTCTACGGGGATTGCACGCGCCTGAACGGACTGGATCTGGCGTTGCTTGGCGCGAACCGCGTTCGCGAGCGTTTCAACGGCCTCGCGATCGCGCCCGTCTTCAACCGCGCCAACAGCGCGGCCGGGCTTGACATCGGTTTCGCAAACGTGGTCGAGAACGAATTCTCCGGACTTCAGGTCGGCGCATGGAACCATGCAGGCAGCGGCTACGGGTCGCAGTGGGGAGTCGTCAACACGGCCGGCTACTTCGCCGGACTGCAGCTGGGCCTGTTCAACTGGTCGGACGATCTTGACGGCCTGCAGCTCGGCCTTGTGAATGTCATTGCCGACCAGACGGTCTGCGTGTTTCCGTTCCTGAACATCGGTTTCTGACATGGACGAAATCAAGGAGTCGGACACGAGCCGCCACTTCCTGCGGCAGTGGATCGAAGAGGACGTGGCGGCGGGCCGTACTGGTGGAACCGTCGTCACGCGTTTTCCGCCGGAGCCCAACGGCTACATACATATCGGCCACGCCAAGGCCGTTTGCGTGGACTTCGGCATGGCGAGACTGTTCGGGGGCGAATGCCATCTTCGGCTCGACGACACGAATCCCACCAAGGAGTCGGACGAGTACGCGGAGAACATCAAGAACGACATCCGCTGGCTTGGATGGCAGTGGTCTGGCGCCGGCGACGGCAAGGAGCCCGGCTTCTACAACGCGTCGAACATGTTCGACACGATGTATGCGATAGCCGAAAACCTCATCAAGGCCGGGCAGGCCTACTGCTGCAACCTGACCCAGGACGAATGGAAGGAGTACCGCGGCGTTCCCGAGAAGCCCGGCCGGCCGTCGCCCAGCCGCGACACCACGCCCGAGCGCAACCTCGAGATATTCCGCGACATGCGCGCCGGCAAGTACGCCGACGGCGAATGGTGCCTCCGGGCGAAGATCGACATGGCATCGCCCAACATCCATTTCCGCGACCCGGTGATCTACCGCATCCGCCACGTGAGCCACTACCACCTCGGCGACAAGTGGTGCATCTACCCGATGTACGACTTCGCGCACCCGATCGAGGATGCCCTGGAGGGCGTGACGCATTCCATGTGCACGCTCGAGTTCGAGGTGCACCGTCCGCTCTACGACTGGGTGGTGGACCGCCTCGACGAGATGGGGATGCTCGTCGTCCGCAACGGGGTGAAGATACGTCCGCAGCAGCGCGAGTTCGCGCGCCTCAACCTCACGTACACCGTCATGTCGAAGCGCCTGCTCCTGCAGATGGTGACGGAAGGGCGCGTAGCCGGCTGGGACGACCCCCGCATGCCGACCGTGTGCGGGATGCGCCGACGCGGCTTTACGCCCGGCGCGATCCGCGAGTTCTGCGACCGCGTTGGCGTCACGAAGGTTGAGAGCGAGAGCGACACGGCCCTGCTCGAATGGTGCGTGCGCGAAGAGCTGAACAAGACGGCCCTGCGCCGCATGGCGGTGCTGGATCCAGTCAAGCTCGTGATCGAGAACTTCGAAGGCACGCGCATGGCGTCGAAGCCGAACAACCCGCTCGACGAGGCGAGCGGATCGCGCGAGATACCGTTCTCGCGCGAACTGTGGATCGATCGCGCCGACTTCCAGGAAAACCCGGAGAAGAAGTTCTTCCGCCTGGGGCCGGACCGCGAGGTGCGCCTTGCGGGCGCGTGCATCGTCAAGTGCGTCGGCTACGAGAAGGACGCCGACGGAAAGGTGTCCCTCGTCCGTTGCACGTGGGACGAAGGTTCGTGGGGCGGCAACGCGCCCGACGGCCGCAAGGTGAAGGGCACGATCCACTGGGTTGACTGCGCGACCGGTGTCAAGGCCGAGGTTCGCCTCTACGACCGCCTCTTCACGGTGCCCAACCCGATGCAGGACGGCAGCGACCAGTTTCTCAAGTATCTCAACCCGGAATCCCTCAAGACCGTATCTGCCTACGTCGAGCCGTCGCTCGCCGCGGCCGAACCCGGCGAACGGTTCCAGTTCGAACGTACCGGCTACTTCTGCGCTGATGCAAAGGACTTCAGCGCCGCAGCACCAGTGTTCAACCGTACCGTAACCCTAAAAGATTCCTACAAACCTGCTTAACATGAAAACGAGAACCTTGACAGTTTCGTCGTGCGCGCTAGCCGCGTGTGCGACGTTCGGCTGGGTGTGCGCAGCCGCTTCTCCCGTGGATTTCGTCGATCCTCTGATGGGCACTGACAGCGACCGTTCGCTCTCTGCCGGCAACGTCTATCCCGATATTTCCCGCCCTTGGGGAATGCACTCCTGGACGCCGCAGACCGGGCCCATGGCAGATCCCTGGTTCTACGGCTATCGCCAGTTGAAGATGCGTGGCATCCGCCAGACGCACCAGCCTTCGCCATGGATGGGGGATTACGGCGCGTTTGCAGTCCTGCCTATGGCCGGACAGCCGGTGTTTGACGAGGAGAAACGCGCCAGCTGGTTCTCGCACAAGGCCGAGGAGGCGCATCCGTACAGCTATCGCGTGTATCTTGCGGACTACGATCTCACGTTCGAGATGGCGCCGACGGTACGTGCTTCCATAATGCGCATCACATATCCAGAGACCGATTCGCCGCTGTTTCTCGTCGATCTCATTCCCGGCAGCAAGGAAAAGGGGATCGTAGAGGTGGATGCGGCATCGCGCAGGATCAAGGGGCGGATCAACTGCAAGGGAGGCCGCGGCGCCGTCGTGGATGGTTTCGCCAACCATTTCATCATGGAATTCGACCGCGATTTCCAGGTGGTTGGCGATGTGCCGGCCGACAGGGGCGTGATCGTGAAGTTCGCGCCTGTGAAGCGCGGGGAACGGGTGGTCGTCAAGGTGGCTTCTTCGTTCATCGATTGGGACCAGGCAGGCCGCAACATGCTGGAGCTCGGCAATGACGATCTTGAGACCGTTGCGGCGAAGGGGAGAGCCGAATGGAATGCCATCCTGTCGCGAGTGAAGGTGGAGGGCGGATCGGAACGTCGCATGCGCACGTTCTACACGTGCCTTTACAGGGCGTTGCTGTTCCCCCGCATCCACTGGGAGGTGGCGGCGGACGGCACGATCGTACATCAAAGCCCCGTGGCGGCCAATACGGTCGCGAAGGGATACTACTATGGCGGGACAGGCTTCTGGGACACGTTCCGTTCTCTTTTCCCGTTGCTCAACTTCCTGTATCCTGACGTAAATGCTAAGATGTCTGCAGGCTTGGCGAACTGCTGGAAGGAATGCGGCTGGCTCCCTGAATGGTCCAATCCCGGGCTTGCAAGATGCATGATAGGCAACAACTCCGCATCTGTGGTGTCCGAGGCCGCATGTGCCGGAGTGATCGGTGCGCAGGATGCCGCTTTGCTCTATGAGGCACTTCTGCACGGGGCGAACAACGTCCATCCGAAGTTTCAGCAGGTGGGGCGCATCGGATTCAAGGAGTACAACGAGAAGGGGTACGTCCCGCGCGACATAGGCATACGCGAGTCTGCTGCACGTACGCTCGAATACGCATACGACGACTGGTGCATCGCTCGCATGGGCCGGTTCCTTGGCCGTCCGGCGGAGGAGGTGGCGGTATACGAATCGCGCGCCCGCAACTGGCGCAACGTGTTCAACCCCGCCGTCGGGCTGATGTGCGGCCGTGCCGCCGACGGCACGTTCAATCCGGCTTTCGACAAGTTCGCCTGGGGCGGCGACTTCACGGAAGGCAATTCGCTCCATTATACGTGGAGCGTGTTCCACGACGTGGCGGGCCTCATGGAAGCCATGGGTGGGCGAGAGGCGTTCGTACGGCAGCTCGATGAGATATTCACGCTGCCGCCGGTCATCCACCTTGGCGCCTACAAGAATGTCATACACGAAATGCGCGAGATGCAGATCGCCGGGTTCGGGCAGTATGCCCACGGCAATCAGCCTATCCAGCACATGATATACCTTTACGACTGGGCTGGCGAGCCTTGGAAGACCCAGTACTGGGTCCGGGAGGCGATGGACAGGCTCTATGCTCCTGCGCCGGACGGATATTGCGGGGATGAGGACAACGGCCAGACGTCGGCCTGGTACATCTGGAGCGCACTCGGTTTCTATCCGGTATGCCCGGGTTCGGGCGAGTACGCGCTTGGCGGACCGCTGTTCAGCAAGGCGACGCTTTCTTTCGCCGGAGGCAGCACGCTGGTGATAGACGCGCCTGGGGCGGATGCGAACCGCTATGTCGCCGAACTGGAACTAAACGGCGTCAGAAAGCAGTGCAACTACGTCACGCGCGAAGAACTGCAGAAAGGCGGCAGGCTCGTGTTTCGCATGAGCGCAGCCCCGTGCAAGAATCGCGGCGCTGCAATTTCCGACGCGCCTAGTTCAATGTCGACCGCACGGCGATGAACCCGCAACCAGGACAGCCGGCATCCGGCGCCGCCGGACGCATCGCACATTGGACGCAGAAGCTGCTGGACTTCTCCGCCAGAAACCGGCTTCTGAACATTCCGCAGAAATCCCGCCAGACGCTTCCGCTGCAATGCGTGGACGTGGCTTCGCTGGAGGATATGCTGGCGGACGGCAAGGCGGTCTCAATCAGGTCGGCGGAGGAACGGCCAGACTCGAAATCCCTGTCCGCGGATCTGCCGCCGCAGGAAGTCAAGCGGCGTCTGGTCGGGCTCTACCGCGATGCCAGGAGAAACCTGGAGGAAAGCGGAGTCAACACCCTGTTCCTTGCTGTCGGAGCGCTTCAGTGGATGGAGCCCGGCCATGGCGCCAGCCGAAAGACGTACCGCGCACCTGTCCTGCTCGTGCCCGTACGGTTGCAGCGCACGTCCATGGCCGAAGGCGTGAAGATGTACGCGCTTGACGAGGATACTGCGGTAAACGCCACTCTGGTGGAGTTCCTTCGCAGCCAGTGCGGCGTTGCAGTACAGGGGATCGATCCTCTGCCTACGGACGGGTATGGCGTGGATGTGGCGAAGGTCCTGGACTCGTTTCGCAAGGCGACCGCGGGACTTGACGGATGGGGCGTGTTCGAAGATGCCGTGCTCGGCAATTTTTCGTTCGGCAAGTTCGTGATGTGGAAGGACATGTCCGCACGCTCTGCCGAACTGGTCAAGCATCCTCTGGTGGAGCACCTCGTTGGCGGCGGCGGATTGTTCGACGATGGCATAGAAGTGTTCCCGCCTGGGGAAATCGCCGCGCACTCCAACCCCGCAGCGCTGTACTGTCCGGTGGCGGCGGATTCCTCGCAGCTGACAGCCGTCCTCTACTCGGAGCGCGGCAAGACGTTCGTCCTGCACGGGCCGCCTGGCACAGGCAAGTCGCAGACGATCACGAACATCATAGCCCACAACCTTGCCAAGGGGCGGCGAGTGCTGTTCGTGTCCGAGAAGAAGGCCGCTCTTGACGTGGTGAAGGACCGTCTCGAGAAGATAGGCCTGATGCCGTTCTGCCTTGAGCTCCATTCCAACAAGACGGAGAAAAGCCGCTTCTATGCGCAGCTCAAAGCCGCGCTGGAGGTGCCTGAGACGGCCGAGCCTGACGAATGGAGCCAGGTCGTTTCAGACTTGGAGAGATGTCGCGGGGAGCTGAACGGATACGTCCGGGCGTTGCATCGCGTCCAGGCCAACGGACTTACAGCCTATGAGTGTTTTGCATCGCGCATGGCTGACGGGCCTGCAACCGTGAAGATCGGCGTGAAGGCTCTTGCGTTTCCCGCACAGGATGTAGCTGATCTGCGAGAAGCGATTGCGAAGCTGGCAACGGACTGGCGGGCGACATCCGCAGAATCCGTTTCCGCGCTGGCTCCTATAGCCGATTACGAATGGAATCCCGTGGCGGAACGCGAAACCGCCGATGCGGCAAGGCGGATGGCCGCAGCCGTCCGACGGAACGGCTTCGCATTCGTCCGCAAGGATGGCGATGGAAGACGGCCGCCGTTGACGGCGGCGGACATGAATGCTGCCGCGGCAGGCGCCGAGAAGCTGGCGGCACGGCCGAAGTTCCTGCGCGGGTTGTTCGCGCTTGTCGCTGGAATCGGACGGCTAAAGGTCGAGGCGCCGTTCGCCGACGAGCTTGATCGCGCCGGACGGTTCATCGGGGAGTCTCGTGGCGTGATGCGCTACAGGGCGTCGAGGCGTGTGGTGACGGAGAAGATGGGCCTGGCGCTTGTCGATGCCGTCGAGAACGGCGCATGCCCGCCGGAGAAGGCGGTAGAGACTTTCGACCGTTCGTTTGCCGAAAAGACGCTGGACGAGATACTTGCGGAAGAACCTGCATTGGCAAATTTCGCAGGTCTTGCGCAAGACGAGCGCGTGGCGCTTTATCGCCAGCTTGACAAGCGACAGACCGATCTTGCGCGGAAGATGGTGTTCGCGAAGCTGGCGGCATCGCTTCCGCGGCGGCGGAGCGGCCCTTGCCCGGAAGGGTCTGAGCTTGGCATGATCAAGCGCGAATGCGAAAAGAAGTCGCGCCAGAAGGCGGTGCGTACGCTTCTTGCGGAGTCCCGCACGCTCTTGCCCGTGCTGAAGCCGTGTTTCCTGATGAGTCCGCTGTCGGTGGCGCAGTATCTGCCGGTCGACGCTCCGCCGTTCGACATGGTCGTGTTCGACGAGGCGTCGCAGATTCCGGTGTGGGACGCCATCGGCGTCATCGCCCGCGGGCGGCAGCTGGTGGTGGTGGGCGATCCGAAGCAGATGCCCCCTACGAACTTCTTCCAGAAAGGCGATGTTGAAGACGAGGACGAAGAAGTGGATGAAACGGAGATCGCAGACCAGGAGAGCATCCTCGACGAATGCCTTGTGGCCGGGGTCGCTTCCACGTACCTCAGCTGGCACTATCGCAGCCGGCACGAGTCGCTCATCGCCTTCAGCAACGCGCACTACTATGAAAACAGGCTGTTCACCTTCCCGGCGGCGGCGGACTCGCCCCGTCTTGGCGTGAAGTTCATGTTCGTGCCTGACGGCCGTTTCGAGAAGATCGGTGCTGGCGCGCGCGTGAACAGGGCCGAAGCGCAGGCGTTGGTGGACTACGTGTGCGAAGAAGTGAAGAAGCCTGGATACAAACCTCGCCGCGTGGGTGTCGTCACGTTCAGCATATCCCAGCAACGTCTCATCCAGTCCCTCATCGACGAGCGCAGGGCGGCAGACCGCATCTTGGAGGAACGCCTGCCGGAAGACGGGCCAGACGCGTACTTCGTGAAGAACCTTGAGAACGTCCAGGGCGACGAGAGCAATGTGATCCTGTTCTCCGTCGGGTACGCGCCCGACGAGAACGGACGATTCACGATGAACTTCGGCCCGTTGAATCTCACCGGCGGAGAGCGCCGCCTCAACGTGGCGGTGACGCGCGCCAAGGAGCAGGTGGTCGTGTTCTCGTCCATACACGGTTCGCAGATCGATCTGGAACGGACTAAGGCCGTGGGGGCGGGACACCTCAAGGCTTTCCTTGAATACGCCGAAAATGGGACGGGGGTCTCGGCGTCCGCTGCCGGCGGCAAGACGGCAGGCGGGGCGTTTGGCGACGTGGTGGCTGCGTTTCTGCAGGACAAGGGATTCGAAGTGGATCGCGATGTGGGCTGTTCCAGCTATCGTATCGATGTGGCCGTGCGCGATCCCGCAGATCCCAAGCGGCATGTGCTGGGCATAGAGTGCGACGGTCCGTCGTACGCCGCACAGCGTACGGCTCACGACCGTGAGGTCAATCGCGCAGGCGTTCTGAAGGGTCTGGGCTGGCACATGTGCCGCGTGTGGAGCATGGACTGGGCTTATGATCGCGCCCGAGCCGAGGAGCGGCTGCTTGAAATGCTTGACAGGGCCAGGAAGGGTATCGAGGTTCCGCCGCCTGCGCTTCCGGCCGCGTGTCCGGCGCCGGACGTGCCACACGCCAGGAGCCGCGAACCTTGGACGACGTACAAGGTGTGGAAAACGTCTGCGCGCTACCAGGCCGCCAGGCTCAAGGATCCCGACGCCTGGCCCAAGCTTCGCAGTCAGCTGGAGGAGCTGATCGCGGTGGAGGGGCCGGTGTGCGAATCCGTAATGCTCAAGCGCGTGTGCAAGGTGTGGAACGTCTCGCGCGTGACGGAAACGGTAGGCAAGGCGTTCGCCTCCGCCTTGCCGAGCGTGGGTTTCGTGACAACTCACGGAGACAGACGCGTGTTCTGGGCTTCCGGACAGAAGCCGGAGGCGTACCGGGCATATCGCGTGCCTGGGAACGACGAGGCGTCGCATCGCGCGATAGAGGAGATTCCACCGGAGGAGCTGGCGAACGCGATGAGGGAGATTCTCGCCGATCTTGGGAGGTGTCCGCAGGACGTGCTCTACCGCGAGACGGTAAAGACGTTCGGGCTGGGGACGGTCACATCCAAGGCCCGGGAGTGCCTTGACGTCGCCTATGCGATGGCGGACGGGAAGTGAAATCGCACGGAGCGTTCAAGGTGTTCAGTCGCACATCTCGAATACCAGTTCGCCGCCGCGCAGAATGTCGGCGTGGCGAAGGATGAAACCGTCTAGCGGCTTGCCGTCCAGCGTGGCGGACTTCACGTATTTGTTCTTTTCGGAGAGGTTTCTCGCCACGATGCGGAAAGTCTTGCCGCCCGGCAAGTGGAGCGTCGCTTCCGGAAACTGCGGTGCGCCGAGGACGTAGTCGCCGCCGCACGGGTTGAACGGATAGAATCCAAGCGCGGAGAACACGTACCAGGCGCTCATCTGACCCATGTCGTCGTTGCCGCAGAGACCGTCCGGCGTGTCGTTGTAGAAACGATCGAAGACTTCGCGCACGAGTTCTGCCGTGCGGCGCGGTCGTCCGAGATACTGGTAGAAGTAGATTACGTGATGGCAGGGTTCGTTGCCGTGCAGGTACTGTCCGATGAGGCCGGTGGCGTTTGGCTCCAGCTTGAGGCTGGCTACGTCGGTGGGGGCGGCGAAGAGGGCATCCAGCTGCCTTGCAGCCCGTTCGCGGCCGCCCAGTGCCGAGATCAGACCTTCCGGATCCTGCATCACGTGCCAGGTGTACTGGAGGGCGTTGCCTTCGGTGAAGTCGTTTTGGCTGCGGTTGGCGTAGCGGTATTCCGTCGGATCGAAGGGCGTTCGCCAGTTGCCCTTTGAATCCCGGCCGCGCGCGTAACGTGTTTCCGGATCCAGCAGCTTCTTCCATGCGTTCGAACGGCGGAAGAAAAACGCCGCGTCCTCGTGCTTGCCCAACGCTTGGGCCATCGTGGCGGCGCACCAGTCGTCGTAGGCGCATTCGTAGGTGCGCGAGACCGATTCCTTCGGGATGATGTCGAACGGATAGTATCCGTACCGGTCGAGAACGGGCCAGCTTTCCTTCCAGCGGCTGGGGTGGTTCTCCCGGAGCGAGTCGCGCACGGCACGGTAGGCTTCCTCCCAGTCGATCCTGTCGACGTCCCGCGCGAATGCACCGGCGTGCGCCTTGAGGAAAGCGTCCACGATCACCGGCACTCCGTGCGTGCCGATCATGCAACCGTCCTCCATTCCCCAGAATCCCCAGATCGGAACGTGCCCGATCGCTCGCCACTGGGCAACCATCGTCCGGACGATTGACGGCACTCTGTCGGGCACGAGAAGCGTGTACAGGGGGTGCGCTGCGCGGAAGGTGTCCCACAGCGACGTTTGGGTGTAATGGTGGCCGTCGGCAGACGCGACCACCTCCCTGTCGGCACCGCGATAGCGACCGTCCCGGTCGGCGATGTCGCTGGGGTATGAGAACGCGCGGAAGAGCGCTGTTGCGAACGCGCGCCGGCGCGCGGGGGCGCCGCCCGTCACCTCCACCCGGTCCATCACTTCGCGCCAGGCCGCCGCCGCCCGCTCCCGGGTGCGGTCGAAGTCCCATGCATCGATGTCCGCAAGGTTGTCACGCGCGTTCCGGGGCGAGACTGAGGACATGGCGGTCTTCACGAGCAGGGTGTCTCCCGGCGCGAGATCGAAGTCCAGCACGTATGTGGGCGCCCGGTCCGTCGGTTCTTTGCGCTCCAGCAGATGGCTGGCCTTCCATGGCCGGGAGAATTCGACGGCGTAGGAATACTCGCGGTCGACCCAGTTGAAGCGCCGGTTGCGGCCGATGAACATTGTCGTGCCGATCGTGTCGACGTGCGACTCGATGATCTGCCGCCCCTGTTGTCCGCCGATGCAGTTCGCGAAATCCAGCAGGATGCGAGCGGGCGTCTTCTCGTACGTCAGCCGGTAGATGGCGGCGCGCCGCGCGGCGGCCACCTCCACTCTTACGCCGAAGTCCTCAAGCTTCACCGCGTAGTATCCGGGCTCCGCGTGCTGGGTGGACTTGTTGTAGCGGCAGTCGTAGAACGGCAGGAACGCCTCCGTGGTGAAGGGCATGAGGGACACGTCGCCGAATTCGCCCCCGCACGAATTGTAGTGCGTCTGGGAGAATCCGCGGATCGTGGAGTCTTCCCAGCGGAAGCCGGCCGAGTACATGACGCCGTTCACGCCCGTGTCTGGGCCGGCCTGTACCATACCGAACGGCACGAGCGCGCAAGGATGCACGAAACCACGCTGCGACGTTCCGATGAACGGATCGACCTCTTCGAGGGGCGTGCCGGCGGAAGCCGCGCCAGCCAAGATGAGAAAAGCCGCCCGGCGAATGCCACGGCCGGCCGAAAAAAGAGATGCAACGTTGTTCATGGATGCGCTCGTTTCTTTTGTCTATTTCCCGACATTTCCCCACTGGTCGACGCCCTTGACGGAGAACCGCCATGCGTCGTACACGCGAGAGTACGCGTGGCAGGAATCCTCCGTGGCGTTCCACGCGAGGACGCCGTCCCGTGACATGCGCACGCCGCAATCGGTTTTGCGCGTCATGTGTTCATTGTCATGTTCATTCCATGTTCCTTGCAATTTGAAAAACGGCGTTTATTATCGCATACCCTCCTTTCCGAATCAACATCAAAAGGGCAAGCGTGCCATGTATGTCGCGCGTCAGGGTTACAGGTCCGTCCCGCCTTCGAACACGAGCGTTCCTCCCTTCGCCAGGTCGGTATGACGTATGGTACCGTGCAGTTCTTGCGGCGTGCTTCCATCGGACGGAACGAACGTTGTCCTGATGGGGCTCTGCCCGGTTGGGGCCGGGCGAGATATGATCGTCAACGTCTTTCCGCCGGCTAGCCGGACTGTGGCTTTCGGTACCATCGGCGCGCCAAGCACGTATTCGCCGCCGCACGGATTAAACGGATAGAAGCCGAGTGTGGCGAAGACGTACCAGGCGCCCAGTTGTCCACAATCCTCGTTTCCACAATAACCGTCTGGATCTGCGCGGTACAGAGTTGTGCATATCTGCCTCGCCCGCGCCGCCGTCTTCTCCGGCTTGCCGAGTAGCGAATAGAACCAGACAACGTGATGGACCTGTTCGTTGCCGTGAGAATACTGTCCTATGGGCCATTCGAGATACTCCATGGTCCCGTAACCTTTCATCACGGGCGGTTCCGTGAACAGGCGGTCCAGGCGGCGCTCGAAGGCCTCCGGCCCGCCAAGCCACCCTGCCAGCCCGCGGGGATCGTGCAGGACGTGCCAGGTGTACTGCCAGGAATTGCCCTCTGTGAAGTCGTTTGGATGCACGGCCCCCTGCCCGCATGTGAGGGGATCGAATGGTTCGCGCCACCGTCCTGCCGAATCCTTGCCGCGCGCGAACCCGGTCTTGCGGTCAATCACATTCGTCCATCCGGCTGAACGCGCGGTGAAGAACGCCGCGTCCTCCTTGTGGCCGAGCGCGGATGCGAACTGCGCCGCGCACCAGTCATCGTAGGCGCACTCAAGCGTGCGTGATACGGATTCTCCCTTCACGAGGTCGAATGGATAGTAGCCGAAACGGTCCAGCAGATCCCATTGTTCTTTCTCGCGCGACGGGTGCCGATTGCGGAGCGTATCGCGGACGGCCTGCCAGGCGGTCTCCACGTCGAAGCCTCTAAAGCCGCGCAGATAGGCATCTGCGATCAACGGCACGGCATGCGAACCGATCATGCACTGGTTGTCCTTGCCGGCGAGCGCCCAGATCGGCAGGAATCCTGCCGCTCGCCAGTGGAGAACCAAGGTTTCGATAATCGCATCCACCCGTTCCGGTGCCAGGACGCACACCAGCGGTTGCTGGGCGCGGAACGAGTCCCATAGCGACAGCGTGGAGTAGTAATGGCCTGTCGGAGAGACGGACACGTTGCCGTCGGCCCCCCGGTAGTGTCCGTCCGCATCGGCAATGTCATCTGGACTGAAGCACGAATGGTAAAGCGCCGTGTAGAATACCTTGCGGCTGGATTCGTCCAAACCCTCCACCTCCACACGATCCAGTAGATTGTTCCATTCGGCGCGCGCCTCTGAGCGGACCCTGTCGAAGTCCCAGTGTGGCGATTCGGCGGCCAGATTCCGGAGTGCGCCTTCCTCGCTCGTGGTGGAGACGGCCACCTTCACGAGGAGTTGTCCCCCCTTGGGGATGTCGAATGAGAGGAAGTGTCGCTTCCCCCTGCCGCCCCATTCGTGGGGTTTCTCCTGCCGCGCGGTTGCAGGATGGTCGAAGCGCATCGCCCAGAAGAGGTCCCGTTCCACCCAGTTCTTCAGGTGCGCACGTCCGGTCATTGTGGTTGCGTCTGGAAACGCGACTGCGCACGAAAGCACGTGCTGCGAGAACCTGCCGGGGAATGTGATGCCGTGCTGGGTGTCCACGAGCAGATGGTGGGCGTCATCGCTCCCGTAGGTGAACCGGTAGAACGATGTCCGGGCCGTGCAGGTCATTTCCGCCTGCACCTGAAAACCCGGAAGATACACCGCGTAGTAGCCGGGTTCTGCACGTTCGTCGCATTTGCGGAAGCAACTGCGCCAGTCGCCATCCACTATCATGCCGCTGATCGGGTGGATGAGGATGTCACCCAAGTCGGGGCAGCTGCCGGAAAGATGCGTCTGCGAGAAACCGAGCAGGGAGGCGTCCGTATGGTAGTATCCGCTCGTGCCTGTCCAGGAGTCGTGGCGCGTGTCAGGTCCCGGCTTGACGAACCCGAACGGACGGGCGGCCGCAGGCGTCGTTTGGCACTTGCCGCCCGTACCTATGAACGGATCGACGTACCGGGCGTTGTCGGTGCCGCAGGCGCATGCCGCCACCAGCATGGCGGCATGCAGAAGGGCAAAACGTATCATCGGCTTGTACATGATGCCGATGATACCAAATCGCCGTCTGTCCCGCAAGCGCGTCCGGCTCCGCCTTGCGGTTCTGCGCGGCATCTGCTATAATGAGTCCGCCGCACGAGGAAGTCCACACATGAAGACAGTCCTCTACTTCTACGAGAACGCATTCTCGATGTGGCGATGTCGCCTGTCGGGCATCATCGCCGTTGCGCGGGAGGAGGGTTGGTATGTTTCGCCTATCGACGTGGGCGAGCTTGAACGAGGGGTCGGCCCCGTTTTGAAGTACTGGAAGCCGATCGGTGTGATCGTTGAGGGGGGCGTCGTTCGATACAAGGGGTGTTCAGCCGATGCGTTTGCCAATCAGAAGGCCATCTATTATGCGAACACGGCCGTCACCGACAAGCCCTACTTCGGGATCCGCCACAATTCGGTCGGAATCGTGAAGGCCGCCATTCGCGAACTGCTGAACAGCGGTTTTGGCGCGTACGGCTATGTCCATCACCGCACCAAGGCGGACTGGTCGCTGGAGCGCGAGGCGATTTTCCGCCAGGAGATGGCGGCATGCGGCAGGCAAGGGCGCGTCTTCAAGTCGTGGCGGCGGCCCAAGGACGAAGACAACGAGGCCTTCGGCAGGCGATTGGAGGCGTTTATCGCCGACATGCCCAAGCCCTGCGGCATTCTGGCGGTCAATGACGAAATGGCCGTCCATGTCCTGCGGGCGGCCGACAACATGGGCATTTCCGTCCCGAGGGACATGGTTGTCATGGGAATCGACAACGACGAGCTGGTTTGCGAGAACACCATCCCGACGCTGTCCAGCATTTCCCCCGACTTCGAGCAGTCCGGGAAACTCGCTGCGAGGCTGCTGGCACGTCGGCTCAGGAATCCCGAGATGAAGCCTGTCGTGCTGGAGTTCGATTCGACACGGCTGGTACGGCGTTCATCGACCCGCAAGGTGGAGCGTGCCGACATTCGGGCGGTACGCGCCCTGGACTTCGTCCGGGCCAACGCCTGCAAGGGAATCTCCGCGGCGGATGTTATTCGCGAGATGGGCCTCAAGGCGAGGACGGCGGAAAAACGCTTTCGCGAAGTGGCCAAACGGTCGATTCGCGAGGAGATCATCGCCGTCCGCATCGAGCGTGCACAGGACTTGCTGCGCACGCCAGGCGTGAGCGTGGACGCGATCTACCCACAATGCGGATACGGCGATCCCCGGTCCTTGCGTGCCGCCTTCACACGGGAAGTCGGCTGCTCCCTTTCGCAGTGGCGGAGCAGAAACCGCACGTGAGCGTCATGGGCGTCCTTGCGGAATCGTTCCTATGATTTTTGCGCAACCAGTCCTCTTTGGGATTCCAGGCGTGCTATACTAGAGCCGCACAAGGAATGAAAGTCATGAAGAACGCGAAGAACATGCTGTGCATAGCGGCCTCTGCGACCATGGTCCTGGCGAATGCCATGGATCTGGATCTTGCCGGGACGTGGACGCTGACGCAGGTGGAGACGAATTCGGTCTCGTGCCCCGTTCGCGTTCCGGGAGGAATCTACACGGCGCTCCTCGAAGCGAAGTACATCCCAGACCCTTTCTGGGCGCAAAACGAGAAGAAGACCCAGTGGCCTCGCCGGTGCGCGTGGAGGTTTTCGCGCCCGTTCGAGGTCCCTCAGGGCTTTTGCGCCTCCAAGTCGGTCATCCTGAGGCTCGAAGACGTCGATTGCTTCGCGACCGTTTGGGTGAACGGGCACGAGGTCGGCAAGACGGCCAACCGGTTTCAGCGCCATGAATTCGACGTCAAGCCCTCCCTGAGGGACGGCTCCAACCGCATCGAAGTCGTATTCGATTCGACGGAGCTCAGGTGCTATGCGGAAACGAACCGGTACGAGAACGGCGCGGTCGAGAACCGCATCAGCAACGGGGACATCAGAAAGATCCTTCTGGCGCGAACGGTGCAGTGCCATGGCGGGTGGGACTGGGGCATTACGCAGATGGATACGGGACTGATGGGGACTGTGAAGCTGATTGCGGTCGATGACGCGCGGATCGACTATGTCTACACGACGCAGACATTCGCTTCGGATTATTCGTCCGTCGACGTGGAGGTGTCGGCGGACATCTATTCGCCAGCGGGGAGCACGGTCGACTTCGCCGTTTCCCTTGGCGATGTGGCGAAGTCGGAAAATGTCGTCCTGAAGCCTGGCGACAACCATCTGTCGCTTTCCCTCCATATGGCGAATCCGATGCTCTGGTGGCCGAACGGAATGGGGAAGCAACCGCTTTATCCGTTGTCCGTCAAGGTAGGGAGCGCGTGCGTGCGGCGTCGGATCGGGCTTCGGAAGGTCGAGGTCGTGGCCGAGGACGATGCGGTCAAGGATCCGCATGACGCGGAAAAGGGGCAGGGCATGATGCTGGCCGTCAACGGCGTCAGGCTGTTTGCCAAGGGCGCGGACTGGATCCCCTGCGACGCCTTCGAAAACCGGCAGACGCCCGAACGGTATCGGGAAATACTGACGGACGTGCGGGATTCAAACATGAACTGCGTGCGGCTCTGGGGCGGTGGCCAGTTCGAGAAGGATGCGTTCTACGACACGTGCGACGAGCTGGGCATCCTGATTTGGCACGATCTCATGTTCGCCTGCGGCATCTATCCCGCGTGCGACTATTTCCTGGATGGCGTCCGGAAGGAGCTCGCGCATCAGGTGCGGCGCCTGCGCGACCACTGCTCGATCGCCCTCTGGTGCGGCGACAACGAATGCCGCGGCTACGCCGCCATCCTTGCAAGAGGCCGGGATGCCGCGTGGTGGAAGCAGACGGTCAGGACCTTGCGTCGACGCGAGGACGTGTGCGGCGAAGTCTGCGCGACGTACGATCCCACGCGCACGTTCTGGCCGAGTTCGCCGAGCCAGGGGCCGGACCGCATCGACGACATGGGCCAGAACGACAGGCGCGGCGACATGCACTACTGGGAGGTGTTCTTCTGCGACCAGCCGTTCGACAACTACTACACGATCCGTCCGCGCTTCTGCAGCGAGTTCGGTTTCCAGAGCTATCCCTCGATCGAGACCGCTCTGACGTACGTCCCGCCCGAACAGCTCAACCCGACCGCGCCGGACTTCTTCTACCATCAGAAGTGCCATGACGGCAACAAGATCATCCTGCGCACGATGCTGCGCTACTTCCGTTTCCCCGGATCGGTGGAGGACGTCGTCTACCTCTCCCAGGTCCAGCAGGCGATGGCCATGAAGATCGGCATCGAGCACTTCCGGCGGCTGATGCCGCGGTGCATGGGCGCGATCTACTGGCAGTTGAACGACAACTGGCCGGTGGGGAGCTGGAGCTCGATCGAATACGGAGGCAAGTGGAAGCACCTGCAGTACCAGGCGAAACGCTTCTTCTCGCCGCATCTCGTGGCCGTTGTGCCGAAGTTCAAGGACAGCGCCCTGCTCGAGGTCTGGGCGGTCAATGACCACGGTGTGCCGCTGAAGGGCGAGATCGCCCTGACCAACTGGCGGTTTGGCGGATCGCCGGTCGCCGCGCGTACGCTGGCGATGAACGTGGCGCCGCGCACGGCCGGGCTTGTCGCCCGCTTCAAGGTCGACGAATTCGGCGCGGAGGACGAACGCCGCGACAGGTTCCTGTCGGTCGAGATGACGGGACGCGCGGGCGACCAGAAGGTCGCGTTCGAGAACGACTGGCAGTTTCAGCGCTATCGCGAGAGCAACATCGCCCGGGCGGACATCACGACAGAATTCGCGGAGAAGGACGGCCTGTGGCAGGTTGCGCTCTCGACGGACAAGCCGGCGTTTTTCGTCTGGGCCGACACGCCTGGCATCAAGGGCGTCTTCTCCGACAATTCATTCACGCTCCTTCCCGGACGGACGAAGGTGCTGACGTTCACGCGGCGTGCGCACGAGAAGGCGACGTTCGCCGATTTCCGGCGGGCTTTCACGCTGAAGCATCTGAGGGACAGCTACGAGTGAAAAGGAGAGACGGACGCATGAGAAGGATGATCGAGTCGATCGTGCTTTTGCTCGCGGCCAGTACGGCGCTGGCGGACGGGGCGGGTTCGGCGTGCCGTTCCCTCTGGGACGACTTCTCGGATCCGCCCGACGCGGCGAAGCCATGGTGCTACTACCTGTGGCTCAACGGCCATGCCGACCGCGAGACGATCACTGCCGACCTCGAGGCGATGCGGCGGCTCGGCTTCGGGGGAATCAACATGCTCGACACGCGCGGCTACTGGGACAGCGGCGACGAGTTCGTCGTCGTCCCCAAGGCGGAGCTGGGCTGGGGCACGGCGGCATGGTACGACCTTGTGGAGTTCTGCATCCGCGAATGCGCCCGGCTCGGGCTAGAGTTCACGATGAACGCGGCGGCGAGCGGCGGCACCATGCAGAGCTTCATCGACGGCATGCCCCACGAGGCGGACGTCCTCGACCGCAACGACATCATCGCGCACCTCGAACGCGTGCTCGGCCCCCTCTTGAAGCGCGTGCCCGACCTCGTCGGCACGACGTTCACGCACATCTACTCGGTGAGCTACGAGGGGAACGTCAAGACGGGTGGCAGCTGGAAGACGATCAAGGACTCGTTCTACGCCACCATGCGCGCGTGGGCTCACGCGCACGGCTTGAAGGTCTATTCGGAGTCGGGCGGGCCCTGGGGCTGGGGCAGCGGATCGACGCCGCTTGACTGCAGCCAGCTGGATCTGCTCGCGCACAACGACTTCCCGCAGGGCGAGTTCTGGCCGCTCTACGGGAATTTCAGCAATCCCGACGCCGGCCACGCGAACAGGAACGGGCGCTTCTTCCAGCGCGGCATCGTCCTCTCCGCCCGGCGCGAAGGGCGGAAGATCGTCTCGATGGAGGCTTTCACCCACATGTCCTGCCACTATTCGGTCGATCCTTCGTTCTTGAAGCCGATCGGCGACATTGCGTTCGCCGACGGGGCCAACCGTTTCGTCTGGCACACGTTCACCTGTTCGCCGAAGAAGTTCGGCGTTCCCGGCTCCGAGTATTTCGCGGGGTCGCACATCAACCGCAACGTGACGTGGCACCGGGATGTCGACGCGTTCGTGCGGTATCTTGGGCGATGCCAGGCCATGCTCCAGCGCGGCGAGCCTGTCGACGACGGCGAGTTCGTCAGCGTTGCGACCAACTACTACGGCTGGGGACGTTTCCGGAAGGATCCGGACGCGCAATTCACGACCACGCACCGCCGAGAAGGGGATGTCGACTTCTTCTTCGTCGCGGGCGAGGGCAAGGGCGACGTGACGCTGAACGCCGCGCTCGGCGGACGCACCGTCGAAACCTGGGACGCCGTGACCGGCAGGGCGGGGCGCCCCGTGGCCGTCGCGTGCGACAATGGCCAGACGCGCGTGGCGCTAGATCTGCCGACGGGCGGCAGCTGCTTCGTGGTGTTCATGCCGGTAGGGTCACGCGTCCCGCGTGACCGCGGACGCGCGGGACGCGCGTCCCTGCCGATGAAGACCATTCCGCTCACCAAGGCGTGGCACGTCTCCTTCGCCTACCATCCTGGCATCAAGGCCGCGCCGCCTGCGCCCGTTGTGATGGATGCGTTGCGCGACTGGACGACATGTGGCGAGCACGGCAGGGCCGAGTCGACGTCGCTTCGCTACTTCTCCGGCACGGCCACCTACCGCACGACGATCCAACTGCCCCAACCCTCAAATTCTCAAACGATCAAACTTGTCCTCGGTACGCTTCTTTCCGGGCTGGCGCGCGTCTTCGTCAATGGCGTCGATTGCGGCGTCGTGTGGTGCGCGCCGTGGGAGGCGGACATCTCCGCCGCCGTGCGCGCGGGCGAGAACGCAATCGAGGTCCGCTACACCAACAACGGACACAACCGGCTCGTGGGCGACTGCTTCCTGAAGCCGGAGACGCGCGTCACGCGCTCGACGCTCAGCTATGCAACGAAGCCACGCGAGCGGTCAGACCCCAAGCGGCCGGGGCTGTTGCTGCCAACCGTCTATTCCGGTCCTTCTCTGTCCGATCCGCTCCAGCCTTCGGGCCTCATCGGCCCAGTCCAGGCCCAGATCGGAGGCAGATGAAGCGTCGAACGGCGCGCACCAGTTTGGCAGCAGGAAAGGTATCCATGGCAAGAAAGGAAAACATGATGAAGATTCATTTCGCACGGGCTGCACGAAACGGCGCTGGCATCGTTTCCGTGTTTCTGCTTGTCTCTGTGCAGGGGGCTGAACCGTTTCCCAACCCCAGCATGATCCACCGCTACGTGGGGGCCGACACGAACGAGACCTGGCAGGGGGTGGCCAACAACGGCATCGTATGGAAGCGCGGAAGCGGCACGGTGACGATGCCTGCGCCGGCGCTCAATGGCGGCGGGCAGCTGAATGTTGCGGAGGGCGACGTGGTTCTCAACCTCGATGCCCCGCCGGCCGTGCCGACGCTGCCGGACTACCTCGCGCAAAAGGCGAAGCTGTGGCTCGATCCCGCCACGAACATCGTAACCGAGGGCGACCTTGTCACGACATGGTTCGACCGGCGTGAGCCGAACATCGCCGGCGGGGGCTCGTCCTACGTCTACCCCTACGCCTCCAGCGAGTTCCAGTGGGCGTCGCCCGCGCCGTCCGGCGACAGGCGGCCGACGCTGGTCGCGGGCGGGACGGCCCTGAACGGCACGTATCTCGACTTCGGCGAGTACGGCGCGGCCGGAAGCAAGAACCTGTGCATCACGAACACGGGGTCGGCGGGCGGCGTCGTCTTCGTGCGCGAGCTGTTTGCCGTCTTCGCGAGGCGCACGGGCATGTCCTATGCGGGCTTCACGATGTTCAGCCTCTGCCGTGGCGACGTCGGCCAGAACAGGCCCGTCCCGGCGTGGGTTGGGAGCGCGGCGCTTCAGCTCCTGTGGGGAACGACAGGTGAAACGCGGGCGGACAAGGGCAGCACGCGTCTGGACCGGAATCCCGTCTGGGGCGGTAACCTGTCGATTCGCGACTACACATGGCATGTCGTCGGCACGCGCGTGCCGAACGTGAACAACCATTGCCAATTGAACCAGATCGGCTTCGACCGTGACTTGACGAGTTCTTCCGGCGGATTCTGCCTCGCGGAGGTGATCATGTTCGAGCAGCGGCTTTCCGAGTTCGACCGGATGCGCGTGGAGGACTACCTGTGGAAGAAGTGGATGGGGGCGCGGCAGACGTCCGTGGGCGCGCTCGCGATCGCCACCAACTCGTGCGTGACGGCCACGACATCTTCGGATGTGGCGGGCGCGCTTTCGGGCGGCGGCACGTTCGTCAAGCGGGGCAGCGGCACGGCGACGCTTGTGGATGACGGCTTCTCGGGCACGGTCGAACTTGCGGCGGGCGGGATCCGTTCGGAGGGTCTGCCGATCGCCGTGGCTGCGGCCGGGCAGAAGTTCGCGGCCGGCGCGCAGGGAATCGTGACGCGGCTGGACGATGCGGCGGCAGGTACGGTGGTCAAGTCGGGCAGGGGCTATCTGGCCGTGGCGTCCCTGCCGGCGGACGCGAAGGTGCGGGTGGAGAACGGCGGGCTCCGGATTGCGCCTCCGGAGCCGGAGGAGAAAGTCGCCTTGCCCGCGCTCTTCACCAACGCGAACTTCGAGGTGTACAATGTGGTTGATGTCTGGAACGCGGGGGGCGGGTCGGCGTCTGCCCCGGCCGTCACAAACGGGAACTGGGTGTTCGACAGGCGCAACCGCTCCGGCAATACGCTCGTCGCGATCCTCAACAAGTCGACCTACCACAGCGGCAGCTGGCAGCTTCAGCCGGAAGATACGTATGGACTGGGGTACGAGGGCAACAATCTGCTGTACATCTGCCGCGGATCGGCAACCGGGACGTTCGTCCTTCCTTCGGCGGGATTGTACCGGCTTGTCTTCTCTGTCGGTGCGCGCAACACCACCTGCCTCAAGCCGATGCGCATCAAGGTGGATGGATCGTCCCTGGGACTTCTCACATCGTTCAACGAGAAGTCGTTCATGCGGTACGAGGTGGCGCTGCCGTATCTTTCGGCCGGCACCCATGAGGTCGCGTTCAGCGACGAGCCGGACGACCCGAATTCCGTCAAGACGATTCTGCTGGACGATCTGAAGGTCGTACCGGTCCGGGTGTCCGCCGAGGCGCCGGTCTCGGTGGCGATCGCCAATCCCGGATTCGAGGAGCCGCTCCTGAACATCACGAACACGGCAACGACATTCAAGCCGTCCGTCTCCTCCTGCGTCGGCTGGACGACGCCGACGGAGTCCACCGAGGAATTCGCCCAAGGCATGATTGCGCGGCGGTGGTTCGACGGGATTATTTCAACCGCCGCCGATACGGGGATCCTCGCCTGGCCGGACGAGATGGCAGACGGGTTCCTGTGCGCACAGCTCTTCAGCGGCAAGGCGTTCTCGCAGACGGTGACGCTGCCGTCCTCCGGACGGTACCGCCTGACGTTCCATCTGGCGAAGCGGTGCGGCCTTTCGCCTCAGCTCGTGACCGTCACGCTGGGCGGACGCGTCGTGAAGAAAGTATGGGTGAGGCATGACGACTGGCGGCAATACGAGGCGGTGTTCGATGTGACGGAAGGCGGCGACAGTCTGCTGGCGTTCGCGGGAAGCGTCGCAGGCACGTCCGGAAACGTGTTTTCGGCCGGCAGCGCGTGGCTGGACGACGTGGCGCTGGAGCGCGTGGCGGAAGCGATCCCCGTGAACCTTGTCGCGAACGGCGATTTCGAGTCGACGGGCGGCTGGACGTTCCACGGCGCCTGCACAAACCTGAGCGACCAGACGTTCAGCGTGCCTGAGGCTGCGCCGCAGGGTGCGGACTGCGCCTGCGTCGGCGGCAGCACGTCGGACGCTTCGCTGCGCCAGGTGGTGACGTTCCCGGCGGCGGGGCGCTACGAACTCTCGTTCCGCACAAGGCGTTGCCGCACCAACATGTTTGACGATGATAAGATCAGCCAGTTCTTCGTGAAGGTGGGAGACGACGAGGTGTGGCGGCGAAACCTCGTCCAGCATGAGAACGAATGCGTGATCCGTCAGCCGTTCACCGTGCCGGCGGCTGGCACGTATCTGCTGGACTTCCATACGGAGCTTCAGGAGGGCGGGCGCGGCTATGCGCTGGTGGACGATGTGGCGATCGTGGCGGCGCCGATGGCGGCGCAGACGGATCTCGAGAACAACATCCCCGAGACGCTGGAGCTCGAGATCGCGGCCGGGGCCACGCTCAACCTCGACTTCGACGGCACGGCTGAGGTGCGGCGCGTGACCTTCGCCGGCAGATCCGTAGTTGGCGACATCTCCCACACCACGTGCCCGACATGGGTGATGGGACGCGGCGTGCTGCATGTGACGCCGCGCGGGACGACGCTGGTTGTCCGGTAACGGCGAAGGAAGCAGAGCGATGCGTCCGGGAATCCCCACTCTGCTCAGGACCGCAGCCGCCTTGTGGGCGGTTGCGGTCCATGCGTCCGTGAGCGTGTTCCCCGAAGGAGGGTGGAAGGGAATCTCGGTGGCGCGGACGCCTGAGGGCGTGCAGCTCGTGCGCGACGGAAAAACGCTCCTTTCAGGCCATGCGGAGCCTCTGGGACGGGATCTTTCCGACGTGTCGTTCGCGGTGGAGGATGACGCGCTCGTGGTGGATGCGCGGACGGCCTTCTCGAACGGCTTGGTCAAGATCGTGTTCGTGACGCCCGATATTGGCGCGAGAAGACTCGCGAACCGGACGCTGACGCTAGTCTACACGGCCGGTCAATCTCGCCGTGGGTTGATGACCGGGTTCTTCGAGGGATACGGCACACCTTCGGCCCCGTGCCATTTCCACAGATCGGTGCGCGGCCACCTGACGCGCGGGATGAAGGACTTTGGGCTTGTCTCCTCCATCCCCGACAACCTGCGGACATTGCGCATCCGTCTCGACGTGAACGATTCCGGTGCGACGCCGGTGAGGATCGCCGGGTTCAAGTGGGGGCCGCGCGAGGAACTGCCGCCGACGCCGCCGTGCAAGAAGGTACGCGCGGAACTGACCTTCCACGCGACCTTCGACGGGTCTGCGGACGCGGCCTTCGCCGTCGGCAGGGCACAACCCCTCGCGGCGAACGGGCTGGCATACGTTCCCGGAAAGTTCGGCCAGGCCGTGCGGCTTTCGTCCGGCATGGGAAGCCTTCTGGAATACGCGACCGCCGGAAACATCGACCCGGAGCGCGGCACGTTCGCCATGTGGACGAAGCGCGAATGGCCGGACAAGGGTTTTGTGCGCGGACAGAAGGGTGGCGCCAGCGGAAAATACCGGTTTCTCGCGGCGCATCCGAGGGCGAAGGGCCCCAGGGCCGGCTCGGGACAGCTGTGCTTCTGGTGGTGGGGATCGCGGTTGCGCGGGGACGTCTCGGACGAGGACGACTCGTATGTGACCTATGCCGGGAGCGAACCGGACGACGGCTGGCACCATGTTGCGATGACGTGGGATGAATGCGGCGTGAAACTCTTCTTCGACGGACGCCAGGTCGTCGAGGAAGAGGACGGCGTTTCGCCGATGACCCGCGCGCTGAACGGCAAGGAACGGCTCGGCTTCGACCGTGATGCGTTCGACTCGTTCTTTGTGGGCAATCGTTCCGGCGAGGGCGTGATCGACGGCCTGATCGACGACTTCAGAATCTATTCCGCGCCGCTTGACCCGGCGGCGGTGAAGGCGTTGTGGGACGCGGCGCCGGAACCGAACGTGCGCGCGGTTCCCGACTACGCCGCCCTCTTCCCGCCGGCGGCGAATCCATACGAAGGTCTCCCCGCGTCCGTCCCCGGTACGTTCGCAGCCGACGACCTGGTGCTGGTCGAGACGATTGCCTTGGGAACCCCGGAACATGTGGATACGCTGAAGAAGGCGAAGCGCCTGAACGCCGTGGGACCGCTGAGCGTTGGGACGTGCGAGGATATCCCCTATCTGGAGGCGGCCGCACAGGAGGGATCGCGATTCGCCGTGCGGCTCGACCTGGACGCCTCCGTACCGTTCTACGTGCTGGACGTAGACTATCCGGACGACAAGGTGCGGACGATGGACCTTGTCGTGCAGGCGGCTCATCCGTGCAACGACTACACGCTCCAGGTGGGCGTGGCGGCCGGTGGCGAATATCCGAACACCGGCCAGACGCTGACCCACAGGTGCATCTGGTGGACGGCCTCCCCATGCGCGGCGCTGGTTGCCATGACCGCGCGCCAGGACGCGCCGGCCGCACTCTCGGCGATCCGCGTCTACAGGCCCAGGAGCGGCACGTTGCCGGTTGCGGCGGTGCGCACGCCGAAGCCCGTCGGCGGATGGAACAGAACACTTGCCCTGTATTTCGAGGATCCCGCGATCGGCCTCGACTTCAGCGTTGACTCCGAAGGGTACGAGGCGCGGGACCTCTCCGTGCTGATCGACCGGACGGCCGCGCTCATGAAGTTCACCGGCGAGAACATGCTCGGCTATCCGGGATGCTTCTACCACGGGCTGATCGGGGGACCGGACGGATACAACCCGCGTCACCACGCCCCCGGATACCTGAGCGCCTGGTACGTGAAGTTCGACCGCGAGGGCCTTTCCCTCATGCCGACCATGAATCCGAACACGATGCCGGTGCCCGATGGCCTCGTCACGCGCGGATCGATGGAGGACGGCTCGCTTCATTCGACGAGCCTCTCCATTCACGATACCGGAAAACCCAACTGGGGCGGATGGCACGGCACGCCGCCGAACTTCTGCATCGCCCATCCTGATGTCCAGAACTGGCTCGAAAGCGTGTTCGACACGCTCCTCGATCAGGGGGCGCCGCATCCGAGCTTCAAGGGAATTTGCCTCCATATCACCCGCCACTGCATGCTGACGTTCGGCGGAATAGAGTCCGGCTACAACGACTACTGCATCGAGGCGTTCGAGAAGGCGAAGGGCGTGAAGGTGGAGGTGGACCGTTCCGATCCGCTGCGGGGAAAGGCTTACGCCGCGTGGATCGCGGCGAATGCCCGGGACAAGTGGCTTGACTGGCGGAGCGACGTCGTCACCGGTTTCTGGAGCCGCATGGCGAAGAAGCTTGCCGTCCGCCGGCCCGACCTGAAGTTGTGGTTCAACGTGTTCTCGTCGTCCAGGATCGCCGATCCGCGCTTCTTGCGCGACGACTACTTGGCGACCGTTAACCGCGAGATGGGGATCGATCCGGACAAGATCGCGCGCGCCATTCCCAACGCGATCGTTGCGCAGGGGATCGTGCCGGCGGATGGACGCTGGCGAACCCGACGCGAGTTCAAGACCCCGGAGGTGATGCGGCGGCAGATCGGGCTTCACGCCGCGCAGTCCACCTACGAGCTGCTGGCACGCTCCGCGTTCCCATGGTGCTCGCAGCACGACCGCTACTGGGAGTCCGCCATCGGCGCCCTTGGGCGCGACAAGGCCAATACGCTGACATGTGACTGGATGACGGAATGCGTCTGGCGCGTGTCGACGATCAACCCGTCCGGCCGCCATGCGCTCCGGCATTTTGTCCTGCCCATGCGCTACCACGACATCCTCGGCATGAGCAAGGGCGGATTTCTGATCGGCACGTACGGCATGGAGCCGCATCTCGCGGAGTTTGCGCGCGCCTACCGGGCGTTGCCGGCGGTTCGCATGGAGGAGTTCGTGCGCGAAGGGAACGTGGTCGGGCGGCAGTGCATCTACGATGATCGCCGATATCTGTACGTCGTCAACACGGAAGGCGTTCCGGCTCAGGTGGACGTGGTGCTGCCTGCCGATGCGACGGATCTCGCCACAGGTGAACGGGTGGGGGCGGCGACGTCTGGCGCATCCGTGCAGTTGCGCCTGAAGCCCTACGAGCTGCGGTCGTTTCAGGCCCCTGTGGCGAAAGGGCATTGACGTCGTAGCGCGCCTTCTCCTCGGCCGTGTCGCCATCTTCGCGTATCATAGGGTCCGGATAGTCGCAGAACGTCCAGCTCGCGGCGTTGAGACAGCCGGCGTTCATTGCGCAAAGGCCCTTTTCGACCCGCGCCAAGACGGCGAGATTCGCATTTTCGCCATCATAGTTGAAGCCGGGGCCGCCATCGTTGACCATCCGGTCAGTCACTGTTTTCTTCGGCACCACGCCCCATTCGCCAAGCGACAGGCGTTTTTCCTTTCGGAGGCAGATTCGCACGTAGTTCGTAAGCGTGCCGTAGAGTTCGCCGTAGATCGCGGGATCGCCGGGGCCGAGACGCCCCGTCTGTGCGTCAGGACGGTAAAAGGTGTACTTGTGCCAGCAGAAGACCTCCGTCTGGTCGTTCAGGTCGCGGATGGACCAGTCGAGCGTCTCGAGGTTTCCAGTGCCGGCGGCGTCGGATGACATGAGGCCGATGTCAAGTCCATGGCGGCGAAACGCGCGGTACAACGCCTTCATCACGGTCACGTAGGTGTTCCAATGATCTTTGAACCACGAAATGGTCGGACCTACCGATAGTTCGTTCGCCGCCGTGTAGTAGCGTATCTTCGTGCATTTGCGCTCCTTGACAAGGTACTCCAGCCGTGTCGCGACGGCCTCGGCGTAGGCGTCGGCGTCAAAGTCCTCCGTGATCACCGGCATGCGGCCTGGGACGAGATACAGCGTGGTGCCGGCGAGCCGGAACGTGGCATCGTAGTAGTCGGCGAAGCGGTCCATCGCCTCCTTGGTCCAGTCGGCATAGCCCGCGAACAGGCGGGAAAACGTCGGGGAAATCTCGCGGAAGGACTTGAGTACGCGCTGGTCTCGGAACTCGTCCGTCATCAGCGGCGTCATGGTGGCTTCCGAATTGTGGAAACCGAAGCCGCCCCACAGCCAGCGCATCGCCGGTTTTCCCAACGTGATCTCGGCGTCCGCCGCCCGTGCCTCCAGCAGCGACGCGAACACCGCTAGTGCGGCGCAGATGCGCAACGTGGTTGATTCTGCAACCGGTCTTGCACTAGAGATGTTCATTGTCATTGTTCTTCCAGTCGGCGTTCGGTATTTTGGGAAGGGACGCACATTATCGCACACCTGTTATTCCGGATCAACGTCAAACCTGCAATGGTTGGTTCGGCGCGTGGACGAGGCGCCAGGCGCGCATGCTCATGCCGACACGCGCCTTGAAGAAGTTCTTTATCGAACGGGAGTTGCGGTAGCCGAGGTTGGCGGTGATGCGGCCGATCGGCAGGTGCGTTTCGCGCAGATGGGTCTTGAGGACTTCCAGGCGCACGGCGGCGATCGTATCGGCTACGGAACTGCTGTGGAATTCACGGAAACGGAGATCTAGCAGGCGACGTGAGACGCCGAGTTGGCGGGCTACATCCGTCGGCGTGATGCGGGAGGCGGCGTTATGGACGATGAAGTCGATGGCGCGCAGGATGAGCGACGTGGCCGGAGCGACAGGGGCCGTGGATTCTCGCTCTACGATGTCACGCACCGGACATCGTACGATCGGTCGCATCCGCCTGATGCCGCGCATGAGACGTTCGAGGCATTTGGCCGCCTGCAATCCGCACTGTTCGTAGTCGGGTCGTATGCTGGAAAGCGTAGGACGCATCGCGTCGCAGATGAAGGTGTCGTTGTCGACACCCAAGATTGCCAGCTGGCCGGGAATGCGGATGCTCGCGGCCCTGGCCGCCGCAAACACGGCCGGGGCCAGTCCGTCCCATGCCATCAGCACGCCGGCGGGCTTCGGCAGCGCGGCGAGCCAGGCGGAGAGCGACGGCATGTCGGCGGAATCGGCGGAATACACGGAGACGTTGCGGCCTTGCTGGACCAGGCGGGCCGTGAACGCCCGTTGGCGCAGCTGCGACCAGGGACGCCGTACGCGCGCAGGAATGAACCCGATGCTGCGCAAGTTTCCGAGCGAGAGGAGATAGTTGCCGGCGAGCCTGCCGATGCCGTCGTCGTCGGTGCGCACGTAGGCAATGGAGCGCGTGCGTCCGGCGAACCTGTCCGCGCCGATGTCTATCGCCACCGTGGGGATCGCCGAGCGCGCCAGAAGGTCGAGCGTCTTGTCCGTGTGGAGAAGCCCTACGATCACCCCGTCCGGCGGCGATGCGGATGTCAGCGCGTCGTTAAGGTCGTCCGCCTCCTGGGCGACGTGCAGATCCCATGCGGCGTTGCGCTCAAGGAACTTGAATATGCCGGAAAGCTCGTTCCGCCCTGTCGCGCCGTTGAGCCGCAGCGCCACGATCACCCGCTTGTAGTTCGACGTGTGCATGGTATAGATGCTACCATATTCGTCTTTCCTTGTAAATGACTTTTGTTTTGCTGGAAAAATGACATTGGCGTATTGACAGAAACCTGCCGCCTCTACTAGACTATCGGCGTTATGGACAAGCTGTTTCTTGTTGCGATCGTGTTTGTTTGGACGCTCTTTGCGGGCACGAGGGCTGTGTTTGCCGAATCAGTCCCCACGCGTGCGGCGGAGATGCGCTACCATACACGTCATATCCCGGAGCGGCAGCTGAACCTGCATACGCCGATGGGCGCGGAGGTCAAGGCTAACGGCTTGTGCGACGTGCTGGACGAGCCATATTGCTCGTGCATGAAGAAGTACGGCATTGACGTGATCGAGACGAGGTGCGTGTGGTACGAGGTGGAGAAGTCTCCGGGCGTGTTCGACTTCTCGCCGGTGAGGAAGGACGTGGAGGCGATCCGGGCGAAGGGGTTCCGGGCGGGGATCTTCCCGTGGTGGATGCATCCGCCGAAGTGGGAGCACGACATCGTGCGAGCGCGATGCCTCGAGCACGGGAAGGATTCGAGCATCGTCAGCCTGTGGGACGAGCGCACGCTTCAGACGTACGACCGCCTCTATGCCGCGCTTGCCCGGGAACTGGGCGGTCTGATCGATTTCCTGTACGTCTGCATCTACGGCGACTTCGGCGAACCGCAGTACCTGCACAACACGAAGCATTACGTCTTCTCGTCGCCGCACGCGCACTTCGGGCTGTGGTGCGGAGACCCCCTGGCGCGAGCCAGCTTCAGGAAATTCGTCGCCGGGAAGTATGGCACTGTAACCGCGCTGAACGCGGCCTGGGACGCGTCGTTCGGGTCGTTCGACGACGACCTGATGGCCTGGCGCGAGAACATCCGGTTCCGGCTCGATTTCCAGAAATGGTATACGGACAGCCTGATGGAATTCACCGACAAGGCGTGCGCCATCGCGCGCAAGCACTTCCCTACGATCCGCATGGGCATGCCTATCGGCTGCCGGAGCGAATGCCTGGCGCTGGGGCAGACCAAGAGCACGGTCGCCAGGATATGCGCCAAGTACGGCATCACCGCGCGCTGCACGACGCTGGCCGACTTTCCGGACTTTGCGCGTTCCCAGGTGGTCACGCGGCGCATTGCCTCGGCTGCCAAGTTCTACGGGACGGACTTCGGCGTGGAAAGTCCGCTGACGCTCTCCGAAAGCACCGCATACATGGCCAACTACCAGATCATCGCCAACAGCACTTCGCTCGTGCACAACGATCCGGGCAACATCTACCGTGCGAGCAAGATATACATGAAGTTCCGCAACGTCCCGGGGCCGCTGCCGTTCAAATGCGACTATGCGGCGTTCTATCCGGTGGAGGGCGAGAAGTGCGGACACAGGACGGAATTCGCCGAGGCGGCCAACGACCATTCGATCAATCCGGCGGCGCTGTTCGACGAGCTGGCCGCGTTGCGGAAGAGCGTCGACTACGACATTGTCGATTCGGTGATGATCGACGACGGCTTCCTGGAATCGCGGCCGAAGCTGGTGCTGGTGCGCAACGTGGAGCTGACGCGCGCCACCGCCGACAGAATCGCCGCCTACCGGCGGCAGGGCGGCGAGGTCCTGTACGTCGCGTCCGCTCCGCCAACAATCCTTGAGACGGGTGAACGGTTCGTTTGTGGCACACCACTTGCGGACTATGCCGACCTGCGCATTCCCGACGGCAAGTTCTATACAGACCACGGCGACCGCATGTCCGTGTACGACGAGGCTGGGCGCGAAATACTGTTCCAGCAGAAACCGAGGCCCGCCAGGACCCGTTCCAGCAGGCCCGACAGCCCCTATGGAGCGACGGCGCACGTCTCGCGCGACGAATTCAAGGATCGCGCGCGCACGTTTGATACGGCGAAGAAGGCCGGCCTTGCGTGGATTCGCACCGACTTCCTTTGGCGCGAGATCGAACAGAAGGAGGGCGAATGGGACTTCTCCCGCTACGACGCGCTAGTGGACGACGCCGACAAGGCCGGCATCCGCCTGCTGCCGATTCTCGACTACGATACTCTCTGGTCGCGTCCCGCCTGGCGGAATCTCGACAAGTGGGGCCTCTTCGTGAGGCGTCTTGTGACGCGCTACAAGGACCGTCTGCGCACGTGGGAGGTGTGGAACGAGCAGAACGCCGACTCGATGTGGCGCGATACGGCGGACGCCGGCCACTACGCCATCCTCCTCAAGTACACGTACAACCTCATCAAAGGGATTGATCCCTCCCTTGTGGTGGTGTTCGGCGGCACGGCGGGCGTGCCCTTCGACTTCATCGAGGGCGTCTTCAAGGCAGGCGGTGGTCCGTTCTTCGACGTGATGAATATCCACCCGTACACCCGTCCACAGCCTCCCGAAGGAATCCTTGATGTCAACTATGAACGCCTCAAGACGCTAATGGGAAAGTACGGGCTTGGCGAAAAGCCGATTTGGGTGACGGAGAACGGATGGCCCACGCATCGGCCGACCGTGAACGATGGAGTCCTGCGCGCTGGCCTTGCGCTCGCGCGGCCGAACCAGAAGACCTGGCGCGTGCTCTATGCGCCGCTACCGTGCGCTGGCGGACGTTTGCCGGACGACGGTCTCCTGGAGGCGTACCGGCGCGTATTCCCCGAAGGCTCGACCGTTGCTCTCGCCACGCCGGACGAACTGGTGAAGGCGATGGACGCCGACGCCGTCGACTGCGTCATCTATCCGGCGCAGGATTTCATTGGTGCGACCATGGATTCTCTCATCGCGTTCGTCGCCCGCGGCGGCGTGCTCATGCAGTGCGGCGGCATGCCGATGTGGTGGCCACAGCGCGTCCTGCCGTCCGGTCTCGCGGTGCGTGACACTTCCATCCCGGGCGAACCGTACCGGCGGCGGCTCCGCCTCAGCCCGGAGGCCTGCTGGTCCGACAAGGCGCTCTACAACGGCATGCTCGTGCGTCCGGCTCCTGCGACGGCTGGCTTCGAGCCGACCAACGCCGTCTATCGATGCAGCCACTTCGTCACCGCCAAGTATCTGAAACCTGGCGACGAGCTGATTCCGCTGCTCGTCGGTAAGGATCGTAAGGGACGGCCCGCCGTCGGTGCCGGCGTCTACCGATTTAACAGCGACATGAAGGGGGCTATCATTCTCTGCAATGTCCAGAAGGGACGCGGCGGCACGACTAAGGCAGCCCAGGCCGCGCTTGCCGTGCGCGCGCTCGCCATTTCGTTCGCGGAGGGAATAGAGAAGTACCTTTGGTACGAGTTACGTTCGCGCGAGGGCGGCGTCATGCATGAGCCGGAAGACCATTTTGGATTGATTGAGGCGGACTGGACGGAAAAGCCCGCATTCGCCGCGACGGCCGAGTTCATCCGTCGTCGCCCGGCAGGATCCGTGCAGCTGGACGTGCCGTGGCATTCCAAGGGGAGAACCTGTTACCATCCACAATGGACGCGTCCCGACGGCACGGTAGCCGGCGTCGCGTGGACGATCGACGGGTCGAATGGGCCGTCCGTCTTCGTGTTCGACCGTCCTGGCGCCACATTCGCCGATCTCTACGGCAAGACGATGCAGACGGTACCCGACGGCGATCCATGCCGTGTGCGCGTTCCGGTCGGGGATTCGCCAGTCTACTTCGAGGGTGCCAGGCTGCTGCGCATCGAGACGCCGTCTGAGTCCGCCGTCCCAGGCTGGAAGGCTGCGCTTGCGCCGGTTCGCAATGGATCCGTGTTCGGGCCGGATGAGACGGTGACCGTGGAGTGCCGCGTCGCGAGCCGCAAGAAAGGTGCCGTTGACGTTCCGTCCGCGCGTACCATCCGTGTCTCGGTGGCGGATGTGTGGGGTGGAATCGTGTTGGAGAAGGAGATGGCACTTGAGGGGAAGTTGTTTTCCTTCAGCCCGGCCGACCTTAAGAACCGGTTCGGCGCCATGAAGGTGACTGCGACGTGCGTGCTGACGGACGGCGCGGAAGTACCGGCTGAAGGCGAGATGTGGTTCGCCCGGCTCACGTCCGACACCGTTCGGCCCTGCCGCTGGGTTGGCGTGAACATGCATGGATGGGGTTACGGGCCGCATCGGTACGAGATGGCGGCGAGGGCCGGCATAGGCACGGTCCGCAACCATCCGAGATGGGCCGAATGCGAGCGCGAGAAGGGCGTCTACACCGAGACGCCGGGACTCGCGGACGACCTGGCCCACATGAAACGCCTTGGACTTTCGCTCAACTGCATCCTGTGCTACGGCAACAAGATCTACGAAAACGAGCTGGATCCGGCGGCGTTCGGCAACTGGATCGAGCACTTCGCGACGGTGCACAAGAACGACATCGACACGTTCGAGATATGGAACGAGGGCTACAACTTCGGTTTCCACAAGAAGTACGGAGGACGGTGGACGCAGGAGTTCTCGGCGTTCACCCGCCAGGCGGCGGAACGTCTCTACCGCTGCCGTCCGGACGCGACGGTGGTGGTGGCGTCCGAGGACGGATTCCACGGCCTTGCGCGCATGCTGACGCACGGCATAGCGAAGAAGGGGGACTGCGTTTCGTTCCATCCCTACTGCCACGGCAAGGACTTGCGCCCAGAGCGGCTCAACTTCTTCTTCAAGGACGACGGGCGCGAGATCAAGGAGCTGGCGCGCGACAACGGCGGAGCCGACCGCTTCCGCATCACCGAGGTGGGGTGGACGACGTTCCGGCGCGATGCGGGGGCTACGCAGGCGGCGTGGGCCGGCTACGCGCCGGCGTCGTACCTGGAGCAGGCCCAGTACATCGTGCGCGCGTTGCTGATCGCACGCATGAACGGCGTCGAGTCGACAATGCTGTACGACCTCAGCAACGACGGCAACAAGGCCAGCTACACGGAGCACAACTTCGGTCTCTGCTTCCAGGCAGTCCAGATGCCCAAGCCGTCATACGCGGCCGTGGCGGAGATGACGAGGCTTCTGGGCGACGCCGAGCCGGTTGCGGATCAGACGGTGGATCGCCGGCTGGGCCGGCTGTACCGCTTCCGTCGTCCGGACGGGCAGATCGTCCTCGTAGGCTGGGCGATCGAGGCTCCGGTAACGTGGGAGCTGCCGAAGGACGTGCCGGGCGACTACACGCTCGTCGATATCCAGGGCAACCGGAAGCCGGCGCAGGGTCGGCTGCTCGCGCTGACGGAAACGCCGGTGTACGCCGTTTTTACGGGAAGTGGAAAATGATGTAAACTGACTTCGTCCCGGCACTGTGCGCTGGAACGCAACAAAGGAGAGAAAATCATGAAGTGTGGCAAAACTACCGGTTTCAGGGGGGGGGTGCGTGGATTTGCGCTTGCGCTGGCGGCCGTTGCGGCGGCAACCGCATGCGCGACGGAACCACAGCAGGGCGACCTCACGTCCGCCATCCGCGATGGGGCCGGACTGACGGCGACCGTGGATGGGCCGAGGGGAAGCGATGCGCCGGTTCCATCGCTATTCGACGGCGTGTTGAGCCGATCAGGCTCTCCTAAGCCATGGTCGGCGCAGAGATGGTACATCACTGCGGCTGGCAAGCCGGCGAATGGCGTCGTGTTCACATACGACGTGCCGGAGGAGTTCGTGCCGGGCGAGCAGGTGGTCGTGACGGGTGTCACGTTCGCGGTCGGATGGAACAAAGCGGACGGTTCGGGGTACGGCTGGTCTTCCGGGGAGAACTACACCCAGAGAATGCCGTCAGCATGGACCATCGAAGGGTCGAACGATGGAGGCGACACATGGACGCTCATCAACGACGTAAGCGGATTTGCAGGCTATTCGCAAACCTGGTGGTATGGCGAGGAACAGGATCCGACCTCCACAAGCATCGGGCAAGACACCTACGAGGGCACGAAGGAATTCTACAACTGGCGGTCGTTCCGCAAATACCGCATCACCATTACCGGCAACCGTGGAGCCACGACATTGTTCTGCCAGCTGACGGAAATCAAGCTGCACGGCATATGGGGGGGCGCGATTCCGTCCGCACCACCTCTTGTGGACCTGACGGCGGCGGCACGTGCCGTGAACGGCGGGACGCCATCCGCCAACGTGCCAGACTACGACGCCAGCCACGCGCTCGTAAACGCCTTTAACGGAAACTGGAGCGACGGGGACAACGTTCGCTACCTGAGCCGGAACGCGGAGACGCTCGTGGCGTTGACGAACGGCGGCGCGTGGGTGTGCTACACTTTCGACGATGCGTTCATGCCGAACGCGGACGTGGTGGCGACCGGCTATACGCTGGACGTATGGACGCGATACGGCTATGCGATAGATCGCATGCCGCGCACCTGGAAGTTCCAGGGATCCAATGACGGCACGAGCTGGACGACACTCGACGAGCACGCGAACTTCAACCTTTGGCAGTACGCACCGCGCGGCAACTATAGCGACGTCGTGTTCACGTTCCGCTTCGGCAACAACGCATCATATCGGCGCTACCGCATCCTGGTGACACGGCTTTGGGGAGATGGGCCGTTTGTCGACGCGCGCGATCCGACGCCGGATTCCGCGAAGATGATCCAGTTCGCCGAGGTGGCGATCTTGGGCCATGCGGGGGCGAACGTCGCAGGGACGCTTCCGCAGGCGGAGATCGCGTATCCGATCGACATCATGTATGAAGGACGAGGCAACGGCGGCAATCACTTTACGCCGGCCTGTTCCGATTCGGATCATGTCCAGGACAGCAGTTATCCGCTCGGCAATCTTTTCGATAACGACAAAGATACGCGCATCCTGTACACGCTCGACGAAGACCTTGCCGATGGCAAGGACTTCTTCCCGTATGTCATCAACTACGCCATGCCGGACTCCTTCCTTGAGGGAAAGGATATCGTTGTTACGAACTACATGATCGAGACGAAGAGCTGGGACTGGGTCGGTCAGCGGCTTCCCAAGTCGTGGCGGCTGGAAGGATTCGTCGGCGACAGGTGGGTGACGCTGGACCGGCACGAGAACTTCACGGAATGGACGAGGGAGCGGGTCTATGACTACACTCCGACGGATCGTCTTTCCGCATCCTTCGACTTGCCGGACAACCCGTATTCGGCACGGCAGTATAGACTTCGCATCCTGGCCGTGGGCGGTGTGGCGAACACCGTCAGGCAGATTCAGATGGGCGAGCTCAAGTTCTTCGGCAAGTGGGGCGACAAACTCGGGAAGATTCCACAATGTACGATAGTCATCTTAAGATGACAGGACGAGGTAATTCGCAGGCCGGGATTGACCAGTTTGCAACAATGGAAAGGAATTGAACAATGGAAAGGAATTGCAGTCTCATGCACATCATACCCATGACGTTTCGTTGTAGCATGCTGGCGGTGGTTTCGTTTGCCGCCTTTCCCTCCGCGACCGCGCACCCCCTGCCGTTTGTAGGCGTGAACGCGCACCTCGCCGAGAACGAGTTCGCCGACTGCGCCGAGACGTGCGACCTGATGCGCGTGGGGGACGTCAAGACCGTCCGTTTCGGAATCATGTGGCGAATCATCCAGCCGAGGAAGGATGCGCCGCTGGATTTCTCGCGGTGCGATAAGGTGATGGACGACGTCTCCAGAAACGGCCTTGAGCCGCTGCCGACCATTTCGGTTCCTCCTGAATGGGCGCATCCGCTTGGCGAGCATGGCGACGAGATGGCGGCTCTGGCGAAAGCGTTTACGGAACGCTACCGCGGACGGTTCTCGACGCTTGAGTTCTGGAACGAGCAGAATCACGTTCGGGACTGGAACGGCACCAACACGGTCGCCTACGCGCGAGTGCTCAAGATGGTGCGCGACGCCGTCAGGTCCGTCGATCCGTCGGTGCGCATCGCACTTGGCGGCATCGGGTGCGACCACTACGCATACCTGCGCGCGATATACGCGGCCGGCTACGGAAACGCCTTCGACGTGATGAATATCCATCCCTATACCAATCCGTTTCCCCCGGACACGTTTGAACGACCATGGCATCTCGCGAACCAGATCGACCGTACGCGCGCAGTGATGGCAGAGTTCGGCGACGAGGCAAAACCAATCATCGTCACGGAGACGGGGTGGTCTACAGAGACTGAGGGAATAGGAAACGCCGAATCGACGATTCTCCAGACCGGCCTTCGGCTGGCCAACCCGGAGAAGTGCGCATGGCGCGTCGCATATGTCGAACCCACGGCTGCCGGGACGTTGCCCCCACCGCATGTGGCGGAGGCTCTTATGGGGCTTTTGCCGCCCGGATCGTCTGTCCTCACGACCAATGCCGATACGCTCCGTCCGCTCCTGGCGGCAGACGCTCTGGATTGCATCGTCTTTCCGGTGCGCAACGAATCATATCCGGTGTCCGTGTACGATGACGTGCTTGACTTTGTCAAGAGGGGCGGAGTGCTCGTCGAAATGGGGGGTGTCCCGCTTGGCGCTCCGGACGATCCAACGCGTGACGCCCTGGCGGATCGTACGCGCCTTCGCATCGGGTCGGTGAGTTCCGAGACTGACAGGTCGGTCCCTGGACAGGTGTTTGCCTTCGCTACAGAGCGGGCGGTAAAGGCCGGGTTCCGGCCAGACCTGAACGGATACCGCGCCACGCGCTTCATCGAGCCCAAGGGTATGCGTGAAGGCGACAGGTTCATTCCGCTTGTCGTGGCAACGCGCGATAACGCGCCAGACCTGGTTGCGGCGGCAGTCTTCGACTTCAACTCCGACATGAAAGGGGCGGTCGTCGTATCCTCTCTGATCACGTTGACGCGCGGTCAGCAGATCGGCGGGAATACCGAGATTGAGCAGGGTCACTACGTGGCCCGCGCCCTGGGCATCGCTTTCGCGGAGAGAATCGAAAGCATCTTCCTCTACGAGTTTCGTTCGCCGGAAGGAGACACCTACCATAACGAGTCGCATTTCGGAATGGTCCACGACAACTTTGCGCCAAAGCCGGCATTCTCCGCCTGCAAGACGTTCTCGAGGGCGTGCCCTCCCGGAAGCGTGCCCGTAGGCGACGAGTGGCATGACCGCAACCGTAAGGTCCATCATGTCAGATGGAAGAGGCCGGATGGCCGAGATGCTGGCATGCTCTGGACGGCAGGGGAGCCGGTGGACAAGCATGTCGAATTCAAGGGATGCGTGCGATTCCTTGACGTATGGGGAAGGCGGATCGTGCTGCCGTCGCCACGGAAAGGCGAATACATATTCCCTCTGGCCGGCGCCCCGATCTACTACATCCTCCAATGAAGCTTGCGCCATGCGCGGCGCTTCTGGCCCGCATTCCCGCCAGTCGCTGACAGTTCAGTCCATCTTGAATTCAAGGAGCCCGCCTTTGATCAAATCGGCGTGGCGCACGCGCCAGCCGGTCAGTTCTCTGCCGTTGAGCGTGGCTCGCTTCACTCGCCAGCGTGCAGGGGCTGCGTTTTCCACCCGTATCTCCAGGATCGCGGGCGGATATGGCGCGCCGATATGGAGACGTGCGCTCCTTACGAGCGGAGACCCTATTTCGTATTCGCCGCTTGCCGGGTCTAGCGGGTAGAACCCTAGCGCCGAGAAGATGTACCATGCGCTCATCTGGCCGCAGTCCTCGTTGCCGTCGAAGCCCTTGCGGTCGGTCGAATATGCGCGTGTGAGGATTTCGCGCACGCGCTGTTGCGTCTTCTCCGGAGCTCCGAACCGGTTGTAGAGGTAGGCGCAGTGGTGCGAAGGTTCGTTGCCGTGTATCGACTTGTTCCCACGTTCTGGAATCCAGAAGAGCGTGTCGAAGAACTCGTCCAGCCGCCTGACGGCCGTTCCAGGACCGCCCATGAGCGCGGCTAGGCCGTCGGTATCGAATGGTACGGCCCACACTCCGGTTTCAGGAGACTGCTCGCAATAGTCGTGGTACGGCGGCTTCAGCTGGGCGCGTGGCACGAACGTGCCGTCGGCGCGGCGCGGAAGAAACGCAGAGGCCGTGGCTTCCCAGAGATTGGTATAGTTGCTTGAACGTGCGCGGAAGAAAGCGGCGTCATCAGGATGGCCGGCGGCTTCTGCCAGAATTGCCGCCGCGCGGTCTGCCAGGCCGAAGTCCTGCGTCCGGGATACGGACTCCCTCGTCTGGTCGCATGATACGTAACCGCGCTTCATGTAGCTGGCGAGTCCGCCGCGAGTCTCGGGCGTGCGGCCGAACATCCCCCTGTCGCGCCAATCGCACTCGTCATCTCCGGTCTGCGGGACGGTGGCGTTCTTTCGTACCGCCTCGTAGGCAAGGGCCAGGTCGAAACCCTTGAATCCCTTGACGTACGCCTCTGCCAGGACGACCTCTGCAGGCGCTCCTATCATGATGCCGGTATATGACGGATTGGGCCATTTCGGAAGCCATCCGCCTTCCCTGTACATTTCAAGCAGCGCTTGCATCATGCCGTCCACGTGTTCCGGCGCGACGAGAGTGAGCCACGGGTGTTCGGCGCGGTAGGTGTCCCAAAGCGAATAGCAGCTGTACATCGTGCCGTCGTGCACCTTGTCGTCGAAAGCGGAGTAGTAGCGGCCGTACTCGTCGATTCGGCGGGGGTACATGAGCGTGTGGTACAGGCCGGTGTAGAAGATGGTCTTCACGCTGTCGGGCGCATCGATCTCGATGCGCCCGAAATACCGTTCCCATTCGGACTTGACAGCAGACGCGACCTCTTCGAACGTCTTGCCGCCTATCTCCTTGGCCAGGTTTGCACGCGCCTGTTCAAGGGAGATCAGCGAAACGCCGATCTGCATGCCGCCGCGGACGCGTTTCACGCAGCGCCAGCCCTTGAAATTAGGCAGTGGATATCCGAGGTTCTCGTCGTCGCGGTTGGAACAGTATCCGTCCACGAGGCGCACGTCGCGCAGATCGCCTCGCAGCCATGCCGCGTGTGCCGTGGCGGTGTATTCGAACGTGCGGCCGCCGGCCGTCACGCGGCCAAGGTAGGGCGTATAGGCCGCATCCTCTATCTTTGCCGGTTCGATCGGTATGCGCACTTCACCCCAATCGCCCATCCAGATGGACGGCTGGCGCGTGAGTATGAAACCGATAAGCGTGTCGTCGGCTTGGTTGAAGCTCAACTGCCCGACACGGTTCAGGCGGGTCATCGGCACCATGCTGAAACTGCCAAACGGCACTCCGGCGCATGGCATCATGCCGCCGTACTGGGAACCTTTCCCCTCGGTGCCGATCAACGGATCTATGTATTCCAGCCCGGAACTGGCGGCAGCCGCCGAACAGCAGGCCAACGTGGCAAGGAATGCGAGAGCTTTCATTTGTCTGCGTAGGAGCTGGGAGTTTAGTCGGCGTCGCCCATGGTGGCCTGCAGGACTTCCTTGAGAGAGGTCATGCCTGCGGCGACCTTGAGCATTCCATCCTCGCGAAGGGTGCGCATGCCCATTTCCCGGGCGCGTTCGCGGAGAACCGTAGTAGGGGCATGGTCGAAGATCAGTCGCTGGATCGTGTCGTCGACCTCGAATATCTCGAATATGCCCTTGCGGCCTTTGTAGCCGCCGTTGCAGGCGGAACATCCCTTGCCGATGAACATCTTGTCCGGGGCTAGTTTTGCGAGCGGGCCGAGCATCTTCTTGTCGCGTTCCGTTATGGCGTACTCTTCCTTGCACTTCGGGCATATTGCGCGCACGAGGCGCTGGGCGAGCGCGGCGCGCATGGCCGAAGCCACAAGGAATGGTTTCACGCCCATGTCCGTCAGACGTGTCACGGCCGATGGCGCGTCGTTGGTGTGGAGGGTTGAGAACACCAGGTGGCCCGTGAGCGAAGCTTCCATTGCGATATCAGCCGTTTCCGAGTCGCGGATTTCGCCGATCATCACGATGTTCGGGGCCTGGCGGAGAATGGAGCGGAGGGCGGCGGAGAAATCGAGGCCGACGTCGCGGTTCACTTGAACCTGGTTTATGCCGCTCATCTGGTATTCGACAGGGTCTTCCACCGTGATGATCTTCCGGTCGGGAAGGTTGATCTGCCCAAGGGCGGCGTAAAGCGTCGTGGACTTGCCGGAACCTGTCGGGCCGGTCACCAGCACCACGCCGTCTGACAGGTGGATGAATCGCTCGAACTTGGACTGGTCGTCCGACAGGAAGCCGAGCTGCGGCAGGCCGAGCGCGAGGTTCGACTTGTCTAGAATACGCATGACGATCGATTCGCCATGGTTTGTCGGCACGGTGGACACGCGGAGATCCAGATCCCTGCCGCCGACGTTCACCTGGATGCGGCCGTCCTGCGGGATGCGCTTTTCGGAGATCTTGATCTTCGACATGATCTTGAATCGCGAAAGAATGGCTCCCTGCAGGCGTTTCGGCGGCGAGTCCATTTTCCTGAGCGCACCGTCGATGCGGTACCGTACGCGGAATTCCTTCTCCATCGGTTCGAGATGGATATCCGAGGCCTTCATCTTGATGGCGTTGGAAAGGATCAGCGAGCAGAGGCGGATCACAGGCGCGTCATCGCCGTCCGAAGACTCGTCGTCCCCGAATCCGTCGTCCGTGCGCGTGGTGATTTCGTCCGCGCCGCTGGGATACAGCTTCTCCATCAGCGCCTTGACGTCGGCGGCGGGCGCCAGCACGGCCTGCACGTCCTTGCCGTGCAGCACGTAACGCAACGAATCCACCGCGTCGTAGTTCATAGGATCGGACAGGACGATGGTCACCGAGTCGGCATCCTTCATCACAGGCGCGACGCCGTACTTGCGGGCAATCTCCTGCGAGATCTCCTTGCCGATCTCCGGATCCAGCGCGGAAGGGTCGATGTTGACGTACTTCATGCCGAACTGGTCGGCTATCGTGCCGAGAACGTCGTCTTCGGTCAAGGCGCCGGAGGCTACGAGGACATCGAGCGTCGTCTCGTTTCCTTCGCGCATCGCCTGGCTGGCGGCGTCGAGCTGTTCGGCTGTTACATATCCCTTCTCGCGAAGGAGCTGCAAAACATATTCATCGTTGGAGGTCATGGTGCTGGCTATATTTTACCGAATGGTTCTTCCGTGCGCAAGAGGGAACTGCGCGAATCTTGGCCGGCGTGGCGGCATCGTTTCTCCGCAAGACCCGGCACTTGCAATTCGCGGAGAAAATGCGGTATAATGAGTGGCATCCGTTTTCGGTGTCAACATGTCAACAGAAAGGTAGCAAGATGAAAATGACGAATATGATGGCGGCGGCGTTCGCCGCATGGATGCTGGCCTCGCCTGCGGCGGCAGGGCTGCTGGACGATGCATGGCTGATGGGCACGACGAACAAGGATCCGCTGACCTACAAGCCGGGCGAGGAGATGGTTTTCACCGTAACGCCACGCGGGCTTGACGGCTCCGTGCCGGCGGATGCGTATTTCCTGGAATGGAAGCGGTCTGACGACTACGGCAAGGTGGAACAGGGCAAGGTTCCGTTCACAGGCGAGCCGTTCGTCTACAAGACCAGCCTGGACAAGGCAGGATTCGTGCGCCTCGAAGTCTACGTGGTGGACAGGAACGGCAGGCGCTACGCCAAGAAATTTACCGGCGACGCCACTACGCCAGAGGGCCGCAAGGCGATGAACGCCTTCGAGCGCCGGAAGAAAGCCGTGTTCTTCGACGGGGGGGCAGGCGTCGATATCGGCTCTCTCTCCACCCATGAGGAGCCGAAGGACTTCGATGCGTTCTGGGCTGGCCAATACAAGCGGCTCGACCTGGTGCCGGTCAAGGCCGACAGGATCGAGATCAAATGCGCCAACCCCAAAGCCAGGCTCTACGCAGTGCGCATAGACTGCGCCGGCTTGCGTCCGGTGACAGGCTATCTGTCCGTTCCCAAGGCCGTGGACGAAGGGCTGACGTTCCCGTGCAGGCTGGAGACCCACGGCTACAACGGCGACAGGTGCAACCATGGCACGCCTTCGTGGGCGCGGGACAACGAGATAGTTCTCAACATGAACGCCCATGGCCTGAAGCTCGTGGAGTTCGGCGCCACCGATGCCGACACCAAGGCTCTTCGCTGGGAAGTCCGTTCGCACGACTGCACGTACGCTTTCGACGCCAAGCAGAACGAAGACCCGGAGGTGGCCTACTTCAACGGCATGGTGCTTCGCGTCAAACGAGGGCTGCAGTACCTCAAGACGCTCAAGGGCTGGAACGGAAAGGATCTCCTTGCCTCCGGCGGCAGCCAGGGCGGATTGCAGACGATCTGGGCGGCTGCCTGCGGCGAGGGCGTGACGCAGGCGGAGAGCGGAGTCACCTGGTGCTGCGACATGTACAACAACAACGTCCGTCGCGACAGGAAGATATCAAGCGACGGGTGGTACATCCCGTGGACGGAATCCATGGGCTATTACGACGCCGCCAACTTCGCCAAGCGCATTCCCAAGACGTGCCGTACGATCATCACGCGTGCGGGATTGGGCGACTACTGCTGCCCGCCCATGGGCCTCGCAAAGCTCTACAACAACATACCGGGCAACAAGCAGATCAACTGGGTGCAGGGGTCGGAGCACGGCTACGTGCCGCCGGCCTACGAAGGCCGCGATTTCGTTCGCAACGCGCAGTAGGGGGTTGCGCGTGCGAGCCGTGCGATGACACGTGTCGCGCCGAGGTTGTAGAGGCCGAGCTTCAGGAAGAAACGTCCGAGGAATGTGTCAGATTCCGCACGGATCTCCTTGATTTCGATGCCTTCCTTCCGGCAGAGTGCGCGGAAATCCTTGAGCGTGACGATATGGGTGTTCGGCGTGTCATACCAGTCGAACGGCAGTTCGGCGCTGACAGGAAGACGTCCTTTGAACGCAAGCAGGAGGCGGATGGCGTGCGAGGCGAAGTTCGGGAAGGTGACGATTGCTTCGTCCGCCTTGTCGAGTATCCGCTCGAGAAGTTCCCTTGGTTTCCTGACCGTCTGGAGCGTTTCCGAGAGGACTGCCACGTCATACGTGTGGTCAGGGATGATGTCCAGCCCGTCGTCGGCATCGTCATACAGAACGTCAAGGCCGTCTGCAACACCGTCGCAGATGCGGTCGTACACGATTTCTATGCCGGTGCCGCGTACGTTCTTTTCGGTGCGCAGGAGATGCAGCAACGAACCGCTGCCGCAGCCTATGTCAAGAACGCGCGAACCGTCCGGCACCATCTTCATTATAGGCGCGAACTTGCGGCGTTTCTCGGGCGGGACATCCCGTGTGGAGTCGTTGAAGAAGCTGCCCATCACCTTCGAAAGCTCCTTCGTGTGCGTAAGGAAACCGTCATGCCCCACCTTGATGTCAAGGTGCGAATAGTCTACGGACTTTCCGGCGGCGAGCATTCCTGTCGCTATCGTCCGGCTCTGGTCGGTGGAGAACAGCCAGTCGCCCGATATGGAGACGAGCAGGAGGCGGGCTGTTATGCGGCGGCAGACTTCCTCGAGGGAACCGTATTTTTCCGCCGCATCGTAACGGTCCATCGCATGGGTGATCTGCAGGTACGAATTTGCGTCGAAGCGGGCCAGGAACTTCTTCGCCTGATGCCCAAGATAGCTTTCGATCGCGAAAGTGGTTCCGAAGTGCGCGGCATGCGCCTCCAGCCAATCCTTTCCCTTGGCGAGCCAGGTCTCCTGCTGCTTGCGGCCGAAACGCCGGTTCAGGAGATCAAGCGACAGGTATGTGATGTGCGCCACCTGACGGGCCTGGGCGAGGCCGGTGTCGGGACCGCCCTGAGAGGATCCGTAGTAGTCTCCCCCCTGCCACCTGGGGTCTAGAGTTATGGCGTAGCGGCCTACGATGTCGAATGCCAGCGCCTGGGCGTTCAATGCCGCGCCAGACGCGATCATGACGGCCCTGTCGACCTCGCCGGGATGCGCCGCCAGCCATTCGATCACCTGGATGCCGCCAAAGCTTCCGCCCACAAGGCCGGCAAGATGCGTGACGCCGAGCTGGCGCAGGAGAGCGCGGTACACCTCCACCGTGTCGCCAATCGTGAAACGCGGGAACGACGAACCGTATGGACGACCTGTCGCCGGGTTGACGGACGACGGGCCGGTCGTCCCCTTGCATCCGCCAAGCACGTTCGCGCAGATGACACGATAGCGATTCGTGTCTATGGCTTTGCCTGGACCGACGATACCATCCCACCATCCCGACGATTCCGCCTCGTCAGGGTGGCGCCCTGCGACATGCGCATCTCCAGTGAGGGCATGGCATATGAAAACCACATTGTCGTTTTCGGCACGTTCAAGGCCGCACGATTCCCATGCCACCTCAACATGCGGCAAAAAGCCGCCGTCTTCCAGCCGGAATCCATCTGACGGCAACGAAAGCACCGTAACATGCGGTTCAACGACTTCGACTATACCTTTGCCTTTCAAGATGGAATCTCCTTGATCTTGCTGAATGAAACCGACCGTCGGAAGGTCGAGTGCGGCTTTCGATGCAATCTATGGCATATGTTGTCACGGCGGCCCTCCATTTCTGTTGCTGAATACGGATTCGTCGAACGAACGGATGGGGCCGAACGTCCCGATAAGGCGGGACGTATTATACCATTTATGGCAGGTGAGGTCATTTGGAAAATGACTGTTTTCAGAATGCGATTATGCTACAATTGTGCGCATGAGCTACCAGCTGATGGATTTGAAGAGCGCGGCCGCACACCTGCATATTGCGCCGAACGAGCTTAGGCACTTCGCACAGCGCGAGGAGGTCCCTTGCGTCAAGCGCGGGGAGTCTTTCTTTTTCGAGCACAAGCCCTTGGACGAATGGGCCCAGCGGCGGATGATAGCGCTGCCTGAAAAGAAGCTCGTGCAGGAGCATCGGCTTGCCATGACCGAACGCCGCAAGTCCGACGGCCATGATTTCCATATCGCCGATATCCTGCGCCCGGATGCGATAGCGCCCGCGCTCATGTCAAAGACCCGCGCAGGGGTATTGCGCGACATGACAGACTTCGCCGATTCCACCGGGCTGCTGTATGATCCGGAAACGCTCTTCGCGGAACTTTCCGCGCGCGAAGAGGTCGCGTCCACGGCAGCCGGCGGCGGCGTGGCGTTCCTGCATCCGCGCTATCACGACCCGTATCTTTTCCAGGAGACGTTTCTTGCGCTCGGCCGTACGCTGCGTCCGGTCTTCTTCGGTTCGCAGGACGGGGAAGGCACCGACCTGTTCTTCCTGATATGCTGTACGGATCATGCCCTGCATCTGCACATCCTCGCACGTCTCTGCCTGCTAGCCCACGCTTCGACGCTTCTTTCCGACTTGCGCTCCGCGCCTGACGCCGAATCGATGCATGCGCTGCTGAAGGCCGCCGAGGACGATTTCCTCGGCCATCAGCCGCCGCGCTGAACCGCTTCCGCCAACGCGGCGGCCACGCACGGGCCGACAAGTTCGTCCACAGGCTCGCCTGCTTCAAGCCGCCGCCGGACCTCGGTCGAAGACTCGCGAGTGCGCGGAAACGAGATGAACCGGCAAAGCGCCGTCAATTCGTCGTAGCAGCGCCAGCAGGGCAGGGATGCGGCCGAATCTTCGCCTATGATGAAGAAGAGATCGGCATCCATGTTTTGCGACTTTATCTCCCTTACCGTATCAATGGTGTACGATACGCCTCCCCGCCGCAATTCAATGTCGCATGGCTCCAGCAAAGGATGCCCCTTGCACGCCAGCCGCACAAGTTTCCATCGCAACGCGTCGTCCAGAGGCGCCGGCACCGCGGTCTTGAAAGGAGAGAGATGCGCGGGCACCACTAGGATTTTCGACAAGCCATGCTCGCGCGCCGCCCGTTCCGCCACACCTACATGCCCAAGATGTATCGGATTGAACGAACCGCCGAAGATACCTATACGCCTGCGTTTTTCGAGGACTTCCATCACACCATCCTCTTTCCCAGATTGGTAGCGGGGGCTGGATTTGAACCAACGACCTTCAGGTTATGAGCCTGACGAGCTACCAGGCTGCTCCACCCCGCAATCTGGCGTCTTCCAAAATGGCGGGCCTGACAGGAGTCGAACCTACAACCCTCAGATTCGTAGTCTGATGCTCTATCCAGTTGAGCTACAGGCCCTCGCGGAAAACGAGCAACAGTTTACCATAACCGCCGCCGGACATCAAGGGGTAAAATCATTTTTTTATTCGTGCCGCAAGGCTTCAATCGGATCGAGCGAGGCGGCGCGAAGCGCTGGGTAGAGTCCGAAAACGATTCCGATCCCTACGGAAATTCCGAAAGCCAGAACCATGGAGTAGGGCTGGATCAGCGTGGGCATGCCGGTGAAGAATGTAATGAGAAGGGGGATGGACACGCCCACGATCAAGCCTGCCAGCCCGCCGCCGATGGAAAGAACGCACGTGTTTATGAGAAATTGAATCACGATGCGGCTCTTTCGCGCTCCGATAGCCCGGCGTATGCCGATTTCTTTGGTGCGTTCCGTCACGGATGCCAGCATGATGTTCATGATGCCGATGCCGCCGACAAGGAGCGAAATGCCCGCAATCGCGCCAAGGACGATGTTGTACGTCCGTTTCGTCTTCTCTGCCTCCCTAAGCAGGGAAAGCGGCACGTCTATCTTGAAATCCTGCTTCTTGTGGAATCGCTTCAGCATGGCTTCGATGGCTTTCGCTCCGGCTTCCACTACAGACGTGTCCTTCATCTTGACTATGATTTGCGACAGTTCTACCCGCTCGCCCTCCATTCCGCCTGCCAAATAGCGTATGTTCGCGACGCCAAACAACCTTGCGGCCGTCGTCATGGGGATGTAGGCGTCTGCATCTGAATCTGGTGCGCGCACCGTTCCTCCCGGTTCGTTCTTCACGATTCCAACGACCTCGAACACGCCTCCGCCAAGGCGGATGCGTTGGCCCAGGATGGTGGTCGCTGCCAAGAGCTTGCGGACGCCAAATTCGGTCAGGACGCAGACGTTGGCTCGGGAATCCATGTCCGACGCGTTCAGGACGCGGCCTGCGAGGACGGGTCTGGGAACGACGGCAAACCAGTCTGGGATTGTCTCTACCACGCGCAACTCCAGCTGCCGTTCGTTGAATCTGGCATTTCGCCTTACCATGCGGGCCGGCACCGTGCACGCTACGCCCGGAACCGTCTCCTGTATGCGCGATTCGTCATCGTTCAGCAGCCCGTAGACTGCCAGCTTCGCAGTCGTGGCGGCACCGGTGGAAGCGCTCTCTTCCGATGTGGGCTTTACCGAATTCACCATGATGTTCTGGCTTCCCAGGCGCTTTATGGATTCAAGCGCCTGGTGGCTCGCCCCTTCGCCAACTGCCAGCATGGCTATCACCGACCCCACTCCGAATACCATGCCCAGCATGGTCAGGAACGAACGCGTCTTGTGTCTCCATACGTCCGTCACGCCAAGCCGGATGAAAGGCCAGTAGAAGTTCATTCCCTGCATGGTTCCGACTCCATGGCGTCATGAGGCCGCCTTCAATGCCGCCGATGCGACATGGCGAACGCATACGCGTTGCGGAACATGCGCATCCACGGCCCAGCCTCGCCTGTGAAGACGCCAGGGTTGTAGCTCAGCTGGCACGCCCGGAAGCCACGCTCCGGATGCGGCATCATGATCGTCGCACGACCGTCTTTCGTGGTGAACGACGTAAGACCGTCCTTCGAGCCGTTCGGGTTCCATGGATAACGCTCGGTGGGCAGTCCGCGTCCGTCGACGTAGCGGAGAGCAGGGAGGGCCGAATCGGGCCTGGCCCCGTCCCACTCCACACGTCCTTCGCCATGCGCCACCGCGATCGGAATGCGGCTTCCTGACATGCCCTTGAAGAAAATGGACGGCGAATCCATAACCTCCAGCGTGCAGTAGCGCGCTTCGAACTGTTCGGAGATGTTGCGCCTGAACGCAGGCCAGCCTTCCGCCCCGGGGATCAGATCCTTCAGCTGGGAAAGCATCTGGCAGCCGTTGCACACGCCGAGCGAGAACGTGTCCTTCCTGTGGAAGAACTTCCTGAACATCGCCTTGAGCTTGCGGTTGAAGAGGATCGACCGCGCCCATCCGCTGCCCGCGCCCAGCACGTCGCCGTAGCTGAAGCCGCCGCACGCCACGAGTCCCTGGAAGTCCGCCAGGTCCACGCGTCCCGCGAGCAGGTCCGTCATGTGCACGTCCACGCTCTCGAAGCCCGCAAGCGCGAACGCCGCCGCCATCTCGATGTGTCCGTTCACGCCCTGCTCGCGCAGGATCGCCATGCGGGGCTTCGGCATGGCGGTCGCCCCGCGGCGCGCGCGGGGCGACCGCCCTACCTGTCCATCGGGGTCATACGTAAGATTGAAGGTGAGGCCGGGATCCGTCTCGTCAAGGCCGTTGTCGTACTCCTCGCGCGCCGTCACTGGGTTGTCGCGGAGCGCCTGCATCCGGTAGGTCGTCTCGCTCCACGCACGACGGATGGAGGTGATGTCCGTCGCGAGGACGCGACGGTGCCCGACCTCGATCGTGAACGAACGGTCTGCCGCAGGCTCGCCGATGACGAACGTGTCGCCATCAAGACCGGCCTTCTTGAATATGGACAGCACCTCCTGCACGTGCTCGTCCGCCACCTGCAGCACCGCGCCGGGCTCCTCGGCGAAGAGGACGGCGAGCGGATCGAGCGGATTGCCGCCGGCATCGACGTCCGGCAGGTTCACGGAAAGCCCCTTGCCGCCCGTAATGGCCATCTCGGCGAGCGTTACGGCGAGGCCGCCGTCGCTGCGGTCGTGGTAGGCGAGCGCAAGTTTCCTCTCCACGATCTTCTGCATCGCGTTGAAGAAAGCCTTCACCGACTTCGCGTCCGCATCTGCCGTTTCCTTGCCCAGCTGGTTGTACACCTGCGCGAGGCAGCTGCCGCCAAGCCGGTACGCGCCGTGGCCGAGATCGACGTAGAGGAGCGCAGAGGGACGCGAGACGCGAGACGCGTCTCCCGTCTCATGTCCATCGCCCCCCTTCAAGTCGGGCGTCAACGTAAGCGTCACGTCCTTCACCGGCGAGAAGCTGGAGATCACGAGCGAAAGCGGAGCCACCTGGCGGTGGGACGCGCCATTGGAATCCGTCCAGGTGGTGTGCATCGAGCAGCTGTCCTTGCCCACAGGCACGGAGATGCCGAGCGCAGGACAGAAGTTGAGGCCCACCTCCTCCACCGTGTCGTAGAGGTTGGCATCCTCTCCCGGCTCGCCGCAAGGGGCCATCCAGTTGGCAGAGAGGCGCACGTTCCTGATGTCGCCGCAGTTCGCCGCCGCAAGGTTCGTGAGCGCCTCCGTGATGGCGAGGCGCGCGGAGACGGGGCCGCTGATGAGGGCCGTGGGGCTCCGCTCGCCCGTGGCCATGGCCTGTCCGTTGCGCGTCTTGTAGCCCATCGCGGTGACGGCGCAGTCCGCCGCCGGCAGCTGGTAGGGGCCCACCATCTGGTCGCGCGCGACGAGGCCCGTGACGGAACGGTCCGTGATCGTTACGAGGAACGTCTTGTCCGCGACCGTCGGCAGGTGCAGGAGCCGGAAGAACGCGTCTTGCGTCTTGACGCCGGCGAGGTTCAGGTTCTCGTGCTTCGCCTTCACGCGCTTCACGTCGCGCACCATGCGCGGCGGCTTGCCGAGCAAGACACGGATGTCCATGTCGATCGGACGGTCGTGGAAATATTCGTCCTCGAGGACGAGCTGCCCGTCCCCCGTCGCCTCGCCGATGAACGCCACCGGACACCGCTCGCGGGCGCACAGCTCCTCGAAGAACTCGCGCGCGGCGGGCTTGAGCGCCAGCACGTAGCGCTCCTGCGCCTCGCAGCACCAGATCTCCATCGGGTTCATCGAGGTCTCTTCGTTGTGGACCTTGCGGAGCTGGAACTTGCCGCCGGTCGCCTCGACGAGCTCGGGGCATCCGTTCGAGAGGCCGCCCGCGCCGATGTCGTGGATGGAGAGGATGGGGTTCTTCTTGCCCATACCCGCGCAGGCGTTGATCACGCCCTGGCAACGGCGCTGCATCTCGGCGTTGCCGCGCTGGACGCTGTTGAAGTCGAGCGCCTCGTCGTTCGTGCCGGTCATCATCGACGACGCCGCGCCCCCGCCGAGGCCGATGCGCATCGCAGGCCCGCCGATCTGGACGATGTACGCGCCCGTGGTCACCGGTTTCTTTTCAACCTGGTCGCGGATGATCACGCCGTGCCCGCCGGCGAGCATTATGGGCTTGTGGTAGCCGCGGTATAGGCCCGCGGCCTCGCCCTCGTACGTGCGGAAGAAGCCTGTGAGCTGCGGACGCCCGAATTCGTTGCCGAACGCCGCGCCGCCGATCGGGCCTTCGGTCATGATCGCGAGCGGCGTCGCCAGCCGCTTCGGGAACTCCGCGTACTCGCGCTCCCACGGCTGCGGATAGCCGGGGATGTGCAGGTCGCTCACCATGAAGCCGCAGATGCCCGCGTTCGTGCGCGAGCCACTGCCCGTCGCCGCCTCGTCGCGGATCTCGCCGCCCACGCCCGTCGCCGCGCCGGGATACGGCGAGATAGCCGTCGGGTGGTTGTGCGTCTCCACCTTCATCAGCTGGTCGAGCTGCACCTTCTTGAAGCCGTAGGCGTGCGCCGCGCCCGGCGCGAACATCTCCGTCTCGAAGCCTTCCACCACGGACGAGTTGTCCTTGTACGCGACGAGCGTGCCCTTGCCGTTCTTCTTGTGCGTGTTCTTGATCATGCCGAAGAGGGAGTTCGGCATCTCCTTGCCGTCGATGATGAACTTCGCGCCGAATATCTTGTGGCGGCAATGCTCCGAGTTCACCTGCCCGAACATGACGAGCTCGGTGTCCGTGGGATTGCGTCCTGCGGCGGCGAAGCTCTCCGCAAGGTACTTCATCTCCGGTTCCGAGATTGCGAGCCCCAGCTCCGTGTTCGCGGCACGAATGGCAGCGACGCCTTGCGCCAGCACGTCGAACGTGCGGCCTGGCTTCGGGGGCAGCTGGTCGAAGAGGTCGTCTAGGTCCGTGTACACGCCCTCTGTCATGCGGTCGTAGAGCGCGGATTCCGCTCCGTTCGGCAAAAGCGCCGAATTCTGGGAAGCGGCGTTCCCGTCGCTTCCGTCAAAGGCGATGCGAAAGCGGATGCCGCGTTCCACGCGCGCGATGCCTTTCAGTCCGCAGTTGCGGAAGATGTCTGTGGCCTTCGACGACCACGGCGAAATCGTTCCTTTTCTCGGCGTGACGTAGAAGGTGCTTGGCATGCCGCTTCCGTACGCGTCCCCATGATCTGGCTCCGAACCGGACGTTGCATTCAACAGCAGGGCGGCACGTTGAAGGGTATCCTCGTCGGGGCCGGCTCCATCCGCCTGGATCGCATATACCCAGCGGGCGTCGATCCGGGCTGTCTTGAGCCCGGAGGCGCAAGCTCCAAGCGAGTTGCGCAGCGCATCAAGACGGAAAGGGGAATAGGCTGCAGTGCCAGTCAGCAAAATCGGTTTCATGTTCTATAGACCTGTTTGGTTAAATCCATCGGCTGAAGTATATCAAAATTTCCTGTGCTAGTTGCGTCTGTCCAGTATCACAAGCGTTTCGAAACGGGCGGTGCGCGGAAACATGTCAAAGAGCTTTACATGGCGAATCCTGTAGGTTCGCACGAGCGCGGAGAGGTCGCGTGCCAGGGTGGCCGGGTCGCAGGACACGTATATAAGGCGCGGTGCTGGACGGTTGGCCAGCCAGGGTGCGACGTTGGCTTCCAGCCCTTTGCGCGGTGGGTCGACGATTACGGTAGTCTGTTGCCCGATCTTTATGCGGTTGAGGCTGCCACCGACGCGCTCGCAGAAAAAGTTCGCTTTTATGCCGAGCGCCTCGGCATTCCGTTTCGCCGCCGCAACTGCCAATCTGCCGCTTTCAATCCCTGCAAGGCGGGGCTGTTCGCGTTTTACGTCCCTGTCGCTTGCGCAGCAAAGGCCGAAGACGCCCACTCCGCAATAGAGGTCAAGGATGTGCGGAGCCATGTCGGCTCTTTCCTCATATGCCGATCGCACCGCTTTCGCCAGCTTGTCGCCCACTTCTGGATTTACCTGGTAGAAGCCGTCGGCGCTCACCCGGAAACGCCGTCCGTCCGTCTGTTCATGCAGCTCAAGATCGCGCGGCGGGTCGCCGAGCCACCATTTTACGCCATCGGCGGCGGTCCAGCGGACAGTTACATTGTCTGCCTCCTTGGCCGATTGGCGGACTGCTCGCGAACCTTGCGTGAGCAGCGAGAAGACCGACGAACGTATGGACGGCAGGGCGTCGTTTATGGCCTGGCGCGCCAGCGGATCGTCCGTTACGTCCACGACGTGGTGGCTTGGCTCCGAACGGTAGCCGAGCTTCCACCGCCCATCGGCCTTCTCCGTATGGTACACCACCTTGTTCCTGTAGTTCAGCGGACGTGGAGACGGCACGACCTCGAGGGATAGCACCGACTGCTCCACCTTCCACAGGAAATTTTCCAGCTGGTCCTGCTTCAGCCGCAATTCCGCGTCATAGGACAATGGCGCGTAGACCATGCCGGGAACGGTTGGCCCGACGGAAGGCAGGCGATCAGGCGACGGCTGTTCGACCGCCACCAGCCGTGTAGTCGCATAGCGCTTCTTTTCCTCGCATATCTCCACGCGCACCGTTTCGCCTGCAAACGCTCCAGGCACGAACGCCACGCGTCCGCTGCCCAGCCGTCCCAAGCCGTCGCCGCCGTACGCATTCTTCTCGATCTTCAATGTAACGGTCATTTCCCGTATCTCCAGTTCTCGTCCTGCATTGCGTACGGGACGGTCTCGGCTGCTGCCGCCTAGCGGTAGTTTTCACGCATGTGCGTGACGGAGAATGCCTTCTTGAAGGCATCCAGGGTAAGTCCGGGCGCCTTTGGCGTGAACGTGATCGTGCGCGGAGATCCCGGATAGAGCGTGAACGAATTGTCGTCGAATTCGCCGCGAATCTTCCATACGTTCGCCCACACGAAGAACGCGGGCTTGTCGCACTGGAGCGTTGCGCGGAACGATCCGTCCTTCTCCGAGAAGCTGACCTTGACGTCCGTCTTCTCCAGCTCCGAATTCATGAAGAGGTCGAACATCCATTCGTTCGAGGCGCGGTCTGCCACCGTGCCTGCGCGACCGTCCAGGCTCATGCCGAGGAACGAGCTCCTGCGCGCGGCTTCGTCGCCGAACGCGGACAGCGGATACGATGCGACCCTGACGGCTGAACGTGGCGCTATTGTGGCGGGCACTGTGGCGAGAACCTTCTTTTCGCCTCCGAACGTCCACTGGTCTATGGCGGCGGTTCCCTTGAACTCCTCGTCATGGTCGTTCACGGCCCAGATTTCGATGGTTGACGGATCGCCCCATTTCGGGCCGGCGCTGATGGCAACTGGCGCATAGGCGCGCTTGATGTTGTAGTGCAGCTGCTTCCACTTGCCGGAATAGTCCAGCGAACTCCAGCTGGCTACAGGCCAGTTGTTGTTCAGCTGCCAGTAGATCACCCCCATGCAGCGTGGTTGCAGATGCCGCCAGGCCTCCACGGCAGTGCGGATCGCCATGGCCTGCTGGACCTGCGAGAGGTACAGCACGGCATCGACGCCATCAGGAAAGCGGAAGTTGCGCAGCAGCATCTGCAAGATGAACTTGTTGCCGTTGGGGCATTTCTGGTGGTAGGCGAAGTCTGGCGCCGTGGGGTTGAGCTGGTCCGGGGTCACGAACGTCAGCGCCTCCTCCTTGGTGGGATAGCTCTGGAAGCCGAATTCGCTGCAGAAGCGGGGGCGCACGGAATAGTAGTGCAGGAACGGCTTGTCTCCGAACCAGACCTGCCAGAAGTGCATGTCGCCGGACGAGTCGTCCTTCCATCCGTCGCCGTAGTTCCCGGGGCCGAGGCACGGCGAACTGGGCCAGAAGCAGCGCGTGGGATCGTATTTCGCGCAAAGCGTCTCCAGTTCCTTGGCGCGAGCCACGCACAGCTGGATGTTCTGCGCGCGAACTTTCTCGTCCCTGTCGAACCACTTCGCTGCGCCTATGCACTCGTTGTCGCCGCACCACAGCGCGATGCAGGCATGGTCGCGGAGATGGCGCAGCTGGTGGGCGATCTCCTTGCGCACGCCGGCAAGAAAACGCTCGTCGCCGGGATACGTGGCGCAGGAGAACATGAAATCGTGCCAGAGAAGTATGCCCATCTCGTCGCAAAGCTCGTAGAACGCGGGATGCTCGAACTGGCCACCTCCCCATACGCGAAGGATGTTCATGTTGGCCGCGATGGCGGAGTCGAGCAGATCGCGGTACTTCTCACGTGTCTGGCGGTTCTCGAACGCGTCGCAGGGAATCCAGTCCGCGCCTTTGCAGAAGATGCGCCGCCCGTTGACGACCACAACCATCGGCTTGCCTTTCTTTCCCGTGGCGGGATCGGGTTCGGAATCTTCTTCGTTGTACACTTCAGCCTTGCGCAGCCCGACCTTCTTCGTGCAGGTGTCGTCGCCAAGCTTGACGGAGAGCGCATACAGCGGCTGGGCGCCGTACCCTGTCGGCCACCACAGCTTCGGGTTCTTTACGTCAAGCGTAAGCGAAACCTTGTTGGCTCCAGGCTTGAGGGTCACCTTCCCGGTCTTCGAGACGTCGCCGAGCGTGGCGGTAAACGACGTCTCGCCGCCGGCAGGCGAGGTGGCCTCGGCTGTGACGGTCACGGCCACGGAAGAATAGTCCTTCGCGAAATCCTGCGTGGTGTACACGTAGTCGAGACGGGCCGTATCGCATGCGATCAGCTTGGTCGTCCCCATGAAGCCGGTCTCCATCTGGGTGATGCCCCAGTCCCAGCCTCCATGGCATTGCACCGTGCGGACGAGGTTGATGTTCTTCACCGTCGCGTTGCTGATATGGTACGCGCGGTCGTAGCGGTTCGTCTCCGCATATGAGATGCGTTCGGTCGATTCGAACAGCGCCTCGATCGTGTTCGGCCCGTTTTTCAGGTAGGGTTTCACGTCGAAGTCGTACCGCTGGAACCGGTTGGAAGTGCGCCCGACCTCCTGTCCGTTCACCTTTACCGTGGCGAAGCAGTCCACGTCCTCCAGGCGCAGCGTGACAGACTTCGAGGCAAGAAACGACTCCGGCACCTCGAACGTGCGCGAGAAAAGCCAGTCCTTCCTGCTGGGCCATTGCGTAAGCTTCTCGTTCTGCGCGAAATACGGGTCGGGTATCCTCTTCGCATCCAGAAGCGCCGTGTAGATGCCGCCTGGCACGGCTATGGGGCATGTGACGGACGGATCGTCGGCCTGCGTCAGCTTCCAGGTCCCTGCAAGATCCAAGTCCGCGGAAAAGACCACGCAGCTTACGGAGAACGCAAGGCAGGTCAACGGCAGCAACTTCTTCTTCATAACGTTCCTTTCTTGGTATATCAGCCCGCGACCAGTTCTGTTCCGGTCCCGAACGGCTAGATTGTACCATATTTCCTGAGATCGCGCACCTGTCGGACCGTATGATTTCTGCCGGCGGGCTACCGTTTCAGTATTCCGAACGGGGAAAGCGTGCTGCCATCCGCGACATTGCCGTAGACCGGCGTTCCGGCGGCGATTCTGGCATGTGAACCGACGGTGACGCCGGGAACGGTACATGCGTTCGTGGCGATGAACGCATGCGCCCCCACGGTCGTATGGCCTGAGAGCGATGCCCCAGGGCATACCTGGGCGAAATCGCCTAGAATCGAATCGTGGCCCACGCCGGCGCGGGCGTTTACTATCACGAACTTGCCAAGCTCCGCGCCAACGGATATCACCGCCCTGGGGCCTATGAACGATCCGTGGCGAATCTCGGCTGTTGGAGCCACTTCGGCGGACGGGTCTGCGATGACAGGAAAATCGTGTCCGCGCAGCGAGCGGTATATCTTTTCCCTTGTCGCGTTGTCGCCGATCGCGATCAGCACCGCCGCGCCCGGATAGTCCCGCGACGCCTGCGCCACGGGACCGAGAAGAGGGTATCCGTCGATCGAACCATGCGCCTTTTCAGGGTCGTCGTCTGCAAACCCTATGATTCGCCACGCATACGCGACGGAGTTGATCCGTTCGAGCGTCCACATGGCCTCGCGGCCGAAACCGCCGCCACCGACCACCATGATTTCACGTGCCATCGCCACCTCCTGTGAATTCCGCCACGGTCGCAGCATCCCCTGACGATATGCCGTGCGCTGACAGGACGGTGGCGAATGTCATGAAAATGATTTTCAGATCGAGCATCAGCGACCGGTGGTCCACATACCACACGTCGTATCTGAATTTGTCAGGCCATGAAACGAGGTTCCGCCCATGCACCTGAGCCCACCCTGTAAGGCCGGGGAGCACGTCATGGCGGCGCGCCTGTTCCGGCGAGTAGCGCGGAAGGTAGCGCGTAGGAAGGGGACGCGGTCCCACAAGAGACATCGTGCCGGAAAGGACGTGGAACAGTTCGGGAAGCTCGTCTAGCGAACTGGCGCGCAGGAACCGCCCCAGCCGCGTCAGACGGGTCTCGTCGTCCCCATCGCCGTTGCGCATCGTCCTGAACTTCGCCATCATGAACGGGCGTCCATGCCGACCTGCCCGTTCCTGGCGGAAGAGGACCGGTTTCCCGTCCGCAATCCGCACGGCTAGCGCGACGAACGCCACGAGCGGAATCCACAGCGGCATCGACAGCACCACGAGCAGGATGTCGAACGCGCGTTTCATCCTGCGATGGCCTTCGCAATGCGTGAAAGAGACGTCTGCGTCAGCCCCGCGCCGGAAGGAAGGCACAGGCCTCTGCGGAACATGTCTTCGGCCACCTGGCCGCCGTAGACCGTACAGCCTGCAAATGTCGGCTGCATGTGCAGCGGTTTCCATACGGGGCGGCACTCGATGTTTGCCGCCGCGAGCCGCGCAGCGACCTTGTCTCGCACGGATTCCGACGGAAACAGGAATACGCTCAGCCAGCGGGTCGAACCCTCCGGATCTGCGCACGGAAACGGCAATGCCGGAATATGGCTCTGGCCAAAAAGCCTGCAGTAGAACTTGAAAATGCGCTTCTTCCGCCGCTTGATCTCCTCGAGGCGGTCGAGCTGCGCGCAACCTACTGCCGCCAGCAGGTTGCTCATGCGGTAGTTGTAGCCCGTTTCGCGATGTTCGTACCATGCCGCAGGTTCGCGCGCCTGCTGCGCGCGCCAACGGGCGCGTTTCACGATTTCAGGGTCTCTTGAAAGGACTGCACCGCCGCCAGATGTGGTGACGATCTTGTTTCCGTTGAACGAGTATATGGCGGCTGTGCCGGCCAGGCCGGCGGGCGTTCCCTTCCACGAACCGCCGACGGATTCCGCGGCGTCAAGCACCAGCCGCGCGCCGCAACGCGCGCATGCAGCTTCCAGCGCATCGTAGTTGCAACATTGCCCGTACAGGTCGGCGGCGATCACTACGGCAGGCTTCCGCACGTTGGACAGGGCCTTTTCAAGGAGCGGTATCGAAACCGTCCCGGTGTCGGGATCGCTGTCGACGAACACCGTTTTCGCGCCGCGATGCACTGCCGGGCCTACGGTCGCGATAAATGTGAGCGTTGAGGCGATCACGGTTGTGCGCGGCCCCACCCCCAGCTCCGCCATGATGAGATCCAGCGCCGCCGTGCCGCTTGCCACGGCCGCCGCATGCTGGCCAGACAGCGCCTGCAGACGACTGTCGAACATGTCGACCATCGGTCCGCATGGGGCTATGTAGCCTGAATCGAATGCCTTGGATACGAGCGCGCGCTCGCGCACCCCCGTCCAAGGAGGAGAAAGGTATATCCGCTTTGCCATCGTCGGCATTGTATCAAAATTGACGGTTCGCGCCTAGCGAGGAAAGAGCGGCGAGCGCCAGCAGGTATCCGTCCGGCCCGAATCCGCATATCTGCCCCACGCATGCGCCGGCGGTCAGGGATTCGTGGCGATATCCTTCGCGGGCGTAGACGTTCGAGATGTGCACTTCGATCGTAGGCACTCCACTCGCCTTTATCGCGTCATGCAGGGCCACGGAGGTGTGCGTATATGCGGCAGGATTGAGGATTATGCCGTCGTAGACACCTCTCGCCCGGCCGATGGCGGCTGCGAGTTCGCCCTCCACGTCGCTCTGGAACGCATCGACCTCGAAACCCTTGCCCTTGGCCGCATCCTTCACCCGTGCGACGATATCGTCCAGGGTGACGCGTCCATATATGTCCGGTTCGCGCGTTCCAAGCAGCGCAAGATTCGGTCCGTTAAGCAGCAGTATCTTCTTCATGTACTATTGTCCTCCTGGTTGCCGTTGTCTGGTTCTTCGAAAGAGAGGCAGCACTTGTGCCTGCCGCATACGCCGTTCGGCTGCGCCGTGCCGTAGCACGCCTTGCAGCGTGCGCGGCCTGCGGTGCCAGATCCTTGCGCCGGACGCGTCTGCCACGTGGCGCAGCAGCATGGCCGGCCGCATGGCCCTACAGCTCCTAGAAAGCCCACCTCTTCCCGCGGCGACAGCTGCCTTGCGAAGACCTGCACGTTCTCGGATCTGCCAAATTCCCTGGCGGCGTCCGAGAGGTCTACGCCGCGGCGAGGCGCCGCATACCATACGAAAAGGCGTTGCCGGCCAAGGGAGAGCCGCAAATGCAATATCCTGATTTCCGGCTCGGTCTCCCGCGCAAGCCGCAGAAAGGCATCCTTCATTCTTGCAGCATCCTGCCGCTGGGAGGCGATTTCGCGTTCGTCGGCGTCGCTTGCTGCGCGTATCAGCAGGTATCCTGGCACGGAGGCGCCATGTACGGCAGGATCGTAGAATTCGGTGCCCAGCACGACGCCTACGTCAGGCCCATATCCGAGATTGACCACGGCCCGGCAACCTTTCCCAATGCCATCCTTCGGGCAACGCACGGAAAAGACGCCCTTTTCCGGCATTATGACACGTGCTAGCAGGAGGGCGCGTTCCATCTCATCGACCCTCCGTGCCGAATGCAAGACGGTCCGTCAGCACACCGAGGACGGACAGTTCGGGAAGGTTGCGTTCCAGGGATGCGGCAAATGCCTCTACCGCCTCTATGTTCGCAAACGCGGCTTGCAGGGAGAGTTTCGCCGCCCGAGTCTCCAGCAGATGCCTGTTCCCTTCGTTGACAAGCGGCGCGCCTGCCGCGGAATCGTCGTACGCCGAGTGGGAAGGTGGCGCGGCGCGCAGGGCCATTAGATCGCGGAACCAGCTCATGATGGTGGCCGAAAAATCCGCCCGGAATTCCCGGTAGCGCGACGATATGAGCGCCTCCATCGCGTCTTTCGACGTTTCTTCTCCGGCTCCATCGCCGGAATCCGCGACCTCTTCCGCGACAAGGTCTTCCGCCTTTTCCTTCAACTCGTCCAGTATGGCCATGAGTCTGGCCGCAGCGCCTGCGCGTGCCGTCTGCCCGGAGAGGGATTCGGCCGACAGGATTCCGAGTACCTGACTGCGCCACGGCTCGTCCAGCATCCTGGCATGGGCGTCAGGCAGATCGATTCGCTGGCAGCGGGAAATTATCGTGGGCAGCAGCTGCTCCGGACGTTCCGTCAGGAGCAGGAACAGCGTGTGCGGCGGCGGTTCCTCAAGAGTCTTCAGGAAAGCGTTGGCGGCTTCGGCTTTCATCCTGTCCGCCCCTAGCACCACGCCAGCCTTCCATCCGCCCTGGTACGATGTCATGTCCATCGCGGAAATCATCTTTTCGCGCATCGCCTCGACGGATATGATCCGGCTTTTCTTCTCGGGGGCAAGGCGATGTATGTCGGGATGCGCGGCGAGATCGCCTTCGCCAAAGAGATTTTCGAGCACGCGGTCGGCAAGCTCCAGTCCCATGCCACGCACGCCGCCAACTACAAGATACCCGTTTGCGGGGCGTCCTGCGGCAATGGCGCGGCATATGCGGTTGTAGGCTTCTTCGACTGTCATGTACGTCTCCTGTCGGCCCGTCCATCAATGGTCGTGCCGGCCCTCTCCGTGCCACGGGATGAAATCCGGCGCATGGTCTATGCCGGCGGCGATGCGCTGGCGGACGGCTTCATATAAAAGGATTGTCGTGGCGGAGCTCACGTTCAGGGAGTCGGCGAGGCCGAGCATGGGGATGCGCACGCGCAGGTCCGCCTGATCCATCCAGGCTGCCGTCAGCCCATACTGCTCCGCGCCTACGGCGATGGCGACGTTGCCGGTGAGATCCACGTCGAAATGAAGCTTTTCAGCGTGGGGAGTGGCTGCCAGTATCTTGAAGCCGCGGGACTTGAGCCATGCGATCGCCTCCACGGAGGTCGCCTCCGCTATCGGTACGGAGAACATGGTGCCGGTGGAGGCGCGGACCACGTTGGGGTTGTGGATGTCAGTGGTACGGTCGCAGACTATGACGGCGCTGACGTTGGCGGCATCCGCCGAACGCAGGATCGTGCCAAGGTTGCCGGGTTTCTCGATCGCTTCGGTGACGACGACAAGCGCGTTCGGAGGCAAATTGAGGTCCGCCAGCCGCCGCGAGATGTGGGGGCCTGTCATGAGCAGACCGTCGGGACGGTCCTTGTAGGCCATTTTCAGGAACGCTATGCGCGAACAGAGAAATATCTCCGCGCCTCGCGCCTCGCAGTCTGCTACTATCGACGCCTCGTTCTCGTTCTTCAGGTAGAGGTCGGGGCAGTGGTAGAGAGCTGACGGACGATACCCGTTGTCGAGGGCCCGCCTGCATTCGCGGAAGCCTTCGACTATCATTTCGCGCGTCTCTTCGCGGACCGAACAGGTCCGCAGCTTAACGACGTGCTTTATGCGTGGATTTGATGGCGATGTCAGTTCCGTCATGGTGTGTCCCCTGAAATGGCGCCGCCGGCCGTTTCAGCAGCCGCGTCGCTATGGCGTCGGGCCGTTTGAGTATCTTTGCGCCACGTGTGATCTTGCACAGGGATATTCCAAGACGCGCGGCGATACGCCGCTGGGACTCCCCCTGCGACAGCAATTCCAGCAGCTCCCACCTCAGCACCAGATCGCGCAGCTCGGTGGGCGTGAGCAGCTCCGAAAGGAAAGACTCCATTTCCCCCGCATCATTCAATGCGGAAATGGCTGCCGACAGACGCGCGAGGGAACTCTTCACTTTACAGCCCTCTGCGAGTCGTTCAGAAGTTTCTGGAAGCTTTCCTCTTCCTTGATCTGGCGACGCCTCTCGATCAGCGCCGGATAGTCCGCCCTGTTTTCGATAATGTCCATGCACGTCTCCTGCCCAAGGAATACGAATCCCTTGGTGCGCATGCGCATCGCCAGATCGGCGCCGTCGGAAGCGTCGCGTATCGCCTCCGGCATCACTGCGAGCAGGTCTCTTGACAGGCGTTTTGGCACGGTGACACGCGGATAGCGCGAGCCGAAGAACAGCATCTGGTCGTTTCTCAGCCTTCTGCTGATGTCGGTGCGCATGTCGTTGATCCGTTTGACCATCGCCTTGGACTTTTCGTTGTGGGCGAATTCGTCCGTGACGGACGACGGCCCGGCGGAGGACGCGGACGCCGTTGCTGGCTTTGCGGGGGGTGACGCGGGCGCGTCTTCGAAGAAGTCGTCGATCGACGGCGCCTTGCTTGCTGTCGTCTGCGCCGCAGGCTTGGGCGCGGCGGCGGGTTTGATGGCCTGTGAGCCGCCGGGCTGGGTAGCCAGGAAAGTGCGCCATGGAACTATCTGGTCTGTCACCTGTTCGTTGTTGATGAATATGGCCGTACCGTAGCGGGCTACCGTGTAGGGCGGCTTGAGATAATGTCCGTTGACGAAAACGAACCCCGCCTTGACAGGCTTGCCACGCGTCCCCTTGAGCGCGAGCCTGGCTTCATCAGGAACCTTTTCAAATGCCTGCGCTCCAAATGCGGCCGCGACCGCCACCGACACCATTCCTGCCATGAATATCTCGAGTCTCATCTGTCTGTCACTCCATGGATGTCATAACACGCGCCCCGCCACATGCGGTGGAAACGCGGGGTAAGTATAGGATAACCGCCGTCTTCCGTCAAGTTTGGAGGTCGTTTTTATGGATAGTCTGGAGGGGACTGAAAATGAACGCGACAATGCCGGACTTCAGGAAGCGAATGTCCGAGATGCAGAAGGCCGCGTCCCGCAGGGAACGGGTAGCGGTCTCCGCGCGCGGACGTCCATGGGCCGTTATCGTCGCCTGGCTGTCGCCACCTCTGCGGCATGCCGTTTCAGGAGACCGGCCACTGCGCCGGCTATCGGCACGTGGCAGGAGGCGTTGCGCCGCCCGCCTCCAGGCCTGCGGCCAGGACCTCCGCGACGTGGACGACCTGGATCGCGCGCTTCTCGCGGTCCGCGCCGCCGCGCAGCTGGATCGTGCAGCCCGGGCAGTCGAGCGCAAGATGCGTAGCGCCGTCCGAGCAGGCGTTGTCGAGCTTCTTGTGCATGAGCTCCCTCGAAATCGCGGGGAACTTCGTCGACCAGCTGCCGCCGAACCCGCAGCACGACTCCTCCTCCGGCGTGGGCGTGTAGTGCGCGGCGGCGGAGATGAGGGCGCGCGGGGCCTCCTTCACGCCCAGCCCCCGGCAGAGGTGGCAGCTAGCGTGGTAGGCCACTTTCCAATCGAGGCGCGTGAAATCCCTCTCCGTGAGCCCCAGCACGTCGTGCGCAAACGAGCTGAAGTCCGTCACCTTCGCGGAGAACGCCCCGGCTTCCGCGCCGAGCGTGGCCGCGTACCAGTGCTTGAGGTGCGAGGCGCAGCTCGCGCACAGCGTGACGATCGCGTCGTACCCGCCCGCGAACGCGGCGATGTTCTGGCGCGCCACGTCGAGCGCCGTCTCCTTCTCGCCGAGCGCCACGAGCGGAAGCCCGCAGCATGTCTGCTCCATCGGGAACGCCACCTCCACGCCGAAATGCTCAAACACCTTCATCGCCGCCTCGAGCTGGTGCGGCAGGCAGAAGTCGAGCGCGCACCCCGCGAAGAGCGCGATGCGGAAACGTGGTTTCTCCACGGGACGGCACAGCGACGGCCAGAGCTCGCGGAATGGCTTCTTGGCAAGCGTGGGCAGCGACTTGAAGCCCTGCTTGCCGAAGAGCGCCATGGGGAGGTGGCGCACGAAGCCGTCCTTGCCCGCAAACGGCTTCTGCGCGAAGCGCATGAACTTGAGCAGACGGTGGAACGTGGCGCGCTTGCGCATCGCGTAGCGCGCAAGGCGCGAAACCACCGGCTCGCCGTCCTCTTTCGCGAAGCGCGCGCGGATTTCCTGTATGAGGCGCGGGAGGTCGATGCCGCCCGAGCACACGTCCTTGCACGCGCCGCACCCCACGCAGTTCTGGCACAGCTCCTTCGCGGCGGCGCGGTCGTGGTAGAGGTAGGTGAGCACGAGGCCGATCGCGCCCACGTAGACGTGCCCCATGCGATGGCCGCCGACGAGGCGGAACACGGGACACACGTTCGCGCACGCGCCGCACCGCACGCAGCGGTAGATCTGCGAGAAGAGCGGATCGCGCGCGAACGCGGCGCGCCCGTTGTCGAGCAGCACGATGTGGAGGATCTTGCGTCCGGTCGGGCTCTTCGCGCACGCCGTCGCGCCGTCGATAAACGTCACGTAGCTCGTGATGCGCTGGCCCGTCGCGTTGCGCGGCAGCACCTGCAGGGCCGTGAGCGCGTCGTCGAGCGTGGGCACGAGCTTGTCGAGCCCGGCGAGCGCCACGTGGACGCGCGGAAGCGTGTTGACGAGGCGTCCGTTTCCCTCGTTCGTGACGATCGCGAACGCGCCCGTCTCCGCGATGAGGAAGTTCGCGCCGGAGATGCCCATGTCGGCCGCGTGGAACCTGGGACGCAGTTCCGTGCGCGCGGTCTTCACGAGCTTCTGCACGTCCTCGCGGTCCTGCGCGCGCCCTGTCGCCCTCTCGAACTCGTCCGCGACCTGCGCGCGGGAGAGGTGGATCGCGGGCATCACCATGTGCGAGGGGCGCTCGTGGCGCAACTGCACGATCCACTCGCCGAGGTCCGTCTCGTCCACCTCGATTCCGGACATTCCGGATTCTCCGGATTTTCCGAACGATTCGAGGTAGGCGTTGAGGCCGATCTCCTCGGCGGTCATGGACTTCGACTTGACGATCTTGTGGACGTCGTTCTCGCGGGCGATCTGCGCGATGATCTCGCGCGCCTCCGCCGCGTCCTTCGCGCGGTGTACCACCGCGCCGCGCTTCTCCGCCTCCGCGCGGAACTTTTCGTAAAGCTCTTCCATGCGCCGCGCCGCGTCGTCCTTCACGTCCGCGATGCGCCGGATGAGCCCGCGCTCGTCCACCTCCGCGAACACGCGGTCGCGTCCCGCGCGGTACTCGACCGCGAACTTGTCCAGCGCGCGGCGGAGGAATCCGTCCTCCAGCGCCGCCTCGATCTCGCGCGCGTAGCTCATGGGCGCCCTCCGACCAGCACGATGTGGAGTTCCAGCGGCCCATGCACGCCGATCGCGCTCACGCGCTCGATGTCGGCCGTGCGGCTAGGCCCCGTGATGAACGAAACGTACGACGCTCGCCCCCGCGTCTGCTGCTCGCGCAAAAACGGCGCGGCGGAGGGGAGATCCGGCAGGATGTCGGAGCTGTCGAGCAGAATCACGCTCACTTCGGGGAGCATCGTGTCAAGGCGCTGAGCCTCGTCGTCCGCCACCACGACGCACGTGCCGGTTTGGGCGATGCCCTTCGCGGCGCGCACCACGCCCACGGCGAGACCCTTCGCGCCTTTCTCCGCGCGGATCGCATCCACCTCGCGCGCCGCCTCCTCCTCGTCGGACACGGCATGCGTCTGCGCCGCCGCCGCCTTGGCCCGCGCGATGAAAAGATCTGTAGTCGTTTCTTGCATTCTCTCAAGCTCTCAAGCCATGACCGGAGGATCCACGAAAACCTCCTGGGCGGCATTATACCACATTTTCGATACGGGCATGTGCGCAAATCGGCCTGGCCGACATCATCATTGCCCGGACGGGGCCGATGTGGTAGAATCTGCCGCGTACGGGCTTCGCGGTGAATCCCGGGACAGACAGGATGTGCAGGCATGAGGAAAATACGCAAGATCGATGTGGATCGCGGCGTGGCTTTCGGCGATGGATCGCTGACGTTCATTGCGGGGCCATGTGTGATCGAAAGCCGGAAAATGGCGTTCGATCTCGCTGCAAGACTTGTTGAGGTGGCAAACGAACTGTCCGTCAACTACGTGTTCAAGGCGAGTTTCGACAAGGCGAACCGCACGAGCGTGGACGCGTTTCGCGGCCCCGGCCTGGAGGAGGGGCTCGACATCCTTGCCGACATACGCGAAACGTTCGAGGTGCCGGTGCTGACGGATGTGCACGAACCATGGCAGTGCGCCAGGGCGGCGGCGGCGTGCGACGTGCTTCAGATTCCTGCATTCCTTGCGAGGCAGACGGATCTTGTCGTGGCCGCAGGCGAGACAGGGGCGGTCGTCAACGTCAAGAAGGGGCAGTTCATGGCCCCCGAGGACATGGCGAACGTCGTCAAGAAGATCGAATCCACCGGCAACCGCCGCATCGTCCTTTGCGAGCGCGGCGCGAGTTTCGGCTACAGGAACCTGGTCGCAGACATGCGCTCGTTGCCGATAATGCGCGGGCTTGGCTATCCGGTGGTGTTCGATGCGACGCACTCCGTCCAGCGTCCCGGCGGGCTCGGGACGGGTTCCGGCGGCGATGGCAAATACGCGCCTCTTCTTGCGCGTGCAGCCGTCGCCACAGGCGTGGACGGGATTTTCATGGAGACGCACGTCAACCCGAGGGTTGCATTGTCGGATGCCGCCAATGCAATTCCGTTCAGGCAGGTGAAGGCGCTTTGGAAGAGGCTGCTGGCAATACATGACGTCATCTCCCGGCCTTGACGGAGGGCAAAATCTGACGGTCGATGCGGCACATTGGCAAATATGGTACAATTATCGCTCCACAAAGGAATAAAAAATGAACAAGCTGACAGCCGATGAACTTCGTGAAACATACTTGAGCTTCTTTGAATCGAAAGGGCATTCCCGCATTTCCGGGGCGAGCGTCATTCCGGAGAACGATCCTACCGTCCTGTTTACGACGGCAGGCATGCACCCGCTCGTGCCGTACCTGATGGGCCAGATGCCGCATCCGGCGGGGACGCGCCTCACGGATGTGCAGAAGTGCATCCGCACGGGCGATATCGACGCCGTGGGCGATTCGGCGCACCTTACGTTCTTCGAGATGCTCGGCAACTGGTCGTTGAACGACTACTTCAAGCCCGAGGCCATCGCATGGAGCTACGAGTTCCTCACCACGAAGCTCGGCTTCGACCCGAAGGATTTGTACGTGACCGTGTTCGCGGGCGAGGACGGCATTCCTCGCGACGACGAGGCTGTAGCGCTCTGGAAGAAGCAGGGGTTGCCGGACGACCACATTTTCCCGCTTCCCCGCGAGGACAACTGGTGGGGCCCAGCCGGTACGACCGGCCCCTGCGGGCCCGACACCGAGATGTTCATCGACACGGGCAAGCCCAAGTGCGGGCCAGACTGCCGCCCCGGCTGCCACTGCGGCAAGTACATCGAGATCTGGAACAACGTGTTCATGCAGTACAACAAGAACGCGGAAGGCAAGTTCGAGCCGCTCGGCCGGCACAACGTCGATACAGGCATGGGCGTGGAGCGTACCGTGTGCATGCTCTCCGGCGCGGCGACCGTGTTCGACACCGAGATATTCGCGCCCATCATGGCGAAGATCGACGAGCTCTCGACAACGAACGGGGCCTCTGGCGGCCCCGAGCCCCTGCCCAAGGACGCGGAGCTGACGCTCCGCGCAAGAAGGATCGTGGCCGACCACATGCGCACGGCGACATTCATCCTCTGCGACCCGAAGGGCGGCGTGAAGCCGGGCAACATCGGCGCGAACTACGTGCTGCGCCGCCTCATCCGCCGCGCCGTGCGCTACAGCCGCTTCCTCGGCATCGCGCCCGGATTCACGGTGAAGCTCGCGGAGGTCATCTGCGAGAAGTACAAGCACGTATATCCCGAGCTCGCGGCGAATCTCGCCACGTGCAAGAACGACCTCGAGGCCGAGGAGAACCGCTTCAACCAGACGCTGGACAAGGGCGCGGCGATGTTCGCCAAGGTGGCCGAGCAGCTGAAGCTCCACAACCAGACGCAGATCAGCGGCAAGACCGCGTTCAAGCTCTACGACACGTTCGGCTACCCGCTGGAGATGACCCTCGAGCTCGCCAAGGAGCAGGGGCTGGAAGTGGACGTTGCCGGATTCGAGGAGGCCAACAGGAAGCATCAGGAACTGTCGCGCACCACGTCCGCAGGCTCGTTCAAGGCAGGGTTGCAGGACAACTCCGCAGTCGTGACGCGCATGCACACGGCCACGCACCTCCTGCACGCCGCGTTGCACAAGGTGCTGGGGCCGACCGCCAACCAGAAGGGATCCAACATAACGCCGGAGCGTCTGCGATTCGACTTTACGTGGCCAGAGAAGATGACGGACGTGCAGATCAAGCAGGTGGAAGACATCGTCAACGGCTGGATCAAGGACGGAATCGCAGTCTCCAAGAAGGTGACGACGGTCGAGGAGGCCAAGGCCGAAGGCGCAATGGCGCTATTCGGCTCGAAGTACGGCGACCAGGTGACGCTATATTCGATTGGCGACGTCTCCAAGGAAATCTGCTGCGGCCCGCACGTGGAGAACACGTCGGAACTGGGAAGCTTCAAGATCACGAAGGAGCAGTCTTCATCTGCCGGAGTGCGCCGCATCAAGGCCGTTATCGGGAACATGGGCGCATAGTCGCAGGTCTGGCATCTGGAAAATCGGGAGGCGGAAATGGACATTGTGGATGCGATTGCGCATGCGCATTGCGTGGCCGCAATGACTGGCGCGGGCGTCAGCACGCTCTGCGGCATCCCTGATTTCAGGGGGCCTCAGGGCCTGTACAGGAATCAAGATGCGGAGCGCATGTTCGACATCGACTGGTTCGACCGCGATCCGTCCATCTACTATCGCGGATGCAAGGAGCTGGTGTACGGCCTGGGAAAATTCGTTCCGGGACCGGTGCACAGGGCTTTAAAAAGGCTTGAGGACGCTGGCAGGCTGGACGGCATAATAACGCAGAACATCGACATGCTGCACCAGCGGGCAGGCTCTTCGCATGTATACGAGGTCCATGGCTCGCCGACGATGCACCATTGCCGCAGGTGCGGCGGAGGAAAGACGTTCGACGAGATCATGGCCATGATCGAGGCCAACGGCGGCGTCGGGCGCTTGGGGGAAACATACGTCCCGCGGTGCGAGTGCGGCGGCGCATACAAGCCGGACATCACGTTCTTCGGCGAATCGCTGCCGGAAGAGGCGTTCCGCAATGCCCAGGAGCTGGCGATGCGGGCTGACGTAATGCTGGTTCTCGGGACGTCGCTCACGGTATATCCAGCCGCCGGGCTGCCGAGGTTGACGCTTCAACGCGGCGGAAAGATCTTCATTGTGAATGCCCAGCCTACGCCGTTGGACGACTATGCGGCGGGATCCATGAGCGATCTCGCGGCATTTGCCGCGATATGGAACGGAGATGAACATGCATAGGGACACGGAGGCGTGATGCTAAGGGAAAAATTCGATTTGACCGGAAGGACTGCATTCATAACCGGGAGCGCTCGCGGAATCGGGCGGGCGATAGCGGCAGGATTCGCGGAGTACGGGGCGCGTGTGGTGGTGCATGGCGTGAAGGCCAGCTTGCCGCTTGAAGAGTCGCTGAAGGCGGTACGCCTGCTGTCGCCGTCGAGTTTCGCGGTGACTGGAGACCTGTCCGACCCGTTGCAGGTGGACGGCCTGTTTTCGCAGATGGCGGCACAAGGCGTGGAATCGCCCGACATACTGGTGGCTAACGCTTCGCAGCAGCGGAATTGCGCGTGGGAGCGCTTTGACGCGGATGAGGCCCGTCGCGAGATGGAGATCAATTTCCATGCCACGTTGCGCCTCTTCCAGCTGGCTTATCCGCACATGAAGGCGAAAGGGTGGGGGAGGTTGATAACGGTGGGCAGCGTGCAGGAGCGGCGTCCGCATCCCGAGATGGTGGCCTATTCCGCTTCCAAGGGAGCGCAGGAGAACATGGTGCGGAATATCGCCCGCCAGGTGGCGCGCGATGGGATTACGGTGAACAATCTGTGCCCTGGCGTGTTCGCCACGGACCGCAATTCCGCGGCGTTGAGCAATCCCGTGTATGCGGAGAAGGTGAGGGACGCGATCCCCGTGCGCGAATATGCGCGCGCGGAGGACGCGGCGGGCGCGGCGTTGCTGCTCGCATCCGATGCGGGACGTTACATAACCGGCACGACTCTGGTGGTGGATGGCGGACTGAGCTTGCCGGGTTGAACCTGGAGGCGGGTGTTTACTGCGCAGGAACTGTTTGCTATACTGTCGCTCCTTTCACCGAAAACAAGGAGATGCATATCATGATGAACCGTCGTTCTTTCTTTGGCGTCAGTTCGCTGGCGTTGCTTGCGGCTGGATGCCAGACGCCGTGCGGAGGCAAGTGCGAGTCCGTAGCGGCCAAGCGCCGTCCAGATGGCGTATATACGCTTGGCAAGGTTCCGTTCAAGCTTGGCATGGCTGGATTCACGTACCATAAGTTCAACATAGACCAGACGCTTGCCGCGCTCAAGAAGCTTGAGGTGCACTACCTCTGCATCAAGGATTTCCATCTTCCCATAAAGTCCACGCAGGCCGAGGTCGATGCGTTCAAGCGGAAGTGCGCGGATCATGGCGTGACCGGTTATGCGGTCGGCCCGATCTACATGGACGCCGCCAACATGGATTTCGTCAAGGAGGCGTTCGACTACGCTGCGCGCATCGGCGTGAAGACCATAGTCGGCGTGCCTTTCGAGAAACGCGAGATCGGCGGCAAGAGCGTACGCCACGAGTCCCGGACGCTGTGCGAAAAGCTGAGCGGCTTCTGCGACGAGTACAAGATCAACTACGCCATCCACAACCACGGTCCGGACATTCCGTATCTCTTCCCGAACGCGGAGTCCATCATGGCCATGGTCAAGGATTTGAGTCCTCGCATGGGCATGTGTCTCGATATCGGCCACCAGTTCCGCGACAACAAGGATCCGGCTGCCGCGATCCGCAACTTCCATTCGCGTATTTTCGACCTGCATCTCAAGAACGTGAGCGACAACTCCAAGGCGGGACGCGCGGAGCCGCTTCCGCGCGGACGCATCGACCTCGTGGAAGTCGTGCGCGCCTTGTGCGACGTCGGGTACGCAGGTTGCTGCTCGCTTGAGTTCGAGCGCAACTTCACCGACAACTATGCCGAGGTCGCCGAATGCATCGGCTACTTCCGCGGATTGATGGATTCCGTCCGCGCTTGACAATACGGGCCGAGCGGTGAAGCGAGTCCTCATCCTTGGCGCGACCGGTTCGATCGGTTCAAGCGCGATCGATGTAGTCCGTGCGCATCCCGGCGATTTCCAGATCGCCGGGGTGGTCGCGCGGTCGCGTGTCGCGGCGCTCGAACGGATAGGACGCGAATTCAATTCGCCGTGGTTCGCCGGGGAAGATGCCGCCGAGCGGGCCGTGCGCGAAACAGATGCCGACATCGTGCTGGTTTCGATGGTCGGCATCTCGGCTCTCGCCCCTACGCTTGCCGCCATCGACCGCGGTATCGCGGTGGCTCTCGCCACCAAGGAAGTGCTTGTGGCTGCCGGCGAACTTGTGATGTCCCGCGCCACGGAGAAGGGAGTGCCGGTCATTCCTGTCGACAGCGAACACAGCGCCATGTTCCAGTGTATGCAGGGGGCTTCGCCATCAAGAATCGGCAAGTTGACTCTTACTGCCAGCGGCGGGCCGTTTTATGCAGGCCCGGCAGATCTTTCATCGGTCACTCCGCCGATGGCGCTGGCGCATCCGCGATGGAACATGGGTCCTAAGGTCAGCGTGGACTCCGCCACGATGATGAACAAAGGTTTCGAGGTGGTTGAAGCCAGGTGGCTTTTCAACGTGCCGTTGACATCCATCGGCGTCGTAATCCATCCGGAATCGATCGTGCATTCGCTGCTGACATTCGTTGACGGAAGCACGCTGGCGCAGTTGGCTCCACCTGACATGCGGGTGCCTGTCCAGTACGCCCTGTCCTGGCCAGACAGGTTGCCGGCGCAGAGGGCGGCGCTGGATCTGCCGTCTTTGGGGGCGTTGACATTCCTCGAACCGGATGCAAGCCGTTTTCCCGCGCTGGCGCTCGTCCGCGATACCGCCGAGGAAGGGGGAACGCGCATGGTGGCGTTGAGCGCGGCGGATGAAATTGCAGTCGAACGGTTTCTCTCTGGCGATATCGCCTTTACGGAGATAGTGCCTCTTGTGGCGGACGTGGTGTCGGCAACGCCGCCGCGCCGTTGCGATTCCGTCGATGACGTCTATGCCGCAGATGCGGCCGCCCGTTCGTCGGCGCGCGCCTGGCGTGGCGCTAAGGGGCGAGGCGGACGCGTTGCGGCTATTCGTCCTTGAAGAGCGGCGTGGAGAAGTAGCGTTCTGCAGTGTCTGGCAGGACGGTTACGACGGTTTTGCCAGGGCCGAGGCGCCTTGCAAGCTTGAGGGCGGCAAAGACGTTGGTTCCGGCGGAGATGCCTGCCATAAGGCCCTCTTTCCGGGCGAGATCGCGGGCGCACTCTAGCGCTTCTTCGTCTGTTACCACGCAAATATGCGAATAGATTTGCGTGTTGAGGTTGTCTGGAATCAATCCGTCTCCAATTCCCATCTGCAGGTGCGTTCCCACGGTGCCGCCGGCGAGGATCGCCGCGTTTTGCGGTTCTACGGCCCATATTTCGATCCCGGGGTTCTGCGCTTTCAGCACTTCGCCTATGCCGCTCAACGTTCCGCCGGTGCCCACGCCGGAGCAGAACCCGTGGATTGGCCTCGCGGCCTGTTCCATGATTTCAAGGGCCGTGCCATGGCGGTGCGCCGCCGGGTTGGCCGGGTTGGAGAACTGCTCGGGAACGAAGACGCGCGGATTCTCCCTTGCCATGCGCTGTGCGATGGCCGAGCACTCTGCGATCGCATCGCCGATGTTTCCTGCATCGTGCACCAGAACCACCCTTGCTCCGTAGTGGCGTACGAGCTTGCGGCGCTCTTCGCTCACGCTGTCCGGCATTACGATCACCGTTTCATATCCCTTGACCGCGCCTATGAGCGCGAGGCCGATGCCCTGATTGCCGCTGGTCGGTTCGACTATTACCGAATCGGGCTTGAGAAGGCCGCGCTGCTCCGCATCGCGGATCATGTTGAATGCGGTACGGGTTTTTATCGAGCCGCCGACATTCAACGCCTCAAATTTAACCAGGACTTCAGCCATGTCCCTTGTCGCCATTCGTGACAGCCGCACAAGCGGCGTGTGGCCCATTGCATCGAGAATCGTGTTGCAGATCATCTTGTCGTTCCTTGAAATGGCGTGGATTATACCAGTTTCGGATTGTTTGTTCAACTCGTCCTGGTCGAGAATGTGGTACGCCACACGACAGAGGAGCTTGTGGACGGCGTGTGGACGAACAAGAAGACGTTAGACGGTGCATCGTATTCCTATGTAGAGGGAACATCGCCGTCGACAGTGCGCCTGACGTGGAAAGCCCTGCCTTCCGGCACGTTGTTCGTCATCAGGTGAGTTGGCGGCGCGGACGGCACGGGGTGCCGTCCACGAACCAAATCCATTCCATCCGGGCGGTTTTTTTGGTAGAATCAAGTCGAATTACCTCCCGGAGATGGGCATGGCAGACGAAAAACATGACATTGACGCGTATTTGGCGAGAATCCGCAAGACGATTGCGGACTCGAATGCGCTTGTTTCGCAGGCCGAGTTGAGGATAGAGGAGACCGACCGTCTGCTCGCCGATCAGGGGCTTACCCGTGAACAGGTTATGGGTTTCCGTTTTTCGCCCGAACAGCGGCTGATTGTAAATGAAGAGCTCAAGCGGCGTGGTCTGCCGCCCATTGAGAACGACGAGCCGGACGGATTGGCGGACAGGTCTGCGTACGAACAGGGGACGGGATTGCCTGTGGCGCCAAACTTTGATTCCGGTGACGGGCAAAGCGATTTGGAGAACCGCCAAAGAAAATTTGGAATGATGATGAAACCTTTTCAGATATGAAGGGCTGCCGTGCATTTTCACTGCAGAGGCAAGGCAGTCTATGGAATAATGAGATTCTGTGAAACCTTTTCGGATCTGCGGTGTACTCAAGACAGAAAGGAAACACCAAAATGAGCATACAACTTGACACGACCAGGCTCGCTGGAGCCTCGCAGATGTCCGCGCAGGACATCGCCACGCCGCAGAAGGCCGGGAAGGCGCTCGCCGCGCTTCTGGGAGGGGCTTCCGTTACCGTCACGAACGGGGCGATGGGCGACCTCGAGGCGCTTGTCGCGAGACTGAAGAACGAAAACGAGCGAACTCGCTTCGCGATGATGCTGACCTCCCTCGTGGCGGTGAGCCAGTCTCTGGACGAGAGCCAGAAGCAGCGTCTCGAGCAGGGGCTTGCACTCTCCGAGAAGCTCGACGAACTGCAGAAGTCGCTCGACAAGTACAGCGGCGACGAGGCGGCGGCGAAAGCGGCCGCGCTTCTCCTGCAGGCGAAGATCGAGCAGCTCCAGAAGCAGATCGAGCAGGCCGTGCAGGACGGCAAAGACCACAACAGGCTCGTAGAAGAGCAGGAACGCGCCCGCGCCGAACTCGCGGCCAAGGAGAAGACCGTAACCGAGACGCAGGGGCAGATCGCGGAGATCAAGAACGAGATATCTTCCGTCAAGGGCAAGATATCCACCATCGTGAATTCGATCGGCGAGAACGCGCTCAAGACGATCTCTGACGAAATCGCGGCGCTTGCGGATCCGGAGAAGGCGGAGCGTCCGGCGGAAACGGCCAAGGCTGATGAGAAGGAGGCTCTCAACGACCCGCTCAACGCGATACGCGCCTCCCTCGACCGCATCGAGCGCGACCTCGCCGAGACGATCGAGGAGAACAGGATCGCGACGGTATAATAAACATTCCAAACAACCAAGGAGAAACAATGACAGACATCACCAAGGAGCAGATCGAGGAAGCGGCGAAGAAGTTCATAAAGGACGGCGCGACGCTCAAGGAAGTCAAGGGCATCACGAACGACGAGCTTGAGGCCGTGTACTCGCTCGGGTTCGGGTACTACCGCACGGGGAAGTTCGACGAGGCGGAGAAGCTGTTCCAGTTCCTCGTTCTCTTCGACCATCTGAGCGCGAAATACTGGTTCGCCCTCGGCGCGGTGCAGCAGGCGAAGAAGATGTTCGACAAGGCGGTGTCGTCCTACGGCTACTCGTCCTTCCTCGACCTCGAGAACCCGAAGCCGCAGTTCCACGCGGCGGAGTGCCTGCTCGCGATGGGCGACAAGGGCAACGCGGCGAGCGCGATCATGGCGCTCGAGCAGTACTGCCCCAAGAACACCGATCTCGGACGCGAATACCGCGCGAAGGCGGCTGAACTCCGCAAGACGATCGGCGAGAAGGAGTTCGAAGTCGGGGAATGAAGGTTGAAAGGTTGAGCCAATTGCAAAACTCTCACCCGCGGTTCATCTTTTAGACAGGATTAACAGGATTTACAAGATTTGCAATGTGCAAGTGCCTTTGGAGCTTTCATAATCCTGGCAATCCTGTAGATTCTGTCTGAAAAACTCGGTTGAAAGGTGTAACCTGTGCCGCGCCGGCGTGTAGACAGGGCGAAACGAAGCAGGGTTTTTGACCAACCTTAAACGAAAAAACGAAAGGATCCAACCAATGGCAG
>DFLH01000071.1:0-28311 GCA_002373695.1 Verrucomicrobia bacterium UBA3624
CCACCAGGCGCAAGGCACCATCCTCACAGAACGTCCTTTCCGCATCCGCGGAGGGGACGTTTTCGTTTTTCCACCGTTTTTGCAATGTACATCCGGTCGCGGTTATGATATAATGCGCCTCCTGCTTCTGGCAGGATAGTAGACTGATTGAATGGAGAAGTGTAACGATGTCGATGTTCAAAGGCTTTTCGAACGCGTTTCGAATCCCTGAGCTGAGGAAGAAAATCCTCATTACTCTTGGTTTGGTTGCCGTGTGCCGTCTGGTGTCTCAGATTCCGACGCCCGGCGTGGACTGGCAGACGCTGCAGGCGACCATCGCCAACATTCGCGAAACGTCTGGCGGCGGCGGTCTGCTGGACTGGTTCGACGTGTTCACAGGCGGCGCCTTGGGGCAGTGCGCTATCGGCTTTCTCTCTATCTGGCCGTACATTTCCGCGCAGATCGTCATCCAGCTGCTGTCGTCCGTGATCCCTTCCCTTGAAAAGCTGAAGAAGGAGGGCGAGTCGGGCAGGCAGCAGCTGGCGCAGATCACGCGCTATCTCACGATAGTGCTCTGCGTTGTGCAGTCGTGGGGCATTTCGACGGCGCTGATGCACCCGAACATGCTCTCGCCCGCGTTCGCCGGCACCCAGATCGTCGCGAATCCCGGATTCGGCTTCCAGCTGATGACAGTGATCGGCATGACGTCGGCGGCGCTGTTCGTCATGTGGATAGCCGACCAGATCACCACCTTCGGCATTGGCAACGGCGGCTCGCTCATCATCATGATCAACATCACCTCGCGTCTGCCGCAGGCTATCATCAGCGCGTGGGAGCGCTACTTCGGACTGAACGGCGTCCAGGCCACGCGTTCCCCTGTTGAGCTGGCCCTTCTTCTGCTCTTCGGATTCGGCGTGGTGATGGGCACCGTGATGCTCACGCAGGGTGTGCGCAAGGTCACGATCCATGCCACGCGCAGGTCGATGGCCGGCGGAAACAGCTATGGCATGCAGCAGACGTTCATGCCGCTGCGCGTCAACTACACGGGCGTGATGCCCATCATCTTCGCACAGCCGCTTCTTCAGATTCCGGCAATGCTCCTGATGAAGATACCTTCGGACTCCACAGGCGTTCTGGGCGCGCTCCGGTCGTTCGGCGCCCAGCTGGCCGACATGGGTAGCGCGACGCACCTCATCATCTACGCCGCCGTAATCATGTTCTTCGCGTTCTTCTGGGTGGCCACGCAGTTCAACGCCGTCGATATCGCCGAAAACCTGAAGAAGGACGGATCCTACGTGCCTGGCATCCGTCCCGGCCGGGCCACTGCCGAATATCTCGACGCCGTCATGACGCGGATCACCCTGATCGGCGGCACGGGCCTTCTGATCATCGCGCTCCTGCCGCAGGTGCTCAACGGCATGATGAGCGTGCCGTGGGCCATCGCCAGCTTCTTCGGCGGTACATCGCTGCTTATCATCGTCGGCGTGGCGCTCGATACGCTGCGCATAATGGAATCGCACCTGCTCGTGCGCAAGTACGACGGCTTCCTCCGCCACGGTTCCCTCCGCGGCCGGGGTGGCGTGTAAGCCATGGCGACGTTGAAGCTTGGCGTTCTCGGTTCGGGCGCTGGCTCGAACATGCAGTCCATAATGGACGCGATCGACAAGGGCGAGCTGGATGCCGAGATCCGGCTCGTCCTTGCAGACGTGCCGGACGCGAAGATTCTCGACCGCGCCCGCAGCCGTGGCATCCCGGCGCAGTATCTCGACTGCGCGCCTTGGAAGACGAAGCTCGAGGGCGAGGCCGAAGACAGGTGCATACGGCTGCTAAAGGACGCGGGCTGCGACACGGTGGTGCTTGCGGGCTTCATGCGCATCGTCAAGCCGAAGCTCCTGGCCGCGTTCCCGATGCGGGTTCTGAACATCCATCCCGCGATCCTGCCTGCCTTTCCCGGCGTCCACAGCTGGACGCAGGCGCTCGACTATGGCTGCAAGGTGGCAGGGGTGACAGTCCATTTTGTCGATGCGGGCACGGATTCCGGTCCGATCATCGTGCAGAAGTGCGTGCCCGTGCTTGAGGACGACACGCCCGAGACGCTCCATGCCCGCATCCAGGTGCAGGAGCATATCGCATTCCCGGAGGCCCTGCGCCATCTCGCGGCGGGCAGGCTCCGCGTGGAGGGTCGCCGCGTGAGGATATCGTCATGAACGGTTTGACATTGCTGCTGATCGCGTCGGCGTGCTTTCTCGCCGGCTATTTCATCTATTCCCGCTTCATCGGGAAGATCCTTGGGCTTGATCCTGCCCGCCCGACGCCCGCCGTGGCCCAGCGTGACGGAGTGGACTACGTGCCGGCCCATCCTACCGTCCTGTTCGGGCACCACTTTGCGGCCATCGCCGGGGCGGGCCCGATCGTGGGACCCGTGCTTGCGGCCGAATTCGGATGGGCGAGCGTGGCCCTGTGGATCGTACTCGGGTGCATCTTCATCGGCGCGGCGCACGACATGATCGCGCTCTTCCTCTCCGTCCGCCACCGGGGCGAGTCCATCGGCAGCGTGATCGGGGATATCCTCGGCCGCCCGGGGCGCATCCTGTTCCTGCTCTTCAGCTGGTCTGCGCTGGTGCTGGTCGTGGCGGAATTCACGCGGCAGATCGCCGCCACGTTCGTGGCCGATCCCGCCATCGCCACGGCGTCGCTCCTCTTCATCGGCGAGGCGGTGCTCTTCGGGCTCTGCGTCTACCGCCTGCGCATGTCCGTTCTCTGGGCCTCGCTCATCTTCGTGCCGGTCATGTTCGCGTTCGTGTGGATCGGCAACCTTTTTCCGCTCGACCTCGTGAAGCTGCTTGGCCTGACGCCCGACCAGACACGCACCGTATGGACGCTCGTCCTGCTGGCATACTGCTTCCTGGCTTCCACCGTGCCCGTGTGGCTTCTTCTCCAGCCTCGCGACTATCTCAACGCCTATCTTCTCTATGCCATGATGATTCTCGGATTCCTCGGCGTTGTAGTGGCGCATCCCGTGCTGCACACCGATGCGTTCGCCGGCTTCAGCGCCATCGGCAGGAGCGGACATCCCGAATACCTCTTCCCGTTCCTCTTTGTGACGGTTGCATGCGGGGCGTGTTCTGGATTCCACGCGCTCGTGGCAAGCGGCACCAGCGCCAAGCAGCTCGACAGCGAGAAGAGCATCCGTCCGGTCGCCTACGGCGGCATGCTGCTGGAAGGCGTGCTGGCGATACTCGCGCTTATCGGCATCGCAGGCACGTTCGCCAGCCAGTCGGACTACGTTTCGGCGGTCCAGGCGAAGGAGCCCGTGCAGCTTTTCGCGTCCACGATAGCAGGCTTCTGCGTCAAGTTCGGCATGCCTGAACGCGTAGCCACTTCGTTCATGCTGCTGTCGGTGTCGGCATTCCTCATGACGTCGGTGGACGCCGGCACGCGCCTTGCCCGCTTCAGCTGGCAGGAGCTGGTCGCCGCCGCGCGCCCGGCCGGCGGTTCCGCGTCCAAGCCGCTCGGGTTCCTCTACAACATGTACGTGGGCACGGCCGTGGTGATCGCGATAGTGGCCACGCTGCTGCTCGGCAATCCCAAGGCGGCGAAGTCGCTCTGGACGATCTTCGCCAGCGCGAACCAGCTTCTTGCGGCGCTGACGCTGCTCGCGGCAACCCTCTGGTTCGTTCGCAGCAAGAAGCCGTGCTGGATAACGCTCGTGCCGATGTGTTTCATGCTGGCCGTCAGCACCTACGCGCTCGTTTCGCTGTTCTTGACGGCATTGGGCATGGGGGACTGGACGCGCGTGGGCGCCACTGGATTCCTGATCATGGTTGCGATAGCCTTGATTCTGTTTTCGCTGACGCGTGTCGGAAAGCTGCGCGGAGACAAGTAGCCGGCGCCGGACGCTTTTGGGTATGTTTTACGGACTTTAATCCGTTAAGAGGCAAAGAGACGATGATGGACAAGCGTTATGACGCCAAGGCGTCGGAGGCCAAATGGTACCCCATTTGGGAGAAGAACGGCTATTTTCATGACGAACCGGGTGCTGGCGTGCCGTACTCCGTGGTCATTCCGCCGCCGAACGTGACGGGCATCCTGCACATGGGTCACGCCCTCAACCAGACGATTCAAGACATACTCGTCCGCTGGCATCGCATGTGCGGATTCAACACCCTGTGGCTGCCGGGTACGGACCATGCCGGCATCGCAACGCAGAACGTGGTGGAGAAGGCCCTCAAGAAGGAGGGCAAGCGCCGCCAGGACCTCGGCCGCGAAGCCTTCGTCGCGCGCGTGTGGGAATGGAAGAAGCAGTACGGCGGCACTATCGTGCACCAGCAGCGCATGCTCGGCAACTCCACCGACTGGCGGCGCGAGCGCTTCACGTTCGACGAAGGCTGTTCCAAGGCCGTCACGAAGGTGTTCCGCCAGCTCTTCGACGAGGGGCTGATCTACAAGGGCAACTACATAGTCAACTGGTGCCCGCGCTGCGGCACGGCCCTCGCCAACGACGAGGTGGAGCACGAGGCCAACCACGGCCATCTGTGGTACATAAAGTATCCCGTGGTGGGGAGCGCGAAGGGCACGGCCGGAGAGCCGTACAAGGACTATGTGATGGTGGCCACCACGCGTCCGGAGACGCTGCCCGGCGACACCGCCGTCGCGGTGAACCCCAAGGACGAACGGTATGCGCATCTCGTCGGCAAGACGGTGATCCTGCCTCTCTCGAACCGCGAGATCCCCGTCATCTCCGACGACTACGTCGAGAAGGCGTTCGGCACGGGCATCGTGAAGATAACCCCGGCGCACGACCCGAACGACTTCCTCGTGGGCAAGCGCCACGGCCTCGCCGAGATCAACATCATGACCGACGACGGCCACATGAACGAACTGGCCGGCGCCGCGTACTTGGGGCTGGACCGCTTCGCGTGCCGCGAGAAGATTGTCGCGGACCTGGAAGCCGGCGGTTTCCTGGACCGCGTCGAGGATTACGACAACCAGGTGGGACACTGCTACCGCTGCCACGAGGTCGTGGAAAGCCGCCTCTCCAAGCAGTGGTTCGTGAAGATGAAACCGCTCGCCGAACCCGCCATCGCAGCCGTGAAGTCTGGCGAAGTCCGCTTCGTTCCGGAACGCTGGAGCAAGATATATTTCAACTGGATGGAGAACATCCAGGACTGGTGCATCTCCCGCCAGCTGTGGTGGGGACACCGCATTCCCGCGTACTACGTCCGGGGAAATGCGGATGAAGAGGGAAGAGCGAACAGTGAAGAGTTCTTTGTGGCGGAGACGAAGGAGGAGGCGCTGCAGCAGGCTCGCGAGAAGTTGGGGAGGCCCGAGCTTGCGCTCGACGATCTTGTGCAGGACGAGGACGTGCTCGACACGTGGTTCTCCTCCTGGCTGTGGCCGTTTTCCACGCTCGGCTGGCCGGAGAAGACCGCCGACCTCGACTACTACTATCCCACCACCGATCTCGTGACGGCGCAGGACATCATCTTCTTCTGGGTGGCCCGCATGATGATGGCCGGCATCCACTTCATGAAGAAGCCGCCGTTCAGGAACATCGTCATCCATGGCATCGTGCGCGACGCGCAGGGCCGCAAGATGTCGAAGAGCCTTGGCAACTCGCTCGATCCGCTTGAGCTGATCGACGCCTATTCCGCAGACGCGCTCCGCTTCTCGATCGCGCTCATCACATCGCTCGACTGCGACAGCAAGGTGAGCAAGGAGAAGTTCGAGATCGGCCGCAACTTCTGCACGAAGATATGGAACGCGGCCCGGTTCATCGAAATGAATCGCGACGCGGTGCCGCAGGCGGGGTTCGGGGCCGCCGGAGGCCCCGTCCAGTTGTCCACGGACGAGAAGCACATCCTGCTCGCCTGCGACAAGGCGTGCGCAAAGATGAAGGATCTCCTCGAGAAGTACCGCATCCAGGACGGTGCGCTCGCCGTGTACGACTTCTTCTGGACGCAGATCTGCGACTGGTACGTGGAATACGCCAAGGACGCGCCAGACAAGGCCGTTGCGATGGCGATCCTGCGCGACGTTTTCTGGAAGGCGCTCCGCCTGCTGCATCCATACATGCCGTTCGTCACGGAGGAGGTGGCGCACCAGCTCGGTTTTCTGGGCGAGAACGAGACCATTCTTCGCGCAGAATACCCGACGGGCTACACGGACGGGGAGAAAAAGGCCTGGGGCCTTACGGACGACGCGTACGACTACGTGAACGCCAAGCGCGAGATGATCACCGCAGGCCGCGCCCTCCGCGCCGAATACAAAGTGAATCCTTCCGCATTCGTAAAGATGGTCGTGCAGTGCCGCGACGCTTCCGTGGCGGCGCAGCTCGCCGCCGAAATGCCATCCCTCAAAAAGGCTCTCCGGGCCGAAGATGTGGAGCTGGCCACGGACGATTCCGACCGTGCCATGCCGGGTACGCTCACAAAGCTGGGTACGATCTACCTTTCTCTTGAAGGGCTTGTGGACAAGGCCGCCGAGGCGAAGCGCATCGCCGCCGAACTGCAGAAGACGCAGGGCTTCATCAAGTCGATAGATGCGAAGCTCTCGAACGCGAACTTCGTCGCCCACGCTCCTGCCGAGATCGTGGAAGGCCAGAGGACGAAGCGCGCCGAGCTGGAGGCGAACGTCGCCAGGCTCGAAAAGCTCGCCAAACTTTTCGCCTAGCGAACGCGGACGGTTTTGCTATAATCGCCTGCGGAACAGGAGAAACAGCGATGTCAAGAGTAGTATTTGCGGGAAACGTCCTCGTCGACGCCTTGAAAACCCTCGAATCGTGGCCGGAGCGCGGATGCATAGCGCAGGTGCTGGGCATGAGCCGTTCGGTAGGCGGATGCGTCTGCAACACGGGCATCGACCTGAAGCGTCTCGATCCGGCCGTCGATGTCGTGGCGCACGCAGTCGTTGGCAAGGATGACAACGGCGATTTCGCCGTCGGGGTGCTGGCGGAGAACGGGCTTGACGTGTCGCACGTCTCGCGCATTGACGCCCCCACCACTTCAACCGATGTGATGGCGCTGCAGTCCACAGGCGAGCGTACCTTCTTCTGCATGCGTGGCGCAGGCGCCCTGTACGCGCCCTCTGCCGACGAGATTCCTGCCGGATCCGGCGATCTGCTCCACCTGGGATATCTCCTTCTGCTGGATGCGCTCGACAGCCCGGATCCGGAATACGGCACGCGCGCCGCCCGGCTTCTCGCCGATGTCCGCTCCCGCGGCATACGCACGTCCATCGACCTTGTCAGCGAACAGTCTCCGCGTGTCCCATCCGTGCTGAAGCCGGCTCTCCCCCATTGCGATTATGTTGTGATGAACGAGGTGGAGGCCGCCGCCATAACCGGAATTCCCGCGCGTGACGCCGATGGCCGGATAGACGGCCGCCGTCTTGAGGAGCTGGCGAGGGCCGTAGCGGGGTACGGCGTGCGCGACAAGACGGTGATCCACTGTCCGGAAGGAAGCGGGGCCGTGGATGCGGCAGGACGCTTCGAATACCTGCCGTCTCTGGTCCTGCCCGCAGGCTGGATCAAGGGTGCGGTGGGCGCTGGCGACGCCTTCTGCTCCGGGATGCTGTACTCTTTCATTCAGGGATGGGATGTCGTGCGCGGCATGCATCTGGCCAGAGCCGCCGCCGCCGCCAATCTTGCATCGTCGTCTGGAACGGGCGGAGCCCTTGGCCTTGACGAGACGCTGGAGCTGGATCGCAGGTTCGATCCTAGCCGAGGCTCGTGAGCAGCGCGGATGCGGCGGCTGTTTCTGCGGCGGTCTTGGATCCGGCCGTCGCGACGGCTTCCCCGAGTCCTGGCACTGTCACTCGAACCGTCACCACCGGCGCGTGCGGCGGCCCCTCTACGTTCAAGGTTTCGTATGCAGGCCGGCTTGGCGGTTTCAGGGCCTGCGCCCGCACCTGGAGGTAGCCTTTGGGATTGGCCGCCCATTCGTTCAGCGGCACGTCGATGGGCAGCCCTAGCCGCGAAAACACCTCTTGCGCCGCGGCGAGGCCGCCGTCCAGCCACACCGCACCCATTATGGCCTCCACGGCGTCGGCCAGAACTTTCGCGCGCGGAGGCAGCTCGTGCGCGCCGGTGTTCCGCTTTATGAACTTGCCCAAGCCTATGCGTTCGCCTGCCTCCGCCAGCACCGCGCCCGACACGAGATGCGTGCGGCGTACGGTAAGCCGGCCCTCCTGCTCGTCCGGGTATGCGGCAAACACCGCATCGGCGGCAAGAAGCCCTACTACCGCGTCGCCGAGGAACTCCAGCCGCTGGTTGTCGGCGACATGCGGATCCGACATCCGGCAGGACGGCGTCGTAAGCGCACGGTCCAGGAGCTTGGGATCGCGGAACCTGTAGCCGATCTTTTCTTCGATTTCCGTCATTTTCCTACCTTATCGACGAACCGGCCCAGCCAAGCTTGCGCCCCAGCACTTCAAATGGATCCGCACCGGGCAGCTCCACAAGCGGTACGGTTGCGGACGACTTCTCCACCGCGATCTCCGTCTCCCCGCGCACTTGCGCCACCGCTTCCCCGTCGGCGAATATGTCCAGCATTTCGGCGCCGGGACGCGCCACCAGATGCACGGAAAGGCGCGAGTCGTCGCGTATCACGAGCGGACGCGAGGAAAGCGCGTGCGGGCAGACGGGCGTGACGACGATCGAACGGGAGTCCGGCAGCAGGATCGGGCCGCCTGCGGCGAGCGAATAGGCCGTCGAGCCTGTGGGCGTGGCGATCACCAGCCCGTCGGCGAAGAACCGCGTGGCGGCGCGGCCGTCCACGGAGAGCGCGATCACTGCCGCCTGCCCGGAGTTTCCGCGGGAGAAGACGACATCGTTGAGCGCGGTCCGCCCCTCCACCGAAAGCGCGGTGCGCCGGGAAAGAGTGAACGCGTCATCGCGCAATGCGCGCAGCGCCTCTTCGAAATGGGGGGAATCGACACCGGCGAGATACCCGAGAGAACCGATGTTGAGCCCGAGGAGCGGGATTCCGGGGAAACGACGGACCGCCGAAAGCATCGTTCCGTCGCCACCCAGCACGATGACGGCCTCGCAGTCGCCGCCGGACGCATCGTCAAGCACGGTCAGGCCGATCGTCCGCGCGAAGGCCGCCAGACGGGAACGGATGGAATCCGCTTCCGGCTTGTCGCTGTTCACATGGAAGGTTATGCGGTGCATGGCGTTCAGGCGGTGGGGCGTACCGCAGGTTGGAGGTAGAGGGGCAACGGCTCCAGGCGGAGAAGCTCCGGGTGGGCGAGCGCCACTTCGGCCAGATTTGCCGCAAGCGGCACGAGCGATCCCTTGTAGTGGTGGCCGAACACGGCTTGCAGGAGCGGTTCTATGCGGGCTCCGTCGGGCGTTACGACCGCGCAATGTTCGGGTATGGCGTTCGCCAGTTCGCCCTTTGCCGCAAGCGTGAAGTCCTTCACGGTCTGGACGCCGTCGTAGACGACCACCCAGAAGCGGTCGCGGCGGGCGTCGCCTACGACCGCCGTGCGAGCGCCGTCGCGCGTGAGCGCCAGAGTGCTGGGAAGGCCGACGACCCTCTTGCCTGCCGGAATTGCCAGGCCCTGCGCGAACGCGAGCGCGGCACGGATGCCGGCGAACGATCCAGGCCCCTGGCCTACCAGAATAGTATCCACGTCTTGAACCGACAGGCCGTTGGCCGCAAGGAAGTCCCGCACACGCACAGGCCAGTCCGCGCTGCGCGAATCAAGCCCTGCGAACACGCGTGCAGAGATTTTACCATCCTTCGCAACGGCCACGCTCTGCGTGTCCGTCGATCTGTCGATTGCAAGTAAGTTCATGAGCGCGTTGATTCTACCATAACTGAACCGTCTGCGCCATACCATATGAAATTTCTCCGCACCGTGATTGCAGTAAAGCCGCCTTGCCTGCGTGCATTCACCCTTTTGTATCAATTGCCTTAATTACGGTCGTGTTGCGAATTTACCCTTTTTGTAGCGGAAAATACAATTATTTACATTGCCGATTTGCGATAATCTCCAAGATTTTCGGTTTGGCGTGTTGTTTTAGTTCGTCAGATTGTCTGAAAAGCAGAGAGGAGCAAAGCGATGGCAAAAGTCTTGAAACGTGGTTTAGGGGGGGGGTATGGCAAGTTAACGCTTGCCTGCACCCTTGCGGCGGTTGCGGCGTTCGGCGCCGGTACGGATCTTCAGGTTGCGTCGGATCTTTCGATCACGCTCACCACGGGAACGGCCGCTGCGGCTTCCAACAGTTCGGCTAGCAATCCCAACGCCGGAGGACCGGACGGCTACAACCTGAGATGTTCGGACGGTGTGGCGATTTCGCTCGTCCGCGCTTCCACGACAGGCATGAACAGGTTTCTGTCCACAGTCGTCTGCGATTCCGGCGTCGTGACGCTCGACTTGTCGCAGATGGACGGCGCGCCTTTTCTGATGATGGGCAATTTCCATCTCGGCAGTTCGGCAACGCTCCACATCAAGGGCACGAACACGGTCCACTTCGGTTCCGACCAGGCATGGCCGTCGTACTATCCCACGTTCAACATACCGTACAAGGTGGAGTTCGATGAAGGCGTCGACGGCAAGATCGTATTCCGGGATCTCTGCTGTCTGTACAAGTTGCCGCCGGAGCTGGACTACTCGATAGCGGCCGGAGCGAACGTGGCCGTCCACGACAACGCGCTGGGCGTCGCCGGCGACTACACGCTTACAGACTTCGATATCACCTTGTTCGACTCGACTGAGACGGGAGACGCGCGTTCGTTTCCCGTGGATTCCACGATTACGGTGCCGTCCGGCCGCACCTTGAACGTCTTCCCCTGTGCGATCAATTCCTCGCTCAGGTGGGACAGAAAGGGCGGCATAATCTCCAACAGCGTCGCTCTGGCAGGCGGAACGCTTGCGTTCCGCGTGAACCAGAACTTCTTCCGTCTCGCCGGCGGAATCGCCGGGAGGGGAACCATAAAGGGAGACTGGACGACTTCCAACTGGACGGCCGACAAGGAGATAAACGTCAACGGGCCTGTCGCGCTGACAAATGCCGTCGTCAACCTGCAAGGGCGCAATTCTTCGTCCGCATACGGAATGCGCCTCAACTTGTCTAAGGTCCGGCCCGGCACGTCGTTCTCCTCGATCACCATGCACAAGACCTCGGCGGCCACGGAGACGTGCCGTCTGGGCCTTGGCAGTGAAAGTGGCGCCGACTACACCGGCGCGCCGGTGACAGTCGCCGCGCTGACCGGCGGCAATCTTTCGACCGGCGTGCTGGAAGCGTATGTTCCCCTGTCGATCGCCGCCGCGAACGGCGGACTGACGCTGAGGAACAACGATTCCGCCACGTTCGCCGCGATAGACGCAAATGCCGGCATCCTTGCACTCGACGGATCCTCGCTTGTTCTGCCGGCAGACTGGTTCGCCTATATCGCGACGGGCGGACTGTATCGCCTCTGCAACGTTCCGGACGGAGGAACGCTGGATCTGTCCGAGGCCGATCCGGTCACGGGGATGGATGTCGATGTTTCCGGCAGGCTTTCGATAGTCGGGGCGAATCCGATGTGCCGCATCACTGCGGCGGAAGGCAGCGAGGTGGACATGTACCAGTCGAGCGGCGTTCGCATGCAGGTGATCGCAGCCGGCGGACGCATCAACCTCCATCGCGCGTTCCAGGATTGGCGGACGATCCCGACGCTCTGGCTGGATGCCTCTGCCGCGAACACGGTATCGAATCTCCATATAAAAGAGGGTACGATACTCAATACTTCCTCCAGCGTGACGCTTTCCGCCCAGGCCGTCTTCTACACAAACAGCTTCCCGCTTGTCAACCAGTGGTTCGACTGCCGCGAGGACATGCGCAGCTACAAGGCGTGGTCCGACCGCTACGACAAGCCGCTCGTGCTAAGCGGCGTCAGCTACAACGCCCTTTTTGCGCACACGCATCCTTATCGCGTCACGGGCGGATTGAACGGGAAGGACTACATTTCGTTCGGTCGCGCGGCGACAAGTCCTTCCGTGGAGGTCGAAAAAACGGACGGGACGCTGGCGACTTCCGCCAACGGAAACATGAACCGGTTCTTCTTCTATCCGCAGAACGGCACCGCCGGCGGCGCCAGGTACTATCCGAAGCCCATGTTCGCATTCCTCGTGTTCGGGTCACAGATGGGCGGCGGAGCCGCGCTTCTAGGTTCCTCCGTCCTTGCGCGAACGTCTTCCGCTGATGCGGCTGCCGCCATTGCCCCGAATGCGGACATCGACGTATGGGTGGACGGAGTGTCCGTCTCGCCGAAGGCGGAAAACGCCCTCAACGGCGGATGGCAGGTCGTCACGCTCGGCCTCAAGGGCGATATCACGCTGTACGGATTGGGTTTCGCAGGCAACGATTCCTCCGGCAACGGCGGGCAGAACTACGCAGAGGTGATCCTTGTGGACAAGGAGCTGACGGACATGCAGCGGCAGACGATAGAGATCGCGCTTGCCGAGAAGTGGGGGTTGTCCGGGCAGTACAGCTATCCGCAGTGGGCGCTTGAAGCGGCGACCGCGGTCTACGGCGCGTCGGGTACGGTGCGGCTGGAGACGGACGCAAAACTGTCCGGCGCGTTCTCGGGCGTTATCGAGCTTAACGGCAAGGCTCTGACGATCGACGGCGCTGCGCTGCCGCCGGACGAATCCGCAGTGGACACGTCCGGCATGGTAGGCTGGTACGATCCGGATGCCGCCGGCATGGTCAGTACGCAGACGGTCGCCTCGAAGAATCCTTCGGAGCGGATGAAGGATTTGTGGAACAGGTTGAACGACGGGTTCAAGACCGGCGACTACGCGCTGTGGGGACAGGGGTTGCGCGCGCCATATCTCAATTCCGAGGTTCGCGGCATAGGCCCGGCGAGGAAGTGGATGGATTTTGCGAACCTCACCACCCCCGGCAACATCACCGACGGCAACGTTCTGCGGTTTTCCAAGATCAACGACGTCCAAACCGGCGGTACGGACGGCGGGACGTACCAGCAGCCGATGCGGACGATCATGATGGTGCAGGATTCCGTTCGCGGCGGAGGCCAGCCTTTTGCCGACGGCGCGAACGTGAACTCGCCGAGATTGTACAAGCAGCGCATCGCAGGCAACAGCAACGCCATCCCGGGCAATCCGATCTATCCGGATGGCACCGATGCCGTCCTCACGGGCGGCAAGACCTATCTCGACGGCAATGAGGTGGACGGCACGGCATCGTCGTTCTCCGGACGTCCCGAGGTGCTTACGGTCGTACCTGCGGACGAGTTCAATGTGGTCGCCATCGGGCAGCTCGGCAACTCGGAGAAGCGCAGCGTGGCGAACGGAAACACCACTGCGGAGATCATCGGCGAGATACTGATGTGGGATCATGCCCTCGACGACGGCGCGCGCGCCGCGGCGGAGGCGTATCTTTCGTGGAAGTGGCTCGGCACGACCGCGCCCGGCTATTCGGCGCTGACGAACGCCACCGTTACAGGCACGGGCTCGGTTGTGGCGGCAGACGTATCGCTGCTGCCGAAGTTCGCCGCCGGATGCACGGCGGAGGTGACGGTACCGGCCAACGCCTTGACGTTCGGCTACGCCGGCGGCGCCTTCCCGGATGCGTTGCGTCTCGGCCAGTGCGCACTCTCGCTGTCCGCATCCTGCACCGTGACGATCTCCGCCGAAGGGGAGCTCGCACCTGGCGACTACACGCTGATCTCGTGCGGATCGGGATTGGACGATACGGCATTCGCGCTTGCGCGGACGAAGGTCGGCGGCGCGGTCCTGAGCCTCGTCAGGGAGGATTCGTCGCTCGTGCTCCACGCCGTGGCCGCCGGAACCGTGATCATATTCCGCTGATCTACGCCTTGTGCCGGCGGCGGTATTCGCCGGGGGTGATGCCGCGTTCGCGCGTGAACGCCTTGGTGAAGTGGCTCTGGTCGAAGAACCCGCATTCGTGGGCGATTTCCGTGATAAGCTTGTCGGTGTCTTCCAGCAGCGTACGGGCGGCGTTCAGCCTTGTGACGAGTATGTAGCGGCTTGGCGGCATGTTGAACGCGGCGGTGAACGCCCTGCGCAGCAGGCTGACGGACATGTTCGCTTCGGACGCGAGGCGTTCGATGGGCAGGTGTTCGGCGAGATGGGCCTGGATAAAGTCCGTGACGGTGCGCAGGTGTCCGTAGCGGGCCTCTGCCGCGTTGTCGTCGGTAGTGAGCCTGTATGCGCGCGCCGTTCCTATTACCGTGCCGGAAGAGTTGACGAGTGGATAGACGTCGGACACCATGAGCCGTCTGGAGTTGTCGGCCGGATATGCCGTGGTGCGGTTGAGCACCGGGCGGCCGGACTCCAGCACCTCCTGGTCGAGAGCCATGTAGTCCTCTGCGAGCGTTCGCGGAAAGAGGTCTAGCGACCGCATGCCGATAGCATCCCATTCGTCGCGGATGTTGCAGACCTCGCAGTTGCGCCTGTTGAGGGCCATGATGCGTCCGCGGAGGTCCTTCATGTAGAAGCAGATGTCCGGCGCGGCGTCGAACAGCGCCTTGAACGTGGCGACGTTCTGCCCCGCCTCCTTGAAGAACGCCTCTCTGATCTTCTTCTTTTCCGCGAGTGTCATGGCAGTCTCCGGGAAACGCTGGCAGATTATATCATGTTTTCTCCGGTCAGCAGCAATCTGGCGAGAGATGCGAGTTTTTTTTCCGCCGTCGAGCCTGTTATTCGGCCGACGAATGCGGGATCGCGCGAGCCTGCGCGGTAGAAGACGGCGCGCCCGTCGCGCACGTCGAGGCGCGATATGCGGGCCTGGGCGCAAAGCACGCGGAATTCCGCCAGCTTCACCAGGCGCGCGGCGGCCCTTGGAAGGCGGCCGTAGCGGTCTGCAAGTTCGCTGCGAAGGCGTTTCACGTCTGCGAGCGACGCCGTCTCGGCGAGGCGCTTGTGGAAATCCATCCTCTGCGAGTCCTCTTCGACGTAGTCGTACGGCAGGCATGCGCCGTTGGCGTCTGCGTCCGCCGAGCCAGGCGAGAAGTCCAGGAAGTCCAGGTTTATCGTCACGTCCACAAGGTCCGGCACCTTGTCGCCCTTCAGTCGCGCGATCGTGCGTTGCAGCAGCTGGCAGTACAGCTGGAAGCCGACGGCGGCTATGTGGCCGCTCTGCTCGCTTCCGAGCAGGTTCCCCGCGCCGCGGATCTCCAGGTCGCGCATGGCGATGTTGAATCCCGCGCCCAGGCCGGCGTGCTTCTTCAGGGCGTCGAGCCGCTCGCGCGCTTCGGCGTCCACCGAACCTTCCTCCGGCAGGAGGAACCATGCGTGGCCTTGGCGCGCCGCGCGTCCGACGCGTCCGCGCAGCTGATACAGCTCGGCGAGACCGAAGGTGTCTGCGCGGTCCACCAGTATCGTGTTTGCGCGGGGAATGTCGAGGCCGCTTTCGACGATGGTGGTGCACAGCAGGACGTCCGCCCCGCCTTTTGCGAACCGCTGCATCTTTGCGGCCAGCATGGACGACGGCATCTGGCCGTGCGCGACTTCGATCCGGGCCTCGGGCACCAGCGCGTGAAGCCTGGCGGCCGTCTTGTCTATCGTGATCACGCGGTTGTGCAGGAAGTATGTCTGGCCGCCTCGCGACAGTTCCCGCCTGATGGCGGCGCGGATCGTCTGGTCCGTGTCTCGCGCGACATGCGTTTCCGTGGCGACGCGTTCGCGGGGCGGAGTGCGCAGGAGCGACAGGTCGCGCGTCCCTGTCATGGAAAGGTAGAGCGTGCGTGGAATGGGCGTGGCGCTCATCGTCAGCACGTCTGCCGTCGCGCGAAGGCGCTTGAGGTATTCCTTGTGCTTGACGCCGAAGCGCTGCTCTTCGTCTATCACGACAAGGCCGAGATCGTGGAACCGCACCTTGGATGAAAGCAGCGCGTGCGTGCCGATGACGATGTCGGTGGCGCCGGAGAGAAGCCTCGCTCGCGTGCCTTTCTTCGTTTCGGCGGACTGGAACCGGCTCATCGCCTCGATGCGCACCGGAGTGCCGTCGAATCTGGCCAGGAACGTTTCATAGTGCTGTTCGGCGAGGACGGTGGTGGGCGCCAGAAGGGCTGTCTGCTTGCCGTTCATGGCCGCGATGAACGCGGCCCGCATCGCCACTTCGGTCTTCCCGTACCCGGCGTCGCCGCATATCAGGCGGTCCATCGGCTTTGACGCGGCCATGTCGTTTTTCACGTCTTCGATCGCCGCCGCCTGGTCGGGCGTGGTTTCGTACGGGAATGCCGCCTCGAAATCCGCCACGCCGTCGGCGGCGACGTTGTACGCGAACCCCGGCACGACGGACCGTCTCGCCTGCGTCTCCAGGAGCGACGCCGCAAGGTCCTGGACGGCCTTCTGCGCCTCTTCCTTGTCCCGCGACCAGCGTTTCCCGTCAAGCCTGTGCAGCTTCACCTGCTCGCCCTTGACGCCGACGTAGCGCGACAGCAGGTGCGCATGCGCCACCGGCACGTGAAGTCTGCCGCCGTCGGCGTACTCGATGGTGAACACTTCGCTTCGCTGCCCGGCCACCTCCACTTCCGTGGAACCCAGGAACCTTCCTATGCCGTAGTCGGCGTGCACGACGTATTCGCCGGGTTCGACGTCAAGGGTCTCGGAGAACCTTTCTCCCTGGCGTACGTAGCCGGCCGGTGCGCGATACGCGCGGTGGTGCGCGAACACGCGGTCGCTTTTCGTCACGACGGCAAGACCGGGTATCTCGAATCCGCCGCTGAGGTTTTCGGCTTCGACCACGAGCTCCCCGCGTTTAGCCGCGGCGGCGAGGTGCGCGGCCAGCCTGTTTCGGGTCATGTCGATCATTTCCGGCCGGCGCGCCGCTTCCGGGCCGAGTTCGGCAAATCCCGGGAGAGGGACGCTGAGGAAGGGGGCGGCAGGTACTCCGCGGGGCGCGGGATCGCCAGTGAAAAGCTGGCGGAACGCGGGTACGTCTGCCGCTCCAGGCCGCCATGGGATCTCGTAGGCGTTGTGCTCCAGCCAGATTACAGTGGAACCGGGAGGGATAACGTCAAGAAGGCTCGCAGAACCTCCATCCAGGGCGAGCGGAGGGATATCGATGGAGTCCAGGGCGCCGGTAGACGTCTGCGCCGCAGGATCGAACGCGCGGAGAGATTCTATGTCGTCCCCGAAGAATTCGGCGCGCGCCGGCTGCGGGCTGTCCGGCGGCCAGACGTCCAGAACGCCGCCGCGGACGGAAAACATGCCTTGCGAAACGACTTCGGGCGCACGTTCGTAGCCGGTGGCCAGCAGCCGCTCGAGCAGGTTCGCGAAGCCGCCCGGCAACGGTCGCCCGGGTGCGATGTGCAATGTCGCGGCGCTTACGGCCGAAGCGTCCGGCACGGTTCCATGCAGGGCCGCGACTGGTGCGACCAGCACCAGCGGATGCGGGCGGTCTGCCAGATCGCCGATCGCCGCTACGGCTTTCAGCCTGGAGGCGGCAGACATCCTGTCGTCCTCGAGGACCGGCGAAAATTCAAGCGTCCGGACTTTTCCCTTTCCCTTGCCCGCTCCCGCCGCCAGCTCCATGAGATCCGCCGCCAGGCAGTCCGCCTCGGGAATGCCCGGCGTGACTGCCAGCACCAGCGCCGGCCGCCCGCTGGCCGCCGCCTTCATCGCGAGAGTCATGGCGGCGAACGCCGGGCAGGAACCGGTGAACGAAGACAATGCCAGAACCGGCGACGGGTGCCCCGCCACTTTATCGAATGCCGATGCAAACCGGGACAATCCTTCCGCAAGCATGCGGCAAGTTTAGCAAAAGGACGTGCCGGGCGCAATTGCGCCATTTTGGGGCTTCCACTTTACGGGAGATTCGGGTATAATACGCGCGGTTCAATTTTCGAAAAGCTTCACCCGCAAGAGGCAGACAACAGATGGCGACATTCCAATACATCGCAAAAGACGGCTCCGGGCAGGAAAAACGCGGCATGGTCGAAGCAGGCGATCGCTCCGGGGCGATCGCGGCCATTCGCGCGCAGGGGCTTATGCCGACGGCGCTCGGCGAGGTCAAGGGCGCGGCGCCGGCCGCACCCCAGAAGACCGGCGCCGCCAAAAAGGCTCCTGCGGCGAAGAAGGCGCCTGCGAAGAAGGGTGGCGGCCTGGGCGGCAAGGAGATAAACATCAAGCTGCCGAAGTTCCTGCGCGGCAAGGTGAAGACGAAGGACCTGACGGCGTTTACGCGCCAGCTCGCCACGCTGGTGAACGCAGGCCTGCCGCTCATGCGCTGCATCGAGGTGCTGAAGAAGCAGAAGATGGCGCCTGCAATGGCCGACTGCCTGGACGGAATCTCCGAGAATATCGCCGGCGGCGGAACGTTCTCCGACGCACTGACGGCCTATCCGAAGGTTTTCGACAACCTTTACGTCAACATGGTCAAGGCCGGCGAGGCGGGCGGCGTGCTCGAAGTCGTGCTGAACCGTCTGGCGGAGTTCGCCGAAAAGGCGCAGAAGATCAAGAACAAGGTCAAGGGCGCGATGATCTACCCCTCCGTGGTGCTCGTGGCCGCCATCGGCATCACGGCATTCCTGCTTGTGACTGTGATCCCCAAGTTCCAGCAGGTGTTCAACGACATCCTTGGCGGCGCGCAGCTGCCGGCGATCACCGAGTTCGTCATGAGCCTTTCCGACTTCGTGCAGCACAACGGCCTGCAGATACTCGCAGGAGTCGTCGCCCTTGTCGTAATGTACAAGATTTTCGGCAGGACGCCGTTCGGCGCGTACCAGCTCGACAAGATGCGCATATCCGTCCCTATCACGGGCACGCTCGTGCGCCGGACGGCGATTTCGCAGTTCTCGCGCACGCTTGGCACCCTGCTCGCTTCCGGAGTGCCGATCCTGCAGGCGCTCGTCATCGTGCGCGACACGACTGGCAACCGCGTGGTCCGCAAGGCCATCCAGACGGTCCACGATGCAGTGAAAGAAGGCGAATCGATGACGGATCCGCTCGCTTCGTCCGGCGTGTTCCCCCCGATGGTCGTCTCCATGGTGCAGGTGGGCGAGGAAACCGGCGCGCTCCCTGACATGCTTACGCGTATCGCGAACACGTATGACGACGAGGTGGACAACGCCGTCGCCGGCATGACGGCCGCCATCGAGCCTGCGCTCATCATCTTCCTGGCTGTCATCGTCGGTACGATCGTCATCGCCATGTTCCTGCCGATGATCAAGATCATCTCCTCCGTCTCCGGAGCGGCGGGCTGATGGAGTGAAGAGTGAAGAGTGAAGAGTGAAGAGTGAAGAGTTGAGAGTTGAGAGGGAAGAGGGAAGAGTTGAGAGTTGAGAGGGAAGAGTTGAGAGGGAAGAGTGAGACCATGAGATTTCGCAAGGGAAGAGACATGTTTGGATGTGTGTCGCGTGTCGCGGGGCGCACAGTCTTGGCGTTCGTCAACCGGCGTTCGAAAGCCTACGCCCGGCGTGCAACTCTTCACTCTTCACCCTCAACTCTTCACTCTTCACGCTCGACTCTTCACTCTTCACTCTTCACTCTTCACTCTTCAGGTTTCACGCTGATCGAACTCCTGATCGTGACGGTCGTGATCGTCACGCTCATGGGCATAGTGTTCCGTCTCGCCGGCGCGGGCGGCGACCAGCGGGCGAAGGCGACCACGCTTGCGCGCATGCAACGCATAGAGAACGCCATATCCGGCTACTACGCTGCCTACGGCTCGTATCCGCCCGTGCCGTTGCAGGGCCGCAGCCGCGACATAAACGTGCGCGTCGACGAAAACGGCGTCCAGGGGCCTCCAACGGCGACGTCTTCTGTCAGCCTGTCAAACCCCAGCGAGGATATGCTGAAGCAGATCGACGCCGCGTGCCGCGCGCAGCCTGTGGCGGTTCTGTTCCCGTTCTTCATGTCGGATGTGAACGCGCAGAAGAAGAGCGACGCCGAACAGCTTGTCGATCTCGTGGCGTCGCAGGACGGCAATGCGCAGTTCTCGTCGCTCAGGAGCATAGGCGCGCTCGACCTCGACAAGTCGGACTGGCACGAGATAGAGCTTTTCCAGTTCGGCCTGATGTCGTTCCTGCTGCCCCGCTACCAGTTCATGCTCCAGGGCGACAAGGAGTTCTACGACCACACCATGGGCGGATCCGCGAAGCGCATCGGGCAGTGGGCGGCCAACAACCAGCTGCCGTGCCGTCCCGACACGGGGCGTACGTACGACAGCTGGGAGTCTATCCAGAAGTATCTCTACCAAAGCGGTTCCGGAAACCCGGAGGCCGCGATAATCGAAACGATCGGTTCGCAGGCGGTGTGCGCGCGCTGGATGCCCAACTTCGAGGGGATCGTCACAGGAGGATTGACGTTCTTCGGCGTCGACACGTCCGACGACGACCGCCGGTACCTCAACGGAAAGACGTTCACCGGCCTCCCGAAGGAGAACGCCTGGCGGCGGCAGTTCAGCACGGGCGGATTCGATTCCAATACCGCGTTGTATCTGCTGAACGGCATGACTGTGGTCGACGGCTGGGGCAACGAATTCTACTACTGCTCCGAACAGCCTTACCAAAGCTACAGGTTGTGGTCGGCCGGACCCGACCGCCGGACTTTCCCGCCGTGGTACGACTTGAATTCGTTCAGTTCGTCGGAGCGGACGAAAATCGCCGGATGGACGAAGGACGACCTGACGCACCTGGCGAATTAAGAGTTAAGAATTAAGAATTAAGAGTTAAGAGTTAAGAGTTAAGAGTCAAGAGTCAAGAGTTGGGAGTTGAGAGGAGTTTGGCATGAAGAAGGGATTTACTTTGATAGAAATGCTGGTGGTGATCGGCATCATCGCCGTGCTTGCCGGTTCCCTGGTCATGGGTTTCGGGCACGTCACCAAGACCGCCCAGCGGGCGAAGGCGCAGGAAACCGTTTCCAATGCGGCGACGTCGCTTTCCATCCTGCTGCAGGCCAACGGCGCCTGGCCGTCTGACGTGCTCAAGTACCAGGGGGCCGACGGCAACGGAAAGGGCATGGTTGCGGACGTGGCGAAAGTGCTGGCCAAGCACAAGCTGATGGGCGTCGCGTGCAAGAACAGGAACGGGAATCCGCCAGACTACACGCCCGTCGGCGTCGACAGGTGCGGAATCGTCGATCCATGGGCCGTAGCGGTGCTCAAGCGCAGCCAGAACGCCACGGTCACGACGAAGGTGCCGTCTGGCGGTACTGTGCAGGACCATATCATATACTACGCGGTCGACAAGGACGGAGACGGCTTCACTGAAGCGACGGTCAATGGCACGTCGATCAAAGTGCGGGCCACCGCTATCGCATGGTGCGCCGGCGGAGATGGCGTCCTTGGCGACTACACCAAGGCCGGCCGCACGGATGACGTCTTCAGCTGGCGCAAGGGACAGGAAGTCAAGTAGCCGGATGGCTGGGCAGTCCGGCGGCCGAGGAGGAAACATGAAGTCGAAGAAGGGTTTTACGATAGTCGAAATGCTGATGGTGATTGCGGTGCTGGCCGTTCTCACGGGCATAGTCACGACGGCGGCGACGTCGGCGATACGCCAGGCGCGTTCGCGGAAGGCCGACGCCTTGAGGGACGTCCTGCAGAACGGAATCTCCGCATACTACGCCCAGCGCGGGTATTGGCCGCCGAAGAGCGGCCAGCTCCAGAAGTGGGCCGACGACGGCCTCGATTCCAAGTACAAGAGCAAGGGCCAGCACGTTGTCGCGCTTGACGACAACGCGTATGACGAGATGATGCAGGCGCTCGTAAAGGACTGCGTGAACGCCTCCGCATCGCCGGTCATGGACGTTGGCAACCTCGCGGCGGCCAGGAAGACTGCCGCGGCGCAGACGGACGACGACGGCTATCCCCGCTGCACAGGCAGGGAGCTGCGCCAGTATCTTGGCGCTCTCAAGGCGAAAGGCGGAAGCAGCGGCTCCGTGCTGAAGGTCAGCGAGATGGTGTTCGGCTACACCGATGCGAAGACCGGCAGGTTCCGCCGGTTCACTGTGAAGTACAACGCCGATTCGGACAGCGTGACGGTCGAGAAGTAGATGAATGCGAACTTTCCATACAAGGCTGCGGGACGCGCCGCTTTCACGCTAGTGGAACTGCTGGTCGTCATCGGATTGATGGCGATGCTCGGCACCATCTCCGTGACCGGCTATTTCGCCGCCACACGCGGCATGGCCGACAGGGGCGCGGTGGAGGACGTGATGTCCATAATCCGTCTGGCGCAGCAGACGTGCCTGATAGACCAGAAGCCCACGGCGGTGCTGTTCTACAACCGGCAGACGCAGGAGCAGGATTCGACCGTTTCTGCAGACGAGGCGGACGCCTCGTCGTGCGGCACGGCTGTCGCGATAAAAATGGCGGGACGCATCTCGTACATCGCCGACAACAAGCTTTTCGACGAATTCGCCGACTGGAACCAGTCGTATCCCGTCGGAGGCAGCTCCAGCGCGCCGGGTGTCAGGTTCTACAGGATGACCGATCTCGCCAGCGTCCAGAAAGGCATCGAAAGGTGCAGTTCCGTGATGAATTCGTATGTCGAGCGCGCGGACCTCGGCGAGGAGTACATGATCTCCTCGGGGAAGAAGCTGCGCACCTGGTGCGACGACTACAAGAAGACCGGCAGCGACAACAGGCAGTTTTCCGGCGTTTCATACGACAACGCCAACAGCTACAGGTGGGGGCGCGGCTTCAAGGGCGGGTCGGGCCTTTCGGCGAGCCAGTGGAAGATCGGCGACGCCTACGGCGTGGAGATCGCCGTATGCCAGCTTCCGAAAGGGTACATATTCGGCACGTCGAAAGCGACGTCCACGGAAATGAAGTCGCTTCCTTCGCTTACGTTCACGCCGAGCGATGTCGCCAGTTCCAGCCAGTATTCGTTTTCGTTGAACCAGACGATAAGCATCTCCGCCTACCGGTCGGACGGTTTCAAGAAGGTGGGCGACATCACTGCCAGCGACTTGAAGGATGACTGAGGAGTTGATGGCAGAGAGTTGGAAGATGCGAGTGGAGAGTTGCGAATTGATGGGCGAGAGAGCGAACCATGAGATTCAGTGAAAAAGAAAGCTTTGTTTCAAGCGTTGCGCGTCGTGCGTCTTGCGGTTTCACTCTGATGGAGGTGAACCTGGCTATCTTCATCATGGCGGTGGGGTTGCTTGCGATGGTGGCGCTGTATCCGCTCGCGTTCCGTGAAAGCCGCCAGTCGCAGGACGACGTGAAGGGTGCGGCGGCGGCTGACTGCGTCCTGAACATGCTTGCCGCGTCCCTGTCGTCGCGAAACAATACGTGGGACGACTGGGAGAGCAAGATCAACCAGGCGATCAACGCCACTGGCACTGCAGTCCGCAGGGGCGGATGGCTTGCGTACTGCGACGAGGAGAAGGTCGAAAACCAGGATGCCTACACGTACATACCGAAGCGCAGGAGCGAGATCAATTCGCTTGGCAAGCAGGTGTTCGCGGCGCTGGCCGGGGTAAACAGAAATTACAAGCCGTCGTGGCCGGTAGACAACGAGCTGGTCTGCGCGATCGTCGCCCAGTGGGGGCGCATGCCGGTTCTCAACGGGTCTCAGGTCCGCATGGAGGACGACCATTCGCGGGTGTCGATAGCGGTACGCGTGAGCAGAAGGGCGAACGAGCTGATGGGGCAGCCGCTGTACTACACGGAGATCCATTTCCAGGGCGACCAGAAGGAGATGACCAAATGAGGGCCAGGCAAGGTTTTACGCTCATAGAGATCCTCGTCGCGTCGCTGCTTCTGGGGATGCTGATGACCATTCTGACGATGGTGTTCAATTCGTCGTCGATAGCCTGGCGCACGGGCAAGGCCAGCGTGGCGAAGATGAGCCTGGCAAGGCGCCAGCTGGCCTGGGCGCAGTACGTTTCCGACAATGCGCTTCCGCGCGTGGACACCGCCAGCAGTTCCGATACCGGGCGCATCCTGGGTGCCTGGGACAAGGACGGCCATGTGCGCAGACGCGCGGTGGAGGTGTACGACAACTGGCCGTTCGCGCTTCCGGGCTGGAGTTCGCAGGGGAACGTAGGGTCTTCCTCTCCGCAGCCCTGGTCGCAGGTGTCGTCGATACAGAGTCTCCAGGGCAACAACGGACGCGCCTACCTCGTCGGCGTGTCGTCCCGCGGCCCCGACGGACAGCCCGGAACGAAGGACGACATAACGACAATGCCGATGGAGGTGGAATGAAACGCGGATTCACGCTGGTCGAACTGCTTGTTGTCATAGCCATGCTGATGCTTCTGATCGGCGCGGTGTCGTCTTCGGTCGCCACCGCGCAGAAGCGGGCGAAGATCGTGCAGGCCACCGCCGAGGCGCAGGAGATGACGAACGCCATACTCGCATACGAGAACTTCGGCAAGGGGTATTCGCTTGCGAGCCACACGATGGAGGGCGCGGAGGCGAACGAGGGCAACCTCGGATTCATACTCGGGCTGGAAAGCGCCGCGTCCGGCGGCGGGAAGGTGCCTGTCCTCTTCAACGCGTCCATCCGCAACGGGGCGATACGCGATCCGTGGGGGCATCCATATCTCGTGACTGTGAAGCAGGGCGCTTCCTTCAAGACACAGTCGGCGAGTTCGGACAATATCGCCTCGTACGTGGCATTCCCGAATTTCAACCGCCGTTATGCGGACCAGTGAGGATTTGACGTGAAACCGACAACAGTATCCAATGGACGGGATGCGAGCAGATCCGGCAGCGCGCTGCTGGTGGTGCTGGGATTCCTGTCGTTCATGGTGGTGAGCGCGGTGGCGTTCTCCATCTACATGCGGGCGGAGCGCCTGCCGTCGAGCGCCTTGCGCCGCAACGTGGCGACGCGCCACCTTGTCAAGGCCGCCTTGGCGCACGCCATGTCCCGCGTGGACGACGCCATCCGCGCGGATCCCTTCCCGGGGCTTCCGAACACCAACAACAACAGCACCGCCGATTTCTACCACGACGGCAACAACAACCCGATGGACATATGGTACGGGCGGGTGTTCATGCCTCCAGACCCGGAAGGCACCACCGAACCCAACCAGGATGTGGTGGACTTGATTTCCGCGACGCGCTTCGCCCCGATCACGGAAACCGTCAGCGTCCTGAACCTCGAAGGCTTGGGCTATCTGCCGCCGCCGCTCGTGAACGACGTGCGCTTCCTGAGCCGCAGCACATGGACGGCAAAGTGGCAGAACTTCCCGTTCGACGCCGGGCGTTTCGCGTTCTGCGCCGTCAACGTATCCGACTATTTCGACATCAACCGCACGACGGCCGGTATTCGCACCTCCGCGCCTGAAGGCCGCATCTCGCTGCTGGGGCCGGTTTCCAACAACGAAGGCGACAGCATGGAGAATGTCGGCGATGGCGTATCCGCTTCGCTCTCCGCGCTCGTCGGGCCGTACGCCGTGCGGCCGACATATTCCAACGCCGACGGCAACGGCGGATCTGCGAAGGCCACGACGGAGTACGTTTCGATGCTGGACTACAACCTGGCTCTCGGCTCGCAGTACTCCGGCGGACTCGGTACGATCCGTTCGCCGTTCTATTGGTGGATCGACGGCAGCGGTTCGAAACGGTACTTCTACAACGACGGCGTTTCCCGCAACAGCGCCGGCGTGATGCAGGCCGCCCGCCAGCCGTTCATCAACGATTCTTTTGCCACGAACCAGACGTACGCGATCGATTTCGCAAAGCTTGAAGGACAGCCGTTCCACAATATCGACATGAGCGGATCCGGCGCGAGCGTATCCACCGTCGCGCGCGGCACGACCTCGGAATTCCTCCGGCAGATGTACAATACCGGACTGATGGGAATGCCGGACGTGTTCACCCTGTACGACTATCTCGACCACGACGACATCCCCCTTTCGCTCGCCATGCCGGGCGTGGAATGCGTTCCGATGGTGACGGCCGTCGAAGCCGGCGCCATTCCCTGCCAGATAAAGGCGGTGGCCGGGTCTCCTGCCACCCGTATCGATCCCGGTTTCCAGGTTACGGAGACGCCATACGTTCTTGATCCTTCCAGCTTCAACTCTGCGGGTGCCGGGCTCCGCGTCCTTGTGTCGTTTCCGTTCAGGCACTTTGCCGGACGCAACATCAACGACTTCAAGGTGCAGGCGATAATGAAGGTGTTCGTCGCCGCAGGTGCCGTGTCCGTCAGGCCGAACGGCGATCTGGCCAACCTCGCACCGCAGAATGCGACGGACTGGAATCAGCCATCGGCTTCGTTCCAGCTCGCCGGCGCATCCGACGCGCTTGGATGGACGCTGGTCTCCGACAAGGTAAACATTTCCATTCCCGACGAGATATCCGTGCAGGATGACGCCATAATGCAGGTAGACGTCGTGCGCTGGACCGGAAACGCCGAAGTTCCGGGAGGCCAAGCCATGGCAACCGACATAACAAGGATCCCCGGCAATGTGAGTCCGGTTACCGGCGTGTTCACGCCGACAGGTCCCGCCGTGCCGTCCCACATGATAAACTTGCGTCCGTTCAACAATGGCAGTTTCCTTCCGGCTGGCGAGCAGGCCGGCGCCTTGGCCACGTCGCCGTACGCCGCCGACCAGTTCAAGACGTATGCCGCCGTTTGGATTCGCATAACGAACTCCAGCGGTTCCGAGACTTACGATCTTGCACCTGCGATTCTCGCGGACGATGTCCTGAACAGCCGTTCTTCCAGCGATCCGGTCGCCCAGAGCGTGTTCGGCGGGCTGTGCGGCGCCGACAGGGGGATGCTGCTCTTCGGCAACAACAACAACATCTTCACATACGGTACGCTAGTTTCGTCTGCGACCGGGACTGCTCCGGATTGGCAGCCCAAGGCGCTGGCGACGGTCGATCCGCGTTTCAACTACGCGCCCGAAGACTGGTTCGAGTGGAACAGGTCCGGCATAAGCGGCAGTTCATGGCTGGACGAGGTGATTTCAGCCGGATACTTCAACGTCTCCGATGCGCGCGACCCGGATATCTTCATGTTCACGTCAAATCAGGGCTTTCTGCAGGGGCTGGGCGAATTCGCGTTCCTGCCGCGCCTTTCGCAGCTGAACTCGCCGCCGTCGGGTCTGTGTTCGTCGCTTGTCGCCACCGCGCCGGCCGCAGGCAGCGCACATGCCGCAAACCCCCAGTCGATATTGAACAAGGCGTGTGCATGGCGCACTTATCCCATCGACAGGCAGTTCTACGCCGACTGCGCGTCCGTCGGAATCGGACGCAGCTGGGACGACGACCAGACGGTCAATCCGTACACCGACGACGAGTATGTCCGCATGGCTGCGTTCGCCAACACGCCTTGCGACTACTGGGTGACAGGCCGGACTACGGCGGGATTGAGCGATCTGAAGGGGGACTTCAGCACGATCTTCAACAAGATGGGCGACAAGAACAAGACTTCAGGAGACGAAATCAAGAAGCTGTCCGACGCCTTGAAGAACGCCTTCTGCGAGAAGAACGAGGATTCCCAGTCCAGGATCAAGCCCAAAAAGATTCGCGCGGTCGCAAATTCGATCTGCTCCTCGCTCAGGTCGGGCGCCGGTTCGTGGGAAGACGGGTACGACAACCTTCCGTGGTTCGACGGGTTGGATCCCGCCAACGACAGTTCGTTCAAGAACTTCATGGGGGTGGACGTCGAAGTCCCGCTCTATTCCATCGACAGGAAGTTCATGTATTCGTACTGGCGCGACTGCTTTGCGAACAGGCAGCAGCTTTTCCTGATCTTCGTGAGGGCGGAATCGACGGCGCTCGGCGGCCCCGGCGAGGGGACGCCGGCCCAGCAGGGCGGACGCGCCGTGGCGCTCGTATGGCGCGAACCAGTCTCCAACACAATCAACGGCGGCCAGGACGGCGCGAACGACGACAGGCAGATGACGTATCGTGCAGACCGCCGTCCGCACCGCATGCGCGTACTGTTCTACCACCAGTTTGATTAGAGTGAAGAGTGAAGAGTGAAGAGTGAAGAGTGGGGAGTGGGGAGTGAAGAGTGAAGAGTGAAGTGGGGAGAGGGGATGGAGATTAGAGGCGGGACGTTGGTTGGCGATTGGCTTTGCTTGTCTTGAGGCTCGTGGTTAAGATTGAAATAAGTTCGTTTAGGTCGGCTTTGAGCGATTTGCCGAGCTTTGCCTGTATATAGCCTGTTTCTTCTAGAAGGTCTATCCAATAATCCGTCTCAAACGCTTCCTTGTAGGCAATTGAAAACTTCGATATGAAGTCTGATTGGCTTTGTGCTCCCCGAGCCTCGCTTATGTTCGCGCCTATGCTTGTTCCGCTTCTAAGAATTTGCCGAGAAAGGACATGTTCCTTCTTCTCGTCAGCAAGATGTTGGGACAACCGAACAATCCTCACGGCAAACTTCTTGCTCTTCTCCTCAAGCGGCCCTGGCATCGCTCCTCCCTGCAATTCTTCACTCTTCACTCTTC
>DFLH01000071.1:28395-62878 GCA_002373695.1 Verrucomicrobia bacterium UBA3624
CTTCACTCTTCACTCTTCACTCTCAACACAGGCCCCTTGATTGCAGCAGCTGCATCAGCTGCTGCTGGAAAAGGGCGGCATCCGTGGGCGAGGGGCGGTAGCCTTGCGGCAGATCTCCGCCGAGGCCGAGCCTGCCCATCTGGTCCAGGAACCACTTGCCCTTGTTGCCGTCGCTGAATGTGACATCGCCGGAAGCGATGGTTCCTGGGATCGTCAACGCGTCAATGGTGACGGTCGGGGCAGACACGGCCTGTCCCTCGGGATTTGCACCGTCTTCCGCAAGCGGCCCCGCCTCGCCTTCCTGCCAGTCGCCTCCATCGCTCTCTTGCGGGCTATCGGGTTCATCTGCAAATTTCTGGTCGTCCGCGCATTTGGTAGGGTCATGCGTCCCGCATGACCGCGGACGCGCGTCCCTATCTGGTTCTGCAACAGCCTCCACCGGCTGCGGCATGTCGGCCACCATCAGGCGCACGTCGAGGTAGGTCATATGGATGCCGAACTCGGCCTTGATGCGCTTCTGGATTTCGTCAAGCGTGGCGCCGGCGGCGAACCAGCCGGCGACGGCGTTTTTCTGTTCCCGATTCAATTCCATTGCGAGTCTCGCGCGTTACTTTACTTCGGAGTAGTACTTGCCGTTGAAAGAGATTTCATTGCCCTTGCAGAGCCATTCCGTGAGCTTCTGGGTGGAGCCGCTGAAAGGGTTCAGGATCTTCTCCACGTGGCCGTCGGCGAACGCCACGTGCGCGGCGTAGCGCCCGCGGCCCGCCTTGTGGTTGAAGCCTATCGATTCCGTGGCGTAGTTCAGCACGGCGTCCGCCTCGGTGCCGCCGGCGTGCAGCGTGTTCCGTATCTGGACGCCGTGCACCTTGTCGTCTATGTCGATTCCCTGGAGTTCGGCGAAAACGAGGAACTTGTCTGGATTCGCGATGCCGCTCAAGGTCAGGCCCCTGAATTTCTGGTTGCCGCTCTCGTCGTATCCGAACGCCTGGTTCATCACGTAGCTCCATCCGGGGTTTCTGCCGAGGGCTTTCTTGCAGGCTGCGGCGTGGATCGGGCACTGGTATGCGGCCCGCGAGCCTCCGAGGGCCTCCCACATGCGCCCGAAGCGCTTGTTCTTCGGGAAGTCCTTCTTGAATCTGCCATTCACCTTGAAATCGCCTACGGAGTAGTTTCCGTGGTGGAGCGCCGCCTTTATGCGTTCGTCGTCGGATGCGTTGAACTCCACCGGGCTGACGGGCGAAGGAACGTCGGTATCGAGGTCTTCGCTTCCTGCGATCCAGCCTACGCGCTTGTGATCCGTGAGTTTCATCGCCTTGTGGTCGGGGTTTTTCCATATGAACGAACCGGCTGCGGGGTAGTAGCCGTTCGTCTCGCGGGAGGCGCACGTCTGCGCGGCGGTGACGAGGTTGCGCAGGTTGGTGGCGCATTGCGAGGCGCGCGCCGAATCGGTGGCGCCGCCGAACTGTGAAAGCAGCACGCCGGCGAGAATGGCGATGATACCGATGACGACGAGAAGCTCAACGAGGGAAAAACCGTATTTCGCAGAAGTTTTCATGGCACGTATTATCTTCTTTTCGCGGGCGCAAGGCAAGCGGAAAAGATGCCGGCTCTTCATGCCGGCGAAAGTTTGGTATACTGGTGGCGAACCATGAAGACACGATCGTTCATAGACCAGGTGGAAGTGCAGGTCCGCTCCGGCAAGGGCGGCGACGGCGCGGCGACGTTCCGGCGCGAGGCCCTCGTGCCGTTTGGCGGCCCGGACGGCGGCGACGGGGGGCGCGGCGGCGACGTGGTGCTGCGCGGTTCGACGCACGTCAATTCGCTGATATCCCTCTACTTCGATCCTCGCCTCTTCGCGGAGGACGGAGTGCCGGGTTCCGGCGGGCGCTGCTTCGGGAGGAAGGGCAAGGACCTTGTCGTGGACGTTCCGTGCGGAACGCTCGTGACGGATGCGGAGACGGGTCTGCTGGTGGCCGACATCACGTCGCCGGGCCAGCGCGCGGTCGTCGCCAAAGGCGGCGTCGGCGGGTATGGCAACGTCCATTTCAAGAGCGCCGTGAACCAGGCGCCGACTGAACACACTCCTGGCGGCGCGGCCGAGGAGCGCCGCCTGAAGCTGGAACTGAAGACGATCGCGGATGCGGGGCTGCTTGGCTTCCCCAATGCGGGCAAGAGCTCGCTTCTCACGGCCGTGTCCAGCGCCACTCCAAAGATCGCCGCCTATCCTTTCACCACGCTCAACCCGATCGTCGGCACGATGGTATGCGACGACTATGCGCAGATACGCATAGCCGACGTTCCCGGAATCATAGAAGGGGCGGCGGACGGCGTGGGGCTTGGCCTGGCCTTCCTGAAGCATCTGGAACGTTCGCGGGTGCTCGTGTACGTGATCGACATGGCCGGTACGGACAACCGCAAGCCGTGGGACGACTTCAAGGTGCTGGAGAAGGAGATATCGTCGTACAACGCGGAGCTGGCGGAACGTCCGCGCCTCGTGGTGGCCAACAAGATGGACCGCGCGGCCGCGCGCAGGAATCTTGCGCGCTTCGTGCGGGAGACGGGCGAGACGCCGATCGCGCTCTCGTGCGAACCGTCGCTCAAGGACCTGCGGGAGTACGCAGACCTCAAGGATTACGCCGGACCCGTGGGCCTGGACGCGTTCCGCGCCGCTCTGCGCGCGCTCGTCAATCCCAAGCCGCGCGCGTACCAGCACCTTGACGTTCAGCCGCCGCCGCTCCACGAGATGCCGGACACGACCGGCGACGAGATACCGGCAGAGGCTCTGAAGTTCGCAACCTTCCTGAAATTCGACGAGCCAAAGAAGAAGTCCCACCCTTCGCGTGGCAACATTCATTGACAACAAGAGAAAGCGAGATGGAAACATGGACATGAAACTGGCCGCAGTTGCGGCGATCGGGCTGGCGACGGCGGAGCTGCTGGCATCTGGAACGCCCGTCGACTACGTGAATCCGTTCATTGGCACCACCGACAACGGCCACTGCTTCCCGGCGGCGTGCGTGCCTTTCGGGCTCGTCCAGGCAGGGGCCGACACCGGTAACAAGGGCTGGGGATACTGCGGCGGATACAGGTATGAAGACGGCTCCATAATGGGTTTCTCGCAGACGCACATCAGCGGCACCGGATGCGCGGACCTTGGCGACGTGCGGCTCCAGCCGTTCACCGGAACGGGCGGAACAAACGATTTCCGCAGCGCGTTCCGCAAGGAGACGGAAACGGCGAAGCCGGGATACTACGCCGTCACGCTCGACGATTTCGGCGTGCGCGCGGAGGTGACGGCGCAGCACCATGCGGCGATCTACCGGTTCACGTATGCCAAGGGCGGCAGGGCAAAGCTGCTCGTCGACAACCAGTATGGCATCGGCGGAAATGCCGCCAAGCAGATCATTGCGAGCGATGTGAGGCTGGACGGCCGCACGGGGATCGCCGGCACGGTGCATCGCCGCTGCTGGGTGGAGCGCAAGTATTCGTTCGCAATCCGGTTCGACAAGCCTTTCGCCGAGGTCTCGAAGCTGCCGCCGCTCAGCCCCGACGAGAAGGCGCCTCGCCACGTGTTCGCGTTCGACCTGCCGCCAGGCGGCGCGCTGACCGTGAAGCTGGCTCTCTCGGCCGAGGGCGGTGTGGAAGCGGCATGGAAGAATCTTGCCGCCGAGATACCGGGCTGGGACTTCGCAGGCGTCCGCAAAAAGGCCACGGACTCCTGGAACGCGATGCTGGGACGAATGGCTGTCGACGGGGACGACGCCCAGAAGACGAGCTTCTACACGTCCCTCTACCACCTTTTCATACAGCCGAACTGCATCTCGGACGTTGGACAGAAGCCGTTCTACTCCACGTTCTCGCTGTGGGACACGTTTCGCGCGGCGCAGCCGCTGTACACGATCCTCCTGCCGGAAATGATGGACGGGTTCGTGAATTCCATGCTGGAACAGGGGCGGCGCACGGGATATCTTCCCATATGGACCCTATGGGGCAAGGAAAACCAGGCCATGATCGGCACGCATTCCGTGCCGGCGATCGTCGACTGGTTCATCAAGACGGGCGGGAAGGACTCTACCGCGGCCGTCGACTGGGAGGCGGCCTACGCGCTGGTGAAAGACACGCTCACGAACGCGCACAAGGGACGGAGGAAGGAACGCTGGGATCTGCTGGACAAGTACGGCTACTATCCGTTCGACATGATCAAGGGGGAAGGCGTGTCGCGGACCCTGGAGTGTTCGTACGACGACTGGTGCGCGGCGCAGTTCGCCGCCGCTCTCGGAAAGACGGAAGACGCGGCTTTCTTCTCGCGGCGCGCCGGCAACTGGTCGAACGTCATCGACCGCACCATCGGCTTCGCGCGCGGCCGCGACAGCAAGGGCTGCTGGCGCGAACCGTTCGATCCGTTCAGGCTGGGCCACGGCGCAAGCACGGCCAACGACTTCACGGAGGGCAACGCCTTCCAGTACACGTGGCACGTGATGCACGACCCCGAGGGTTTCATCGCCGCCATGGGCGGAAAGGAAATGTTCGGCAAGAGGCTGGATTCCGTATTCGCCCAGCCGGAGCGCACGGAAGGTTCGGGTTTCGTCCTCGACGTGACAGGGCTCATCGGCCAGTACGCGCACGGGAACGAGCCGTGCCACCATGTCGCCTACTTCTACCAGTTCGCCGACCGTCCAGAACGTACCGCAGAGGTGGTGCGCGAGGTGTTCGACCGCTTCTACCTGCCGAAACCCGACGGCCTGTGCGGGAACGACGATTGCGGACAGATGAGCGCGTGGTACGTGTTCAGCGCGATCGGCTTCTATCCGTTCAATCCGTGCGGCGGCGACTACGTCCTGGGCGCGCCGCAGGTGCCGAAGGCGTCGGTCATGCTCCCGCGCGACCGCGTGTTCACCGTCATCGCGAAGAACCTCTCGAAGGAGAACAAGTACGTGAAGTCCGTCACGCTCAACGGCAAGCCGCTGAACGGCTTCATCCTGAAGCATGCAGACGTAGCGGCCGGCGGCACGCTGGTTTTTGAAATGACCTCGTCTGCGCGGTAATGGACTGGAGATTCAAGAGATCCGACTACCGCCGGCCGCCGGTTCAGCTGGAGCACATGGACGTGCGTCTGGCGTTCTTCGAAGACCGTGTGGAGGGGACGGGGCGGCTCTGCTGCCGCGCTCGCGAAACGGTGCGCGAGGTGCTGCTGGATTGCGACGGCGAAAAGGTCCCCTACGCTCTCGACCGCGAATACGCGCCGGGAGAGAGGTTCGAGCTGGACGTTGCGCACACATGCCATCCCGACGGCCGCCGGCTGGAGGGCATCTACCGCGACGTCACTCCGCCGGGATGTCCGCAGCAGTACATGAGCCAGTGCCAGCAGTACGGCTTTCAGCGCATCCTGCCCGTCATAGACGACTGCACGGCCAAATGCACTTTCCGCACCACGCTTGAAGGCGATGCGCGTTACACGCATCTCATATCGAACGGCGACAAGACGGCCGACGAGACGGCGAACGGCCGGCGGACCGTGGTCTACGAAAACCGCAGGCCGATGGCCCCGTACCTCTTCATCGCGTGCGCTGGCACGTGGGACGTGCTGGCGGACGAGGTGGAGTACCCGGACACGCGCCAGCGCATACGCCTGGAGTATCTCGTGCCGCCCGGGCATGTGGACGGCGCGCGCATTCCGATGGACATCCTCAAGCGTTCGATCCTCTTCCAGCACGCGCTTACCGGCTTTTCGTATCCATACGGGACGTATCGCACGATCTGCATGGAGAAGAGCCTCTACGGCGGCATGGAGAACACGGGAAACACGACGATAGTCACCGAGGCGGCGCTCGTGGACGAGACGATCCCGGACCGCCGTCTCGTCTATGCCCACGGCGTCATTCCGCACGAGTTCGAGCACAGCCATTGCGGCAGCGGCGTTACGATGGAGACCGTGTTCGACATGTGGCTGAACGAGGCATACACGGTGAATGTCGAACGCGCATTCCTCGCCAGGGAGTTCGGCGCGGCGTTCACCCGCCGCCTGGAGCTGGACGCCCTGCGCGAGACGGGCGGCGCGTTCGCCGAGGAGGAGGGCGGCGCGGCGTCCGCAGTCGTGCGCGAAGGCGTGAACGACCCTGACGAGGTGGTTGACGCAATCACCTACGACAAGGCCCCGGAGGTTCTCAACACGCTCCGCAATCTCATAGGCGCGGAGGCCTACGACGCCGCCTGGCGGGAATACTTCAGGCGTTTCGACGGCGGCAATGCGAACACGGACGATTTCCTCAAGGTGTTCGGGGAGGTGACCGGACGCGATGTCGCCGCGCTCATGCGCCCATGGCTGTTCGAGGCGGGCCATCCGACGGTTGCCGCCAAATGGTCGTGGAACGATGGCGTGCTGACGGTGGATCTCGAGCGTGACGGGGGCGACTATGCGATCCCTGTCCCGTTCGCGCTGGTGAAGGACGGAAGGGACGTCTCCGTCGGCACGTTCACGCTGGACGGTCCGCGCCAGACCTTCTCGACGCGCTGTCCCAGGCCGGACTTCATCTCCTGGAACAGGGGAGGCGGATTCTACGGCGTGCTGGCGGCCGAGGCCGCGGAGGACGAGCTGGCGCTGCAGGTGCGAACAGATCCCGATGGCGGCAATCGCATCGAGGCGATGCGCATGCTGCGCGACAAGGGGGCCACGGACGCGTGGCTCGCCCTGTACGAGGAAATATTCGGGCAGGCGGCACGATGCGCCGCCGGGGGCGGAGGCGATCTTGGCATGTTCGCCGAGCTGCTTTCGATCCCGGCCGATTCGCTTGATCGCCACCGCCGCGCCTTCGTGCGCGAGAACGTGCGCGAGATGCGCGCCTTGCGTGCCGCCGCCGCGCGGCGTATTGGCGTGGCGGCACTCGCCGCCGCCCTGGCAGGGTCACGCGTCCCGCGTGACAGCATCGACGCCGCGTCCATCGTGCGGCGTTCATATGAGAACCGCCTGCTGCAGCTCCTTGCGGCGGCGAACGTTCCGGAGGCATGGGCGGCGATCCGCGCCTACCTTGACGGCTCTTCAAACATTACAGCGAGGCTGAACGCGTTGCGCGCGCTCGTGGCGAGCGACGATCCGGCGCGTGGCGGGACTCTGGCGGGGCATGGCGAGATCCTGCGCCGTTCCCTCAACGGGTACATCGGCTACCTTGGCGTGGTGGCGGGCGATCCGCACGAGACGGTCTTCGCGTCGATCGCCGCAGAGGAGGCGCGGGACGGATGGGCGATCACGCATCCGGCGTTGAGCCGCGCGCTCTACTGCGGTTTCGCGGCCAACGGCGACCGCTTGTGGACGGATGAAGGTCTGGCGTGGCTCGAGACGACGCTGGTGAAGTACGCGCAGGCCAGCGAATACAACGCGATACGCCTGCTTGCGCCGCTGATGAACTGGCGATGGTTCGCCGCCGATCTGCGGGACGAGGTCGGAGGGATGCTGGCGCGCGTGGCCGGGAAATTGCCGTTCTGCCGCTATCCGTTCATCGGCGGCAAGCTGCTCGCATTGCGCGGCCCGCTGTTGCGGCGTTGACTGCGGCAGAAGCGTGTGGTAGAATCGACGGACAGGTAAAGGAGCATGAAGTGCGTATGAAGGCAAGAGACGTCTGCTTGGCGTTGCTGCGTTTTGCGATAGGCTGGCATTTCCTATACGAGGGATTGTGGAAGCTGATGCAGCAGGACGGGTGGAGCTGCGTGTCGTATCTCGGCGCCGCGCAAGGTCCTCTCGCGCCGGTATTCAAGTGGATGGCAACGCAGGGTTGGATCGTCGCGACCGGCAACTGGGCCGTGCAGCTTGGACTGGTAGCCATCGGACTTTCCCTCGTTTCCGGAGTGTTGGCGCGCGTCGCGGCGCTGTTCGGCATAGCGCTGATGGCCATGTTCTACTGCTGCCAGCCGCCGGAGCCGTTTGCCGCCGCGATATCCGGCGCGGACGGCCGCTTCTTCCTTCTGGAGCGCAACGCAATAGAGGCGATGGGGCTTGCCATGATCGCTGTCACGCCATGCTGGCACGGCTTGCTGCGGACTCTGCTGCCCGGCGCATTCGTCCTGGCCGTCTTTGGAGGCTGCTTCTGGGCGCACTGCCGCGCCAACGGCTTCAAGAAGGTCGAGGCCGTGACGTCCGCCACGGTGAAGGTGCACGAGTTCACCGCGCTCGCGGCGCTCAAGGCGCCGTTTGCGGAGCGGGCCGACGTCGGCGGCGTGGAGATATCCAGGCTGGCGCTCGGCGGCGATCTCATCGCAGGGCATTCGCATGCGCGCGATCTCATCTGGACGGACGAATTCATGCTTCGATACAACAGCGGCGCGACACTGGGCCGCACGGTGCGCTACTGCCTCCACTGCGGCATCGATACGGTATTCGCCGAGCCTGGGTTCCTCGCGCCGATGATGGCGGAGTCCGCGCGGCTGAAGTTCTTTGCGAACTGCGCCGGCGCCGGGGATGCGGCGCTGGCGGCGAAGGGCGGAGCGAAAAGCGTATATTTGCGCCCCGAGACGGCAGATGCGCTTGCGAAGAAGGGCGATGCGGCCGGGTTGAAGGCGCTGTTCGCCGCTTTGAAGGCCGTGTCGCTTCCGGCGGGCATTGGCGCGGAGGACGTGAATACGGTCAGGTTCTGCGTGGCGAACGGCATCGTGCCGGACTATTGGGTGCTCGCGTTCCATTCGCTCGACTATCCTGCGGCGAGGATGGCGGCCAGGTGCAACAACATCTGGTGCCTCGATCCAGAGGCGGCGGCGGCCTACATGAAGACGCGGCCGGAGCCGTGGGTGGCGATCCGCTGCCTTGCCGGCGGCGCCATTGCGCCTGACGTCGCCTACAAGTTCGCGAAAGAGCATGGCGCGACGGCTTCCGCGATCGATCTGCTGGACTACCGCATCGTGGAAACGGTGAACGGGATCATGAAGAGGAAGGAAGCGCCCAAGGCGGGCAGAACCGCCGGCAATGGGAAGGAGGCCAGGAAATGACGGGTGCGGTGGAGAAAATCCGTTCGGGGCTGGATGGCTGCCGCAATGGCGTGGCCGTAGCCATGCGAGTGGCGCTTGGGTGGCATCTGGCGTATCTGGGCGTATGGGCGCTTACGTCGACCTGGGACTACTCGTGGGCCGGGTGCTTCCGCTGCGCGCACTGGCTGCTGGGCGGGCCGCTGCGCGCGCTCGGGCAGTCAGCCGCCATGGGCGCGGTCGACATGGCCATCGCATGGGCGCTGCTCGTCTCCGGCATCCTGCTGATGCTCGGCAGGGCGGTGCGGTGCGCAGCGTCGTTCGGCGTCCTGTACCTGGTTCTGGCGTACCTGCTCAATCCGCCGCACTTCGGGCATACGGGAGAGAGCCATTTCCTGTACATCGACCGCAACGTCGTGGAGATTTGCATGCTGTTTTTCACTATGTTCTGGAAGAAGGACGAAAGCGAGGTCCGGGCATGAAGCAGATCAACCGCAGGGAACTGATCCTCGGGGGAGCGTCGCTGATGGCGCTCGGCGGCGCGGCCGCGTACACGAAGATGATGCGATCCAGGCCGACGGTTCGCGAGACGGGGCCGGAGATATCCGCGTTTCTCCCGGAGCGCGATCTCGCCGGGCTTGGCCATCCGATCGGGGAATACGCAAAGATCGGCGACGTGAAGCTGTCGCGCCTCATCCTCGGCGGCAACATGATCGGCGGCTGGGCGCACGCCCGCGACATGCGTTTCTACGACAAGCTCGTGAAGGCGTACTTCACCGACGAGCGCGTGTTCCGCAACTTCAGGATCGCCGAGGCTTGCGGCGTGAACACGATCCTCACCAACCCTGCGCTGATGCGTGTCATCAACCGCTATTGGCGCGAGGAGGGCGGCAGGATACAGTTCATTTCCGACTGCGGATATCCGGGAGGCGTCGTGAAAGGCGCGATAGCCAGCGTGGAGAACGGCGCCAGCATCGTCTACTTCCACGGCGGAATTGCAGACTCCGCGGCGCACAAGAAGGACTGGAAGGCGTTCCGCACCTATCTCGACGAGGCGCGCAAGCTCGGCGTGCCGGTTGGCATCGGATGCCATTCGCTCAAGACGGTGAAGTTCTGCGTGGAACATGACTGCCTGCCTGATTTCTGGATGAAGACGGTCCATCGCGTGGACTATCCCACGGCGCATCTCAACGAAGACAGGAAGCGGGATCCAGTAGGACTCGGCTCGTGCGACAACCGGTTCGTCGATACGGACAGGCAGGAGGTGTTCGACTATATGGCGACGCGTCCGGAGCCATGGATCGCCTTCAAGGTTCTTGGCGCAGGCATCGAGCATCCACGCGATGCGTTCCCGGTCGCCTACAAGGGCGGCGCGGATTTCATCTGCTGCGGCATGTACGACTATCAGCTTGTCGAGGACGTGAATATCGTCAACGATATATTTGCACAGGGGCTTCCGGCGCGCGCGCGTCCGTGGCGCGGCTGACGCCGTCCCGGAACCGGTGCGGCGCTTCGGTGGAATCGCGGATCCATGCTGGAAGTCAGGAACATCTCGTTTTCGTGGGGTGCGGCGCGCATCCTGGACGACGTGTCGTTTTCCGTCGCTTCGGGCGAGGTGGCCGCTCTCGCCGGAGCCAACGGAGCCGGCAAGACCACGTTGATGAAGATTCTTGCGGGTTTGATACTCCCCGACAGAGGATGCGTGTACGCGGACGATCTCGATATCTTCACCAGCACGCTGCGGTACCGCAGAATGCTTGGATATCTTCCGGAGACGGCTGCGGCGGAGCCGGACATGACCGTCAAGGGCTATCTCACGTACCGTGCGCGTATCAAGGGCGAGATGTGGAAGAAGATTCGCCATCGCGTGCAGGAGGCCATGTCGCTATGCGGTCTCAAGCCGCAGGCCGACATCCGCATTCGCCGCCTTTCGCTGGGCATGCGCAAGCGCGTGGCGCTCGCGGACGCGCTTCTGCTGAGGCCGCGTTTCCTGCTCCTCGACGATCTTCTGGCCGGCCTGGATGCCGCCACGCGCATGTCGCTGGGAAGGATTCTCGCGACGGTGGCGACATTCGCGACGGTGGTGGTGTCCGGCCACGAGCTGGACGAACTGCAGACGCATGCGACGAAGTTTCTCGTTCTGCACGAGGGGAAGGTCCTTGGCGCCAAGACTGCGGCTGGCGTTCGGGCGGTACTGTCGGCGACGGCGAGGAGGCGTGACGCATGAGAACTGTTCGCGTGATGTTTGCCCGCACGTTCGGGAGCCTGTGGTTCTCGTGGACGTCTATCGCCGCGATGGTCATGTTTCTGGCCCTGTCTGGCGGCTTCTTCGTCAGGGCCCTGGCCCGCGGCGACGGCGGATCTACGCCGGTGGCGGCGTTGTGGGCGCTGGCGGCCGCGCCGTTCCTGCCGCTTCTGGCGGCGCTTCTGACAATGCGCCTGCTGGCCGACGAGCGGTCGGACGGGCGTCTGGAGCTGCTGCTCGTGGCGCCGGTCCGCGAGCGCGACCTGGTGGTGGGAAAGTTTCTGGGGGCCTGTCTGATGCTGGCGGTGGCGCTGGTCGCATACCTGTCCATGCCGCTCGTCGTGCTGCCGCTGTGCGCCCCGGATCTCGCAGGGCGTTTGTCAGTACTGTCGTTTCTTCCGGCGCTGTTCGCGTTGCTGATGCAGGGCGTGAGCTGGTGCGCCTTGGGCCTGTGCGCAAGCGCGTTCTGCCGCCAGGCGGCCGTGGCGGCCGTGGCTACGCTGTTGCTGGTGCTGGCGTTGCCGCACGCCGTCTTCCAGGCGGGCGTCGCCTGGTCTCCGGCGCTCCGGGCGCGTTTCGCGGAAATGCCGCTGGAGGCGGATCTCGTCGATCTCGCGACGGGCCTGTTTGGTTCCGCGACGCTTCTGTTCTACGCGGTGCTGACCTGCCTGGGGCTTTTTATCGCGACAAAGCGGATCGCCGCCACGCGGTTGTGCGGAAAGGCGTCCCTCGGCGCTCGCATGTCCACGGTTTTCGTCATGGCGCTGTCGGTAGTCTTCGCATGTTGCGTGATCGCGGTGGCGGTGCGTCTCGACGTTCCGTTTGAAATACCTTTCCGTCCTGCAGAGGTGGAGACGTCGGCCAGGACGAGGCAGGTGCTCGCAGAGACGCATGGCGACGTGTCCGTCACTTGCTTCCTGGCGGCGAAGGCGCCCGAGCGGAGGGTCGTTTCGCGCCTGCTTCGCGGCCTTTCTGCTACGGCCCGGACGGTTGCGGGAACGCGGCTGGACGTCGAGTGGGTCGACCCCAGGTGGGATCTGGGGCCGGCGGCCCGGCTGGTGCGTCGCGGCACGCCCGAGGGAACGCTGGTGTTCTCGCGCGGGCGCCGCAGGCTGGAAGTGCCTGTCGCATCGCTTTTCAGTTCCACGAACGGAGAGTTGAGGACGACTTCCGGCGGCGTGTTCATCGGAGAGGCGGTTTGCGCCGGCGCTCTTCAGAGGCTGGCGCATCCCGTGCCGAGCGAGACGGTATACTGGACTGTAGGACATGGCGAGACGGCGTTCGACGCCTACGACGCCTCCACAGGCATGAGCGACATCGCGCGCGAACTCAGGCAGGAGGGGTACCGCATGGAGAAGCTCGACCTGTCGGCATCTCCCGCCGTGCCGGCCGATTGCGCGCTCGTTGTGGTTTCCGGGGCCAGGGAGCCGTTTTCGCAGGTGGAGCGCACCCGGCTGCAGGGATATCTTGAAACGGGCGGCCGTCTGCTGTCGCTTGCGGCCGGCGGCCCGAATGCGGGAACCGGGGCGATCCTTGCCGACTGGGGTCTGAAGGTCCTGCCTTTTACCGCCGTGTCGCCTCGTACGCTTACAGGTGCCGACGTGGTGGTGGCCGATTTCGCCGACCACAGGATAACATCGTCGCTAAAGGGCTGCATCGCGGTATTTGGGGATGCCGCCCCGCTGAAGCAGAATACGGGCCGCAACGAGACGGAGTTCACGGCGTTGGCGAGCACGGACGCGCAGGCCTGGGGCGAGGCGGACGTCTCGGCGCGTCCTTGGACGTTCGATCCGTCCCTTGAACCTAAAGGCCCGCTCGTTCTCGCGGCGGCGCTGGAGCGTGGCGACGTTACGGCGAAGGATATCGCATTGCGCCCCACCCGCATTGTCGTCATAGGCGACGCCTCGTTCGTTTCCAACGGAGCGCTTGCTTCGCGCGCGAACGCGAACCGCGATTTCTTCCTGAATGCCGTTTCGTGGCTGGCCGGTCTCGACACGCCTTCCGCCGTGCGTACGCCAGGAAGCGTGGTCGCGACCGGGCTGGACCGCAGCGGATGGCTCAAGTTCGGCGGCTGGTCTGCGCTTCTCCTGCCGCTGTTCCTGCTGCTTGTTGCATCTACGGCGCTTGTCCGCCGCCGTTGACGCCGGCGCGCCGCCCGGTTCAATGCGCGAAGGTAACGGCGCTGGCTTTCAGCGTGATTTCCCCGTTTGCGATTTCAAGGACGTGCGAGCAGCAGTTCGGTTGAGTCCCTTTCCAGAAATCGGCGAGAGGACGGCCGGTGGCCATGCGCACGACCGTGCGCAGGACGCCACCGTGGGCGACGGCCAGCACCCTGGCGCACGTCCCCTCCAGCGGCGTCAGCGTCTCGTCCAGGAACGCGCGAACCCGTATCTCCACGGCATCGAACGTTTCCGCGCGATCCCTGGCCACGTATGATGGCGGATCCAGGAAGCATGCGCGGATGTTGCCGTCGGTGAACAGGCCTTCGCCGTAGCGGGTGCCTTCGTACGGACCAAACGAGATTTCGCGCAGGCGGTCGTCGACGACGGGCGCGATCCCGAAACCGCCGCCAAGTATCTGGGCGGTATGCATGGCACGCCGGTACGGGCTGGTGTAGATGCGGTCGAAACGGATGCCCGCCGCGCGCATGCCGCGGCATGTTTCCTCCGCAAGGCGCACGCCGTCGGGCGTCAGGTCCGTCCATTCGGTGGACCCCTGTATCCGGCGTTCACGGTTCCATTCGGTTTCGCCGTGCCTCAAGAAGTATACTTCCATGCGTCTATTCTATCGGCCCCCAGCGGTGATTCCAGATGGGCCAGAACACGCCGCCGGCGATTCCGCGCAGGTTCGCCGCCGGAACGGGGCCCCAGTACCGGCTGTCGTAGCTGGACGGCGAATTGTCGCCGCAGGCGTAATACTCGTCAGGGCCCAGCTTGACCTCGTCGCCGTCTGCCGAGATCGTGCGACCGGGCATGGAATAGTCCGGTCTGTCGCTAGGACGGTAGCCTGCGTACGGGTATTCCTTCTCGTGCCATTTTTCATGGTTCTGTATCTGCCGGATACGGCGAGGTTCCATCGGCTGCCTGCCGTCTACGACGAGATGGCCGCCTTTGATGGTAAGCGTTTCGCCGGGAGTGCCTGTCATGCGCTTGATGTAGTGCGTGCCCTGCTGGAGGCCTTTGATGCCGGTGGTGGAGAAGATCATCACGTCGCCGCGGCGTGGATGGCGGAAGTTCCACAGCCAGCGGTTGACGAACAGGAAGTCGCCTGTCACGACCTTGCCGCTCCAGAGCGTCTGTCCCGCGGAGACTGGGCTGCCGTGCGTCAGGCCGTTCGGAAGGGCGAACGTCTGGTGGCGGTACGGGCCGTCGCCGGTTTCATGCGGATGGAGCACGTCTGTGGGAACGAGCATCCTTCTGCTGGTGCGGCCTGACGCGCCGTTCACCACGCGCATGTCGTAGTGGCCCGTGTTGGTGGGATGGAACTGGAGCGTGCCGTTGAACGGCGCCTGGAAATGCTCGTACATTTCGCCTGTCACTGCCCACTTGAGCCATTTGAGCGGAGTGACGTCGAAAAGCCCCGCCTCTTCCGGCGAACAGGGTATGGAGTGGTTGCCGTACAGCGTAGGCTGCATGGAGCCGGTCGGGATGTTGAAGGGTTCGTAGAAGTAGGCGCGGAACGCCATGGCGACGGAAATGGACACCACCAGGATGTCCAGCCATTCGCGCCCGGCCGCGAAGCTCTTCGGGGGATCGAGGTATTCCAGAAGGCTTTTGCATTCCGCCACGTTTCGTGCGGACAGCGCCGCCCGCAGGTTGTCCATGCGCATTGCGAACTCTCCGCCGTCGCGGTATGCGGGCAGATCCTCGTATGAAAGGACGAACGTCTGTGCGGCGTTCAGTACGGCCTTGGCCTCTTTGCGGACTCTTGCCGCCTTGGTGAAAGGTAGTGCGAACATTCCGGTTATTATAGCGGAAAGTTTGCCGCCCGACAACAGTGTTGCTGGCCGATTTGACAGGCGGAGAAAGATATGGTAGACTGTCGGCGCTTTCAGGACAAAAAAGATGGACTCGTTTGGAAAGTTTGGATTTTGGTTTGGCTATTGCTTCGCGTACTTTACACGCGGAGCGGGTGCTTGTTCCTGAAAGCGAACTTCACGAAAGTCAACGATTTCACCGACGGCCCCGCTCCGCAAGGAAGCGAGGCCGTTTGACATTCAAAGAAAGGACATGCCATGATAATATTGCTCAAGAAGGATGCGGAATCGTCGCAGGTGGAGAATCTGCTGACGCTCCTGCGCATGAAGAACATCACGCCTAGCGTGTCGGTCGGCCAGATGCAGACGATCATCGGCTGCGTCGGCGATGTGACGCACCTCGATCCCGGGCTGATCGAAGCCCTTGACGTGGTTGAAAGCGTGCAGCGCATCCAGGAGCCTTACAAGGCGGCCAACCGCAAGTTCCATCCGGGGGATTCCGTTGTGGACTGCAGCGGAGTGAAGGTCGGCGGCGGCAACTTTGGCGTGATCGCCGGGCCGTGCAGCGTGGAGAGCGAAGAGCAGGTGGTAGCCATCGCGCGCGCGGTGAAGGCCGCCGGCGCGAACATGCTGCGCGGCGGAGCTTTCAAGCCGCGCACGTCCCCATACGCGTTCCAGGGTCTCGGCAAGCAGGGACTGGACTTCCTCCTGACTGCGAAGAAGGAGACGGGCCTGCCCATAGTGACGGAGCTGATGAACTTTGAGGTCATCGACCTTTTCAACGACGTGGATGTAATCCAGATCGGCGCGCGCAACATGCAGAACTTCGATCTCCTGAAGGAGGTTGGCGCGTACACGAAGAAACCGGTCCTGCTGAAGCGCGGAATGTCGGCGACGCTCCAGGAGCTTTTGATGAGCGCGGAGTACGTCATGGCTTCGGGCAATCCGAACGTGATCCTTTGCGAACGGGGCATCCGCACGTTCGAGACTGCCATGCGCAACACGCTGGATCTCGCCGTGGTGCCGGCGCTCCACCGGCTCACGCATCTGCCGGTGATCGTGGATCCTTCCCATGCGACGGGCTACGCGTACCTTGTCGATCCCGTGTCCGTGGCGGCTACGGCGATAGGCGCGGACGGTCTTATCATCGAGGTTCACAACGATCCTTCGCACGCGAAGTGCGATGGCGCGCAGTCCCAGACGCCCGAGATGTTCGCGGCGACCATGAAGAAGGTGCGCGCGGCGAGAAGATTGGGGATTGAGGATTGAAGATTGAGGATTGAGGATTGAAGAATGGGGATTGAAGATTGAAGATTGAAGATTGGGGATTGAAGCTTGAGGATTGAAGATTGAAGAATGGGGATTGAATCGGACGATCTCAAATCTTCAATCCTCAATCTCAAATGCCGAATACTGGCAACGGCCTTGGACAAAGGAGAAGCGCATGAAGGACATCAAGGAGATTCGCAAGGAAATCAACGGCATCGATGAGGAGCTGGTGAAGCTGTTCCGCCGCCGCCTGGAAATCGTGGAGGAGGTCGCGAAGTCGAAGCGCGAACGCAGCGCTCCCGTGCTCGATCCGGCGCGCGAACGCGAAATACTCTATCGCGTGGCTGGGGAGGTGGGGCCGGATTACGAGAATGGGGCGAGACTGCTCTTTTCCACGCTGTTCGGAATTTCGAGGGCCCGCCAACGCGCGGCCTTGGGCGGTCCGTCGAAGCTGGTGGACGCCATCAACAATGCCGCCGAAACCGGAGGCTCGTTCCCCACGCGCACGCTTGTGGCCTGCCCGGGCACCGAAGGCGCGTACGCGCAGCAGGCGACATCTCTCGTGTTTCCGCTGCCTACGATCCTCTATTTCGACGGTTTCGAAAACGTGTTTGCCGCCGTGGAGAAGGATCTTTGCCCATACGGGATCCTGCCTATAGAAAACTCGGCGGCCGGCTCCGTCGCACCGGTGTACGACGCCATGGTCCGCCACCGTTTCCATATCGTGAAGGCTCTTCGCCTGCGCATCAACCATGTCCTGCTGGGCGTGCCAGGTACGAAGATAGAGGACGTCACGGAGATATCAAGCCATCCGCACGCCTTGGCGCAATGCGGAGAGTTCCTGCGCGCGCATCCCGCATGGCAGCAGATACCGCAGACGAACACCGCCGTCGCCGCGAAGGAGCTGGGGCGTACCCGCCAGAAGAACCGCGCGGTCATCGCATCGCGCGCTTGCGCGGAGCTGTACGGACTCGACGTGCTGCAGGAGAACATCTCCAACACGTCCGTCAACTACACGCGCTTCATCTGCATCTCGAAGAACCTTGAAATCTACCCTGATGCGAACAAGTTCAGCATAATGATGAGCCTGCCGCACCGTCCAGGCTCGTTGAATACGATCATCTCGAAGTTCGCGGCGATCAACGTCAACCTTACGAAGCTCGAATCGCGTCCCGTGCCGGGCATGGACTTCGAGTTCCGTTTCACGTTCGACTTCGAGGCTTCGCCGCGCGACCCGAACGTGCTGGCGCTCCTCGCCGAACTGTCCGCCGATCCCGAGATCGAGCACTTCACTTTCCTCGGCGCCTACGCCGAGTCCTGAGCGGCCTCCCGGCGAGCCGTTCGGCTTTTTCATAAACGTGCCGTTTTGCTGAAACCGCCAGAATGAAGCGGCGGTAGAAAGATCGAGACTGACATGAAAACCATGACCGACGCCAACCTGGCGGTCGCCCGCGTCGCATACGCCTGCAGCGACGTGGCGTTCATCTATCCCATCACCCCCTCGTCCCCGATGGGCGAGAAGGCCGACGAGTACATGGCCGCGAAGCGCCCGAACATCTGGGGCGCGGTCCCCGAGGTGGTGGAGATGCAGAGCGAGGGCGGCGCGGCGGGCGCCGTGCACGGCGCGGTCTCCGCCGGCGCGGTGGCGAGCACGTTCACCTCGTCGCAGGGCCTGCTGCTGATGATCCCGAACCTCTACCGCATCGCGGGCGAGCTCCTGCCGGCCGTCTTCCACGTGGCCGCCCGCGCGCTCGCCGTGCACGGCACGTGCATCTTCGGCGACCATTCGGACGTGATGGCGTGCCGCCAGACGGGCATCGCGATGCTCGCCTCCTCCGGCGTGCAGGAGGCGCAGGACCTCGCGCTCGTCGCCCACGCGGCGACGCTCGAGTCGCGCGTGCCGTTCATGCATTTCTTCGACGGCTTCCGCACCTCACACGAGGTGCAGAAGATCGACCAGGTGGACGCGGCGACGATCCGCGCGATGATCGACGACAGGTTCGTCTCCGAGCAGCGCGCGCGCGGCCTCTCCCCCGAGCACCCGATCATCCGCGGCACCGTGCAGAACGCGGACGTCTACTTCCAGGGGCGCGAGGCGTCCAACCGCTTCTACGACGCGCTGCCCGGCATCGTGCAGCGCACGATGGACCGCTTCGCGGAGCTGACCGGCCGCGCCTACCACCTCTTCGACTACCACGGCGCGCCGGACGCGGAGCGCGTGATCGTGGTGATGGGGTCCGGCTCCGAGACCGTGCGCGAGACCGTGGACGCGCTCGCGGAGGCGGGCGAGAAGGTGGGCGTGGTGACGGTGCGGCTGTACCGTCCGTTCGACGCCTCCGCGCTCGTCGCCGCGCTGCCCGCCACCGTGCGCGCCATCACCGTCCTCGACCGCACGAAGGAGTGCGGCAGCGAGGGCGAGCCGCTGTACCTCGACGTGCTCGGCGCGGTGGACCGCGCGTGCCGCACGGGCGCGGCCAAGTTCAAGCGCCCCGCCGTGTTCGCCGCGCGCTACGGCCTCGGCGGCAAGGAGTTCACGCCGGGCCACGTGAAGGCCGCGTTCGACAACATGGACGCCGAGACGCCGCTCGACGGCTACGCGCTCGGCGTGGACGACGACGTGACGGGCCGCTCGCTCCCACCCGCGAAGGGCTACCACATCGTCCATCCCGGCCGCCACGAATGCGTGTTCTGGGGCCTCGGCTCCGACGGCACGGTGGGCGCGAACAAGAACTCGATCAAGATCATCGGCGCGCACACCGACTTCTACGCGCAGGGCTACTTCGTGTACGACTCGAAGAAGGCCGGCGGCCTCACCGTGTCGCACCTCCGCTTCGGCCCCAAGCCGATCCTGAGCCCGTACCTCTGCGAGTCGCCGCTCTTCATCGCCTGCCACAACTTCTCCTTCCTCCAGAAGTACGACATGCTCTCGAACGCCCGCGAAGGGGCCACGTTCCTGCTCGCCTCGCCGTACGGCCCCGTCGAGACGTGGGCGCACCTGCCCGCCGAGACGGCGAAGGAGATCGTGGAGAAGAAGATCAACTTCTACGTGGTCGACGCGGCGAAGATCGCCCGCGAGAACGGCATGGGCACGCGCATCAACACCGTCATGCAGGCCGCGTTCTTCCGCATCTCCGGCATCCTGCCGGCGGACGAGGCGGTCGCCTACCTGAAGGCCGCCGCCGAGGAGACGTACGCCTCGAAGGGCGACGCCGTGGTGAGGAAGAACATCGCCTGCATCGAGGCGGCGGCGGACGGCATCCGCAAGGTGCCCGTGCCGGACGCCGCGACGGGCCTGCCGCCGCGTCCGCCGACGGTCGATCCCGAAGCGCCCGAATTCGTGCGCGAGGTGACGGCGAAGATGATCGCGCAGAAGGGCGACGCGCTGCCAGTCTCGAAGATTCCCGTGGACGGCGTGTGGCCCGTCGCGACCACGCAGTGGGAGAAGCGCGGCGTGGCGGCGGACGTCCCCGTGTGGAACCCGGCCGCGTGCGTGCAGTGCGGGCGCTGCGCGGGGGCCTGTCCCCACGCGGCGCTGCGCCTCAAGGCGTTCCCCGCCGAGGCGCTCGTGGGCGCGCCGGCCGGCTTCCGGTCGGCGGACGCGAAGTCGCCCGCCTACCGCCGCCACGGCGGCAAGTTCACGGTGCAGTGCTCCACGGAGGACTGCACGGGGTGCGGGCTCTGCGTGGCGAACTGCCCGGCCGCCGCGCGCGGCGCCTTGGAGATGCAGCCGCACGAGGAGAAGAACCGCGAGCGCGACCTCGCGGCGTGGAAGTTCTTCCTCACGATCCCCGAGGCCGACGCCACGAAGCTCGACATGTCGAACTACAACGACGTGCAGCTCAAGAAGCCGCTCTTCGAGTTCTGCGGCGCGTGCGCGGGCTGCGGCGAGGCGCCGTACATCCGCCTCCTCACGCAGATCTGCGGCGAGCGCCTCGTGGTGGCGAACGCGACGGGCTGCTCGAGCGTGTACGCCGGCAACCTGCCCACCGCGCCGTACTGCACGCGCGCCGACGGGCGCGGCGTCGCCTGGGGCAACTCGCTCTTCGAGGACAACGCGGAATACGGCCTCGGCATGCGCGTGACGTGCGACAACCTCGAGGCGCGCGCGCGCGCCGAGGCGGCGAAGCTCATGCTCGACCGCGACGAGCCGGCGGCGGTGCGCGAGGCCGCGGCCCGCGTGAGCGGCATCGACCAGGCCACGCCGCGCGGCGTGGAGGACATGCGCGCGGCAGTGGCGCAGCTCAAGAAGGCCCTCGCCGGACGCACCGACGCGCGCGCCGTCTCGATGCTCGCCAACGCCGACTGGCTCATCCGCAAGAGCGTGTGGCTCATCGGCGGCGACGGCTGGGCGTACGACATCGGCTTCGGCGGGCTCGACCACGCGCTCGCGAGCGGACGCAACATCAAGGCGCTCGTCCTCGACAGCGAGGTCTACTCCAACACGGGCGGCCAGGCCTCGAAGGCGACGCCCATGGGCGCGGTGGCGAAGTTCGCCGCCGGCGGACGCCCCACGATGAAGAAGAACCTCGGCGGCATCATCCTCACGTACCGCGACGTGTACGTGGCGCAGATCTCGCTCGGCGCGAACCCGCAGGCCGCCGCGAAGGCGCTCGCGGAGGCGGACGCCTACGACGGCCCCGCGCTCGTGATCGCCTACTCGCACTGCGTGGCGCACGGCATCGACATGTCGCAGGGCTTCGCCCGGCAGAAGACCGCCGTGGAGACGGGCCACTTCCCGCTCTTCCGCTACGACCCCTCGCGCAGCGCGAAGGGCTTCTCCGCGCTCGAGCTCGACTCCAAGCCGCCGTCGAAGTCCTTCGCCGCCACGGCGTCCGAGGAGAACCGCTTCAAGCTCCTCCTCAAGCGCAACCCCGAGCATGCCGTGGAGATGCTGTCGAAGGCCGAGAGCTTCTACCGCAACTACTACGACCGCCTCGAGGACCTCACCACCTGCAACTGGTAGTTTACGTGGTGGTTCGTGCAGGCCTGCCGGGAGTGTCAATATGGTATACTGTCCGCAACAGGAAACTAGATTGCGAAAGGCAGCAGAATGAACGAGCAGGAAAAGAGCGTGCAGGAACTGATCCACGGGATGGGTGTGCGGGCGCGCGCGGCGGCGGGCGCGATGCGCGCGTTCTCCACCGAGCAGAAGAACGCGGCGCTCCTCGCGATCGCGGACGCGCTGGAGGCGGCGAAGCCGCGAATCGACGCGGCGAACGCCGAGGACGTGGCGGCCGCGAAGGCGAACGGCCTCGCGCCGGCGATGGTGGACCGGCTCACGCTCACCGACGCTCGCTTCAGGAGCATGGTGGACGGCGTGCGGTACATAGTCGGCCTGCCAGATCCCGTAGGCGAGGCGATCTGGACGCGGGAGCGTCCGAGCGGCATCACGATAACGAAGGTGCGCGAGCCGTTCGGCGTGATCGCGGTCGTGTTCGAGAGCCGTCCGAACGTGTTCGTGGACACGGCGGCCCTCTGCCTCAAGACCTCCAACGCCATCATCCTGCGCGGCGGCAAGGAGGCCGTGCGCTCCAATGCGGCCCTCAACGAGGCCGTGCGCGCCGGGCTGGCGAAGGCCGGCCTGCCGGCGGACGCCGTGCAGTTCGTGGGAACCACCGACCACGCGGCGGTGGCGGAGCTGGTGCGGAGCGTCGGGCTCGTGGACGTGGCGATCCCGCGCGGCGGCGAGCGGCTCATCCGCGCGATGTGCGAGGCGGCGCTCATCCCTGTCCTCAAGCACTACAAGGGAGTGTGCCACGTGTATGTGGACGACAAGGCGAACCTGCCGATGGCGCTTTCCATTCTCGACAACGCGAAGGTGCAGCGCCCGAGCGCGTGCAACGCGGCGGAGACGCTGCTCGTCCACGAGAAGCTCGCCCCCATCTTCCTGCCGATGGTGCGCGCGTGGGCGGCGGACAAGGGAGTGACCCTGCACGACGACGGTGCTGGCGTGGAGTACCTCTCGCTCGACCTCAACGTGGCGACGGTGCCGGACGTGGACGCGGCCATCGCCTACGTCAACGCGAACGGCTCGCACCATTCCGACGCCATCGTGACCGACGACGCCGGGCGCGCGGCGAAGTTCCTGCGCGACGTGGACTCGGCGGCGGTGTACCACAACGCCTCCACGCGCTTCACGGACGGTGCGGAGTTCGGCATGGGCGCGGAGATCGGCATCTCCACGGACAAGCTGCACGCGCGCGGCCCGATGGGCCTGGAGGAGCTGACCACCTACAAGTACGTCGTTCGCGGCGACGGCACGATTCGCGGTTGAAATCCGCCGCCGGTTTTGCTAGACTACATGCCAATTTTTCCCTTATAAGGAGTTGAACAAATGGCAGTATTGGGTCAAGGGCTCGTGCTGATGGTCGCGGGCATGGGTATTGTGTACCTCTTTCTGACGGTACTTATCTTTGTGGCGAAATATTCGTCCGCATTCGTCGCGCGTTTTGATTCGATCCTCCCGCAGGACGCTCCCAAGAAGGCCCCCAAGCCCGCCGCCGCCAACGACGACGCGGATATCGCCCTCGCCATCGCCGTGGCGCTGGGGTGACAACCAACGGGGAAAACCAGTTTTTTCCGAACCTCTTTCATAATGATTTCCCATTTTTTCATAAGGAACAACCATGGCCAAGAAAACAGTAAAGTACATGCTCACCGCGTTCCGTGACGGCTTCCAGAGCGTAGTCGGCGCGCGCGTCCTCTCCAAAGACTTCCTCCCGTGCGTGGAGGAGGCGTATGCCGCCGGCGTGCGGTGGTTCGAGGCTGGTGGCGGCGCGCGCTTCCAGAGCTGCTACTTCTACTGCCAGGAGGATGCGTTCGACGTGATGGACGCCTTCCGCAAGGCCGCCCCCGACGCCGACCTGCAGACGCTCTCGCGCGGCGTGAACGTGGTGGGCCTGGAGAGCCAGCCCAGCGACATGATCAAGCTGCACGCGCAGATGTTCAAGAAGCACGGCATGAGCTCGATCCGCAACTTCGACGCGCTCAACGACGTGAACAACCTCAAGTGGTCCGGCCAGTGCATCCACGACGCGGGCCTCAACCACGAGGTCGTCGTGACGATGATGGGCCTGCCGCCCGGCATCGACAACAAGGGCACGCACACGCCCGAGTTCTACCGCGACCGCCTGAAGATGATCATGGACGCCGGCATCCCGTTCGACCGCGTGGCGTTCAAGGACGCGTCCGGCACCTCCACGCCCACGACGGTCTACAACACCATGAAGCTCGCGCGCAAGCTCCTGGGCGACAAGGTGCACATCCAGTTCCACTCGCATGAGACGGCCGGCAACGGCGTTGCGTGCTACCTCGCGGCCCTGCGCGGCGGCGCCGACGGCCTCGACCTCTCGATGGCCCCGATGAGCGGCGGCACCTGCCAGCCCGACATCATCACCATGTGGCACTGCCTCGACGGCGACCCCGACTTCCAGTTCGACTTCGACATCAACAAGATCAAGAAGGCCGAGGACGCCTTCAAGAACGCGATGAAGAAGTACTTCCTCCCGCCGGAGGCGATGAACGTCAATCCCCAGATCGTGTGGAGCCCGATGCCCGGCGGCGCGCTCACGGCGAACACGCAGATGCTGCGCGACAACAACATGATGGACAAGTACGACGACATGATCGCCGAGATGTACGACTGCGTGCGCCTCGGCGGCTTCGGCACGTCCGTCACGCCCGTCTCGCAGTTCTACGCGCAGCAGGCCATCCAGAACGTCATGTTCGGCAAGTTCAAGAAGTTCGCCCCCGGCTACGCGAAGATGGTGCTCGGCTACTTCGGCAAGACGCCCGTCCCGCCGGATCCGGAGATCGTGAAGAAGGCCAGCGAGTTCATGGCCTCCAACGAGCTGACGAAGGCATATTCGCAGCCCACCACGAAGACGGTGCTCGAGCTCAACGACGCCGATCCCAAGAAGGGCGGCGCGGTGGCGAAGAAGGCCCTCGAGGACGCGGGCCTGCCGGTCACCGACGAGAACATCTTCATCGCCGCCTCCTGCAAGGAGAAGGGCATCCTCTTCCTGAAGGACCCCTCCAAGGCGCCGATGGGCTGCCGCTTCGCGGAAGACGCAAAGCCCGCCGCCGGCAAGGGCGGCCCCGTGACCGTGACCATCAACGGCAAGGCGTACGGCGTGGAGATCAAGGGCGACGGCAAGGCCGTGGTGAACGGCAAGCCCGTGGACTTCAAGGCAGAGGCCGGCATCAAGGCCGCCGCTCCGGCCGCCGCCGCGCCTGCTGGCGGCACCGAGGTGAAGGCCCCAGTGCCCGGCACCATCCTGCGCATCACGGCGAACACCGGAACCAAGGTGGCGAAGGGCGACGAGATCCTCGTCATGGACGTGATGAAGATGGAGACGCCCGTGGCCGCGCCGTGCGACGGCACTGTGACGCTGAGCGTGGCGGCCACCGACAAGGTGGCGACGGGCGACGTGCTCGCGGTGATCGGCTGACGCCGATCCCCGCGAGAGTGAACAGGTAACAGTGAATAGTGAATAGTTGGATGACGAGATGAAACGATTCATTTTGGTGCTGCTCGCGTTATCGTGGACCGTCGGCCTCTACGCCGACGGCGACTGGAAGACGACGCTTGGCAAGGTTAAGGATCTTTCGGGCGACACGGGCATCGCCGGCTTCCTGCGCAAGGAGGCTCCCGCCTACATCACCGGCAACTACGCGGAGAAGGATCGCGTGGCGGTGAACGACATGGTCGGCAAGGACCCGCACGAAGCCGCGAGCGGCTACAAGACGCCGAACGGCTACATCGACAAGTCCGGCAAGTGGGTCGGCGGCTACTTCGACGACTCCGGCGCGTTCGTGAAGGGCCACGAGGTGAAGACGCTCTTCGGGATGCCCTACGGCGTGGGCCAGCTCATCATGATCCCGCTCTGCCTCGTGATGATGTACCTCGCCATCGTCAAGGGCTTCGAGCCGCTCCTGCTGCTGCCGATCGGCTTTGGCGGCCTTCTTGCGAACTGTCCCCTGGCGGGCGTCACCGCGCCCGCGATGATGCACGACGGCGTCGTCTCGTTCCTCGCGAGCGGCATTCCCGTGATGCAGGGCGGCATCATCGAGCCGGGCGGCTTCCTCTACTACTTCTTCAAATTCGGTATCGACACGGGCGTGTTCCCGATCATGATCTTCATGGGCGTGGGCGCGATGACGGACTTCGGCCCGCTGATCGCCAATCCGAAGATGGCTCTCCTCGGCGGCGCGGCGCAGTTCGGCATCTTCTTCGCGCTCTTCGGCGCGCTCGGCCTCGCGGCGGTGTTCGGCAGCGACTTCTTCGGCGTGGCCCCGCTCAAGGCGGCGGCGTCCATCGGCATCATCGGCGGCGCGGACGGCCCCACGGCCATCTGGCTCACTAGCCGCCTGGCCCCGGACCTGCTCGGCGCTATCGCCGTGGCTGCGTACAGCTACATGGCGCTCGTCCCGATCATCCAGCCGCCGATCATGAACGCGCTCACCACGAAGGAAGAGCGCCTCATCAAAATGCCGCCGCTCCGCCAGGTGAAGAAGATCGAGAAGATCTGCTTCCCGCTGATCGTGCTGCTCCTCTGCGCCGTGCTGCTGCCGTCCGCCGTGCCGCTCATCGGCGCGCTGATGCTGGGCAACCTCGCGAAGGAGGCGGGTCCGTCGGTCGCGCGCATCTCGGACACGATGTCGAACGCGCTCATCAACATCGTCACCATCATGCTCGGCCTTTCCGTGGGTTCGAAGCTCGCGTGCGAGAAGTTCCTCTCCGGCACGACGCTCGGCATCCTCGCGCTCGGCCTTTGCGCGTTCTGCGTGGGCACGGCGGCTGGCGTGCTGATGGCCAAGCTGATGAACCTCTTCTCGAAGGAGAAGGTGAACCCGCTCATCGGATCGGCGGGCGTCTCGGCGGTGCCGATGGCCGCGCGCGTCTCGAACAAGGTGTCGCTCGGCAACGATCCCACGAACTTCATCCTGATGCAGGCGATGGGGCCGAACGTCTCGGGCGTGATCGGGTCGGCCGTGGTGGCCGGCGTCCTATACACGCTCTGCAGATGATTTCCAGCGTCTCCATATTCCGGGCATTCGCCGCCGCCGTCCTGCTGACGGGGGCGGCGTTTGCGCAGGAAGAGGGACGGCCGTCGATGGCTGCGCGCGTGCGAAACCTGCCCAAGCTGGCAACGGCGTGCGACGGGCTGGTTGGCGTATTGGCGGCCGACGTGCCTGGCGACGAATACGGATTCAGGTTGCCGATACTACAGTTCGTGTCGCGGCAGGTGCGCAACCTGGAGCATGCCTACAAGATCATGATGCCAAAGCGCGACGGCATCGGGATTTTCGTGAACGTGGGGGATGGGCTTACGAACGACACGCGGGTCCTTTCGCGCCGGACTCGTCGGCCAGGCGGCGAGGTGCAGACGCGAATCACGCTCCCCTCGCCTGGTTTTTCCAATCTGGACGACTTGCGTTTTGCGGTGGCCCAGGCGTATTTCCGCGTCTGGATATTTCGCAACGGCGGCGCGACCAACGAGTTGCCGGAATGGGTGGTGCAGGGCGCCGTGCGCGCGTCGGATGCCGATACCGTTCACGACGACATGCGGTTGGTGCTGAACCTGTGGAGCCAGGCGAGGCTGCCATATTTCCCGGCGCTTTGCACCGATCTCCGCAAGGCGAGGGGGCCGGCTGCGGCTTTGCCCGGCTACCTGGTGGCATGGATGAAGGAAAAGCACCTGGTAAAACAGGTTTTGGACCGTATGGCCGCAGGCAATCCATGGGACGGCGAATACCTGGCCGAAGCGTTGACCGGGGAGACGGAACCGTTCATGCAGGATCGAGCGTCGGACGAACGGCTGGCGCGTCTGACGCGTGCCGTGCTGTCTCCGGGGCGGGCAAGCGATTGGGATATCAAAGTGTTTACCTCTCGCCTCTTGCTTTATCCCCCCTTTTTTGATAAAAAAGAGAACGTGTCCTACACGTTTCAGGCGGCGGTGCCGTTGGCGGCCGAAAATCAGGCCGTTCGCGATGCGGCCTGGAAGAAGGCGCGGGAGATTCCATTCTGCGCCATCGGACGGGGCGATGCGCTGGCGGATGCTGCGATGGCATATCGCGCCTTCCTGGTTGCGGTGGCGCAGGGAAAGCCGTCCGACGGGCTTAAGCCGCTCCTGGACGAGGCGGACGCTAAGATGAACGCGATTTTGGCTGGACTGAAATGAAGACGGAAGAGACGATTACCGACAGGGCGGTAGACCCTGACATCCTCTCCTACACGGTGGGGGACGATCCTGTGCTGGACATGGAGTTGACCGTGTGGGACTGCATGGGGACGGCGGCGCACGTCACCATGCTTTCCGAGATGCCCGTGGATCCGCCTGTGGTGACCAGAGACGAGGCCGCACGCGTGCGTGCGGAGCTGGCGAAGGTGGTCGCCGCCGCCCGGGCGGGAGACTTCGCCATAGAGGAGTCCGACCAGGACGTGCACATGGCCGTGGAACGCCGCCTTACGGAGACGTTGGGCGATCTTGGCAAGAAGATCCATACGGGTCGCAGCCGCAACGACCAGGTGGCCGTGGACGTGCGCCTGCACATCAAGGACCAGCTGCTCGGCCTGGCGGACGAGTTGACGGCGCTTGCGGGTGCGCTCGTGGCGTTTGGCAAGGCGCACGACCGCGTGCCTCTTGTCGGCCGTACGCACTTGCAGCCTGCGATGCCTAGCTCCGTGGGCGTATGGGCCACAGGGCATGCCGAGATGATATTGGACCAGATGGAGAACATCGAAGCCGCCTACAGGCTGAACGACCGTTGCCCGCTCGGTTCAGCCGCCGGCTATGGCGTTCCCCTGCCGCTGGATCGTCAACGCACGAGCGATCTGCTTGGCTTTGCGCGGCCGCTTCACAACGTGTTTGGCGCGTCCATGGCGCGTGGCGAAGACGAAGCGGCGCTCCTTTCAGCGCTAGCTCAGCTCATGGCCGTGCTGTCCCGCCTTGCCGAGGACATGATTCTTTTCTCCATGCCGGAGTTTGGATATTTCAAGCTGCCGCGGGCCTATTGCACGGGCAGTTCGATCATGCCGCAGAAGTACAACCCGGACGTGCTGGAACTGGTGCGCTCGAAGACGGCGCAGGTTTTGGGCCTGGCCACGGCATCCCTGGCGCTCCTTCATGCAATGCCTGGCGGGTACAATCGCGACTTGCAGGATTGCAAGGGCCTGTACATGAAGGGGATTTCCGTCACGCGTACCACGTTGCGCATCCTTGCGAAAGTCGTAGCGGGGATGGCCGTCGACGAGGTGGCGTTGCGGCGCGGATTCATTCCCGGCGTGTTTGCCACGGACGTGGCGCTCCGCAAGGTTGCGGCAGGCGTGCCATGGCGCGAAGCCTACCATCAGGTGCGCGACAACCTGGAGGCGCTTGCCGCCGAGGATCCGGATGCGGCCGTGGCGGCAAAGACGCATGAGGGAGCTACGGCAGGGTTGGACTGGAATTTCTACAAAAACCGCATCGATGGGATATCGCATGGTGTCGGCATGCGCAGAAAGTCTTTTGAAGCACTGAGAAAGGAGCTGATCGGATGAACGAGGTGACTGGAATCACGTTGAAGCAGGCGTGGACGTACGGCGGGCCGCTTATGTGGGTGCTGGCGGGGCTGTCGGTCATCGCCCTTGCGGTGATCTTCTATCTGCTTGTGGCGCACAGGCGGGGGGCGTTGGCGCCAAGGACGCTCGTGAGCGACGTGTTCAGCAGGCTTCAGGCCAAGGATTACGGCGAAGCGCGTCGTCTGTGCGACAGGCGTCCGTGCGCGTTTGGCATGCTGGTGCTGGCCGCGCTTGATGCCGTGCGCGGAACTGCGTCAGGCGTGAAACCGCCCGTTTCCCAGGCGATCGAGACGGCAGGCGCACATGCGGCCGAACGGTTGCAGGCGTCTGTGGACTGGCTGGCCGACCTTGCTGCGATAGCGCCGCTGGTAGGATTGCTAGGCACCGTGCTGGGCATGTTCCAGGCGTTTGGCGGCATTGCGAACGATCTTGCGGCGAATGCCCGCCCGGTGGTGCTGGCGCAAGGCGTGTCGCAAGCCATTGTCACGACGGTGTTCGGTCTCGCGATATCGATTCCCTGCCTCGCCTTCCATGCGCTTTTGCGCCGCAGGACGGCAAAGCGCGTGGCGGGGCTGGAGTCGCTGGCGGTCGATCTGGAGAAGGCGTTCGCATGAACTTCCGCCGAAATACCCGCAACAGGGCCGCTTCCGTGCAGATGGCGTCGTTGATGGATGTCATATTCCTGCTGCTCTGCTTTTTCGTGACATCCAGCGTGTTTTCCCAGTGGGAGACGGAGATTTCGATAGCCCTTCCAACGGCGAAGTCCGCAACCGTCCCTGGCCGGATGCCGGGAGAGATCATCCTGAACCTGGCCACGGACGGAAAGGTTACGGTCAACGGCCAGACCTTGACGCTGGCAGCCGTCACCGAACGCCTGACGCGTATCGCAAAGCTCTATCCGGGACAGCCGGTCGTCATTCGCGCAGACAAGGCTACGCCATACGAGTCGCTCGTCGGCGTGATCGACGCTTGCCGGGCGGCGGACGTCTGGAATTTCTCGCTTGCGACAAAGGACGAGGACGCAAAATGAAGAGAGGCTTGCTGATTTTTTCCGTTCTCGCCGGCGCGGGACTCTTTGCCGCCGTAACGAACCACTGGAACGGCGGGCGCACGGTGCCCGTGCATAGGCTCGCGCCGCGTGATTTCGAGGATGGAAAAGTTTCTCCGTCGGCGGCCCTGCCTGCGCCGTTCTCCCAGGCGAAAACATGCGGCCAGTGCCATGACGTGAAGGCAGCTCATGGCGGTTCGCACTTTCGCACGGGGCTCGACACGAACGATGCCGCAGTCTCGGTGCAGGTGGAACCCTGGTTCTGGGCGGACGAGACGTTAGGGCTTGCGATTCCGCTTTCGCTCCATGGCCAGCAGGGCGCTTTCGCGCCACGCGATCTAGGCATGTCGGCGTTCGAATGGACGAAAATGTTTGGGCGTTCCTTCCCCGGTGGCGGTATCGGGAGCGATCCGCGCGCCATGGAGGAGGAGGCTGGCCCACGTCAGCGCTGGTTCGTCACGGGGCCGTTGGAGGCGAACTGCCTCGCATGCCACCAGCAGGACGACGCCTACGATTCCAGCGAATGGGCGCGCCAGGTGCTGCGCGAGAATTTCACCGGCGCGGCCGTGGCGGCTTCCGGGCTTGGCGCGGTGGAGGGGATGAACGAACGGCTGGACGGTTCTTGGGCCGCCGCCGAAAACCCTGACGACCATCTCTTCAAGGTTCCGCAAAAAGTCATCTACGACATGACTCGCTTCGATGGAAAGCAGCGGTGCGTGTTCTCCGTCGGCAAGCCGAGGAGCGAACGGTGCCTTGCATGCCACGCCGTCTCGGAGAAAGGAATGCCGTCTCACGCGATCATGGGAGATGTCCATCTTCAGCGCGGCATGCGGTGCGTCGATTGCCACAAGAACGGAATGGATCACCGCATCGAGACGACGAGCTGCCGCGACTGCCATATCGCGCCGAAAGGCGCCGGGCCGAAGCCGCACCATGCGGGAATGCCGCTCGTCCACTTCGAAAAGCTTTCCTGTACCGTCTGCCATGCGGGCGTGACGAAGGACGGGGTGCGCGCGCAGGTCCGCACGGCTCGTGCGAACCGTATCGGAATCTACGGACGCGTGCAGTGGGCGACCGACTGCCCATACATAATCGAACCCGTCTTCAAGAGGGGGCCGGACGGCAAGATCGCGCCGCACCGGATGATGTGGCCGAGCTATTTCGCCGTCGTCGGAGCGAATGGAACGCTTTCTGCCATTCGCCCGGACGAAATAAGCGAACTGGCCGCGTTCAAGGAGATCAAGGGGGCGGCCGCCGCAGGCAAAGAGATGGCGGACAGGCCGTTGACCAAGGCGGTCGTGGCTTCGGCGCTGGCCGAATTGCACGCGGCGAAACCGGAGACGGTTTTCGCTTTTGTCGGGCATGGAAAAATGTGGACCGCCGACGGATCGAACCTCGTAGCTTCCGCCAATGCCGCCGCCGAACCTGTTTCGTGGCCTGTGGGACATGATGTGCGCCCTGCGCGGATGGCGCGTGGCGCGAATCCCGTGAAGTGTGCAGACTGCCATGCGGCCGAGTCCGGTTTCTTCCAGGCGAAGATAATGCCGGCGGGGCCGATCGCCGATGTGGAGGCGGAGGCCGTGTCCCAGGCCGATCTCATGGGCGTGTGCGCCGCCTACCATGCCGTCCTCGGCACCGCTTTTGGCATGCGTCCGATGTTGAAGGTATTCCTTTGGACCGTGTTCGGGCTCGTATGCCTCTTCGCGTGCGCGGCTGCGGCGGTTGTCCTGAACAAGATGGCAGGGTGGATTTCCGACAATACGGACGACTTCATCTGGGGGCTGGCGAAGTGGATCGTTGACATGGGATTCGTGGCGTGCCTGCTTTATCTGGCGGCATCGGGAACGATAGGCTGGCTTGCCGGAGGGATGTCTGGCGTCTGGCTCGTCCTCCACATGTGTGCCGGCGGCGGGTTTGCGGCCTGCGTGCTGATCCTCCTCGCAATCCGCCTGAGGGAGCGTACGTCCGGGACGTTGCCGGGATTGGTCTGGCTGTTCTGGACGCTGTTCGCCGCAGGCGTCGTGTTCACGGCTGTAATGCCGATGATGACCGTATACGGCGGGCATGGGCAGGAAATGCTCCTGTGGAGCCACAGGTGCGTGTCGCTCTGTTTCTTCGCCATGTCTTGCCTCGTCTGCTGGTTCTGCTGCCGCAAACGCTGAACATGAGTTTCTGGCCGTCAAAGATGATCGTCATCACGGGTGCGGGCGCGTATCCCCGCCTCGTGGTGGAGGGTGCGCATGCGGCCGGTGTCGCGCAAGTCGACGTGCTGGCCGTTCGCGGGTCTACGGAACGGGCCACCATCCGTGCGGCGGACAACGTCCACACCATAAATCTGGGAGGCATCGCCGCCGGACTCCGCTGGGTGGCTGCGCAGGGATATGACGGTGCCGTGTTCGCGGGGCAGATCAATCCGCTTTCGCTTTTCACGGCGAGGTTTGACGACGAAACGAAAGGGTGGCTTGCGTCGCTTCCTTTCAAGACGGCCCACACGGTCTACGGCAAGCTGGCGCTGGAGTTCGAAAAGGCCGGGGTGCCCGTTTTTCCCGCATCGTCGTTCATGGACGGCCATCTTCCTGGCGAGGGAGTCATGACGGCGCGCGCGCCGGACGGTCGCGAACTGCGCGACATCGAACATGGTTCTGCTGTCGTCCGAGACATGGGGCGGCACGATGTCGGGCAGACGGTTCTGGTGAAGGATGGCATGGTTCTTGCGGTGGAAGCATTCGAAGGTACGAATGCCGCCATCAGGCGGGGTGGACGGCTTGGCGGCAGGGGAGCGGTGCTGGTCAAAGGTGCGCGTGAAGGCCATGACATGCGTTTTGACATTCCCGTGGTGGGGCTTAAGACCCTCAAGGTGATGAAACGCGCCGGCGTTACGACGCTCGCATTCCAGGCGGGACGGCTGCTGCTGCTGGACAGTGAGAAAGTGATAGCCTTTGCGAACAGGCATGGAATGGCCATCATGGGAATCAAGACGGATCTGCCTCCCGCGCCGTTGCGGCCTACGGCGCGAGAAGCCGGAGAAAGTGCAGTTTCGGCTTGAATTCTTTCACGGATGGGCATATAATACTGCCTCAATTTTCATTCAACCCTGAAGAAGGAAAGAGAGAACATGGCTAAGAAGATCATGGTCGACGGCAACACCGCGGCCGCCCAGATTGCATTCGCTTGCAGCGAAGTCGCAGCAATCTATCCGATCACCCCCTCATCGCCGATGGCTGAGACGTGCGACGAGCTGGCGTCGATGTGCAAGACGAACATCTGGGGCTCGATTCCCTCGATAGTGGAGATGGAGTCCGAGGGTGGCGCCGCCGGCGCCGTGCACGGCTCGCTCACGACAGGTTCGCTCACTACGACGTTCACGGCGTCCCAGGGCCTGCTCCTGATGATCCCGAACATGTACAAGATCGCGGGCGAGCTCGCCCCGACCGTGTTCCACGTCTCCGCGCGTTCTCTCGCGTCCAACTCGCTGTGCATCTTCGGCGACCAGGGCGACGTGATGGCGTGCCGCCAGACCGGCTTTGCCATGCTCGCGTCCAACAGCGTCCAGGAGGCGCACGACATGGCCATGGTCGCCCATGCGGCGACGCTCAAGTCGAAAATTCCGTTCCTCCATTTCTTCGACGGTTTCCGCACCTCCCACGAAGTCCAGAAGATCGACGAGATCCCGCAGGATGTCATCCGCCAGATGATCGACGAGGAGTATGTCGAAGACTTCCGCAAGCGCGCTCTCGATCCGGAGCATCCGACGATGCGCGGCACGGCGTCGAACCCCGACGTCACGTTCCAGCTGCGCGAGGTCTGCAACAAGTACTACGAGGCGACGCCTGCGATCGTGCAGGAGTACATGGATCGCCTTGCGAAGCTCACCGGCCGCGCTTACAAGCTCTACGACTACGTCGGCGCGCCTGACGCCGAGTACGTCGTCGTGGCGATGGGTTCCGGCTGCGACACGCTGCACGAGACGGTCGACGCGCTCGTCAAGGAAGGCAAGAAGGTCGGCCTCCTGAAGGTGCACCTCTACCGTCCGTTCTCGATGGTCGATTTCGTCAAGGCGATCCCCGCCACGGTCAAGGTTGTCACGGTCCTCGACCGCGTGAAGGAGCCGGGCGCCATCGGCGATCCGCTCTACCTCGACGTCGCGGCCGCGATCGGCCAGGGACTGCAGGACGGCGTCGTCGCGTTCAAGTATCCGAAGATCCTCGCCGGCCGCTATGGCATCGGCTCGAAGGACTTCACGCCGCAGATGTGCGCGAACGTCTTCGCCAACATGGCGAAGAACAAGCCCATGGACAAGTTTGTCGTCGGCATCGTGGACGACATCACGGGCCGCTACATCCTCGGCGACGATTCGTTCGTCGTTCCGAAGGGCGACCGCAAGGAGTGCATGTTCTGGGGTCTCGGCGCGGACGGCACCGTCGGCGCGAACAA
>DFLH01000071.1:62954-84867 GCA_002373695.1 Verrucomicrobia bacterium UBA3624
ATCATCGGCAACTACACCGAGAACTTCGCGCAGGGCTACTTCGAGTACGACTCCAAGAAGTCCGGCGGCGTGACGATCTCGCACCTGCGCTTCGGCTCGGACATGATCCGCAGCCCGTACTTCATCAACTCCGCCGACTTCACGGCGTGCCATTGCTTCCCGTACCTCGAGAAGTACGACATGCTCAAGGCCGCGAAGCCAGGCTCCGTGTTCCTGCTCGCCTCGCCCTACACGGCGGCCGAGATCTGGGACCACATGCCCGACGAGGTGGAGCAGGCGATCATCGACAAGAAGCTGAAGTTCTTCGTAATCAACGCGGCTAAGATCGCCCTCGAGAACGGCATGGGCACGCGCACGAACACCGTGCTGCAGACCGCGTTCTTCAAGCTCTCCGGCATCACGCTCAAGAAGGCCGACGGCACCGTGCTCGATCCGATCCAGGTGCTGAAGGACTACGCCGAAAAGGCGTACTCCAAGAAAGGCCAGGAAGTCGTGGAGATGAACTGGAAGTGCATCGAGGCCGCCAGCGCCGCCATCGAGGAGGTCAAGTATCCTTCCGCTCCGGCGGGCAAGGCGAAGATGCCACCGGCCGTCCCTGCGGACGCGCCCGAATTCGTCAAGAAGGTCTCCGCGAAGATGATCGCGCAGAAGGGCGACACGCTCAAGGTCTCGGAGCTTCCTTTCGACGGCACTTGGCCGACGGCGACGACGCAGTGGGAGAAGCGCAACGTCGCGGCGTTCATCCCGCAGTGGAATCCTTCGGTCTGCATCCAGTGCGGCAACTGCCTTGCGATCTGCTCGCATGCGGCGATCCGCATGAAAGTGTACGAGGAGAAGGATCTCGCCGGCGCGCCCGCGACGTTCAAGAGCGCCGATGCGAAGGCTCTCACCAAGAACTTCGGCTCGAAGGTGACGATCCAGGTCGCCCCGGAGGACTGCATGGGCTGCGAGCTCTGCGTCGTCCAGTGCCCGATGAAGGCGAAGGGCGCGCTCAAGATGGTCGAGCAGATCCCGCTCCGCAAGACCGAGGCCGAGAACTGGAAGTTCTTCCTCTCGCTCCCGGAGGTCGATCCGGCGAAGCTCGACACGAAGAAGCTCCTCGACAGCCAGCTCAAGAGGCCGCTGTTCGAGTTCTCTGGCGCGTGCGCTGGCTGCGGCGAGACTCCGTACGTCAAGCTCCTCACCCAGATCTGCGGCGACAGGCTCCTCATCGCGAACGCCACTGGCTGCTCGTCGATCTACGGCGGCAACCTGCCGACGACTCCGTACTGCCAGCGTGCTGACGGTCGTGGCCCCGCGTGGAGCAACTCGCTCTTCGAGGACAACGCGCAGTTCGGCATGGGCATGCGCGTCTCGGCCGACAAGCTCCACGGTTTCGCCATGGAGCTCGTCGACAAGGCTCTCGCGAACGAGAAAACCCCGGCCGGCATGAAGGCGTGCCTTGAGAAGATCAAGGCGGTCAACCAGTACGACGAGAAGGGCCAGGGCGTCGAGGAGATGCGCAAGCTCGTCAAGGAGCTCAAAGGCTACTGCGAAGCGGGCAAGGCCAACGGTTGCGCCACGTGCGCCCAGCTTCTCTCGGTAGCCGACAACCTCGTCCGCAAGAGCGTGTGGATTCTCGGCGGCGACGGATGGGCCTACGATATCGGATACGGCGGGCTCGACCACGTTCTCGCCTCGGGCAAGAACGTCAAGATCCTCGTCATGGATACCGAGGTGTACTCCAACACGGGCGGCCAGGCCTCCAAGGCGACGCCTACCGGCGCGATCGCGAAGTTCGCGGCGAGCGGCAAGGTGCAGGCCAAGAAGAACCTCGGCCTCATGCAGATGCAGTACAAGAACGTCTACGTCGCGTACGTGTCGATGGGCACGAACCCGGCGGCGACGGTGAAGGCGTTCAACGAGGCCGAGAACTACAACGGCCCGGCGATCATCATCGCGTACGCGCACTGCATCGAGCAGGGTCTCCTCACGAAGACGGGCCCTGCGCACCAGAAGGCGGCGGTGGAGTCCGTCCACTTCCCGCTGTGGCGCTACAACCCGGCCGCGACGGGCAAGAAGCTCACGCTCGACTCTGCCGACAAGTCCGACACCGTCTCCTTCGCGGCGAACGCCGTCTCGAAGGAGCTGGGCGAGAACCGCTTCAAGCAGCTCGTCAAGAAGATCGGCCAGGACAAGGCTATGGAGATGCTCAAGGGCGCCGAGGAAGGCTTCAAGGAGAACTACGCCCTCCTCAAGAAGCTCGCCGAGATGTAAGTCTCGCGCAAAATCGTCTGCGGCGGCTTTCCTGCCGCCGCAGACGGTTCGACGTAGAAAGGGGATGCGAGTCCCCGCTTGACCGCAAACTCGGAAATGCCCCCTCCCCAGGGGGCTTGCATAGTTTCGCGCGTTGCGTTGGAAGCCGGGTTTTGCTACACTACCAGTATCTGCCTGTACAATATCGGCGGGTGCTGGTTTTCTGGCTTTCAGAAGGATGGAGTTGCGTATGCGAAGAAGAAGCTTCCTCAAAACTGCCGCAGGCGCGGCTGTGATGCCTTTATTCAACATCGGGTGCGCAACCCGGGCGCGCGCGGTCGCTGCCGGGCGCAAGGTGCGTCTGGGGCTTGTCGGTTGCGGTGGCCGCATGGGGTTGAACATCCGTTACGGCCTCTTGACCAACCTTTGCGGCGAGGAGATCGTCTGCATGGCGGAACCGGACCCATCGCATTGGGACAAGACCAGAGCAGTGGTGAAAAACTATCAGCCTGAGGCAGACGTGTCGAAGATCAGGGCTTTCTACGACTATCACGAAATGCTGGACAAGATGAGCGACGAACTCGACGCTGTCGTGATAGCGACGCCAAACCACCACCATGCCGCCGCAGCGATACTTGCCATGTCCAAGGGGCTGCACGTCTATGTTGAAAAGCCCATGGCCCTGACAGTCGAGGAAGTAGACCTCATGCGTGTTGCAGCGCGAAAGTATGGCGTTGTCACGCAGGTTGGAAACCACGGCCACAGCGGAGAAGGTGTGCGGCGCCTGGTGGAATACATACAGAGCGGCGCGATCGGGCAGGTGCATGACGTGTGGGCCTTCGACGACCGCTTGAACGCCATGATGTACCGTCCGCCCAAGGCCGAACCTCCGAAGGGAATGGACTGGGATTCCTGGTGTGGTCCGGCGCCTGTGTGCGACTACTATGCGCCTACGGACGACCATAACGGTCTCCATCCGCACGACTGGCACTCGTGGATAGGCTACGGCAATGGCTCGATAGGCAACATGGGCACGCACATAATCGATCCCGCGTTCTGGGCGTTGCGGCTTGGCGATGTCGATCCGACGAGCGTCGAGGCTACCGATCTCAAATGGGGCGCGGAAGGCGCTTGGGCATGGCGCAACACGATACATTGGACGTTCCCTGCCAGAAAAGGCATGGACGCAATGACGCTCCACTGGTTCGACGGCGTGAAAAACGGCATCCTCTACGACAACGAACATGTCGACAAGATAGGAATCTGCCGCAAACGCGAATACCAGAATCTGCCGCCTGTCGTAGAGGAGCTGGAGAAGAAATACGGGCAGGATCTCGGTCGTCTCGGTACGGTGTTTGTCGGCGAAAAAGGTATCATGGCAATAGGTCCGCATGGCAGTGGGCTTCAGTTCGTCCCCAACAATCTGCAGCGTTCGCTGCCGAAGCCGCCCAAGACCATACCTCGCGAGAAGGGCATGAACCACCAGGCCGACTGGTTGCGCGCGATCCGCAATCCCAATCGCCCGGCAGGATGCAATTTCGACTATTCCGCGCCGCTCGCAAAAACAGTGCTGCTCGGCAATGTTGCCGCACGTGCCGGGTTGAAGCGGCTTGAGTGGAATGGCGTTCGCATCACGAACGACGAAGCGGCCAACGCCTATTTGAAGACCACCTACCGCAAGGGGTGGGAACTGGTAGGGTGAGGCGTGCCGGAGAGGTGAGGTGGTGCGTGGAAATGCGGAGCCTGGCGGCGGCACTTTATGCGGCAGTGGCCATGGTGGCGCATGCCGCCAGCGGGATCGAACTGGTTTCGGTTGGCGAATTCGCCCTGCCTGGAGCAAAGCCTGGAGAGGCGGCTCCGACGGGGTTGAGCGGCATGACGCGCGTCGACGGCGATCTGTACTATGCGGTTTCCGACAGGGACGGGCTGCTCTTCCCCATGACGGTTCGCGTGGATCGTGCCACGGGCGCCGTGACAGGGTGCGTGTTTGGCGTGGCGGTGGTTCTGCCGGGACATGGGAAGAGGGACATGGAGAGCGTGGCCTGGGACGGTGCCCGCCGCATGGTCTGGATCGGAGACGAGTGGGACGGGTCCATACGGGCGTTCGATCCCGTCACCGGCGAGTACCGCGGGGAAGTCTCGGTGCCGCCTGTGTACGGAGCGTTCCGGTTCAACCGCAGTTTCGAAACGCTTGCGATCCGCGCCAACTGGCTTGAGATGTGGACGTGCAACGAGGAGGCACTTTGCCGCAAGGATGCTGTCGTGAAGCTAGGGCCAGACGTAGACGACGGTCCGCGCGCGACACGCAGCCGCGGTTCGGTGGTGCGTCTTCAGAAATTCGACAGGAGCGGTCCGCAGGCCGATTGGCGTCCGGCCGGGCAATGGGCGTATGTCACGGATCCGATCGGAGGCGGGGATTTTCTAGGAAAGGCCCGCAGCGGCGTGGCGGACGCATGTTGCCTCGATGACGGCACCATACTTGTCCTCGAACGCGAAATGAGCTTGCGGAAGGGGAGCCTGCTGCCGTCATTCCGCTGCCATATATATCAGGCGGCTTTCGATGGCGCCACCGACGTTTCGCGGATTCAATCCTTGAACGGAGCGGATTATTCGCCTGTTGCCAAGAAGCGTCTGTTCGGGCAGAACACGGGCTTTGCCATGTACGAGGGACTTTGCCTTGGCCCGATGCTTGCGGATGGTTCGCGCAGCATTCTCATGATATCGGACAGCGATGCCGGCGCGGTGGCGCGGTTGTACGCGTTGAGGCTTGTTGGTGCGCCCAGCCCGTGATTGTGGTATAATCTCCCCGTTATGAACATTGTCATCCTGTTGGGCGCCCCGGGTTCGGGGAAGGGTACGGTTGCGGGCAGGCTCGCAGCCGAGCATTCTAATTTGCGCCATGTGTCGAGCGGCGATCTGTTGCGTGGCGCCGTGGCGAAAGGTACTGCGGCCGGTTTGGAGGCCAAGAGCTACATGGAAGCCGGCAAGCTCGTGCCCGACGCGCTTATCGCGACTATGATCAAGGACGTGGTAGCGGAAACCGCAGGTGACGTGACGATGCTCCTCGACGGGTTTCCGAGAAACATCGCTCAGGCGGAGATACTTGCAGGAATGGGTGCGCCTGTTACGGGCGCCGTGCTGCTTGACGTCGCTGACGACGTTATTTTCGATCGTATCGCCGGGCGCCGCGCATGCCCCAAGTGCAAGGCCGGCTATCATGTGAAGAATCTGCCGCCCAAGGTTGAAGGAATATGCGACCATTGCGGCGCGAAGCTTGAGATACGCAAGGACGACAACCCCGAAACGGTGAAGGATCGCCTCGTCGTATACCATCAGCAGACGGAACCGCTGATTTCCTACTACCGCGACCGCAACCTGCTCAAGACGGTTCCGGGCGTCGGCGACTTGGCTGGCATCGTCGCAAACGTCCTTGCCGTTCTCTGACATGCCTGCGGCCGGAAGATGCGATGAAAGTAGACATCAAGGACAAGGCGCAGCTCGATAGGATGCGCGTGGCGTGCCGCATGAGCGCGGAGGTTCGCGACCTCTGCGCGGCGGCGGTCGCGCCTGGCATGAGGACGGCCGACATCGATGCGATCGTTCGCGACTATTGCATGCGCAACAAGGTGCGGGCGAGCTTCTTTGGCTACGAGGGCTTTCCCGGTTACCTTTGCGTCAGCGTGAACGACGAGGTTATCCACGGGATCCCCGGCAACAGGATGATCATGCCTGGCGATATCGTGTCGTGCGACGTGGGCATAAACACCAAAGGCTACAATGGCGACACCAGCCGCACGGTCATGGTTGGAGTTTCGGATCCCGAAGTCGTCCGCCTTGTGGAGACGACCAAGAAATGCCTTGCCGCCGGTATTGCCGCCTGCGGCCCGGGTGTTCATCTTGGCGATGTGGGCTATGCCATACAGAAGGTGGCGGAGGACGCCGGCTTCGGCGTGGTGCGCGACTGGATCGGCCATGGCGTCGGGCGCACGGTGCACGAGGATCCGGAGGTTCCAAACTATGGCAAGCCAGGCACGAAGCTGGTGTTGCGGCCAGGCATGACGATCGCGATCGAGCCTATGATTACGCTTGGAAACCAGAAGACGTATGTGGACAAGTCGAATGGATGGACGGTGATCACGTGCGATCACCGGTACGCCGCCCATTTTGAACACACCGTGGCTATTACGGACGACGGCTGCGAGATACTTACGCTTCCGGCCGACTATCCCTGACCGCATACCGCCCAAACATTTCAACCCTCTTCCGGCGGATGAGCCCGAAGGCACCATGGTCGAACGGTGGCTGATTGCTCGTCCGTCGGTTTTTTTCCGCCATTTCGTCCGCAATGCGAAGGGGTATGGTATAATGGCTGACGCAAACGGAGAATACGGTCATGGTGGAATTTTTCGCAGATTCGCTTTTGAATGGTTTCGTCCAGTCGAGCTTGATGGGCAAGGGCATCGTACTTGTCCAGCTTGCGTTTTCGGTTGTGATGGTGGCGGCGGTCATAGGCAAGTGGCGGCAGTTGAGCTATGCCAGCCGCATGACGCGACGCATCGGGCGCGATGTCATGGGCGGGCGCGAAGTGCTGGAGTACTATACGGCGCGGCACGACAGCGCGCATACTGCGTTGGAAAACATCTATACCGCCACATGCGAGCGCCTGTTGAAGCTCTTTGCGCCTGACGTGCGTACGATGCTCGTGGGCCGGCAGCCTGGCGCAGGCGAGATGGCGGCGCTTACCGTCAATGAAATGGGTCTTGTCAAGGCGCTGTGCGAACATGTTCTGGAAGAGGAGGAGATACGTCTGGAGAAGGGCATGGGCCTGATTTCGACGGTTGTCGCACTGGCGCCGATGCTGGGACTGCTGGGAACGGTCTGGGGCGTGCTCGATGCGTTTGCAGACATGGGTGCCGCAGGATCGGCTACGATCGCCACGATGGCGCCCGCCATTTCGTCGGCTCTCGTCACCACGGTTGTCGGTCTTCTGATCGCGATTCCAGGCGTGGCGCTGCATTCGCATCTTTCATCGCAGCTTCGCGACCTGATGGCGGACCTTGAAGGATTTTCCGACGACCTTCTGGGCCGTATCGCTCTTGAGTTCCAGGGAAGGAGCGTCTGATGAGCCGACGCACCAGGCGCGGCGCGCGTACCGGAATCGGCAAGGCGTCGATCGACATGAACTCGTTGATCGACTTGACGTTCCTTCTGCTCGTCACGTTCATCTTGACCATCCCCGCCCTTGAACAAGGCATATCTATCATGCTCCCGCGGGCCAAGACGGACATTCTGCCCAGCAAGAACAACAAGGCGAACACCATCACGCTGGATGTCAACCACAAGCTGTACTTCAATGACGCCCCAACCACCCTTGACATGCTTGAAGAGACGTTGAAGGACAAGGTCGCCGCCGATCCTGACGTGCCGGTTCTGGTGCGCGGTGACGAGCGCCTGGAATACGGCGAAGTGATGGATGTGGTAAAGGTCGTCTACAAATGCCAGGTCCGCAAGATGGCTCTTGTGACAGTCGAAAAATAGGGTGCAGATGCGACTGGGAACGTACATGCAGCAGATGCAGAAGGCGGATGGCGTTTTGACGCCACGGACGTTCGCATACGCTCTCGTCCTGCATGTCGCCATCTTTGTGTTCTTCTGGGCCATAGCCAAGGTGATATTCCGTCCGCCCGACGTCGTCATACCGATAGACATGACGATCGTTCCGCCGTGGGCTCAGCATGTGGACGATCCGGATCCTGACCCAAATCCCCCTCCAAAACCAGAGGAGAACAGGCCGGAGCCGAAACCGCAGATACGGGAACCGGAACCGCGGAAGACAGAGCATTCCAAGGTGGAGGCGGTGGAACAGATCAAGGAAAAGCCCAAGAAGAAGGAGCCGCTTGACCTGAAGAAAAAAGCAAAGCTTGTGAAAACTCCACCCAGGAAGGAAGAGAAGCCCGATTTCCGCGACAAGGCCAAGCTGGTCAAAGCGCCGCCTGCGAAGAAGACCGGCAAGGCGACTGCGGCGGATAAGCCGCTGACCGAAGCGGAGTTCTTGAAGAAGATGAACGAAGGTTATCGCATCGGGGCCCGCAACCAGCTGGCCACAAGCGAGGAGCAGCGATGCGTGAGCTTGATCGCGAAGGCGATCCAGCGCGAATGGGACAAGGAGTCGTTCAAATGGTATCCGGGCCTCAAGCCGTTGCATGTGTCGCTCAAGCTCGGTTCTGGCGGTGTGGTCCGGGGGTTCACCATTCTGTCCGGCAGCGGCGACAAGGATGTGGACCGTACCGCGCATAGTGCGCTCCGCCGCCTTGGGTCGATACCCGGCCTCTCCGCCACGTTCATCGAAAGGTTTTCTGAGATAGCCCTGCTGATGGAGCCTACGCAGGGACAGTAGCGATGCCGGATCGGTGGAATGATTTTATGGAACTTGGAAGAAGAGCTTTTCTTGAAACGGGCGCGTTGTCGGCATTGGCGACCGCAGTCCCCGGTTGTACGGCGCCTCTGCGCCACGATGCGCCCGTGTCCATGCTTTCGCAGACGCACTTTGCGAAACCCGGTGCGAAGATTCGCATGGGCTTTATCGGTTCTGGCGGCCGCGGTGGCGCGAACCTGAACGAGTTCTTCAAGCTTGGCGAAGAGATAGTGGCGTTATGCGACGTGGATTCGATCCGCCTTGATGCGGCCGCGAAGAAAGTGTCGGCCCGCTGCCCCAGGGTTCGTCGCTACCGCGATTGGCGGGAGATGCTCGAACGGGAGCGGAGCCTTGACGCAGTAGTCGTATCCACGCCCGACCACATGCATGCCGCCGCCGCCATTGCGGCTATGAAGCATGGTCTGCACGTCTATGTGGAGAAGCCGCTTGTGCGCACGTTTTTTGAGGCGGAGCGGTTCCGCCATGTGGCTGCGGAATGCGGCGTTGTCACGCAGATGGGCAACAACGGCAACGGGACGGACAGTCAGCGCCGTAATATCGAAATACTGCAGAGCGGCGTTATTGGAGACGTCTCGGAAATCCACGTCACGACAAATCGTCCCATCTGGCCGCAGGGGTTGGAGCGTCCGGAAGGAAGCGATACGATTCCACCGACGCTGGACTGGAATCTGTGGCTGGGCATAGCGCCGAAGCGCCCCTTCAAGAAGAATGTCTACCACGCATTCAAATGGCGGGGCTGGTTCGACTTCGGTACCGGGGCGATGGGCGATATCGCGTGCCATGCGATGAGCTTTTTCTGGCGAGGTCTGGCGCTTGAACATGTAGTTTCGGTGGAATGCGTCAAATCCACGCCTCGTTTCTCCGAGACTTATCCGGTCGCCACCACGGTGAAGCTTGCGGTGACTTCTTCCAGTCAGCCGAATCCTGTAGACGTCTATTGGTATGACGGCAAAACGGCGCCTGATGTTGAAACGTGCCGTCGTTTGACAGATGGCGTGAAATCGCACATGGGTGGCACGATCGTCGTCGGGGAACGCGGTATCCTCTGGAATGGCAGGCTGAAGCTGAAGGGCGACAAGGATTTCATTCGTTTGCAGGATCATCCCGCAGTATGCAATCTGCCTGTGACGCTACCCCGCGTAAGAAACCACCACTGGGAATTCGCAGAGGCCGTCAGAGGTGGGGCAAAGCCGTTTTCTGATGTAGACCACTCCGTGCCGTTGACGGAGGCTGTGTTGCTTGGATGCGTGTCGCAACGCGTGCCAGGTCGGCTCGATTGGGATGCCGCAAGAAGACGTTTTGTCAACAGCGATGAAGCCAACGCGTTGCTTATGCCGCATTTGCGTTCTGGCTGGGAGATCGGTTGATGGCGCAACTGCCGCATTTTTATGGTATAATATGTGCGTCTCGGTAGTCCGGGCGGTTAGCTCAGTTGGTTAGAGCGAGTGCTTTACACGCATTAGGTCGGGGGTCCGAATCCCTCACCGCCCACCATCCATTGAATCCGAAAGGGAGAAGTCCGCTTCTCCCTTTTCTCGTCTCTCCCGCCGACACGCGAAAAACGCCCAATAAACAGGGGCTTTTCGCGTAGGACCGAGATGCTGCGGCGCGACATATCCCCGTACAGTTCGTAGTTGGACGAGCAGAAGCACAGCTCGCCAGACGCCTCGCGGTGCTTGAGCTGGAAGTAGGGCGTGCCCATCGGGATGCCGAGCGCCTTGAACTCGTTTGAGCGGGAGACGCAGCATCCGTCGTTGTTGGAGAGGACGGCCACCGGGCGTCCCACGAGGCGGCGGTTGAACACGTGCTCGCAGGACACGAAGAAGTTGTTTCAGTCTACCAGCCCGATCATAAGAGTGAAGAGTGAAGAGGGAAGAGGGAAGAGTGAAGAGGGAAGAGTGAAGAGGGAAGAGGGAACAGAGGGTGGGTTACGCGGAGCGGAATTTCCGAATCGTCGTAAAGAGCATTTTGCTTATGTCAGTAAGTAATGCCTTCACCGTTGATGGAATCGTTACGTAACCAAATCGCTCCGCTAATTCAAGTTGCGTTTGCACTTCAAAGACCGATCCTCTTGCAATGGCGAGAAACCTTGCATATTCGGTTCGCGAATCTCGCCCGTTGCCTTCGGCGATGTTCGATGGAATTGACACAACCGCTCTGCGCAATTGATCGCAAAGAGCGTAACGCTCTTCTGGCGGGAATTGCCGAATGAGGGTGTAAACCTCTTGGCACAATGTCATTGACTGTTGCCAAACTACGAGATCTCTATAATCGTTTGTCATTTTGCCTCCTTGAAGTTGATTGATGATTTGTTCCCTCTTCCCTATTCCCTTTTCCCTATTCCCTGCTTATCGCCCTCGACGCGCACGAAGTACGTGGCGGCCGGACGCTTCACCAGAAGTTCATTCAGGTCAAGAATATCCGCCGAAAAAGCGTCAGCTTTTGAGGGTAGCCGAAGGCCGAGCGGCTCCAGGTACTGTTCGGCCGGCGACGGGAACCCCGCGCAGCACCTTGCGGTCCCTTCGGGCGCTCGTTTCACCCGCGGCGCATCCTCTTGCGACCTTGCTTTGCAAGGCTCCTCGCCACGCTCGTCGGGCGACCCGACGCCTGCGGCGCGGGTGCATCCCCCTCCGAAGCGGAGCTTCTTCGGTGCATTCCCACCGAGCCTGAAACTTTTGCTTTTGCGGACATGGCAGTGCAGAAATTGATTGCTGTATATTTTACCCTAAATTCGTCATTTCATTTTCCATGCACTCCGTTATATATCACGCAGAGATGCAGAGAGGCAGAGTTTTAAGAGATTACGTCGCTTAATTGGTGTCGTAGTTATTTTCACCAATTGGGTGAAAGAAATTTCCTGGTCGTTTCTTGTCATATCTTTCTTTTCCTTCTGATTTTTGACTTTTCTCTGCGCTCTCCGCCTCTCTGCGTCTCTGCGTGAGACATTCAACTAACGAGTATAGGTTTACCATATTGGCGAGTGTGGGGCGATGACTTACGCGAGCATAATGGTTCTCGGCCTGCTATAGAGGATTTGTTTTCCTCAATCGTTTATTTGCCATTGCGGACAGAAATATGATATGATACATTTTTAATTTACCTTGAAAAGGCTTGCGATATGGTACTCTGCTACAATCGGCTTTGGAAGCTGCTCATTGACCGGGGGATGACGCGTACGCAAATGCGTCTTGCCGCCGGTATATCTACCACTACCCTTGCAAAGCTTTCCAAGGGGGAGGACGTGAACACCTCCATCCTCGTCAGGATTTGCGACGCGCTTGGGTGTAGCATTCATGACATCGTGGATAGTGTCCCGGAGGTGCGCACGTGAGCAAGACGTCGTTCAAAGCATTTTGCGTGGAATTCTATGCGAACCACACCGGCAAGACCGGGCCGGAGGTTTATGCCGAGTTTGAGAGGTCTGGATTACTTAAAGAACTGGATGACGACTATGAAGACCTGCACGGCATGGGCATGGAGGCCTTGATGCAGATGTTCGACGAATATCTCAAAGTTTACGAGGCGAAGTCACCTAAATGTGAACATCATCAGGTACGTGCTTTGATTATCCCGGAAGTGGCAAGACTGATTGCCAAACGTTTCGGAACCTCCGAAAGCGAGGCATTGTCACGTTTCTACAAATCGGCGACGGCGCAGAACCTTGCAGATGAGGAGAACGGTCTTTACGGTCAGTCGGCGCTTTTCATATTCGGCCTGTATCTTGAAGAGATGGAGATGCGGTCATGAACACTGCCGCCGATAAGCCCGTCCGCCACATCTCGATCTCCGGCGGCAAGCCCGCGTCCTACTTCCCTGCGTTTGATATGCTTGGTCCGATTCTGACGAAGCAGTACCCGAAGCCGATCGTCGGCGGCTCCATGAGGCACAGCTTTTCGCTCGCTGACATCCACACCTTGCTCGAATGGATATGTACAGAAATGAAGAAGGGCGCGGCAAGCCCCGTGTTGGCGGACTTTGAATCGCCGAGCTATTGGACTAAGAACTTCTGTAAGGTCAACGAGCTGGACGCGATCGGCGCGGAGTTGGCGAAATTCATTTCTAAGGAGCGAGGCGATGAGTAAGTACGAGATCCTGGAGTTGCCGCTGAAGTTTGATCTTGAGAACAAGGCGATTCTCAAGCAGGCCAGTCTCGCTCATCGTCAGTTGGCTGAGCTGAAAGGTGTCGCCCACACGATACCGAACGAAAACATTCTTATCAGCACGCTGACACTTCAAGAGGCCAAGGATTCGTCCGAGGTCGAGAGCATTGTCACGACGCAAGACGATCTCTATCGGTATGAGATCAAGGCGGAGAATTTTGAGAAGTCGCCGGCATCCAAGGAGGTGCTCAAATATCGTGAGGCAATCCGCACTGGATTTGAAAAGCTCAGAAAGGGTCTGCCGCTTACTTCCAATCTGATTCAGGAAGTGCAGTCCGTTCTTATTGGAAATACGGCGGGATTTCGCAAGGTGCCGGGTACGGAGCTGCGGGACAACTTCGGGAATGTGATTTACCAGCCGCCGCAGGACGGGAATGATGTTGTCCGGTACATGCGCAACCTCGAGGAGTTCATCAATCGTCCGGAAATGGCGGATTGGGATCCTCTCGTCAAATTGGCGGTCATCCATCACCAGTTCGAAAGCATCCATCCGTTCTACGATGGCAACGGACGAACAGGACGAATCGTCTGTATCCTGTTTCTGGTTGTAAACGGCCTGTTGGACTTACCGATTTTGTATTTAAGCCGTTATATTACCCAAAACAAGACAGAGTATTACCGTCTGTTGCAGGCGGTGAGAGACAGCAATGGTGCTGTGGCGGATTGGCAGGCATGGGTCTTGTTCATGCTGAAAGGCATTGAAGTGACGGCGGCGCACACAATTACGATTGTCAATGGCATCAATCGGCTGATGGCGGAGTATAAAGCCGCCCTACGACCAGAATTCGGTAAGAGCTATCGACATGAATTGCTCAACCACCTCTTTTTCCATCCCTACACTAAGATTGACCATACGATTGAGGCCTTGGGCATTTCTCGCCCTACGGCTTCACGGTATTTAGAGATAATTGTCAAACTAGGACTGTTGGATCGGGTGAAAGTCAAGAAAACGAATTACTATATCAACAGAAAGCTGACAGATTTACTGATAAATCATGCAAAACTTGAAGACAACTAAAGTCATGTAAAGGAAACGCGAATTTCTTTACATGAAATGCGGATCATGTAAAGCAAAACGCCATTTCCTTTACATGAGAAAGAAATCATGCATAACAAAACGGCATTTACTATACACATTTCAACTGTCATGCAAAGCAAAACGCCATTTGCTTTACATGAGACGAGCGTCATGTATAATAAAACGCCGTTTCCTTTACATGAGAATGGAGACTGGCTGTGAGTGTTACCTTTAGAATAAAAGCATCGGAAGCTCAGGGCAGGCGACTGGATCCTGAGTATCATCATGCATTGAGGCGGACGCGAATCAGATCGACTTATCCGTCAGCAAAGTTGTTGTCGTTGTCCTATTTCCGCACGGGCGGGACGCCGTCCACCGCCCATCCGGAATATTGGAACGGCTCGATTCCATGGGTGTCGGCAAAGGATTTCAAGGCATTTCGGTTTGAGGATTCGGAAGATCATGTTACCGAATTGGCGGTTGCCGAGTCCACGACTTGCTATGTGAATCGTCCGGCAGTACTCATGGTCAGCCGGAGTGGGATTTTGCAACACACATTGCCGGTAATGGTCACGCACAAACCGACGACGATCAATCAGGACATCAAGGCGTTCTTTCCTGATGATCGCGTGAGTGTGGATTATCTGGGCGCATTCTTCGATGTCTTTGGCTCGCGGTTGCTGCCGCTGGTGTGCAAGAGCGGTGCGACGGTTCAAAGTCTCAATACCGAGCAGTTGATGGATTTGTCCATCCCCCTGCCGCCCTTGTCGGAGCAGCGGAAGATCGTTGCCGAGCTTGATGCGGCATACGCGGCAAAACGCGCGGCGGACGAAAAGGCGACAAAGCTTCTCGCCCCCATCGACGACATGGTGCTGAGCGAGCTCGGCATTGCCCGTCTCCCCAAGCCCGACACATCGCTTTCCTCGCGCATCTTCACCGTGCCCACGAGGGAAGTTCATAATGGTCGTCTTGACCCCATCGCCTATCAGCCAATGAGACGGCAGTTTTATAAGAATGTACGCGAGGGTAGATATGAGACGGTTCGTCTGGGTAAAGTTGTTGATGTCGATCGTTGTCAGACGGATTCGTTGGATGGGCTGACATATGTGGGCTTGGAGAACATTAACGGATCAGATGGGACATATAGTCCAACAGGAGAGAAGGAATCAATATCGACTGCGGTGTTGTTCCAAAAGGGTGAAATTCTGTTCCCCAAGTTGCGTCCATATCTTAACAAGGTCTGGTTGGCTGATTTTGATGGAGCGGCATCCACAGAGTTTTTCCCGCTGATTCCCAAGGGTGTCACGCCCGAGTATCTGATTGCATATTTGCGCTTAGCGCAGGTCGCGAAGGTGATGACATTGCTGATGACAGGTAATACGTTGCCGCGTGTTCAATTGGAGGATGTCTTGTCCTTGCCGATTCCGATCCCGCCGCGCTCCGTGCAGGATCGTATCGCATCCACTGCATCATCAATCCGCGCTGAAGCCCGCAAGCTGAAAGCCGATTCAACCGCCGCACTTGAAGCGGCGAAGCGGAAGATTGAAATGCAGGTAATGAAGTAAAGGGGGAAGAATGAGCAAAAGAAAAGAGAAATGGTATCAAACGGATTGGGTTAAGTTTGTTTTTTCGGCTGCAGTTTCTGCGCTCTTTGTTTGGATATTTTCGTTTTTTAATCCGATTGATGAAAGTGTACAAGTTGAGATTGAACAGTTAAAGGCGTCAACGGAATATCTTCAGGAAGCAACGCAAAAAGACGCTGTTATTGTAGGTCATTTGACAAATCAGATTGAACATATGCAGAAGGCGCGTGAGAAGGACGACCTAATGATTTCGGTCGTCAGGCAGCTTTCTGGCAATGCCGATACGCAGACTATTGAGAGAATTAAGCAACAGGTTACAACCTATCTTGCAACTGAACTCCGTAAATCCTATCTAACGCACGATGAATTTGTGAAGGAGAAAAATGCATCGAAAGAGATAACTCGATTACTCGCGAGTGCTGAGCTGGCTCGTGGAGGGGATCGTGAATCCTATGACCAGTTGCGAGCGCTTTTGGGTTCGACAAATGAAACTGCAAAGGTTGCTAAGGCGACTATTCGCGAGATTGAAGACAAGTACCGCCAGAAGCGCTTTGTTTCGTTCGGCCGAAGCACGTTGATTGACAAGCGGACGAACAAATGTGCGCCTTTGGAGGTTTGCATCGCAGCGATTTACACCGATAAATTTGTGATTGAAGCTATCCATTCATTGACGGACATTGGAGACCCCAAGGCGGTTGGTGTTCTCGCACGGATAGTCAAACATTCAAAATCGCTTGATTAGGTGTTTGCTGCAATTGTCGGGATAGGCAAGTTGACGAAGCAGACATTTCCTGCATTGGGAATTGATGAAGTTTTGGCATGGTGGGAGCGTAATTCGTCTGACGTGAAATATCTCTTGCCAGATGATCGTGTGAATCAGTTGTATACTGATATAGCAAAGGAGGGAGGACAATTCTCGCCGTACTCAGAACAAGCGCTGAAATTATTGGACGGTCTTTATGCCATTCTTCAAGACGACACGACGCATAACTGTGATAGGGTTGCGGTCTGCGCTCTTCAGATCGCATTGCGGCAGGGGTTTGAAAACGATGTTAAAAGGCGGGAACACATTCGTGATGTGGTTAAAGTGGCCCTTGAACGTTATGGGCGTAGCGAGTTTAGGTTGTCAGACTGGTACGTATACAATGCCGTTTATCTTTTCATATATGAACAGGACAAGTTTGTTGATTTTGTGAAGAAGCGCGGCGAAGAGTATCCGGCATTTGAGAAGGAAGTGCGCGAATCGCACTTTTTCAAGGAAACACTTTTTGATAGTCCGCTTTGGCCGTTGCGTGGGGAGAAATGAAACGACAAATGCAGATTGCGGGTTGAATTTTGTTAAATTAGTATGGCAGACATTAAAGTGTGTAAGGTAGAGGCGAAGCTCGAAGAGCTGAAAGCCGATGCAACTGATGTACAGGAAGCGGCGTAGTGGGGATTTAGGAAGAAATTGAGGAAAAGAGAGAAGAGAGTATGGCTCAAAGTAAAGAGGAATTGGAGGAACTTCTCGGTAAAGAGTATTTGTGCGGAATACGCAAAGAGACTCTTAATCAGTTGGCATTGAGATATAGATTTGTCAGTCTATTAGGTGCTGGTGGCAATGCTTCTGTGTTTAAGGTTGTACGCATTGTCGATAATCGATCTGTTGCAATTAAAATCTTACACAAAGGAACTGACGAGAAAAAACGTAGATTCAAGAGAGAAGTCGAGATACTTGTAAAGTATGGTCAAAAATTGAAGGGGCTCATGCCTGTCAATGCATATGCCATTGATGAGCATGAGCATTGGTATGAAATGCCGATCACAGAGCCTGTTTTTGCCCGGTTGTCAAAGTTGCCATTACGTGATCGGTTAAAGCAAAGCGTTGATGTCGTTTTGTCATGTGCGGAAACACTATCGAAATTGCATGGTTTAATTAATAGTATTTCCCATCGGGATATCAAGCCGGATAACATACATTTCAATGGTAATGACATTGTGATCGGAGATTTCGGATTGGTTAATGTGCCTGAACTTGATAATTTAACCCGCAGTGATACGTCTTTGGGCCCTATCTTTACCATGGCACCAGAAATGCGGCGTAACCCGAAGACGGCCGATGGAAGAAAAGCGGATGTTTACTCGCTTGCCAAGACACTTTGGATGTTGGTGAAAAATGACAAATACGCATTCGATGGCCCATACGATTGGTCGGATAAGAAAATCGGTCTTGGGGAGTTGGCGACTCCAAACTGTAAGTTGCATTTGGCTGAATTGGAGGAGTTGATCAAGGATGCAACAGATAACGATCCCGAAAGGCGACCGTCCATGGTATCCGTTGTGGAACGATTAAAGGCGTGGCGTGATACTGAGGCGAATCCCGAGAGGACTCAGATTGCAGAATGGGATTTTCTTAAGCGAATCATTTTCGGTAGATGTGTGCCGAGTGTCTCGATCTTTCGGCACTTGGAGTCGATCACTATGATTCTTCAGGCCGTGAGCCATACGTCTGCGGCCAATCATACGCTGTTTTCCTTTCATGGTGGGTTGGATTTGATAGGTGTGGAGTCTTATGCGGAAGCAGAGTGTCTTGTTTTGCGGTTTGACAATGATACAGTTGTAGTTAAACCCATAGTTTTGCAAATTGGCGTTTTTGAAGATTCCGAATTGAATTACCTGCTGATTGAGGCTGGAGATATTTCGCCTGTTCCTGATATTGAAGTGTTTCGTGGAATTCAGGAGCTAGTGGAGGATACGCCAGGGCATTATGTCGGACGAAAAGATGCTGTCTATGGCGTGTATGACTATGACACGGGTGTACCTTTGCCCAAAGGATGGCGCTATGTTACACGCATGATAAAGGGACGTCTGTTGATCGTTTCAAAAACGGGGCCTTACAATGCGATTGCGGGGACTTATGATGGACGGCATGGAGAATGCTCAATGTCGGCTTTTCATTCTTATGTTGAACGTATTGCGCGTGTGCTTAAGTTGTTTCAGTCCAAAGGCATTGATTGGAGGAAGATGGACTTGTCAAGTGTGTCATGTTTATCTAAAAACCCTTTTGTAAAAGGTTCAAGACCGGATACACAATCTTTGGTAAAGAGACCAGCCGTGCCGATGGGTTTCTTTCGCGAGAAGATATTGTCTTGTGATTTCTCTCCTGCATTTAAAGAACTCTCGATTGTCCCGCAGCGAAAAGGGAGTTTTAGGATATCGTTGGAACCGTGTACAATGGATTTTGGCGCAGAAGTTGAACAGCAATGTGGTTTTGAACTCTCAATAGATGGTTATTTTCATGCTGACGAGGAGCCGAATGCCGAGTTGGCGTATTTCTCTGACCTTGGTGCTGTGCGGCGTCTGGTTTTGCAGCTTGAGCGTGTGTTGGATGAGTTTTGCCAACCATATGGTACGGATTGTTTAGACTTTGACTATGCATTTACTGTTCGCATTGTATCTGTGCCGAGCCACTCCGTAAATTTTAATGCTACTGATATTCTGCGACTAGTTAACAATGCTGATGACAGACAGGGAAGTCGTTTTGTCGTTGATGCAGATGGAACATTGCGCTTGCTTGTTGGCGAACAGGCGCGGTGTGCGAGGTTTTATCCTGTGAGGATGGAGTTCTTTGAGCCTCGAAATAATTATGTCGGTAAGTATTCACATTGGGATTTGAAAACGGCTAACCGCTTTGAAGCGGCGCTAAAAAATGCTTGGAATGAGTATTGCGGCATGAAACATTTTGTCTATAGGGATTCATGGTAAGGGCATATGGATTTTGGTGTGGGGGCTGAGGTGTGCAGACACTAATAAGTGCTACTTGGGTAGTGAGGGTTAATGTGTTGAACTTGAATCTATTTTGAGGATGTTTCTAAAATTAAGGATTGTACAATGAATATGATTCGGACTTTTCACCCTGTCGGGCAAGGTGCTTTTTATTCTGAGGAATTCTTCAGCTATGAAGGGGACTGTGTCTTTCGTGTTGTCTATGATTGTGGTTCTCTGGAATACTGTGGATTGCAACGAAACAGTGATGGGACTCCTCTGAAAAGAAAAGATATTAAAGAGAGGGTGAAACAGGCCTTTCCTGATGGACATGGCGTTGATATATTGTTCGTTTCGCATCTTGATGACGATCATGTTAATCTGATTCCATGTCTCAAGCCATTTCAGAATCACCAAATTCGCAGGGTCATTTTGCCGTTACTGTCTGCAGAAGAACGGTATGTGTTGACTGGATATCACTTGAGTAGGTCAAGAAAAGGAAGGATAAGCGATGCCCTTAATAGTATTATCAATAATCCCGAGGAGTATTTCGGCAAGAATACGAAAGTCACATTTGTTCGGTCTGTTGGAGAAGCGCGTTTTTATAGAGAAGATAATCAACAGAACAGGGTCTATCGCTTAGAAGAGTTGCCGACCATTGTGCTTTCGTTAGTTGAAATTGTCATCTCCGGGCAAGCCGCTGGTCTACAAAAAGATTGGCTTTTTGTGCCATACAATCATAAGCCTGAAAGGTATTCTGATCTGAAAAAGGAGTTGGAGCGTGCTTTGGGAAAAGGATTTCAAATTAAAAATCTCAAAGATCCTGTTTTTGTGATTAAGAATTTAAAGGACTTGCGTCGTTGCTACAAGGCTTTGCCAGAAGGAATTAATCGGAACTCCATGGCTCTTTATTCGGGGCCTCGTGATGGTGCATGTTCAAGCACCGGTGATGTCGTTGATGGGGATATTTGGGGGCGCTACTGTCCCTGCGATCAATTTGCAGAGTATTGGCTTGATCGGGTTCTACGGCATGAGCCGTCTTCGATTTTTCACGGATGTCCGGGTTGTCTCTATACGGGGGATATATCGTTGGACGATGCAGATTTGACGAGAGTGTTTGGAAGATACGTCAGAAATATTGGTATGGTTCAATTGCCTCATCATGGTTCGTTAGATTCGTTTGGGACTGGAGATTTGCCGATCAACAGGCGTGTGTGTGTAGTGACATACGGAGAGAAAAATCAATTTGGGCATCCTGCTTTTGCGGTAAAGCGAGCTGTTGCCGAGAAAGGAGGTTTGTGGGTCGATGTTACGGAGACAGATGAAAGTCGTTTTAAGGTGGAATACACTGTATAATGCTGTTTGCTGAGCGGATTGTCGGCAGGATGCTGGATCAGGGACAGCGAAGCGCGGTCATGCTGCAGGGGCGGCTCAACGGCTGTCTTGCCGCGTTTGCAGAGGTAGATGATCGAGTTGAACTTTGGGAAGTGCGTCGCAACAAGCGGAATAAACTCTACCGGGAATATGAGGAAGCCGTAAAGCTGGCGAAGATGATCCTCCGGCGTTATGAAAACAGCATTGACCGAGCATCTGCGGAAGAGCATGCGATCCCGGCGTTTTGGATCGACATGTCTTTGCTCTATGAGCACTATATCCTGGGCGCGTTGCGAAAGGCGTATGGGACGAAGATACTCTATCAGGAGAATGTGGCAAGGGGAATTCGTTCAGCTTGACGCTCCTGAGCCATTTGCCTCCGTCTGACAGGAAGACGACGCGCCTTGGCGTCCTGCCGAAGCGCCTGTCGAACTCCGCGCGGAGGAGCTTCATGAACCTCCCCCGTCGATGCGTCGTCGCGACATAGGTCGTGGTGTCCTGGAGCCGGAACGGCTTGCCTTCGGAATCGGCTCCCCCGATGAAGGCGACGCCCAGCTTGACCTCCCTCGTCTTGGCCTTCCCGTTCTTCCCCTTGACGCCCTTCAGGGCGTTTCGCCTGAAGGGGAGCCCGGTTCCGTCCGCAAGGACATAGACCGTGTCGATTTCCCCCTTGGCGTCTTCCTTGGGACCGAGGTCGGACAGTTTCACGAACGACGTGAGTTCCGCGCGCATCTGCTCGACGATGTGCCGCATGGTGTCGCCCGACATCTCGAAGTGGCATGCCCTGGCGATCCCGTCCTTCGCCAGCGAGTCCAGCGCGGCGGAGGCTATCGACTCGAGTTCCGCCCCGCCCTCGAAGCATATCTGGCGGACCTTTTTTTGAGGTGGATTCCGGCGAGAGGACGGCCTCCGCGTCGCAGCGGGACAGTTCCATGAGCAGCTCCTTCGCCCGCCTGCCGCCCTTGACGGCCTCCTCGAACTCGGCGAGACGCCCCTCCGGTATGTGCACGGCGTGGTTCCTGCCGTCCTGCCACCACTGGAGGTTGTGGTAGACGGCGACCTTGCCGTTGGCAAGCGTCTTGCGGTTTTCGCAGAAAAAAGTCGCTGCACCCCCGATTTACGGCGCGTCAGCCGTTCTGGAGTTTACCCATTTTTTGAGCGTGGAAATGCGCCGCACCCGCATGGATAAAGGCTGAAGAGCGTTTCGGGATGTGGTTTTCGGCGTTTCGCGTCCGAAATGGCTATCCGTCGTCGGTGTCGAAGAGCTCGGCGAAGCCTGGCAGGAGCTGGATCGCCGGGACCTCTGGAGCTTTGATGCTGGTCTAAAATGATTTTGGTGCTGGTCTAAAATGATTTTGGTGCT
>DFLH01000074.1 GCA_002373695.1 Verrucomicrobia bacterium UBA3624
TTTCGTATGGCGCCATCGTGCCGTCCACAGCAATCTCGTCGGGATTCTTCATTCCGGCGCGGTCGTTGTTCAGGTTTGTCCCGTATGTCCAGCAGAGCGTGAAGTAGTGGTTGGTGTCCGAACCGTAGTCGAAAATGCGCGACCAGCTTTCCACTCCGTCGTGCCGCGCCCACAGCTCAATAGTCGCCGCCGTGGTGTCGAGCATGTTCGTGCCGAGGTTCACATAACCTGATCCATGCGAGCAGCCTCCGTAGCCCATGTGGACACGATTGCCGTAGAGCGATACGCGTTCACCAACGTTCACGGCATCCGCATCGCCGACCGAATCCGACCAGTCGCCGTTGAAGCTCCACCGATGCGCCAGCTCCGCCGCCGAAAGCGGCAGCACCGCGCCAATCACGATCGCCGCACAAGCGGCGACACGTCTTGTCATGTTCTTGCTCATTCTTGTCACCCCCTGTCTCAACCTTTCCCGCCGCATCTATTTCTGCCGCATCTGCCGGCGGCGATCGTGAACGCCACCGACAGCGCGGCGACGCCGATCCAAAACACGGCGAGCCAGTCGAGCGTGTAGCCGCTTGCGAACGTGTGCCCCATGAGCGTGGCCGCGCCGTCCGCGCCGCGCGCAACAAGGCATCCCGAAAACGCAGACTGTAGCCCCGCGCCGAGATACGACCCGATTCCCGCGATGCCCAATGCTGCGCCGGCCGCGCACTTCGGAACGCGGTCAACCGCCATCAGTCCGCCGAGGAACGTGAGCAGAATGCCGACCGCAAGGCCGAACAGCACCATCGCCAGAACATCCAGCCACGGATGCCGCCCCGGCACGAGCATGAACAGCACGAGCGCGGTAACATTCACCAGCCCTGCGGAAACCGCAAGTTCCTGACGGCTACCCTTGAAAAACCTGTCCGAGACGATCCCCGAAAGCCCGGACGACACCGCGCCGACTATGGAGTTCACCGTGACGATCATCGCGGCGTCCGTGCCCGCATATCCCTTCTTCACCTGAAGAAAGAAGATACCCCAGTCGATGACGGCGTAGCGGCTGGCGGCGAAAAGGCCGCCTGCTATCGCAATCAGCCATACGGCGGGCGCCGTTAGCGCAATCTTCTGCCCGCCGGCGGTATCGACCTTCACCTCCGCAGCATCGACGGGGACGGGCGGCAAGCCTTCGTCCTCAGGTGCGTTGCCAAAGAAGAACCACGCCGCCGCAATGCCGACGGCACCCATCGCCGCCGCGCCCCAGAAGCAGCTGCGCCATGCGTAGTCCGCGCCGTAATGCGCGCCCGCCCAGACCATGACGCCCGCCGTGAGGATGTAGGCCAGCACCTCGCCGAGATTGTTCGAGCAGGACCAGATGCCGTAGTACGTTCCTCGCCGCTCCTTCGGCCACCAGCGCGAGAGCGCCACAACGCAACACGGTGCACCCGTCGACTGCGCGAGGCCGTTCACGAACCAGACGGCCGCGAGCATCAACGCGGGGACATGGAGGCCGACGATGAAGTTGGCGAGCGCGGAGACGAAAAGCCCGAACATGATGTAGCGGCGAACATTCACGCGGTCGGCGATGAAGCCGTTCACGAACTTGCCAATCGCGTAGGCGATCAGCATCGCAGAGCCGACGACCCCTATCTCCTTCGCCGTGTACGCGCCCTGCTCGATCATATCTTTCTTCGACGCCGAGAACGCGAGGCGGCAGATGTAGAAAAGCGCATACACGACAAGCATCGCCGCCACCTGGCGGATGCGACGCCGCGCATACGCACGTTCGAGCGCCGCACCCGAAATATCACCAACGCGCTTCATCTTAAAAATTCCTCCGCCCCTTCTGCGTGAGCCACACGATCAGTTCGGCGGCATAGTCGCTCTGAATCATCGTCACACCGTTGTCCAGCCACCAGCCCCAGTTCGCCGCTGTCGTGTCGAGCATGTTCGTTCCGAGATCGACATAGCCCGTGCCATGCGAACACGCTCCATAGCCCATGTGAACCCTGCCGCCGTAAAGCGACACGTATGTGCCGCACTTCACCGCATCCACCCCGCCCACGGAGTCGGAGTAGTCGCCGTTGAAGCTCCACCGATGCGTCAGCTCCGCCGCCTGGAGAGTCTCGCTCGCCGCAAGCGCAAACGCCGCACACGCGGCAAACCGTACTGCTATGTTCTTGATCATCAGTTCCAACTCCTTTTCAACGTGTCATCGACACGACGGGTATGCCATGGGGGCTCCATTGCAGACTTGAGGCAATTGCAAAACCACGCGAATTCGGTAGGGCGGGCTGACCCCAGCCCGCCGCGGCGGCGTGAGGTCACGCACCCCTGCTAGCGCATCCGCTCCGCGGACAGCCTTCGGCTGGGGGATATGCCCTACCAGGCTTTGCAATTGCCTCGACTTGTTTATTGACATGGTTATTTGCATCTTCCAATCTCAAACACCGCCGAATCATAGTCGCCCGCGATGCGAACGACAAGGCTATTCTCCATGCTTCTCAATGCCTCATCAAAAACAAACCGCCCAACATTGACATCCGCCTGCGGTTGTGATACAATCCTTAGCAGTTGACATACCAAAGGAGGTTTTATGACATCAATGATTACTGCCCGCGTCGATTCCGACAAACGCAAAGCGGCAGAAATGATCTTTTCCGAAGTCGGCCTTACAACTTCGGCCGCCGTAAATCTTTTCATCTGCGCCGTCGCCATGAGCGGCGGCATACCGTTCCGCATCGAGGTATTCCAGAGCAGGCTGTCAAACACTCTCGACAAGCGCAAAACACCAGCCCATAAAACATCGCGCATCAAATTCGGGCTTGCGGACGGAAAATACAGTCTACCTCGAACCTTTGACGCCGATTTTGATGCAATGGATGCCGATATCGCGAGCCTTTTCAGCGGGGGATCACTGTGAAATATCTCATTGACACCCATTTGCTCATCTGGACGGCGCTCAACTCTGAAAAGCTGTCCGCAAAAGCTCGAAACATTCTCTCGCAGGGCGATGCCACATATTTCTTCAGTGCGGCCTCCATATGGGAAATCGCCATAAAACGCGCCAAGAATCCCGCACTCCTTCCCTTCGACGCCGCGAGCGCACGGGAACTGTTTCTCGCCACGGGGTTTTCTGAACTTGGGATTACCGCCGAGCACTGCGCGGCGGTGGAAAGTCTTCCGGCGATCCACGCCGATCCGTTCGACCGACTTCTGATTGCGCAGGCCAGGGCCGCCGGATGTATTCTCGTTACACATGACCGGTTTGTCGCTTCCTACGGCGACTTCACAATAATGGTCTGATGACGCTTCGGCAGGCTGCCCGAACGCGAGACACCCCGCCATCGCTATTTCAAGCGCTGTCATGCTGTTCGCCCTCCTGACGCCTTGAACTCCGTGGCGATCGCTCTGCCGCTTGTGCCGAGCGAGGTGAGCGGACGCACCGCGACCGTGAGCGTCTTGCCGGGCGGCAGTTCATCCTTCGGGATTTCGAGCGCCGTCACGCCGCCGTTCGTCTCGTGGCCGATGCCCATGTTGCACCCAGCGGCATAGACCGCCTTGAAGAGCTTCTGACTTCCCGCTTCGCCTATCACGACGACCTCGTAGGCGTACACGCGCGAATCGGGATTGCCGTCGGCGAGGGGGATTGAAATCTTTACGGCTTCTTCACCGCTCTCTAACTTTACACTCTCAACTCTCAACTTTCCACTCTTCGAGAACTGCGGTTCGCCGATGACCTTTTTCAACTCCTCTTTCGAGAACGGATGCGGTTCCTTGCCAAACGGCATCACCCAATCCGCGCCGAGGCTGCCGCCCTCGCCGAACTCCCGCCTCTCGATTGTCAGCATGTCGTCGTAGACTCTTACGACATATCCCTGCCGTCCCTTGCCGACGTTTTCGGCCTCTCGGCCCTCGATTTTCGCCTTGCTGATGTAGCCGTCCCATGTCAAGGCGGTGCAGCCGCGAGGTTCGCACGACGGACACTGTATGCATGGAAACGCGCCGTAGAGCGAGATCACATTCCAGTTTGACGCGCTCCAGTGGTTGTGCCCAAAGAACGACACGGCATTGCCATGTGCAGACAACGCCTTTCGCAGTTCGGCATAAGGCCGGCGGTGCTGAAGCACGAAATAAGGCCGCGTCCCCTCGCCAAGTCCGCACTGCGCCGCCGAACTGTTGACCAACCCGGCGAAGTCCTTGTAGTCCACGTTCCAGTGCCGTCCGAAGAAATGGTAGCCTTTTACCTCCTTGTGCCATACCGGCTCGTACGCTTCACCCCATACGCGTTCCCAGTTCGCCGCCATGTCGGTTGCCAGGACATATTTCGCTCTCTCTGCGGGGTCGGGATAGCGGTTTTTCACAAAGTCGCCATAGCCGGAGCCATCGACATCGTGGTTGCCTGTGACTAAGAGTTTTACGGGACCGTTCTCCACTCCGCCGAAAACCCGTTTCCACGCCTCTGCATGAAACTCCATCTCGCGCGTCTGGCCGCGATGCGCCATGTCGCCGCAGTGGACAATCGCGTCGACTTTCTGCTCCTTGAAGTATCGCAGGGCGGAGACAAGATACTTGTCTGGCCAATGCGCACCATGCCCGTTGCCCTTGACGGCAGTTCTCAAGTGCGTGTCGCTGATGACGCCAAAGACGAGGTTCGGCTTGCCCTTAGGCTTCCAACCGGGCGGCGATGCAAAGAGCCAACCGCCTGGCAGCGCCAGAAAACCCAACGCCGACAGCGACTCTTTCAGAAACTCCCGCCTAGTCGTTTCCATGTTGCGGTTTATGGTTGGACTTCCCCATCGCCAAACCTCTTGCACAAACAATAGTCGGCAGGTGGGACGATTCGCAGATATCCGCTTCTCGGCACTGCAACCCTCTGAACGCCGCGACAAAGCTTCATCGTACCGGCAGCCTTTCCGGCGGCATCGAACACTTCTGCCGTAGCAGTCCCATCCGCAAAGTCCAACACAGCCGAATCGCCGCTGACGCCGTTGAGGACATAGACAGGTCTATCCAACTTGCCGCACGGAACTACCGTGCCGGAAGTATAGACGCCTACAATTCTCTCGTTCGCGCCCTCCGCCTCAAGAAGCGGATACTGCGCCTCCGGGTGGTATGCGCGGAAACGTCCCTTCTGCAGCGTGCCCCTGTGCTTTTGCGAAAACGCGAGCCAATGGTTTATCACCTCCCGGTGCGATTCAGGCAGATCCCTGAGCATCATCGAATACTGGATGACGCCAAACATGGATGACAGTATCGGCAATGCCGCTCCTTCCGGCGTATCCGTCGGATGCCACTCGAGCATATCCGCGTGAACCGCCGCGCCACCCGAAGTCAGCCGTAGATTCGCAATCCTCTGGCGGTTGAGCTGCATGTCGCCCGGGCAATCCGTAGCCCTCATCATGTTTCCGAACTGACGTATCGCAGGGCCAATGTACTTCTGCCTGAACTCGATGAGAACATCAGGATTCTCCGCCGACAGCGCGGCGTAAACGTCCATCATCAGACGATTCACCGCATCCGGCAGGGAGCGAATGTCGCGCCCCGCGTAGTCCTCCGCGACGGCAGGATCTTTCCCGTTGAACCTGAAACTGTCGATGAAATCAAGCTTGAACCCGTCAAGCCCCCACTCCTTCATTGCGGCGATATACGTATCGACAAGGAATTTGCGTACTTCTGGGAAGCGCGGATCGAGTACCCATGCACCATGATGCCTGTCTTCGAAAAGATACTTCCCTTTGAAGCGTTCCCAATTCTCGCTCTTCCTGCCGACGAACGGCACGGAATACCAGACCATATACTTCATTCCGAGTTCGTGGACACGCCTCACGTGCGCGGCCATGTCGGGAAACCTTCTCGGCGAAACTTTCCAGTCGCCGCAGAACGCATAGCCCCTGTTCGTGTCGTCCGTCTGCCATCCGTCGTCGAGGATGATTGTCTTCATGCCCATCTTCGCGGCAATGGCGCATTCGTCTTCTATGTCCTTTGCGAAAACATCCTGATGGAACGAATACCACGACGAATAGAGCGGATCAAACGCCGCGTCCGGCGTACGGCATGGTTTCAGGTTCGCCGTCCTCGCAATCCATGCGGCGGCGTTCTGCACAGCGTCGCTCCAGAAAGCATCGCGCCCGTCAAGGCGGATGCGCACTTCGTATTCACTGAGAGGTGCCTCCGGCGCGGTGAAGAAGCGAAAACCTCCGACGACCACGCAGTTCTCTTCCCTGAGCGCCATGCGCCATTCCACCTTGCGCAACGCTTCGGAACATGCCATTGTCAACCGGTTGCGGTTGTTGCCGTCGTGCAGACAGGCAAGCGGCTGTCCGTGCGCAATGTCGCTCGACTCCCAACCCCTCCAGTCAGGCTTTAGCCGTCCACCGTCCGTGGCGAAATCCGTCCACACGTGGTTCATGCGAACCTGCGGCAGCGAAAACGACACCTCAAACATGGGAGGCGGCGTGTCCTCGTTCGCCTCAAGACGTATCGCAATCTCGTCCACGCGGTCCTCCGCCGCGTCCTTCACGTCGAACTTCCAGCCGTCGACATCATTGCAGACAATCCTCACGTCGCCCGCGCAGGTGCCGTGCACGACAGTCTCAAACGGCGCGGCAACGGCGCAATTCGACAACATGGCGATAAGTGCCACGCTTCTACACATCGACAGTTTCATGCTCATTCAAACTCCTTGTCAAACACAATCCGCCCGTTTTCGCAGTCGTGGACTTTCACAACGAGCCGTCCGTCCGCGACACGCCCTTCTATGACATCCCGCTGGCCTCCGACAATATGCGTCCATGTGCGTTCCGCCGAGGGCGCGTCGTAGCGGTATCGGTGCTGGTGGCCCGTGCAAACAAGGCACACTCCCGCTTTCGCGAATAACGGCCCCCACATGTTTGCGCACGTTCTCTGCCATGCAGCCCACGGATGCTTGTAGCGCGGATCGTCGTCGTCCGGCAAGACGTCGCCCGGATTTTCGTTCGTCCTCGGATCGAAAAGCGGTATGTGGCAGAACGCCACCTTGAACTTCGCCGTCTTCACAGCCGGCTTTTCGATTTCCTCCGCCAGCCACCGCGTCTGGAGTTCGCGGTATTTTGTCATGCGGAATATCCCGCCCATCCTCGGATTCGTATCCTGCTTGTCCTCCCCTGTGTCAAGGCCGATGAGCGCAATGTCGCCTATCCTCTGCACGAAGTTCCGTCCCAGCGTGGAATATTCCCGTTTGCGCTCAATAGGACAGCGGAACGGCACGAGATCATTGAGATGCAGCGCGAAGCGTCCGCGATAATCGTGGTTGCCGTTCAGGAACAAGATCGGCGTCTCGGCTGCGTATGCCGGATAGTTGGGATGTGGCTTCAGGAACGTGCCTACCGCATCGTCCGCCGTCCTGTAGAAGTTCCGCGCATCGCCGTTCCATACTACGACGGACGGCTTGCACGCCGCTATTCCGCCGAAAACTGTGTCCACTACTTCCGGCACGGAATGCGTATCTTGCATGACGCAAAACGAACCATCTCTCTCCGCGCCCAACGTCATGAGCGAATAAATGCGCTCGTCCGTCTCCGCGCCGCGATTCCACGGCTTGTAGCCATTCTCGAGCTCTATCCTGTCCGCCCCGATGCGATACCAGTAGCGCGTCGCCGGGCGAAGTCCAGCGATGCGAACGACTGCGAACTTGTCGCATACTCGCATCACCGGTCCTTCGCCTGAATAGACGCGCACAGCGCCTTTCATGTCCGGTGACTTTGCGATATCCACCCATCCGCTCGCCTCTCCGTTCAAGGCGAACACCACATCCATCGTCCGCTCCGCCGGATTCATCAGCACCGGTGCTGAGCCGATGAGCGGAAGGGACGCGCCTGTCGCGTCCGACGCCGCGACGAAACGCGGCATGCCCGCAGCCGCAAACGCCGCCGCGCCGCCGATCAGAAATTCTCGCCTCGTAATGAAGCTCTTTTTCATTCCAATGGTGCACAGTTGATGTGGTTTGCAATCATTCGGCGGCGATGTTCCGCTGCCCTTGCAGAGAACTCCGCGAAGTCGCGTCTTGCGGGGTCAGGGTACGTCCACAGCACCTCGGCGAGCGCGAACGAGCGCGGCCACATCTTCCATTCGAGTTCGCTTACGCTCCATGTGTATTCAGTCCAGTTGTTTCCTTGCCCTCCGAGAATGTGTTGACGCAGGTTTTCCGGGATTCCGGCACACGGGTCGAACGAGTAGCATTTTGACAGCGGCATCGTGTGCCCGATGTAGAAGCATGGATCCTCGCGCAACCCCTGTCCGTGGTCAAGATAGCAAAGGGAGGACGGACACATTACAAGGTCGTGCCCCCGCTTCGCGTACTCGGCCGGTGCAAACTGCTTGAGACCGGCATCGTCCTTGACAGCATGGGAACTCATTCCGATTGCAGCCGCTGGGACTTTGCCGGCGATATAACCGTCCCAACCAATCGTTCTCTTGCCGCGCGAAGCGAGAAACCCATAGCAATGGCTCGTGATCCACGCCTGGAGTCCGTCTTCGCCGCCAAGCCGTTCCTTCTTTATCCTCGACTGGCACTTCGGGCACTCCTTCCATCGGTCGCGTCTGACCTCATCGCCGCCAATGTGCACCACATCACCGGGAAAGACGCGACAAACATAATCAAGTACGCCATCGACGAATTTGATTGCATCATCATTGCCTGCGCACAGGACATCCCTCTCGACTCCCCACACAAGCCTGGGATCTCGCCTTGCGAGATTCTCCGGGAAGCATGCATATTCCGGATAGGCCGCAAGAGCGGCGTAGAGGTGTCCTGGCAAATCTATTTCCGGCACGACCTGTATGTGTCGGGCGGCGGCATACGCGATTATCTCCTTCAAGTCCTCCTTCGTGTAGAAGTACGGTCCGTATTTCTCGCCGTTGAGTTTGCCGGCGTCCTCCTGGCCTCCCTTTGTCGCCTTTTCGTTGCGCTTGACGCTCTGGCTACGCACAGCACCGTATTTGACGAGTTCGGGATAGCCCGGCACGTCAATACGCCAGCCTTGATCATCGGTAAGGTGCCAGTGGAACCGGTTGAACTTATATTTCGCCATTTGTCCAAGAAGCCGCTTGACGGCCTCCTTGCCGAAAAAGTGGCGGCTCTCGTCAAGGAGTATCCCGCGCCAGCGGAATCGCGGGGCATCCTTGATTGAAAGACACGGGATTAATCCGTTTTTCGCTCCAGCCTTTATCTGGTCAAGAGTAACGCGTCCGTAGAACTCCCCTGCCTTGCCGGAAGCTCGAATTATCACGCAATCCTCGCCGACGACAAGTTCATAACCCTCTTCGGGAAGCGAGGCATTGCGCTCGTACCTCACCAATGCGTTTTTCGGACATGTCCCGCCCGTCAACGACATTTCCTGCGGAACTGGAATCAATGCCGTGGTGTCCGCATAAACGCATACCGCTGCGAGTGCAATCGCGGCGGAAATCGATACAAGCCTTACGTTCATCAATGGAAACTGATTATCAGTCCATTGCTGCGCTTGCACAGTATGGACTTGTTGTCGGCTGAAAGCTTGAGCCGGACAGACGATGCCGAATGGATGCCATCGACAAGGCGAATCTTCGCGAGATCGGCTGCCGTGAACACGTCGTTTCCCGTCGTCGTCAGGATTGCGTGGCCGTTTTCCTCTGGCTTGGAATTGACCAGACAGATGAACTTGTCGAGATCCACCTTGCTCTTGTCGGTTACGCTGAGCGTAGTGTCGGAAGAGACTTTCGTGTCGCCTGTGTAGGCGAGTGACGCCGTGGATTGGAGAGCGAGCGTTCCGCCGCCCGTAAATGTCATGCCGCCGTCCGTTCCTGCGTCAACGCCAGTTTCAAGCGTCTTGTGCAGTTTTGCCGTGTAGCCGTTTGTGTCAATGGTGCCGCCCTTCGCTCCGACCCTCACATGCAGGCGCGCGGAGTTTTCGATAAGATTTGCATTGTTCCCGCCTTCGCGCAGCGTCCCACCGTTAAAGAACACAGTCGCGTACGAATTGGTGGATGCACTGTACATCTTTGGCGTCTCTAGAACGCCGCCGAGCAGATTCAGGGTCGGCGTCATCTCCGCATCGCTCTCGATGTAGACTGCCTGGGTTGTCTTATACTCTGTTTTGTTTGAAAGAAAGCACTCGTTCGTGCAGATGATAGTTCCGCCGTAGATATCCACGACACCCTGTGACTGCTTGCCGATACGCAACGCTTTGCAACCTATTTCGCCGTTGTTGATGACAAGGTGCGCAGTTCCAGTCGCGCAGTTCAACCCTGTGTCACCCACATAAAGCGTTTCAGCTGTCGTCACCTTGCCCCCGTCCATGATGAATTTACCGGAAGTCCTCGTTCTGTTGCCTTGCGCAATCACGATGTTGTCCGACGCCGCGAGCGTCCCGCCATTCTGGTAGAACTCCGCATAGTTGTCCCGGTCGTTCGTAGTGTCTGCTGCGCCCACGATAAACTGTTTGCATGTCACCGTGCCGTTAAGGTTAGTGAATGCTCCAACAACTGACGAGTCGGCATTTGCGTTGCCCGCATTGTACATGGCGACTTGAATATTGCTGTTCGGAGCATTGATTTCGCCTCCGTCCACTGTGATATATCCACGCTTGATGCGGATGCCGTCGTGGAATTTCGCGGTCGTCGGCACAATGACTTTTGCACCGCTGGCGATTTCAAGCCCGCCTTTGTGCGCAGCAGTCCAGCCAAGAACCAGATTCGTGTAGGAATGCGTAAACGTCATGTTTTCAAGCCTGAGATACGAGTCCGTGCCATCGCCAATGCCGATTTTGGCATCTTGGCTATATGCATCGCGTTGGTAGGTAAAAGCGGCATTGCCTGTCGTCGTTCCTCTCCATGTCACCTTCGCGCCGCTGGTGTTGAAGAAGAATTGGTAGCCCGTCGTGTAGGCACCGTCAAACCACACAATATAGCCGTCGTTCTTGAAGCGGTCGCTGAACACCGATGTGGTTTTGTTCATGGCCATGAAGCGGACGGCGTCGTTGCTGCCAGGGATGGATGCAGCGACGGACGTGCCGGTATTATTCGATGCCCAGTTGCTTGCAGTTCCGTAATTACGGCTTTCCTTACCTGTCCACCAGAAGTTGGCAGCCATCGCCGTACTGGCAAACGTTGCCGTTAGAATTGCCGCTACGGCATTCAACGTCCTCGCGGGACTGGTGTTTGTCTGTCTTTTCATTTTTCCGTTCCTTTTCTATGAGGGGTTGAATTGATTTTAATTATTTTGTTTTGTGCTTGTCGGCGTTCTGCACTCTGTAGCGGAACGAACGGAATGCGGCGCTCCCATCTCCAGCGGCGACAAGGCCGATCTGGAGTGAGAGGAAATCCTTGCAGCGTCCGCCGCCGGGATACATCGCGGAGACGTCCACATTGTCCATCAGCTTGATTATCTTGCCATTCTTGCCGGATGCGTAGAGCGAGAGGCTGTTGGAATCGTTCACGATGCGGAAACAGACGCTTTTGCCCAGCGTATTTGGCTCGCGCCGGACAAAACCGTCCGGATAGCAGACGAAGAAGTCTCGCCCGTCCGTCGTAGCGCCGACAAGATTCTTGCGGTCGTAGAAAAGCACCAGCCCCGCCTGAGTCCCCGCGCCCGGCTCCGCCACGACCGCCGCCGCGTAGCTCTTTGCGGATGGCTTGAAGAGGAGAACCGTGCCAGAGAACGCATCGCCGCCAGTTGCGGAAATGCGGAGCGCACCTCCGCCAACCGACGCCTTGCCGCAGCTTCTTTCGTCGAACGTCAGCCAATGTAGCGACAGCGTGTCGCCTTTGAAATCGTCATCGTAATTGCCGCCGACAAAGGCAGTCCCATCCTGAGGCAAAGATTCGCGTCCGCTCCTGTCGAGAACAGGCCACCCGTCGTCCGTCCATGCAATGGGCGCAAGAAGGATGGAGCGTCCGAGTGTGCGAAATCCGTTGCGGTAGCCATGGTAGACCGCCCACCATCCGCCCTGCGCATCGTCGAAAAGCGTAGCGTGTCCCGTGCAGTGCCATTCTTCCTTTTCCGACCACGTGTGTATGAGCGGATTGTAGGGCGAATTCTCCCACGGACCGAGCGGCGTCTTGGAACGTGCAACGCAGGCGTGATGCGCCGACCAGGGGCCGCCTGTGCCGCCTTGCGCCGAGACGAGATACCACCATCCGCCGCGCTTGAACAGTTTGGGGCTTTCCATGGACGTGTTCTTTGTGCCGGGGCGCCAGCACTCTGGATATTTCCAGCCTTGGTAATGACCGCCCGTCACCGGCTCTACGGTCGTTGCGCCGTCGGGTGAAAGCCGCGCCGCCTTGCCATGGTGCAACCAAAGGATCGGCGTTCCATCGTCATCCACGGCAACGCCCGGATCGATGCCCACGTTCTCTGCAATGACTGCTGGCTCGCTCCACGGCCCCATCATGGACGGCGCAGTCACGCGGTAGATTGACCAGCCTTTGCCGTTGCGAATGTTGTCGTTCTGAGGAAAGTAGATTGAATACCCGTCGCCGATCTTCGCAATCTCCGGTGCCCATATCGCGCCAGGCATGTTCTTCGCCGCAGAAGCGACAGGATTCCAGTTGATCAAGTCACGCGAATGCCATATAATGAGGCCGGGGCGCGAATACAAACTCGAGTACGTCAAGTAGAAATCCCTACCGTCGCGTATTATCGACGGATCGGGATATTCACCGGGGAAGATAACCTTCGGCCACCCGTCCTGCGCCGCCGCCGACAGCGCGACCGCCGCCGCGCCTATCATCATGAGTAGTTTCTTCATTTTCTTGTTGTCATTTCGGCGTTTAGTGGTTATGTGGTTGAGTTGTCAGGAGATTGGATGGCTTGTGTTTCGCGCGGCGAGGAGTTCTTCTCTCTGCGCCTCAGCGTCTCTGCGCGAGGTCCTAAGCTCAAGGCGGGATGTTATATAAAACGCAAGCGGCGCGGCGAGACGGCGCAGCGAGACGTTTGTTCTGGTGTTGTAGAGTAGAGATGCTTTCATCATTTCATCCTTGTTTGCCGCGCGGCACCCTTCCTGCCACTTGCCGCTAATTATACCACTTTCCGCGCCCCTCGCGCCACCCATAGAATTGGGGGTGTGTCGAGGTGTTGTCCTTCATGCTCACACTGTGGTATAATCTGCATGTGATGAAATTTCACGGAATACTCGCTCTTTCGGTCGTCGTCGCCGCGCTGGCGTTCCGCGCGGACGCCGGGGAACTCGCGCACGACGCCGCCTCGCTCGCGCGGGCGCTGACTGCACAGGGCGGCGCAGGGGTGAAGTTCGACTTCTCCGCCGTCGTCACATACGTCTGCACCAACAGCTTCGGCAGGAGCATCAACATCGCGGCGGAGGACGCCTCGGGAGCCGCCCTCGTGTGCACGTCCGACGAGGTCCGGCCCTCCGTCCTGCCGATGCCCGGCGATACGGCGCGCTTCACCGGGGAGGTCAGGGAGAACGTCTACGGACGCAACTTCGCCGTCCTCGACTCGTACGAGCTCGCGTCGCGCGGCAAGGCGCCGACTCCGAGGGAGCTCACGCACGATGAGATGCTCAATGCCTCCCGCTACTACAAGCTGGTGCGCTTCAAGGGCGTGCTGAAAGATGTCATCTTCAACGAAACCGACCCCGACTACATGCTCTTCATGATAGAGGCGCCAAATGGACGAGGCATCTTCACCACGGCCCCGGTATTCGACGCGGAGGCGTTCGACAGGATGGCCGCGCTCATCGGGAGCTCGGTCGAAGTCACCGGCGTGGCGGTTCCCTTCGACCACAGCCCGCGCCTCTACACCGGTCGCATATTCAAGCTCTCCGGCGTCGAGAGCATCCGCCCGCTCGAAGACGCGCCCGACGCAAAGACGCGCATCCGGGGACATGTCGTCGCCGTGCGCAAGCGCGCAGGGCGTATTATCCTCAAGACAGACAAGGGCGAGTTCGTATCCGTGAACCTGGCTGACCCGCGTCTGCCGTCTTACGGGGAGAACGTCGAGGCGAGCGGGCTGGAGGAGACGGACCTCTTCAGGCGCACGCTGTTCAATGCGCAATGGACGAAGCTGGACGGCCCGGCGTACAGGGACGAGGACCCGGTGACCGTGTCCCCGCGCAATCTTACGCAGGACGCACAAGGCCGGCGGAAGGTCAACTGCGAATACTACGGGCGCCCGATCCGCGTGAACGGGACGATCCGGTCCATGCCCGAGGACGACCCCGAGGGGCGCATGCTGCTGGATTGCGACGGCTGCCCCGTCTACGTGGACGCGAGCGCACTGCCGGGCGTGCTGGACGGCCTGGAGGAGAACACCGTGGTCGAAGTATCGGGGACGTGCGCACTTGACGTGGACGCGCCGGAACGCACATTGGCAATACCGAGGCTCAGGGGCTTCACGATCATCTTGAGGACGCCGTCCGACATCACCGTCGTCAGGCGGCCGACATGGTGGACGCCGGCAAAGCTCGCCACCGTCATCGGCGCCCTTCTCGCAATGCTCATCGCCGTAACCGCCTGGAACACCTCTCTCAGGAGGCTCGCAGCGCGCAAGGGGCGGGAACTGATGAGGGAGCAGATTGGACACGTCGCCGCCAAACTGAAGACCGAGGAGCGCACCCGCCTCGCCGTCGAGCTGCACGACTCCCTCGCACAGACGCTTTCGGGCATTTCCCTTGAGATCGACACCGCGAAGAAGCTGGCGGACGAAAACGGCCCCGGCATACGCAAGCACCTCGGAATCGCCGCAAGGACGCTGAAGTCCTGCCGCGACGAACTGAGGAACTGCCTGTGGGACCTGCGCAACAGGGCGCTTGAGGCAAGCAGCATGAACGACGCCATTCGCCAGACGCTGCTGCCGCACCTGGGGGGCGTAGAGGTGATGCTGCGCGTCAATGTGCCCAGGTCGCGCCTCACGGACAACACGGCACACGCTGTCCTTCGCGTCGTCAGGGAGCTGGTCCTCAACAGCGTGCGCCACGGCGGCGCGACGAAGGTGTGGATCGCCGGAGCGATAGATGACGGCAGGGCGAAGTTCTCCGTACGCGACAACGGCTCCGGCTTCGATCCCGCGGCAGCCCCGTCGTTCGCACAGGGCCACTACGGACTCCTCGGCATACGCGAACGCATCGAATCGCTTGAGGGAGAATTCACGATCGAAAGCGCGCCCGGCGTAGGCGCAAAAGCAACGATTTCCATTCCGCCAATCAACAAGGACAACAAATGAAGATCAAGGTCCTGATAGCAGACGATCACGCCATCGTGCGCGCCGGGCTCACGGCCCTTCTCGGAACCGAGAAGGACATCGAAGTCGTCGGCGAGGCAAAAAACGGAGCGGAAGCCGTATCCAATGCAGTCGAGCTTCATCCAGACGTTGTCATAATGGATCTGATGATGCCAAAGATGGACGGCGTCGAGGCCACGAAGGAGCTTCTCCGCAAGGCTCCGTCCGCCAAGACCATACTGCTGACGACCTACGGCACGTCGGACGGCATAGCGCACGCCCTGAGGGCCGGCGCCAGAGGCGCGGTATTGAAGAATGCGGACAACTCGGAGCTCGCCAAGGCAATCAGAATCGTCGCACAGGGCGACGACTACATATCGCCCGACATACGCCAGCAGCTCGCGGCGGATCCGCCGGTACCGGACCTGACACCGCGTCAGAGCGAGATACTCGAGTCGATGGTCAGGGGCCTCACTGACCGCGACATAGCGGAGCTGCTCGGGCTCAGTACGGAAAGCGTCAGCGAGCATGTCGGAGCCATCCGTCAGAAGATCGGCGCCGCCAACCGCACGGAGGCCGTCGCCATCGCAATGCGCAAGTATCTCCTGAAGTTCTAGGGGAACGCCACAACGACATAAACCATACGGATTCTACCGCCAGCTTGTACTCTTGCCTGGGCGATTTCGGACTGTCCGGATCGGTTCTTTCTATCATGCCCTTCTCCATCAGCGGCCGCTTCCAGAAGTAAACGCACTTTTGTCGTTCGTTTACCCTCCGCTTCGCTTCGGTGCATTCCCGCTCGCGTCGCTCGCTCCGCTAGACCGCGCCGCAAGCGGACGCTAATCTAGACCGCTCGCGCAGAGCGCGAGCTAATCTAGAACAGCGAGCAACGCGAGCGGTCTAGCCCCTCTAGAATTGCCTCGCATTGCGGCGCTCCGTTCGGCGCTGCCGCCAACCCCCGAAAACCGCGCGCCGCCCTCGCAGGGTGGCGTTTTTTGTTCCCCTCCCCTCGCGCGCGCGCACGTGGACTGTAGGAACTACCGTAGACAGACGGGATATAAATATATCTCTTGTAGCCAGACCACGGGCGCGGGCGCGCACTCACGCGAGGCCATCGCCGACCGCGCCGCCTACTTCAAGGCGTGGCGCACGGCGAACAGGACGCCGACATCGTCGCCGTGGCAGAGCGGCCAACGGCGCGACTGGTCGCGGGAAAT
>DFLH01000032.1 GCA_002373695.1 Verrucomicrobia bacterium UBA3624
ATACGTTGCACGCGCTCTGGTGCCACCTGCCCTCCGCCAGCGTTTCCGTCGCGCTCCACGTCTCGCCGCCGTCGTCGGAACGCAGCGCGCCGAGGCTGCCCCTGTGCCCAAGTACGTAAAGCCTGCCGCCGGCCGTAAATGGACGCGCGTGGCAGAGCGGAAATTCGCCGGTCTTGCGCCATGTCTTGCCATGGTCGTCCGAGACGAATATACGCCCGCGAGGTCCCTTGACTCCCGGCCCGCCGAGGTCGCACGTGGCCACGAGACGTCCGGAGTCCAGGCGGCAGATGCCTGGCGTGTAGCAGTACACATTCATGGGATCGGGCGACCGGCAGACGGCCACATAGTCGTCGGCAAGCGGCTTAATCCTGTTTGGATTCTCCGCGTTCAGGCAGATCGCCGCCAGCGCGGCGGCAACGAGGATTCCCGTCCGCCTCCATGCGGCGACGAACGAACGATGTTCATCTTTCTTCATGGCAGCTAGCCCCATGTGCCTTTCTTTTAACGGAACAGGATCTGCGTTCCGAACTCGTTGACCTTGAGGATCAACTTATTGTCGACAACCTTCAGCTTGCAGTTCTCCGGCAGGTTGGACCGCATCAGGCTCATAACCGCGTCGTTGATCTGCAACGGGTTGCCCTCCGCGATCGCGCAGCGTACCGGATGTCCTTGGCACGCCGATACGTCGAAACGGACATCCGGGACATTGCCGTCCCCGTCGTCGAAGATGCCGAGCCGGCCGTTCGGCGCCTGCAGCGGCGGCTCCACGTAGCCGTCGCGCGGCACTCGGAACAGCACCTTCGCCCCGCGCCTGATTCCGAACGTACAGACGGATGCCGTGGTGCCCTCCGCGCGCAGCACCGGGTTCGTGCCGGCCACCTCCAGCGTGAAATCCCAGTCTCGGGCGTTGTCGTACCACGGCAGCTGGATGCCGCTCGACACCACATTCCTCGTCCTGACCGTCCCGTTCGATACGACCAGCATGTGATTCGTGCCGTAGACGATGAATTCGTTGGCGACGACCTCGCCGCCAGTCAGTACCTCCATCACATTGTTCGAGGCGAACCCTTCCGATGAAACCCCGAACGTAAACCCTTCGCCAACCGTCACCTTACCACCGTCATGTACCTTCATCCTGCTGTCGTGACCGAATCTGCTCAGGATGAAGTTCCTTGTCACGTTCACGGTGCCGCCGTCCACGTCCACCACGTTGCCCCATGAGTGGGCGGAGTATCCGACCTGCAGTTGTGCTGCGTTCACCGTACCGCCCGACGCGACCTCCAGCCGGTTAGAGCAGACGTAGCTGCTGGTATTGTTCTCGCCGTAGCCCACCAAGAGTGTACTCGAATCCGTGAACGTGCCGCCGGTCGTCACGCGCACCACGTTCCCCTTCGCCGGTTTCGCCGCAGTTCCTGTCTGTCCGATGTGCGTTTCTTTAATGACGGCCACGCCGCCGTCACTCACTTCTACCCGGTTGCCTGCGGAACACGACTGTCCGATCAGGTTACCGTTGGCCGCGCACGAAAAGGTCGACCCGGAACCCGCCACATGCAGCACGTTCGACCAGTTGTATTCGGATGTCCCTATCCAGACACGCCCACGCCCTGCCAAGCCAGTCTTGATCTCAAGTTGCGCGCCGTCCGTCACTTCTAGGCGATTTCCCCTACCGTTAAAAAAGCACACGGAGTTCTTGTTGGTCACGTCGAACACCTGATGCGTAACCGCGCCGCGGAACGCAAACATGTTTCCGGAACTGGTTTTTAGCTCAAACCTCTCCCAGCCATCCAACCGGCCACCGTCTGTCACCTCGAATACGTTTCCCGTGCTGTCCGACCGACCGAAGAGCGAAAACGCCAGACTCGCGCCCGCCAATGCGTTGGAATACACGCCGCCGTCCGTCACGCGGATGCCGTTGCGCGTACCTGTTCCGTCGTTTGCGGAATCCGTAAAGAATTGGGTGCCCGACCCAGAAACAACGATTCGTCCGTTGTTCGTGACGACAAGCCAATTATTCGTACCGTATTGCATTTGAATGTCTCTAGTGAATAATTTAGCCTCTGTAGGGCCGCCGCCCACAATAAATTGCGAGTCGTGCAACGCCTTGTTGTCGTTCCCGCGAGGAATTCCAAGAATTGGATAGGTCGTCGTCACTCCTTCGTACGAATATGGGAAAACGATGCTTCCGCTCTTCAACTGAAACGTGCTGCCCGACCCATTCACAGTCGTGCCGATGGCCAAGGTCCCGCTCTGGCCGATAATAGTCATCGTCCGGCCTTCACCAAGGTCAAACACGGGCTTCTTGTTCTGGTCTATAACCAAACGCCCTGTCACCAGGTCGGAAGACAGCCAGTAGCGCCCTGTCTGCAGAGCTCCAATGTTTGCGTCATATGTGCTGGTCGTAGAGAATCCCAACGTGCTATTCCAATCAATCGACTTCGCATACGCCTCGCGAAGCTCGCAATCGGCCTTGGAGGCCCCCTGATACGCCATCGTCATCAGCGAAAAGATGCCGACGAGTGCCGCCATGATGAGTAGTTTTTTCATTGGTTTTGCCTCTTTCTGTTGATTTCCAGGTTTCTAGGATTCTTGATTTCAGTGATTGTCTCGAAACTCGACGACCGTATAGGAATACGGCCTGAGGGCAGGCGATGCGCGGAACGCCGCCGTTGCGTCCCTTGGCGAAACGCGGTCGGGATCGTCCGGCGGGTTGCGCGCCTCGAGGTTCGGCGCGGAAAGCGACGTTGCTTTCACAAGCGTCAGGACTGTCGTCCCTGCGAAGTCGAAGGATATTGCCTTTTCGTCTGCCGACGGGTTGCAGAGATGCAACACAACCGACTTCCCCTCGCGGTCGCGGGTTGCCGAGACGGTCACGTCCTTGTCATCCGTGTTGCCCGCCACGAGGATGTCGCGGTGGTTCGCGCTCGCCATCTGCTGCGCCCAGCCGCAGGGCTGGAGCCAGACCTTGTCTGGCGTGTAGAAGATCTGTCCCTGATCCCAACCGTTGTCATTCTGCGCGTACGCCTGGAGCGCGTTAGCGGGACAGCTCGTAAGGAGGAACGGCCCCTGCTCACGGGCGGCTTCCAGGTTGCTCGCGTGGGCAAGGGCGCGGCGCATGTTGTGGATATACGAGTTCTCCTCGAAGATCGCGGCCTTCATCGTCGTCTTCGGGTTGATGCGCATGATCATCTCGCGGAACGCCTGGAGCGCGTGGCGTGTGCCGTTGCCGGCCGTGACGTTGAATGCGCCCACATGGATGTCCCAGTACTCCACGTAGCCGTCCGTGAGCCGAAACGTCTCCTCCATCAGGTCCATGTGCTTCACCTGCCACATCACAGCGTTGGCGAAGACGAGCTTCGGGTTGGCCTTGCGCATGGCGGGGACGAGCCGGCGCAGGTTCTCGCAGTAGCGGCGGATGTCGGCCATCAAGGGCTTGCCGCCGGCGGGTGTGCAGCCGGCGCATTCCTCGTTGCCGATCTGCACGCAGATGAAGCCGTCGAACCGCTTCAGCCATTCGGCGAGCGCCACGGCGTCCTCCGTGGAGTCGTAGGCGTGGATCGAGAACGCGCACGGCAACTTGAGGAGGTCGGCCATCCGTACGAACTCGCGGACCATGAAGCCTCCGGAGCTCTTCGTGAACCAGAAGCCATCGTACGGACGGCGTTCGCCCTGCATGTTCTTGAGTAGGTAGTCTGGCGCGTTCACCATCGAGCCGCCCCAGCGGAGGAACGTCAACCCCTCCTTGCGGAACGCCTCGACGATGTCCTCGCGGCAGCCCATCCGCCCGAACTCGTTCGTCGGCTCGTCCTTGAGGTACACGTCGTCGAGCCACAACTTGCCGCCGCCGGAGGCGAGGATGAGGAATCGCGCCGCCGGATCCGTGGTGTCGGGCGTCAGGGTGAAATCGACCTTGCGCCAGCCTTCGCCATCAGGGAGGGCGACCGTCTTCGTCGCGTAGGCGATGCGTCCGTCCTGGCGCTGGAGTTTCACCTCCAGACGCCCCGTCGCGCCGCGCGCGTAGAAATGGCCGACCATCTTCTTGCCCTCGCGGCAGGGAACGCCCCAGCCGTTGAGGCCTCGGTTCGCAACGCCCGCCGTGCCAGCGCCGGGCATGAGCAGCTGCGACGCCTTGCCCCAGTGGGCGACGGAGGGATCGCGCGCAAGGATGCCGCCGTCGGTGGAGATGTCCGTCCACTGCCTCCCGCATGTCTTGTTGCCGCTCCCCTTCGGGCTGTGCGGAATCACCTGCGGCGGCAGCTCCTCCTCGAAACTCTCGTCGTAGAGGCGCTGCGCGTCAAGCCCGCCGTAGATCTCGTGGTTGACGTCCTCCATGCCTGTGCCGTAGAGCGTAAGTGGCACCTCGGCACGGACGTCGTTCACGTCCACGGTCACCGTTACCGCACATGCCGCGACACCCCACATCATGCAGACGGAGAGAAGCGTCACACGGACGAATTTTTGCACGATTCTCATTTTCATTGACTTTGTTCCGCTTGAATCGTTCAACATCAATGGTCAAATACCGACACAAGAATATCAGATTGGAACGGTCTGCGCTTCCAAAATCGTCCACGGGACTATTTTGGAGCACGCCGTCAGTAAAGCGGGCCGTAGGCGGCGCAGGCGCGATAGTCGGCGCCGGTAGGGTCGTCCGCGCCGAAGAGGCCCCAGCTGTGCGGGCGGCAGTCCGCCGCGTCCTCGACGTTCGACATCGCAACGGGAATGCGCAGCAGCGCGGCGAGCGCGGTCACGTCCTTGCCGATATGCCCGTAGCTGATTGCTCCATGGTTCGCACTCCAGCCGTTCATCGCGCTGTACACGTCCTTGAACGTACCCGTTCCCGTAAGGCGCGGCGCGAACCATGTGCAGGGCCAAGTCGGGTCCGTGCGCAGCATCAGTTTCTCGTGGACGGCCTTCGGCAGGGCCACGCTCCAGCCTTCGGCGATCTGGAGGATCGGGCCGAGTCCCTTCACGAGCGAAAGGCGGATCATCGTCATCGGCATTCCGCCCTCGGTTGTGAAGGAGGACGAGTAGCCGCCGCCCCGGAAGTACTCGAGCGCAGCCGGACACCACTTCGTCGCCCTCATGGCTGCCTGCATGTCCTTCTCGGTGATGTTCCACCACTCTTTCATGACGGACTTGCCCTTCTCCTTCATCGCACCCGTCGCGTCGAGCGTGGCCGCGCCTGAGTTGATGAGATGGATGAAGCCGTTCTTCGCACCGCCGGTCGGCTTCCAGCCCGTCACGCGCCTGACGGCGTCCGGGCTCCAGAACGTGCGCACGTCGGCAAAGAGCTGCGCGCGGTTCGTGAGAAGATGCATGAGGAGCATGGAGACGCCGTTCAGCGTGTCGTTCTCGGTGGCGAACGTGAACGGCTCGCGCGGGCCGTTCCAGTCGAACGACGTGTTGAGCCATGCCTCGGCGAAGTCACCGTTCGGCCAGTGGTCGGTCCACTGGCGCTGCCCCTGGAAGCCGGCGGCAAGCGCGTTGCGCCCGACGGCCTCCTCGCCGTAGCCCATCTCTTCGAGGACGGGGTTGCCCACCATCATGTCGCGCAGGATGATCGCCATCTTGACGACGTACTCCCAGTCCGCGTCCTTCGCGGCGCGGCTCTTGACGAGGCGCTTCGGGTTGAAGTCCCTCCCCTCGGGGCAGTTCTTCCTCACCCACGCGAGGGCGTGCGCGTACTCGGCCTTGTCGTAGATGCCCTCGGCGATGCGCCGCTCCACCTCGCACATGTCCATGTTCTCGGGGCGCATGCCCAGGTAGTCCTGGAAGAAGTCCACATCGAGAAACCCGCCCGCGATGCCCATGGACGAAGAGCCCACGGAAAGATAGCTCTTGCCCTTCATGAGGGCGACGGCGAGACCCGCGCGCACGAAGCGGAGCAGCTTTTCCCGCACATCTGCGGGAATAGACATGTCCGTCACGTCCTGCACGTCGCGCCCGTAGATGCCGAAGCACGGCATGCCGCGCTGGGCGTAGCCAGCGAGCATGCAGGCGAGGTATACCGCGCCCGGACGTTCCGTACCGTTGAAACCCCACACGGCCTTCGGGATCTGCGGATCGGCGTCCATCGTCTCGGTACCGTAGCACCAGCAACGCGTGACGGAGAGCGACAAGCCCACGTTCTCGGCACGAAACTTGTTCGCGCATGCCGCGGCTTCCGCCACGCCGCCGATCGCCGTGTCCGCTATCACACATCGGACAGGCGTGCCGTCAGGGTAGCGCAGGTTTTCGGAAATGAGCTTTGCGGCGTTGCGCGCCATCTCCATCGTCGGTGCCTCCAGCGACTCGCGGATGCCGCGTCGGCGGCCGTCGATGATAGGGCGGATGCCCACTGCCGGAAACGGGTTGTTGGTCCAGACGGTATTCATGATGGATTCTCCTGATTATTGATGGATGGTTTCCAGAAAATCTGCCAGCGGCAGCGAACCGCCCGAAAGTACGTGGCTGCGGTACGCCGCAAGCGCGGCGATGCCCCACGCGCCGCCTTCGCCCGCCTCGGTGGGGCATGTGACTGGTGCGTGCACCACATCGGCAAGTACCTTCTGGGCGACACCTGGCGTCTTGAAGATGCCACCGTGCGCAATGAAGCGCGTCATGCGCACCCCCTGCGCCGTCAGGATGTCCATGCCCTTGGCTAGCGTCGCGAATACGGCGTTGAGCTGCGCCCGGATGATGTTCGCCCTCGTCAGGCGCGCACTGGGCGTATGCGCGAGATATGGATTCGGCGCATCAACGCCCACGAGCGGCTCGGCGGCGATCCAGTTCGTCGCGCGCACGCCGCCGCAGTCCGGCTCGCCCTTCTCCAGCGCCTCCCGCAGAAGTGCGCCATAGTCGCCGCCGAAGAGCGCAATCCATTTGTCTAGCTCGCCGCAGCCGTTGTTGCAGTGGACCATCGCCACGTCGTCGCCGGACGGTGTTGAGACGAAGTCTATGTGCGGATGCGTCTTTTCAATCGGCCTGTCAAGAACGACCGTCGCGAACACGCTCGTGCCGACGGACACGTTGCCGGTGCCTGGACGCACGGCGTTCGTGGCCACCATGCCGGTCCCCGCATCGCCCTCGGGCGGACAGAGCGGAATTCCGGCCTCTAGCGCACCTGACGGATCGAGCAGTCGTGCCCCTTCTGCCGTAAGGCGTCCCGCATCGGCTCCTGCAGCGAGAGGTTTCGGGAATATATCAGTCACGTCGATCCCCGTCTTCTCCCTGAATATCGACACGTACCGGGGGTCGTATGTCCTGGTCCGCGCATCAACTGGAAACATGCCGGATGCGTCGTTTACGCCGAGGACGCGGCAGGCGGTGAGCAGAAAATGGACATAGCCAGCGAGCGTCGTCTGGAACGCGATGCGTCGCACATGGTCTTCACCGTCAAGGATGGACTGGTACGACTGCGCGACAGACCAGCGATTTGGCAAATGGATTCCGAAAATGGAAGAGAGTTCGGCACCGGCCCGGGCCGCATTCGTAGAGCGCCACGTACGAAACGGCGCAAGCTGCCGGCCTGCTTCGTCGAACACGACGTACCCGTGCATCATCGCGGAAATGCCGATCGCCTCAAAGTGCGACGGACGCGCACCGCAATGGGCGGCGTAATCGTCCGCGCAAGCGGCATATGCGGCGGCAAGTCCGGCGCGCGCGTCGGCCAGGTCGTAAGTCCACACGTCGCCTGCGAGCGGCCTGTTCTCCCACTGGCAAGAACCTGACGCGATCGCCTTGCCGTCGCCGCCGATGATGACGGCCTTGATGCGCGTAGAGCCGAGTTCGATGCCCAGGAAATCACCGCCTGTGTTGTTTTCCTTCATGCAAGCACCCCCAGTTCGACGAGACGCGATCTGATCAGAGCGCGGTCCGCCGCGTTGAACGGCTCGCGCGGCCCCGCCAGCGCATCGCCGCAGATGCCCATCAGCGACAACGCGCACTTCACGCCTTTCACGAAGCTGGAATTGTGGTGTCCCACGCCATAGAGGAGCGATGCGGCGTGCATCACGCGTTCCTGGAGGGCGCGGACGCGGTCGACATCCTTGGCCGCCGCCGCCTCGTAGAGGTCGACAAAGAGACGCGGGAAGATGTTCGCGCCGCCCGGCACGCCGCCAGACGCGCCCATCAGCACGACTTCGCCCATCGCCTCCTCCGGTCCCATCAGGATCGCGAAGTCCAGCCGGTCCCGGAGCGCGTAACGGCACGAATTGAAATAGCCGATGTTGCCGCTCGAATCCTTCAACCCGGCGATGTTCGGATGGCGCGCGAGCTCCACGACGGTCGGCACGGCGATCGACACCTTCACCTGCGAGGGCATGTTGTACAGGAAGAGCGGCAGGGGCAAATTGTCCGCCAGACGCATGTAGTAGTCCAAGAGCTCCGGCTGGCCCGGCGCGAAGTAGTATGGCGGCGCGGCGACGACGGCGGAGGCGCCCGAGGCGGCAGCCGTCTCGGCCAGGCGCAACGATTCTTCGCACATCGTATCCGTAACGCCCACGAGAACCGGTACGCGGCCGGCCACCTGTGCGCAGACGCGACGCACCAGCTCGTGGCGGACGGCGTACGGCAGGTCGGGAGCCTCCCCGGTCGTACCCAGCAGGAAGAGTCCGTGCACGCCGCCCGCGAGGATGTGCTCCACCAGACGTTCCGTGCCGGCCACATCAAGCCGCCCCGTGTCGCAAAGCGGCGTCACCATCGGCGGCACCACGCCTTTCAGCGGTCTTTCAAGCAATCGTTCCAATTTCTTTCTCCGTTTGCCGCCGCCCATTCTACGACACCCTGCGTCCGGTTGCATTCAAATGAATCTTGCGGACAATCCCGAAAGTTTTGAACGCGTACACGGTACAATTTCAAAGTCCGTCCAGGCTGTACGTATGGTATACTGGCGTCGATGGAGATATCGGGCAGAGACTTCGGATTTCCGCTTGTCGCCAAGCTGGCCATCCTGCGTCACCGCGAGACGTACCGCATCCCGTGGCACCGGCACGACACGCCGGAGCTTCAGTACGTGCTCAGTGGCGAGCTGACGTACGAATTCAGGCACGGCGCCCCTAAGACCTTGACGGGCGGATGTCTTTTCGTCGTCCCCGCCGGCGTGGAGCACCGCGCCGTGGACGATGCCGGAGCCCCTTCCACGCGCCTCGGGCTTCAGTTCAATCCGCCCACTCCACCGCGCGCCTGCCATACGCCGTTCAAGCCCGCGGAGCTGTCCGGCGCGTTCGCCACGTTCGCCGCGCACGCCCGCACGCCGCACAGATGGACCCCGGAAGGCGGACGCGCGGCGCGTGAAATCTTCCATGTTCTAAAGTCCACCCCGTCGCTCGCGCCATCCGACTGCATAAGGCTGCGGCAGCTCGTCAACTCCGTCCTCATAGAGACCGTGGCGGCGTTTTCCCGTCCGACGGCACTGCCTGGGGGTGACGTGATCGCACAGGTCCAGGACTGGATCCGGGACCACTGTGCCGAACCAGTTCGCGTCTCCGACATCGTCCGCATCTCTGGCTACAGCCGCACGCGTCTCTTCACGCTGTTCGCGATCGAAGCCGGACTTTCCCCGAACGACTTTCTGATGCGATGCCGAATAGAACGGGCAAAAGACATGCTGCGAGGCGGCACGGCTCCGCTCATCCAGGTTGCGCTCGACTGTGGATTCCAGTCTTCCAGCTACTTCGCCACCGTCTTCCGCAAGTATACCGGCTGTACGCCGCGCCAGTGGCGGACACCGCGCCCTACCGGGGTTTGCAACGGCCCCTTTCAATAGACGAGCGAGCGGAAATCAGGTATGCGGTGGAATGTGATCATGTCGCCGTCATGCGGCGATTTCGCCTGCGGCGTGCCGGAACGGGACAGTACCACGAGATCGTCACCGTCGATCGCCATCGACGCGTAGTGCCGCGACTCCGGCACGCTCGCTCCAGCCGCTACCAGGCCCGCGAAGCACCAGTCCGCCATGTTGCGCGAGAACGAGAGCTGCATACGCTGCCGCTCGTCGTACGGCAGGTTGTAGCGTCCCGCCTGCATACGGTCGTGGCGGCAGAGAGTGTCGGTGGCCTGCGTGGATAGGAGCCAGTAGAGCTTCGTCTGTTCGTCCCACAGCACGTGGAAGCGCATCTGCCCGCCGGGGAACGGCAGGAAGAGCATCTTGCGGCCGGACGGCGCGCGTTCAAGCGAGGTCTTCATCGTGCCGTCGGACAGCTCCGTCACCTTCGCCATCGCC
>DFLH01000047.1 GCA_002373695.1 Verrucomicrobia bacterium UBA3624
CGCCATCCGGGCCTTCGAGGATGATCCTGTACCGCTCGATGGCGGCGGCGATTTCGGCGATCAGATTCATCGCTTTGCCGCTCACCTTGTAAGGCGGAATGTATTTCCCTTTAGATTTCATAGTGCAGGTGATCTCCGTTTCCGCCAGATGAGATTGCGGCCCGTCGAGCAGTCCTTCAGCAAGACCGCAAGCACCTCTTCTGGAATGCTCCATTCCAGAATATCGCGGTCGAAGCCGCAACCTTTTGCGTGTTGCCCAATCATCATTTCAACAACAATATCATGCCATTCCCGTCGTTTTCCATCCACTCCTAACGCCGTCTTCTTGACGCGGCGGATTTCGGATGGGTCGTTTTGACACTGCCTTTCATGCGTATATTATACCAAAATACCTCACGGTCCGTCCTTTCGATTCGATTGTCATCGAAGGGCCGTTAGCTCCTTTCCATTTCTCGCGTCACACTTTACACTCTAAAAGTCGTTCCGATTGTCTTGCCCTTGGTGCCGAGGCTGCTGACTGGTCGGACGGCGATGGTGAGATCGCCCTTTGCAAGGCGCTCTTTGCCGTCCAGAACGTTTGCGCCGTACATGCGGCACGCGCCGACCTGGATTGTCGGAAAGAAACCGAAACCGAAGTCGCCGAGGAAGATGGTCTTCCAGTCCGCGTTGCTCATGTGCCAGTGTCCGCAGAACGCGACTGCGTTCGCATACTCTCTCAACGCGTTGAAAAACGCAAAATGGTTCCGTTCGTGCGAGAGTATGAAGAACGCCGTACAGTTCATGGTTGCCTACGACCAGCAACTTCTCCACTTTGTGGCCGTCCTTCGCCTTGCCATGCGAAAAGAAAAGAAAAGCTCGGAGTTCTCTCCGAGTTCGATTGGATTTGGTGGCCCAGACAATGAGTTTTCATTGACTGTTCTCTTTTCCGAAATCGCCTTGTTTTCAAGCATATTTCTTGCTTCCCCAATTCTCTCCAAAGTTCTCCGTCGTGTGTATGAGAGCACTCCTACACCTTCTATTTGGCGGTTGAGGTTGTCAAGCGATCTATGAAAATGTCCTTTACAAATGAATAGGCCGTATCTACAGAAAAGTCTGTGCCCGGACGAAGCATCAATCTCACATCGTCGCAATATTCAGGCATCGTCAGCTTCTCCTCCATGTTCGCAAGGAACTCTTTCGCTGTGGGTGCCGTCTTGCCGTCATGCGTCATGTACATTCTCCAGCAGCGCAGTACGGCATCGATGTCGACTTCTGCACGCTTTATGGCGTAATCAATATCGAAGAGGTCTCGCCCCTTCTTCCGCTGGTAGAGTGCGCGAAGTTTTGTTCCAAGCAACTCCTCCAGCACGTATGTCTTTATTTCGCACGAGCCGCTGAACCATGCGTTCTCGACCATGAACGGCATTCTCACAAATCCGAGTTCGGAGAAGTGCTCGTATGTATTCACCTCCACCTTCAAACGCATCGGCACTGACGGCGGCAGTTCTGAATCGTAGCGAAAGCGCATCCTGAAACCGAACCGGCGAAGGTCAAAGGTTTTACCCGGAAGCCAGGCGAGCACGGCATCGAGTCTCTCCACTATCGGCTTTATCGGGCCAGGCTCCACCTGCACAAGGTCTATATCCTCGGAATATCTGACCTGCGGCGCAAGATAGAGCTTGTGCAACGCCGTCCCGCCGCGAAACGCCAGCGCCTCGGAGAGCAATGGGTCAGAATAAATGGACACAATAGCCCGCGATATCACAAGGTCCTGTTCGACAAACGACTTCTGCCCCCATGGATGCGCAACACTCCAGTTTGTGATCGACGCTCTGTCTATCATACCTCGTCCACCTCGATTTTCTGATTGACCTTCACCTTCCATCTGCGATTGATTTCCGCGCCATCGGATGGAAGCCCAGGATCGAGAACGACAGGCTTTAGATCTCTTCGCAGCGAAAGCAACTCGTCATGGATTGTTTCTGACTGCGCACCATCGCCAAGTATGGCATCGTAGATGTATCCGAGCCGTTGTACATCTGCAAAATCGGCGGTCTTGAAAACTCCCTGCCCGGCACCGTTAAAATCGGTGGACTCACGGAGTTCTGCGAGGACGGTAGCCACGGATGAAAGACCTCCTACGCTGCCAAAATAGCGCACAAGGTCTATCGCCGTAAGTTCCGCACTTGAATAGGCAATTTGCCCGTTCTCCCCGTTCCTGCGCAAAACGAACTGGGAAGGCACACACGAACGGAACTGCCAGTCGACGGAATCGTTCTTCTTCTTGGAATAGCTGAAGCATGGCAATTCGGTCATGACCTGGGTCACCATCGGCTTCTGATGGGCTGCGCCGAACATTTCCGCAGCAGAGAGGAGCGCAATGTAGTAGGGTCTGCCAAGCCACTTCATCAGACTGTCAATATAATACGACGGGGGAACATTGCCCACATATGCGTAATGGGCAGGTATTACGCAGTAGAAGCCCCTGTGGACAGCCTGAACCAGACCATTGGAACGGAAACGCGACAATGATGAGTCTATGGACGAGGCAGAAAGCGAAGGGAACGCCCCCGCTACCTCGTCACGCGAGAAGCAGGGGCGACCTGTTCTTTCCCGATCTATGATCCAGTTCTTTACCTTCATCGTCTCATTTTGCGTTCCTTGCGTTTCTGCGCAAGTTGCGATAACTCAACGGCGGATATTTTACCATATTCCTTTCTTGCGCGTCAATGGGGTATCATAACTTTTTGCCAATCGGACGATTTGTAAAATATTTGGTTACTTTTTGACATGGCGACAAGTGCCGATTGGCAGAAGAATACTTTTTACGGCACAGATGCAATCCTGCCGCGCTTTACACATAAGTTTGGAAAATTACTAAGCGAGGATGGTTGCGCATCGCAAGACGGACGAGGCTGTTCGATTCTGCCCTGAAAATCGGGAGATAAATTTCGAAACGGAGCCTCCAGCACAAAATCCAAAGGCATCAAATTCGGCAACAAACCCCTGAAAACACAATGTCCGCGCATCATCTGCGCGGACTGCCCGGTTCGGTTTTGCCAAGCCGTACATTTGGTGGCCAAGGCCGGGATCGAACCGGCGACACACGGATTTTCAGTCCGTTGCTCTACCAACTGAGCTACCTAGCCACAGCCCTCGGTGAAAATGGTAGGAGCAGAGGGATTCGAACCCACGACCCAGTGATTAAGAGTCACTTGCTCTACCAGCTGAGCTATGCTCCCATTGTCACCTGCCTCCACAACCCCAAAATGGAGCGAGCTAAGGGACTCGAACCCTCGACAACCACCTTGGCAAGGTGGCACTCTACCAACTGAGTTAAGCTCGCATCTGGTGTCGTGAAAACGCACACTAGTATATCAGATGCCGTTCCCTCGCGCAAGGGGGAAAATGTAAAATTTTTGAAGCGGGCGCATCCGCCGGACCATCCGGCCAATTTGATATAATACCGCCAATGACAGCGCAGCAAATAATGCAAGACTCAAGGATGGTGCGGATACGCAATCTCAAAGACGAGACCGCACGCCTCAAGGAGGAACTCGCGCGCGTACGCGATGAACGCGACAGCCTTCGCCAGCATTTCTCGCTCGCGCTGATGGCCGCGCGCGATGCCGATGCGATGCCGCCAGACTGCACGCTGCTCGTCATCGACGGCTGGAATGCAATCCTTGGCAGCGGCAGTCTCACACGCGATCGCACCGCAAAGGACGCCACACGCCCCGTCTGCGGACAAGGTTGGCGAAAGCAGCTGGTCGCAATGGTGCAATCATGGCTGGACCGCCACCCGGGAGATCGCGCCTGGATAGTTTTCGACGGCCATCAGGCCAACGGCGAGGTAAAAGGCCGCCTGCGCATCTCATACACCGGCGGCACGGGTTCCCACCGAGCCGACAGGTTCGTATGCGACTACCTGCGCATGCGCCTCTATTCAGGCGTGAAGACCCGCATCGTCGTCGTGACAAACGACAAGGGCTTCCGTGCCGATGCAAAACGGCTTGGCGCCGAGATCTCAGGCGTGGAGCAGCTCAACGAAAAATCGATTTTATCCACCTCCAGGGAATAGCTATGGACAGGAAGGTTACATACGCGGAGGCGCTTCTCGCCAAAGCGATCGACAACATGCCGGCCAGGACCGTCACCCATGCTCTTGTTGCCGGCAACAGAAGCGGCGGCCTATCTGTTGCCCTGATGCGCCACCATCCAGATGCCGAAGTCGTCTCGCACGCATTCGACGTCCATCACGCCAGAGCCATAAGAAAACGGCTCATGGAGGAAGGCCTGCCCGCCCGCAACGTGCGTTGCAGCGCAGGTGTCGGCGTGACCGGCACCGACTCCCTCCAGGCATCCGAAGAGGCGCGGACGCCGTACGACCTGGCCATGTTCATGACAACCCCGCAATCAATGTCGGCCGAACTGGTTCTCGACCAGCTTCAGGACATCCATGCGAACCTCGCTGAAGGAGGAACGCTGCTTGCCGCCTTCGAAGGCGATCCAGACAACGCCCTCAAGACGATGAAACTCGTCTGGAAAAACGTGAATCTCGTGGAACGTGCGAAGCATGCCGTGCTGTTCCGCGCAGTCAAACACGGCCCGCCGGTAAAAGTGCGCGGATTTGCCGCCTCCTGGCAGGCCAGCGTCCCCGGCTGCGAACCGCTCGTTTTCACCACATACCCGGGATGTTTCTGCCATCGCCGCGCCGATGCAGGCGGGCTCGCCCTCGCCGAAGTCGCCGCAAAAACGGTTGCAAACATGAGAAAGCCCGTACGTATCCTGGACATGGGATGTGGGTGCGGACTGGTTGGCCTGCTCGTTGCCGGTTCAATCAAGCCGAATTCCGCACCGCAGCCGCTTCTCACGCTCATCGACTCCCACGCGCGCGCACTCGCCGCCGCACGGGAAAATGCTGCAAAGGCCGGCATAGAAGCTGAATTCATCCTAAGCGATGACGGTCTCCCCCGTGGACGTATCGGCGAATACGACCTTTTTGTCGGCAACCCTCCCTACTACAGCGACTATCGAATCGCCGAAGTTTTCCTTGAGACCGCCTACCGTGCGCTCAAGCCGGGCGGCACGTGTTTGACCGTCGTCAAGACGGCAACCGGCCTGCTCGCCCTCCAGGAAAAATATTTCCGCACTGCAGAAGTCGTCAAACGCCGCGGATATTGCGTTCTCCGCTCCACCCGCTAATAGCCCGCCTCAGCCCCCACCCGGCGGCCGTATGGTTATCGGCTTCGTCGGCCCGCGTTCCTTGTCGGCCCTGGCCTGTTCCCAAAAGGCACGCTGCGCATCGTTGGTCGGCGCCGGAGCCCAACCCTCGCGACAGGCCTGGCGGTAGGAGACGTACCGTATGCGGCCGACACCGCGGCGCACGGCGCAGTCGGCAATTAGCGCCAGCGCGACTGGCGACGGGCATTCCGTGTCCATAGTCTCCAGATCCGTCGGCGCGAAAACCGGCCTCAGCACGCTCGGCACGGCCTCATGGCCAACGCCGAGCGAGTAGGCAAGCGCCCGCCATACCTCCTTTCGAACCCGGGCGTGCAGCACGGCCTCGGATGGCGCGTCCCTTCCCAGCGCGTCCACGCCCACAACGGCCCATCCATCTTCGGGCGCGGCCAGGAGCGCCGGCGCGCCCGGCCGCCCGTCCAGCGCCACCGCCACGGCCGCCTCGCCATCGGCCAAAGCGCCGCTGGCCGATGTGCCCTCCGCCACCTCCACCGGCACGGAGAGCGTGGCTTCCACCGACCTCGCCACCTGCTCCAGCACGCTTCTCGGCACGGCGGACCGCCCGTGCACGAACCGTACCAGCTTCCCCTGGCGTGGTGCCAGCAACCGCTCGTATCCGGGGCCGGAACCCATGCGCCGCCGCCGGATCGTCCGTCCTCCCGACGCGTCCTGCGCCACAACCGCGGCCATCGCCAGTGCCACCGCCGCCATCAGCAATCGTCTCATCTTTCCGTTCCTTTCCTCTTTCTCGCCTTGACACGGATCTCGTCCGCAGATATCTCAGGGATGCCCATGCCCCTGAATACGCCGTTAACCCTTTCGAGATAGTCCGCGGCCGCATTCTCGTCGCCGCTCGCTAGCGTTCGCCGGTACTCCTCCTTCATCTCGCGGCGTATGCGCACGTTCTCGTTCCATAGCTCCTGGTGCTGCGTAAGTATCTCGCTCACCGAAACGCCGCTGTCCAGCAGACCGAGCATCTCCTCGCGCGTACCGCGCACGGCCTCTTTCAGCCGCCGTACGTCGTCCGTGTCGCCCGGGAGGTCGGGTATCTCAACCTTTAGCGCCGCGCGCAGCTGTGCATCGCCCTCCGGCCCTACCGGCGGCAGAGGGGCCAGTTCGCTCTCGTACGCGCCACCTATCGCCGCCGCGATGAGCTGCAGCATCGGGTCTGTGAAGGTCTGCGGGCGCAACGTCTCGGTGACGAGGTTGGTACGTCCGTCCGTGTCCACCACGGTCGTGACAACGAATCCGGCGTCGTTCGTCGTCACCGATGCTATGCGCGCCAGCCCAGCGCGCGCCTCGCTGGACGCGACCCTCCCGGCCGTTTCTGTCCTGCGCGTCTGCGCGGAACGTTCGTCCGCCGGAGCCGCGCGCGGCCCAACCGGCCTAGCCGCAGGGCGGTTCTTCAACTCTTGCCGTACATCCGCAGGGGCGGCCCTGCCTTCTGGCGCTGTTCCCGGCCGGAGCCACAGCCATGCCACGGCCGCCAGCGCCAGCATCGCGCCGCACCCCGCCAGCGCGCGCCCCACGCCGCCGCGCGGACGTTTCGCCGCTCGCTTCGGGTCGTGCGCCTCCACCACGCGCACAGGCGCGATCCCCCGCGCCCGGCACGCGGCCACGCAAGCCGCCCTGTCTGCCGCCTCAAGCCGGCCCTTCCTCAACGCACCCCGCGCATCCCTGTACTCGAACTCGTACTCCATGCCAACAATTCCTTCACAACATTATCCGCACGAACGGCAAAAGCCCGCCGCAACCGTCCGACGGCAACCTCCGCTCCGGCACCTCCTCGAGAGGCACCGCCTCAATCCCTTCTGGCAGAGACAGCCCCTTCTCCGAAAGGAACGCCCAGGTGGACCGGCTCTCGAAGCCGCGCGGCGGCGCGCTCACGACAACGCACTCCATCCCCAGCATCGCCGCTGCCGCCTTGGCCGCCGGCACAAGGTCCACATGCCAGTTGGAGAGGTGCAGGGCCAGCACGCCGCCGGTCGCAAGGCGGTCGCGGTAGAGCCTGAAAGCCTCCTTCGTCACGAGCTGGACGGGAATCGCATCGCCAGAATAGGCGTCCACCACCAGCACGTCCCACCTTGGTTCCTCCCTCGCGCGTTCGTCCTCCAGCGACTTGCGCGCATCGCCCAGCACCGTCTCCAATTGCGCCTTCGAGCACCGTACGTAGTCGAACCAAGGCCCCTCCAGCGCCACTCTCGCCACCTGCGGACATATCTCGTAGAACCGCAGCAGGTCGCCTGCACGTCCGTACTTGGCCATCGTCCCAACTCCCATCCCGACAAGCCCGGCGCGGACTGGCCGCCCAGCCGCGTAGCCTGGATGCAGGGAGAAAGCCAGCCCCCCTCCATCCGGTCCGTAGTACGTGGTGCCCTCCTTGCGATAGAGACGGTTTACGGGTTCCATGCCGTGCAGCGTACCGCCGTGCCGGAAGCAGTACGCCGCCACCTCCTTGCCGTAGCGGTTGCGGAGCGTCTCCACGTAGATGCGCCACGCGCCGTAGAACGAACGTCCACGCGCAAGATCGCCTCGCCTCGCCGTCCACTCGCCCAGGCCCGCCGCAAGGGCGATCCCGGCGAAAAGGACGAACAAACACCGCCCCGTCTGCGGCGCATGCGCCGGCGCCAACCGCCGCACCGCATCCTGAAGCGGACGCCGCAGGCACAGCAGCAGCGCGCCCGCCGTCGCCACGAGCGCCACAGGCCATTCGAGAATCGTATCGAACGCCAACGGCGCCACCAGGCCCGAGAGGATGCCGCCTGCCGCGCCGCCCGCCGCCAGAGCCAGGTTGTAGCGCGAGAGCTGCGCCCCGGCCGGACGCGTCCGGAAGAGCCAGGCGTGCAACGCCGCGCAGCCGAACAGCACCATCGCCAGCGAGAGAGCGAACTCCGTGGCGACCCGTCCGCCCGAGAGCGCCCCACCTTCGCGCAGAAGCGCACATCCACCCGCCGCAGACACGCCCAGTCCCGCCCAGAGCGGCAGGAGGCGCTCGCCGCACGCGGAGAAGCCCATCGTCCACGAGAGGAGATACGCCCCCAACAGCACGGCCCACATGAGCGGAAGCGGCGCTACGTTCGCCGTCATGTGCGCGGTCGCCGCGTTGAGGAGAAAGCAGCCCGCCGCCGGCAGGAGAAACCAGCGGATGTCGAACGTCGCCCGTGGCACGGTTTCCTTCTCCGCCACACCATACCGTCCCGCCATGCGCTCGCACCGCCGCAGGAGCATCGCGTAGACTGCCGTTCCGGCCGCCAGCAGCAGCCATTGCGCACGTACCGGCACGAACGGTTCCAGCACAAGCGGATGCGCGAAAAGCCCCGCAAAGCTCCCAAGGCTGCTAACGGCATACAAACGGTAGTCCCCACCCGCGAGCGTCTGGACCAGCGTCGCGTTGGCGGCGAACAGGACGTACGCCAGCCCGACAAGCAGCAGTACCGCCGCAAACGTGGCCATCGCCGGGTGCGGCAAGGCCCTGCCAAGCCACGCGGCAAGCCGCCCGGCAGCCTCCGGCATCGCCGCCAGCCATAGCGCCGCAAGAGCCAGAAACCCCAAATGCGCCTTCAACCGTCCGCCGCCGCCCAGTCCGTGCGCGTACCAGTAGCCCGCCACAAGCAGCACCTGGAACGCCGCCAGACACGTCACCCATACCGCAGACGTCCCGCCGAACACAGGTAACAGCGTACGCGCCACAAGCGGCTGCACGAGAAACGCAAGAAACGACCCCAGGAAGATCGTCATGCCGGGCAGGAGCCTGCCCGAATCTATCTTTTGCGCTGTCACCGCGCCTCTCTTTAGATCGGCTGCGGCGGAGAGTCTTTCAGATTTCGTCTAGCCCGATGCCGGCATCGCGCATGATGCGTCGTTGCGTGCCGGGTGTGGGCGTTCGCCCAGCATGGTTCGGAATCACGACTATCTTTCCGCCCTAAAGCTTCCGGAATATCATGTGGCTTCCCTTCTGCCTGGCAAACGACCACCCGCGCACATTCAGCAACGTGATGATCTGCCTGGCCGTCAGAAGCTTCATGCCGCTACTTCCATCACCCGTGAAGTTTCCGGCAGATGCATCCCGGCAATCTCATCATCCTTCACTTCAAGATGCAACTGGATGGCTTCCTTCAAGTTCGCCCTGACCTCTTCGATCGTAGCTCCATCGGTATAGCACCCCGCCGGCAAGGCTGGCACCTCGGCGGAATAGCCAAGGCCAGGCTCCTCATGGATGATTGAATAGAACTTGCACATCTGTTGTCTCCTGAAACAAGGGTCTGGATGGATTGTCCCACATCTCTCCGCCTAAGTCAATCCTCTTAGCCTTTCCCCGAATATCTACCAGCCTATTCACTGCCAACCGGCCCGCCCGCTCACGCGGACGGGCCGATCTCATGGGGCGGCTCCAATGAAGCCGCCGCTGGTAGGGGCACGCGTCCCGCGTGCCCGCCGTCGTATCCCTTACTTCTGTTTCCGGCGCAGACCGAGCAGACCCGCACCCACGAGCAGCAACAGACCAGACGTAGGCTCGGGCACGTCATACGCATTGTAAGCAATGCTGGAACCTGAAACTGGAGTTTTAATTGTGATTCCAGGCGTCAGACCGGTATTGGCACCTGTTGGATCAGTATACGCCGTAATAGACGCTCCATCCACAGCAACGTTGTAACCATCACCAGTGGTAATAACGACATAGTACTTTCCTGAATCACCTGCAACCTGACGGACACCAGCAGAACCGCCGGCACCCGTGCTGTACACAACGGCCGCCTTGGTTGAACTCTGCTGGTAGAACACGCTGGAATCCAGAGCAGCATCGGCGATGCTGTCTGCCGTCTTCGTGGCGAGACCAGTCCATGCGGCCTCTGTCAGGAGGTATGCCGTATGACCGGATTTCCAGTCGGTTCCGCCGGTTTTCGCCTCGCTCACCATATACTGCCAGTCGACATACGCCGCCTGTGCACCGAGCGCACACGCCGCCGCCAACACCAATAACACTAGTTTCTTCATTTTCGTTTTCCTTTGTTTTCGTTTTTCTCGGTAGGGCGGCGTGTCCCCACGCCGCCGTTACCTTGAAATTTTCATCTGCTACTTCGTCACCGTTGCCGTGGTGGCAGAAGGAAGTACAAGCCAGAATCCCATGCCTTCAGGGATGACGGCATCCTTGACTAGCATGCCAAACTGATCTGCCCAACCCGGCTTCAACGCATAGCCATCGTCCTCATCGCAAGCATCTTGCGCATAGTAAAGATCAGTGTAACCCACATCAACAGTCCCTTTCGGAATCATGAGGTGCGGTGCCGTCGCAAACCAGTTGGGAATGCACTCTTCGGCATCCGCGCTCTCCCATGCCTGACCGGCTTGAGCAGAGAGATTCCAGTCGAGCTTGCCGTCGCCGGCATTTATGGCAACGGGATAGGGAAGGCGCATCAGATTGTAGCCGGCACCGCCAGAGATAGTGTCTGAGGTAGCTGCTTTTACCTGACCGGCAATCGTAACTGTCAGATTCTCGCTACCGGCAACCAGCCACACGCCGTAGCCAGAAAGAAGAGCGGGGGCCTTGACAAGCATGCCGAACTGGTCGGCCCAACCCGGTTTCAACGCATAGCCATCGTCCTCATCGCAAGCATCTTCTGCATAGTAAAGATCTGTGTAACCCATGTTGACAGTTCCTTTAGGAATCATGAGGTGCGGTGCCGTCGCAAACCAGTTGGGAATGCACTCTTCGGCATCCGCGCTCTCCCAAGCCTTTCCGGCCTTGTCGAGCTTGAACGCCTCATCGGCATTCATTGCAACGCCAGCGGTCGTATCGAACTGTACGCCGATCATCATGTACTTGCCGGCCGGGATGGTCTTAGTGGTATACCCGACCACGTTGGCGGATTCGATCGCGAACGCGCCGATCGCGGCTGCGGCCGCAAATGCAAACATCATCTTCTTCATAGTCTTTTCCTTTCGCTTTCCGGCCACGCGGGACGCGTGACCCTACCA
>DFLH01000045.1:0-43832 GCA_002373695.1 Verrucomicrobia bacterium UBA3624
GAACTCCGCTTCTCATGCGGAACGCAGCCGCAGAAACCTTCGACGAGAACGGCGTCCTGACCGTCAACGCCTATTCGCTGTCCGATGGCGTCCTCGCTTGCAAGACGCGGCGATTCGGACCTGAGACAGGAGACGGGAGACGAGAGGCGGAGACGTACGAGACGATGGATCGCGACGCCGTCTACGGCACGGTTCTCCGGCGCACGACCCGCCTCACGGATGGCGGAACGGTCATCGCCGACGAGCACTCCACCTACGACGAGAAGAACCGTCTGCGCTCCACGACCTACCTCGACGGCACTTCGCTCACGAACGCCTACTCGTGCTGCCGCCTCCTGTGGAAGCGCGACCGCGAGGGGCGGAAGACGCTCCGTTCGGCGGTGACCGGCACAGACCATCTCTACAACGCAATGGAGGACGTGTGGCTCGCCGGGGTCTCGACGAACGGCCAGTACCGCGTCACCCAGCATTTCTACGATGCGCTCGGCCGCGAGACGAATACGGTCGTCGGCATCTCCTACACTCCAGGAGCCTCAACCTCCCCCGCCTCAACTTTACACTCTACACTTTACACTTTACACTCTTCCTATCCCTACGGCGGCAGCGACTACGCCGTCAGCACGGACGAGCGCGGCAGGGTGACGATCCGCCGCATAGACATCCCCGGCGACTGCGTCGAGACGGGCGAGGCTGTGTTCACGAACGGAGTGGAGGTCGTGAAGACGAAGAGCCGCTCGTACTTCGGCGGGGGGATGTCCACGCGCCGCGAGTGGGGCGGAGACAAGTTTACGGAAGAGCGGCGCTTCACCGACTACGCCCCCGACGGCTACCGCATCGAGTACGTGGTCACGGAGTCGCACGACTGCGGTGTCGTGACGAACTCCGTCTCGACATACGATCTGCTTGGACGCCTCGTCTCGTCCGCCGTGCGTGGCGCGAACGGCTCGACGATTGTAACGGTCAACGCATACGACGGCACGACGGCGCGAATCCTCTCTGCAGCCACGACCGGTTCGCCGGTTGTCACGTATGGCTACAACGAGCGCGGGGAACGCGCAAGCACCTCGCAGGACGGAACCACGATTCTGAACGACGTGTCCTACGAGACGATCAGCCAGCAAATCTACCGCGTCGCCACCTCGGTGAGAATGACGGGCAACGTCACCAACTCCGTGCAGATTCGCAAGGTGCAGCTGACGGGGCTTTCGGACTCCCTGCGCAGCCGCACGGTGTCCGTCGCGGCATCGGGGCGCGAAACCGTCACGGAGACGGCGTTCGATGCGGCAACCGGCATCCTGACTTCCGTTTCGCAGGCCGAAGCCTCGACCCCTGTGACCGCGCGGTCGATCTGTGGCGTCACGCTCGACCAGACGTCCATCGACGGGGCAAGCGAGATGTCCTACGATGCGCTCGGGCGCAACGTCGCCGTGGCGGCGTCGGACGCGTCCGGCGCGACGAACCGCGTTGACAGCCTTGAATACGATCAGTCGGGGAACGTTGTGCGGCGCGTCACGGACTTCCGGGACGGGCGCGTCGCGGAGGCGACGGCCGAATACGACATGCTGAACAGGGAGGTGCGGCGGACGGACGCTCTCGGAAACGAGACCGTGACCGGCTACGATCCGCTTGGCCGCACGGTCTCCACGAGCGGAGACGCCTATCCGATCCTGTCCGGCTTTGATTCAGCAGGACGCAAGACGCATGGCTTCACGACGCGTGACGGCGGCGCGACCTGGGACGAGACGCAATGGGAATTCGACCCTGCGAGCGGCGTGAACACGGCGAAGCAGTACGCGGACGGTTCGCGCGTCGCATACTCCTACACGGACAACGGGAAGAAGACGCGCACGACATGGGCGCGCGGCGTATGGAAGCAGCACGCCTACAATGTGCGCAACCTCGTGAGCGGCACGACCTACTCCGGGACGGCTACGCCGTCGGTCGCATACACATACGCCGATTCCGGCAAGACCGCATCGGCGACTCTCTCTGACGGCACGTCTTACGCCTACGGCTACGACGACCGGCTGCTGAACACGAACGAGAGCGTAACCGTCGGCGGTGAGGCGTTTTCCGTCAATCGGACATTCGACGAGTTCCGACGCGCCCAGGAGACGGCGGTCGTCGTCACCAACGTCCGCCATTCGGCGAAGGTTCGCCTCTACGATTCGGAGGATCGCGTGTGCGGCTATGCGCTCACGAACGCGGCGGGGCGGGGCGTGTCGGTGTCGCTCGCCTACGACGGCTCCTACGTTACGAACACTCTATACACGATGCCTAACGGGAGCAGCTTCTCCGCGAGGCTCTCGCGTGAGGCGGGCCGCAGGAACCTCGTCACGCGGCGCGACTACTTCTTCGGCGGCCAGTCGATCTACTGGTATGAGTGCGATTTCGACCTTTTGGGGCGTCCGACAAATGCGGTCGATTCTGCCATGCTTGCTCGCGCCTACGATTACAACAATCGCAACGAACTGGTGTCTGCGACAAGCGGAACCAACTCTTTTGCGTATGTCTACGACACCATAGGTAATCGCACATCCGCCTCCGCCAATTCGGAAACGAACTCGTACACCGCCAACAGACTCAACCAATACACCTCAATTATCCATGACTCTGGAACCATGTGCGAGAATCAAGCCCCGCAATACGATGCGGACGGCAACCTGACGCAAGATGGTAGATATTCATACACATACGATGCGGAAAACCGGCTCGTGTCTGTCACGCCAACAATACCGGTTCAAGGCGATTTTTCGGTTCTGAACACTTACGACCATAGGCACCGCCGCATAATGAAACGCGTCAATTGCTACGACAATGGCGAATGGGTGTTGGCGCGGGTTCATTTCTTCGCGTATGACGGCAATAATATCGTTTTGGAGCGTATAACGCTTGCGAACGGAGAGATACACACCATAGAAAACTTCTGGGGCAACGACCTTTCGGGTTCTGAGGAAGGTGCCGGAGGTGTCGGTGGACTGCTTGCCGTCAGCGTTGACGGGGCGTATTGTTTCCCTTGCTACGACAACAACGGCAATATCGTTCGCTATGTCACTGAAGAAGGTTCTATTGTGGTGCAGTTTACATATGACCCATATGGAAATGTCTTGGAGCAGGCGGGGGCGGCGGCTGATTTTCTGCGAATTAGATTTAGCACAAAATACACCGATTCAGAAGTTGGGAGTGTTTCTTATCTAATGCGGTTTTACAAACCATCAAATGGTCGCTGGCTCAACCGCGACCCGATAGGGGAAGAAGGCGGCGAGAATCTCTATGCATTTTGCCAAAACAGTCCTGTATGTACGTGTGATACGAATGGATGCGCATATTTCGCTTACCGGCCTCTTGATTCTTTCATTTTCAAATGGTTTGTTCTTGGCAATGAACAAGATGACCGCGACAACACCATGATTGCGCACGAACAACTTTTTTTTGAGGACGGCGGTATACCCACAAATCTTGGTTTCTTTGATGACAATCAAGTGCGTAGTGACACGGCTGGAATCTCGTACAGGCAACCGCATAGTACAGGATGGAATGATTGTATTATGCGGAAAGCTGTACAAATGGTTAGGCCAAGGAAATATAAATTACTGGACATTGATTTGCACAATCGAGGTAGTCAATACAACTGCCAGGACTGGGCAGAAGATGTGAGAAGGGCTTATTATTGCATTATAAATAATGTACCTTACTATCCGCAGGGTACAACTTTTATCGGAGGGCGTCCATGAATCAGATGTTTATCATCTGTTGTCTTGTTTCGGCGATAACGGCAATCGCTCTGTTTAAGAGGGTTGGATTTTGGTGGGCATTGACAATAGTTCTTGCGCTTCCGATACTTTTGTTTCTTGTCGCAGTAATCCTGTTAATTGCTGGGGGGGACAAGTGACGATGACCATGCGAGCAACATTAGGATTAGGAAGAGGTTCTGGTACGTGTTCGTGTTGTGATTAAGGAGGAATGAAGAATGTTACGCCTATTCATAAAAGTCAGATGGAGTAAGCTCGTAAAGATCGTGTTGGCTGGCGTGGGGTTGTTTTTCATAGTTGGACAGTTACTATATATGTTGCTTCTTCATGCAGGGCCAAGCGTAGAAACAGTTCGGCAGAAGGTCGCTACCGCCATGGGGGTACCGTCCTTGGAACTGTTTTATCGCGGCGGATATCTTCGCCGCGAATCGAGAGTCCTGTTCCACCGTGATGGAGGCCTGCCATTCGCGGGCGAACACGAGGAAGTTCCACCTGAAGCTCAGTCCTATGAAATCGTCACGAGTTTTCTGAAAAGTATGAACGTCAATGTGGATAAAGGCGTTGCAATCAAGGTGATCAAGTTCCCAATGGAGTTCGACACCGTGTTTTGCGTTGTTTGTGGAAAAGAACAATGGATTATATTCTATGGCAACACAGTAATGTAGAGGAGGAAACATGAGCAAGAACAAGACTCTTTCGGCGGCGAAGAGCGCGAAGAACGACGAGTTCTATACGCAGTATGCGGATATTCAGAAGGAAATAAACGCCTATCTGGACTACAACCCTGATACGTTCCGGGGGAAGACTGTGCTGCTTCCGTGCGACGATCCGGAATGGAGCAAGTTCACCCGCTTCTTCGCTGAAAATTTTGAGCGGTTGGGATTGAAGAAACTCATTTCCACTTCATACGCCGCCGCAAGCAAGAAGTTCAAGACGCCGTACCAGCCGTCGCTCTTCGAGTCGGAATCTCCGCAATTCGATGCCGCAAAGACGGAGGTGCGCGGAAAGATATTCGTCCTCGACCACGATACGAACGCCAATGGGCGAATCGACCTCGACGATCTGGAATGGCATTATCTCGAAGGAGACGGCGACTTTAGAAGCGAGGAGGTGTGCAGGCTGCGCGATGAGGCGGACGTCATCGTCACCAATCCGCCGTTCTCGCTGTTCAGGGAGTTTTTGGCGTGGATACTGGAGGGGAAATGTCTCACGCAGGGACGCAGAGGCGCAGAGGGTGTTTTAGCCGCAAAGAACGCAAAGCAGTTCCTCATCATCGGGAACATGAACGCTGTTTCCTACACAGAGGTTTTCCCGCACATTCAGGGAAATACAATCTGGCTTGGCGCAACTGGTTTCGCAACTGATATGGTGTTTGCCGTTCCGAGGGGAACGCAAGTTTCTCCGGCAGACAAGGCCAAAGCAGAACGTCTTGGCTATGTTGGGGATTACACGCGCCTCGGCAATTCGTGTTGGTTTACCAATATGGAACATGGCCGGAGGCATCAACCTTTGCAGTTGATGACAATGGCGGACAATATTCGATATTCAAGGCACAAGGAATTGCGCGAAAATGGATTTTACTACAAATATGAGAACTATCCAGCGATTGAAATTCCGTTCACTGATGCGATTCCATCGGACTATGACGGAATAATGGCCGTGCCAAGGTCGTTTCTCGACAAGTACTGCCCGGAACAATTTGAGATTGTCGGAATCGCCGAGGGCGAATCGGGAAAAGAACTTGGCTTGAAAGCCGTTCCGAAAGAGTTGAAGAAACTCAACAAGAGCCTTCGTGACGGACAACTCTACTACATGAAGGACGGCTATCCCGAAAAGCCTTTCGCCCGCATCCTCATCCGCGCAAGGAGGGGGAAATGAACCTTTGTGTTCTTTGTGGCTAAAACAACCAAGAAAGGAATCCACCCATGACAACGACGTTTAAAACAGACCTGACCATCGCCGACATCGTAAACGGGTTTACGTACAACGAGCTTGAGGGCAAGGGGCTCTTCGGCTGGGGCGGCAAGCTCGTCATCCAGCCCGAATACCAGCGCAACTACATCTACGCCGATGGCAAGCGCGACGTGGCCGTGGTCGATTCTCTGCTGAAAGGCTATCCGATCGGCCTCATCTACTTCGTGAAGACCGCCGAAGGCAAGTACGAGGTTCTTGACGGACAGCAGCGCATCACGAGCGTCGGAAGGTTCGTGACGGACAAATTTCCGTACACGGGAGCCGACGGACGGGAGCGCAACTTCACCAGTCTACCCGCCGACCAGAAAGACCTGCTCCTCAAAACGCGCCTCACCATCTACATCTGCGAGGGGAAGGAAAGTGAAATCAAGGAGTGGTTCAAGACGATCAACATCGCGGGCGTGCCGCTCAACGAACAGGAACTACTGAACGCCATCTACTCCGGCCCGTTCGTCACAAAGGCGAAGGAGGAGTTCTCAAACTCCATGAGGCCGACGCTCCAGAAGTGGAAAGCATACGTGCGCGGCAACGAGAAGCGGCAGGATATTCTGCGAGAAGCGCTTTCCTGGGTGTCGAAAGGCGACATCGATGGCTACATGGCGAAACACCGCTTTGATGCCGACATTGCCGAACTCAAGACGTACTTCTCCACTGTCATCGACTGGGCGGGGATTGTATTCAAGGGCGTGGAGGACGAAATGTGCGGGCTTGACTGGGGTCGGCTCTACGAGACATATCACGCGAACGCCTACGACCCTGCGAAGGTGTGGGGGCGGGTCAAGGAACTCTACGCTGACGAATTCGTGCGCAACCGCAGGGGAATCTTCGAGTACGTCCTTGGAGGCGAGAAGGATACGCGGCTCTTGGACGTGCGTGTGTTCGAGCCGAAGGAAACGAAGGCCGTCTATGCGAAACAGACAGCCGCTGCGGAGAAGAAAGGCGTCTCAAACTGTCCGCTCTGTGCCATCGGACACGACGCAAACGCGAAACGCATCTGGAAGTTCAACGAAATGGACGCCGATCATGTCGCGCCGTGGTCGAAGGGCGGTGCGACGGATATCAAGAACTGCCAGATGCTGTGCCGTACGCACAACCGAGCGAAAGGGAATCGGTGAAACACTGGCGACATAGAAGGCGGCTGTACAACCGCCGCTCGGAACTTGCGGCCGCGACGGTAGGGACGGACTGCTACGGTTACGCCTATGACACCATCGGCAACCGCCTCTGGTCGGCGGCGAACGCCGTGACAAACTCCTACACGGCGAACAGCCTCAACCAGTACACCTCCGTCTCGTCCGGCGCGAATCCCGTGTACGACGCCGACGGCAACATGACGGGCGATGGCACGTTCGCCTACGCCTACGATGCCGAGAACCGGCTTGCTTCCGCCTCGTCCAATGGACTCGTCCTCGTCATGAATCAGTACGACCACAAAGGGCGGCGTGTACGCAAGACGACACCGACTTCCGTAACGACCTTCCTTTACGATGGTTGGAATCTGATCCATGAGTGGGAGATTGCTGGGACGGTCACGAACGAAACGTATTATTATTGGGGCAAAGACATTTCAGGATCGTTGCAAGGCGCGGGTGGCGTTGGCGGCTTGCTGTATCTCAAGCGCAGCGATACGATCTACGTCCCGCACCGTGACGCAAATGGTAACATCGCGCGCTACACCGACGCCGCAGGAAATGTCGTTGCGTCCTACACCTACGGAGCTTTCGGCAACACGCTTTCCGCGACAGGCATTCTTGCCGATGTGTTTCGCTTCCGCTTCTCGACAAAATACTACGATTCTGAAACCGGCCTCTACTACTACGGCTACCGCTTCTACCACCCACCAAACCGCCGCTGGCTCAATCGTGATCCGATAGAAGAAGGTGGAGGGATGAATCTCTATATATTTTGTGGTAACAATGCAATTATAAACTATGACGGTAATGGTTGCGCGTATTTTGCAAAACGCGAATTGGCTGGTGTTGGATGGTGGCCAGGTCTATCACGAAATCCATTATTCAACGCACTTGATGTAGAGGTGTCACACGAACATTTATTTTATGGAACGCCAAGCAAACCGTTGGATGATATTGGCTATTTCAAGGATGGCGGTGTGCGAAATGATCGCAATCGAAACAAATATCGTTATGTTGTAACGGATGATGGCTATGACGACTGCGTCATGAGAGAAGCTGTTGCGCGTGTAAAACCGAAGCCATATTGCACGGTTGGTTTTGTACCAGGACATGACAACTGTCAAACTTATGCATCACTCCTGCGAAGCAAATACAACGAGCTTATTAACGACCCCAAAATACAATGCAAGTGTTTTGGGAAACGCAACAGATCACCTATCACTATTGTACGATGAGTGGGAGGCTTAAATGATTGTAATCAAGACTGTAGGAACAATCTTGGCATTCGCGATATATTTTTCCTGGCTGCCATTGCCAGTAGTGTTGATAACAATAGTTCCATACTATTTTACGATTCGACATCTGGCTGGCCGATACTTGAACCCATTTGTCAAATCTGACTTAATATTGCCTCTCGTGGTTTCTTTTGTATGGATGACTGCAAGCCCAATGTCGACAGACGGCAAAAGCATGGCGAATATTGCAGAATTATTTGCTCTCGGCATCGTCTGGTCTTTTTTGTGGCTTGTACGACTGGTGCTCATTTGTGTGGTACGCAACAAGAAAAAATCTTTTTGCTTTTATGCAAATTGCGTTCTGGTAATTATTGCGGTCTTATTTGCCTTGCTTTTCCCAGCGTTACCGGAATGAGGTTGTGACAAATGAAATTATGGAAAAACCGTAATTTGGCGACTTGGAATGGGCGTGTGATCGGACAGTATGATTGTCAAGATTATGCCGACGATCTGAGGGCGGGGTATTACAAACTGTTGTTAGACATCAAAATAAGATGTAAATGTAACTTGAAGTGAGGTGTTAGGGTGGAAAATGTCATAAGTTTCATTTATTTGTTTGGATATCCAATTGGCACAGGGGCGATTTGGTTCACGCTTCCAACGCTTATTGCCTTTCCGTTGCTGTATCGATTGAGAAAAGGGACATGGCGATTCCCTTGCAATCTTGTGGATGTCTTAACCATTATTTCTGTCTGTATAATCTGGTCATATTTCTCTGGAAAAGACAGCATGGGGCGTGGTCTTGGATGGTTCGTTGATCTCATTGTAATTGGATTTATTTATAGCATTCTGATCGTACTGCGGGCTCCATTCGTTTGGTTTAATATGCGATTTCGCATGATTGCATCTATTGTGACTTTGGTTTTGACGGATATTATCATGTTGTTTTTTGCCTATACAGGAATCCTGGGGAAAGAATAAATGGAATCTGCTATAATATCCCTACAGAAACACCAGCCATGAAGAAAGAATCCACCATCAGAGAAGAAGAACTGAAGAATCGCGTAGCGACCGCGTACTTCGGTAAGTACGACTGCGACCGCATCGTCGGCAACATCGATTTCTGCGTACTGCCGAAACGCCGCGACCCGCGCCAGATGACCTTCATCCCCGACGCACCGATCCTCTGGGCCGAGGCAAAGAACCATCCGACGGACATACATCGGATGCTCGCGCAACTGATTCTTACCATTAAGGGCGAGCAGAAGGGCGACGTCGAGCCGCCGCGTTTTGTCGGCTGCTTCGACAGCGAGAAAATCGCTTTCGTCGAATATCACTACATCCTGCCCGTGTTCAACCTGAATGACTTCAACTGGACGCAAACGGCAGCACGGTCGCGCAATACATCTACGATGCCTTCGGTAATCTCATCTCCAAGTCCGGCCCGCTTGCAGACTTCTTCCGCCATCGCTTCTCGACAAAGTACTACGATCCCGAAACCGGCCTCTACTACTACGACTACCGCTTCTACCACCCACCAAACCGCCGCTGGCTCAACCGCGACCCGATAGAGAAAGAAGGAGGCAAGGACTTATATGTGTTCTGTGGCAACAATGCCATTACGAATTATGACAAAGACGGTTGCGCGTATTTCGCATATAGACCATTGGATTTTGCATCCAAACCGAAAGCGCCGGTCCACGCCTTTAGATCATTGCCGCGCCGATGCATTCCAGGCATTGACCGACAGCTGGTACGGCCGCGCGGGATGTTCCACCTCCACCATCTTCGATTCGCCCGGAAGAAGCGAAAACCAGTTGTCCGAATAGAACGACGGCCGAAGAGGCTTGCCGTCCTTTCCAACCAGGGCGAGCCTCACCATGAACGCTATCTTGCCGCCGGCATTCGCGACGACGGTACGCAACTTGCCGTTCGCATCCTCGGTCTTCACGTCAAGCGACGTCTTCGGCAGGGACGAAAGCGTCTCGAAGCCCGCCGTGCACGGCCCGGTGAGCGCGTCAGGCGTCTTGGGATCGTACCTGTCGGTTGACCGCCAATAGAAGGTGGATGCGATCTCCCGCCCGTCCTCCTTCACGGAAAGGCGTATGAAATGCGGCTTGTCCAGCGCGGGAAATTCCACCTTGAACGCATCTACGCAACTTTCGGCAGGCGCTGCAACCGGGGCGGACTTCTCCCATACCTTGCGGGAATCGAAGTCGTACACGGCGGCCAAGACGTCCACCTGGCGCGCTTCCACCAGGTCGTTTGCCAGGCACACCATGTCGTCGAGATAGTCGTACTGCGCGTGCAGCGGCTCCAATGCGTTCTGCGTGGCGAAAAGCGCCGGAGTGGGCTCCAGGGAGTAGTCCCAGCCATAGGCCACCACCTTGGGCAGAGGCACGTTGTTGTACCAGTAGAGCAATCCGGTGCCCTTTCCGTTCCTTGTCCTGTTCCACACTTCCCATATGGCGCGCGTGGCATGATAGTCCAGCGCCTGGGAACGGCGGCAGTAGTCCTCCAGGGACGACGCCTCTCCGTAGCACATGACAAGATCATGGTGCACCGTCACCGACTTGTAGAAGTTGTTGCCATCCCTGTATGCCCACGCGGCCCTGTCGATAGGCCAGAGGCTCTTCTCCGGCAACACCTCGCGCAGGCATTCTGCAGTGGGCAGGACGGCGGTGCCGTATTCGGGGTTGAATCCGTACACGCGGCTGCCGCGCGGCGAAGCCGTGTCGTCGTAGTACCGCATCGGGTTTAGCGAGAAGTATGGCGATCCGTCGTGCACCCCGTCGCACTCGCTCTGCATCATGTAGCTTCTCGTGCCGTCCAGGCGCGCCAGCAGCTCGCGTATGCCATCCACCTCCGTGGACTCGTTCGAGCACACGTAGTGGCATATGGAGGCATGGTGGCGGATTCGCTTCACCTGGTCGGAGACGCACGAAAGGTAGAGGGCCGCATCGTCTGGATGAGCCGTATCGCCCGTCATGAAGAACTCCTGCCACACAAGAAGGCCCATCTCGTCACAGAGGTCGTAGAACCTGTCGCTCTCCACGATTCCGCCGCCCCACAGCCGAACCATGTTCACGCCCTGCTGGCGCGTCAGCCGCAACTCCGCCTCCATGCGGGCGTCGTCGGACCTAAGCATGGCTTCCGGAATCCAGTTCGTTCCACGTATGAATATCTTGCGCCCGTTTATCCAGAACTGGCGCGCGCCATCCTTGCCGGACTGGTCGCTGAACGCCTCGCGCACGCCGAACCTGCGGCGAAGGACATGCTCGCCGTGGGCGGTCTTGGCGCGGCATACGAGCGTATACAGGTCCGGCCTGCCCTTGTTGACAGGCCACCACAGGCGCGGATTGCGGAGCGTCCCCTTGAAATGCAGTTCGCGCCGCTCGCCGCGGTGCAGGGTCACCTCCTGGCTGAAGCGAAGCGGAGTTCCCTCCACCTCGATCTCCAGGACGCCTTTCGCCCTTCCGCGGAACATCCAGCGGTCGCAGTTCGAGTTTATGGCCTCCACCGATATGTCGAGCTCCGCGGAACGCAGGTCTCCTGAAAGCTTCGTGCGGACAAACGGCGCGTCCAGCCGTACGTCACCAGTGGCGAAGAAGACGATATCCTTCCATATGCCCGTGTTGCGGTCGCGTACGCCGTCGCGGAACGTGAAGTCCCAGCCTATGCTCATCAGCATCGTGACGTTGCGCCCTATCAGCCCGTCGCCGCCGTTGGCGTACTCCATCATCCCCTTGGTCTCCCACTGGCGCGTATCGCCAGGGATGTCCACCGGATATACCTTCACCGCCAGCACGTTGCGTTCACCCGGCTTTGCGAAGAGGGACACGTCCACCGTCTGGCAGGCGAACATGCCAGACGGAAAAGCGACCATCTTCCCGTTGAGCCAAATCTCGGCCCGATAGTTGATTCCTTCGGGGCGCATCCATATGCCGCGCCCCTTCCATTCGGCCGGCAGGTCAAGTTCCGTGCGGAACCACGCGGTATAGTAGTTGCGGTTTCCGTCGCCGAGATCCGGAATCAGCCCGTCCGCCTTGCGGTTGTTGAGCCCCCAGTACGGTTCCGGGAGCCTGCCGTTGCGCACAAGCGTGTCGAGTACGGTACCCGGCACCTTCGCGTCCATCCAGCCTGAGACGTCAAAGCCCGGCAACGACGCTTTTGCGCCGGCCACCGCGAGGGCATCTTCGCCGTTGACCATCTTCCATCCGCTGCGCGGCGCGACATCCGCCGCCGCCATCATCCCCGCCACCGCAACCGCGGCCGTCATGAACTTCAACATCACAGATGCTCCAGCATTCTTCAGCTTCATCGGAACCTCGTCTCCCTACGCCAATGTCATCGGACGGTTATATGCATTCCCGCACGCGAAAGCGTCGCCCAGTATGTCACCTCGCCATTGCCGGGAACCGCTGCCACACGCACCGCATATCCGCGGACGGGGCTTACTCCCGTCACTGGCAGGTTTTGGGCCGTTGCCGCCGTCACCGTGAACGCCGGAACGCTCACGCTGCGCTCCGGCAGGCCGCCGGACACGTCGAACGTAACCGGAACGACCGGGGACGAGCCGGCGCTCGACAGGTCGAACGGTGCGCTTGACGCTGTCAGCACCGCGCCCTTTTGGGCAAATACAGCTTCCTCATCACCTGCAGGCGCCACAACCGCGAACGCAGCTCCAGGCGCGAAGGAGATCTTCGCTCCGGCCAGACCTTGCGCTGAAAGAGCGCGCAGACGGCCAGCCTTCACATGGATCAGGTTCTTGCCCTCCACCGGCGAAACCGCTTGCTTGTCGTCATCCACGAACCTGAGCGTTCCTCCAAGGGCAAGCGTACCCGCACCCTCCTTGACGAGCTGCCCGTTGATGGCGAGCGGCGAACCGTCGATCGAGAGCGTCACGCCCGAATCGGCCCGGAAACGGCAGTTCATTCCTTCAGCATACACACCGCGAGTAGGCTCGCTCAACATAAGCGAATTTTTCGCCCACAGGCATGTTCCGCTCCGCAACCACACGCCGTAGACAGTGTAGGACGGCATGGCCCCGCCCAGGTTGCGCCCCTCGTAGACGGCCAAAACCGGCCCGTTGTCGGCATAGTTGACATCCTCGCACAGTATTATGCTTCCGGAATGGGACGTGTTGTCTCCAGCAAGCTCGTAGGACGGCGTAGTGCCGTCGTTTGCGCAGCAGCAGAAAATGTTGCCGCTTCCGGAAATGTTGGAATTTATGCGGATGCGCCGCGAGCTGTTGCATGACAGCCGAAGGTAGTCCCAGGCGCCGTTCTTGTATATGCGCATGTTGCCGGAAAGAACGGCGGTGTCTACGCCGTCCACAATCCGCGCAGTTCCCCAGTTGCCTATGGTTGCCCCCTCCTGAATGGCAAGATTGTCCACCACCAGGTCCAGGGGATTCTTCATCGCAAGCTGCGTATTGGCCTTGAAGGTCAGTGAAGCGCCGCGGAACGTCATGTCCATGCTGGCCAGCTCCGGCGTCCGTATGTAGCCGTTCATGACATAGTAGTCGACGTCTCCGGACAGCGGTTCGCCATCCGTCATGCCGTTCCAGTGCGATGCGTAGGCTGGGAGGAACGCGGACTGCCCGCCGCTGTCCGAAGCACGCAGGGTCGCCACCTTGCGCGGCGAGATTGAAAGCGTCTGCATGCCGCTGCCCTCATCCACGTCAAGCACGAGATGCGCCGCATGCGGCAGGCCGAAGTTGCTCTCGTGCCCTTCCACCTTGGACCGGTCCAATTCGAAATCGTCAAGCGCAATCCTCTTCACCGCGGTTGGCACCTTCAGTATCTCGTACTTGGGCGCATCCTGGTTCATGTAGTCGAGCGGCAGGACGGTGTTCATCAGGATTGTCAGCGGACCAGACCCGGGGAGCGCAAGCGATTCCGTAGGCATCAGCGTACCGGCCTGAGGCGTCGCGGGGTGGCCAAAGCTCACCTGCATGCGCGTCCCCTCGGCAAACGATATGTTCGCGACGGAAAGGTCGCTGACGGGATAGGGAAGTATAAGCGTGGAACCGCCGCGCATCTCTATCGTGCCCGGGCAAGTCTTTGCCGAAACGTTGTTCCCGCAGGTGAATGGCACGTTCTCGTCGATGGTTATCGTGCCGTAATATCCGGAAAGGTCCCCTGCGATGCGGAAACGATAGCCGAGATACGTGCTGTTGCCCATGCGCGGATTGCGAGTGGAGGCGATGATTCCATATCCACTCTCGGACGTTATCGCCCCGGCTAGCGCATGCCCGTTCGCGGCCACGTGCGAACAGGTGAAGCGCACGGGGGCCGAGACTGGGGAAATCACCTCGATAGGGCCATATATCCAACGTTCGTTGCCCTCGTGCCAGTGGTCGACTAGCACATTGGCGAGAATCAGCTTGTTGAACGTCAGGTTTCCGCCCTTGACGTAGACCTGCGCACAGGCTCCGTCAACCTGCCCGAGCTGTAGCGACTTGCCGTTAAACGTCGTGTCCACATCGGGAAGGCGCGCAGAGTTCAGAAACAGGTAGTCGTCTTCCGGGTTGGGCCAGACGGTCGCATCCGAATCGCTCCAGTAGCTCTTGTTCGTCAGGAAGTCGCCACCCGGCGTCTTTACAACCGTCTGCGTTGCTCCTGACGCCGCAACGGCGCACAGTATCGATGCTACCGCTAAAAAAGCGCTTTTTTTCATATCATCTACCTTTATCGTTGGCAAACAAAATAAATCCCTTCTCTCCGAACTGCGTATAGTATACCATAATCCCATGCGCTCGCATGGCATCAAAACTGAAAAATGGAGTTCTGGAGGTTTAGCGCAACGCAAATGCGAACGTGTAGAGTTCCGTCCCCGGCGACAGGGTCGCTTCAAGCGTGAACGGAACTTCTGGCAGCGACACGCGTCCGCCCCATGCGAGTTCCGCGGACGTGTCGTCTCCGTCGAACACGGCCGCCTCCCCGTAGCCCGGCAGCGGCTTCCCGTCGGCTCCGAGAACCGCAACCGCAACCCTGCCTTTGGCGTTCAGCGACAGTCTGGCGCCGGGCGCGGAAAACGCGCGCGACACAAGGCGCCCGCCGTTCTTCCCGGCCTTCACCGCTATCCATCCGTCCTTGCGGAACGACGCGATGCCTACGGTCGCCGAATACTCCCTCATGTCCTTCGCCAGCCCTTCCCAGCCGCCGATCTCCTTGAAGAGCGGCCATTGCTCCGCCAGATTGCGGCCGCCATAGCACTGCTTGACGTATTCGGCCGTAAGCCGCTCTGGAGCGCCGCGGAGGTTGTACAGGTAGAAATGCATGTTCCTGTGCGGCAGTCCCACGGGGATGAGATACCGTCCTTCGTGTTCGAGAGGCGGCGCCGGATCCAGGAACACCATGCCGCTCAGCCACGTTCCGGGCGGAGTGTTGGATATGAAGGGCTTTGATCCTGGAATGCGGTTCCAGTTCAGGCCGTCACGGCTGTATACGATTTCTGGATATATCTGCTGCCGGTTGGCGGGATACGCGTGAAGATAGCCGAGGTAGAAATTGCGCGATACGCGGAAATTGGCAATACCGTAATGCTGCCAGCTCCAATGGTCGCGTTCGGTCGGGAGCGCCATGAAACGCTTGTGCCAGACGAAACCATCGTTCGACCAGAATGTACGCAAAATGCGCGTGGCCTGGCGCAGGTTGTCATACTCCACGGTATACGGAGCGAATCTCCGCAGCTTTGCCGCCTGCTCGCAGAACACGGTGCCGCCGTCGTCGGACAGGAACTGGCCGCCGAAGTTGTCGTTGCTCGCCAGATCGTCTTCGAGTTCCTGCGGCTCGAAGCCGAATTTGCAGACCATCATTGGAGCTTTTGTGAGAACGATCCATTCGCCGGCGTTCTTTTCCCACACCGGATAGTTGCCCCACGGCGTCAGCCCGCGCGCAGCCACGTCGCCCAGCGACGGCGGGAACCACGCCACGCGTACCTCGTTCAGTGGCGGCTTGCCGTCAGACGGTTTGTAGAAACGTATCTTCGCGTCCTTGAACGGCGTGCGCATCTGCCATTTCGGCCGTGCGGGCCCAGGAAGCGGATCCCACGGGGACGGGAGGCCCACGTTCGGTCTGCCGCCAGGCGGATCGTCCGTCACGCTCCATGTCTTCAGATCGCGGCTGACGGCGTAATGGGTCTGCCAGCCGCTGCGGTTCCAGTCCGCATCCCGGAATTTCATGACGAACGTGCCGTCGTCGCGACGGTTGAGCCAGTTGCTGCCGCGCGAATCCTGGACGCAGCGGCCGGGAGCGAGCGGCCGTGTCGTCTCGATGGCTTCGGCCGGCACCACTTCGTTCACGACACCTTCGCGCATGGCGAAATGGAAATCGTCCACCGGGAATATCCGCATCCCTGTCACGTCCACAGGTTCCGCCGGCGGAATCGCCTTGCCGCCGCGGTCGATGCGGAGCATACGGCACAGGTCGCCTTTTATCTTGGAATCGGACGCTGTGAATGCGACGACATGCCGTCCGTCGGGCAGACCATCCAGCGGAATCGCAACGGACGTTGCGCCTCTGTCAAAGCGCACGTTGCGCGACAGCAGGATTCTGCCGGTTTTCTCTTCGCGCACCTCCAAGCGCGCGTTGAACGGTGCGACCGACTTGTCCAGATCAAGCGAAATCAAGGCTTCGCGCTGATCCCGGTAGACCGGCAGCGGAAAATCGCCCGAAAGCACGTTTGCCAGCATAGTCAGCCTGTTGGCGTCCGTTGCCGTCTCGTAGGCCTCAAACGCGCGTATGGCCGATATGCGGCTGTCTGGCGGCAGCGTGCCGGCTCGTCCGTTGCGCCTGCCGGTGTCGCCGGACTCGGTTACTTTCAGGCGGATGGCAGTTGCGTTCACCGGCTTCGCGAACGCATGGACGAATCGGTAGTCTTCAGCACCCTTCGCCTTCGACGCGACGAACGACGGCTTGCCCTTCGCTTCAGCGGCCTTGTGCCAATAGCCGTTGTTGAAGTATTCTATGACGTATGACTTGACGCCGCATTCTCCGGATGCGTTGCCGGCGGTCCCCAGCGTGCCTGGCCATACTGCCGCGCCGCACAGCAGCCGCGGTTGTGCGAATTCGACCGTCAACGTCGCCGGCGTCCCGCGCAGAATCGCGGCCGCGCCGTCGTCCCGGCTTCCGGAGATCACCGATGCGGCCTTGGTTTTCGTGCCGTCAGCGTGCATGATCTCGGCGAAACTCCCATATGCGTCGCCCGCGACGTTTACGCATTTCGAAATGTCTAGCGCAGCTGCGTCTTCGTCATCCGGCCCGCCGGTGAAGCCCGGATCGCGGAATTTGCCGGGGTGTTTGCGCCAGTACGTGTCGATTTTCTCCGCACGGGCGCATTCCTCGCCGCCCATGCCTTCCGTGAACGCGGGCGATGCGATCCATTTCGCGGCTTCCGCCCCCGGGACCCATCCGAAACGGTCTGGCATTCCGGCCGGCTTCCATGCGCAGGTCAGGAGCCATAGGCGTTCCTTGTCTGCGCGTTCATGGGGGATGTTGACGCGGATGAACGTGAAGCCGTCTTCCGTCCAGCGCTGGAAACCGTCGGTCGCGGACGGCGCGATCGGATTTCCGTTCAAGGCCAGATGCAGGATCTCGTTGTCGGCAGTTGGCAGGACTAGCGAGAACGACACGCCGCCCTCCAGGCGTGGCGACGGCGAACCCGACCTTTCGAAGTCCGGCTTCTCGAAAGGCAGCCTGATTGCCGCAGGCGGCGCTGCGGCGATGAAACGGTCGATTTCCGCCAGGTTGAATCCCTGCCGGCCTTCCAGGCGCTTGCGGATCTCCGAGAGCGGCGCATAGACCCATTTTACGGAGGAGTCGTCCGCCGCATCTCCTGCGATCGTCCGCATGGCGTCGCGACCGTATCCGAGAACGGCCATGCGCCAGTTCGCGGTATCGGGATAGGAGGCGGACAGCGTGAAGTGGCGCTGCTTGCGCCACAGTTCCACGCGACTTTCGCGTCTCGCGGAACGTGTCGTGCCATACGGCTCCAGGTTCAGCGCCAGACAGCTCTTTATCCGGTTCACGGCGAAACCGGGCACAGGTCCGCCGCACATCGGACCGCTTGCATAGGCGAACAGTTCCTTTACCGGCGACAGCACCTGATCCGCCCATGTGGATTCAAGAAGCATCGGCATGGTGTGGTGCTTAACGTAACCGTATGTCTGGCTGTAGCAGTATGGCGAGCCACCGTCGCAGTACGGCTTCACCGCCTCTCCCATGGCCGGGCCCCACACGAGACGCTGCGGATCGGACTCGAACAGGAAGTATCCCCATCCGTCGCGGTTGGCGGCGGCGACAAGGCGCCGCACGAGGCGATCGTCCCAGCACATCAGCGAAGAGTTCGACCCTGCGCGGCCGATGGTGGGAGGTTGGATATGCCCGTTGAAGTGGAAACCGGTTCCATGCACGTCCAGATGGAAGTCTGGATGGTATCTGTCCGCCACTGCGCGGTACGCCATCACTTCCGGCCCGTCTTCCGGGTTCTTCAGCTCAAGCGTGTCCAGGTTCATCCTGTTGCCTCGCCCCAGGGCGTAGATGTCCATGTTGCGGCTGTTTCCCCAGTGCTCAGAGGTGAAATAGCCTTCCGGGTTCACGATCGGCATGATCAGAACGATGTTCTTCTTCAGGGCTTCGCTGGCCGCCTTGGATCTGCCCAGAAGCCAGTCTGCGGCAGCCATCACGCCCGCGGTTCCGGTGCGCTCGGAACCGGAATGGAAGCAGGTGATGAGAATTACGTTCTTGTCTTCGTCCGGCACACTGGCGTCGGTGAGCTTGAGCATGCAGACCGGAAGTCCCTTCGGACTGCGTCCTACCGTCGTCAGTTTCGCAAGACCTGGATTTTTTGCCGCGAACCAGTTGAGCGAACCGAGATACGTCCTGATCGAAAGCCGTTCCGCCGGCTTCGCCCACGGGCGCGGCATTTCGTTCAGACGATCTGCTGCCACGGCTGAAGACGCAAGAAGTGCGACCTGAAACGTTGCGGCCATCCACAGTTTTTTTATGCTGCCGTACATCGCTGCGCCCCCTTTTACCTTAGCAGAAGCACCGTGGCGCGGAATGTGCGGACGGATCCGGAGCCGGAAATCCACGCGCAGTTGGACGCGTTGAACACTCCCTGCGGCAGCGGCTCTCCGTCTATCACGACTGCCTGCGCCGAACATGCTGCCGACAGACGGATCTTGGCGCCGTTCGAGAGGGCGAACGTAGTGTCGGCGAACCTGTCCGCCGCTACGTCCGCCGCCGGCATGACCAGCGTCGCGTTCTCTACGGCCAGCGTCGAAAGGTCGCCCGCCAGCGCATCAGGCGCGAACGTGGCGCCGCCATGCCCGGACAGCACGGAACCTGAACCCAACGCAAGCGTCCCGGATGCGAGCACTGCCGCCTTGTCGGCGGCGAACGCGCGCAGGGTCTTGCCGTCCTCCACCGAAAGCGTCTCTGCCACGCGGAACGTGCGGCCGGCCACGGCGGTGTCGAGCACGACGTCGGTATCGGCAGCGACCGTGACAGCCGGCAGATAAGCCGTATCGGCAAGAGGATCGTTATCTGCATCCGTCTGCTCGAACCTGAAATTGTCGAACACCGGCAGCGTATGCGATCCACCACCTGCAGAACCGAAACCGAGCCATGCATAGTCGCCGCCTACGCAATCCTTGACGTCTACGTCCTCGATCACCGTAGAATACCTGTTCTCGCCCTGCACCATGGTCATGGTGACGGTCTTGTCCGAAGCATCGTGTACGAGCGTGACGTCTATAGGGTCGCCGCTGCGGATGACTACAGGGCTGACGACATCCTGCCAGTAGATGCCATTCTGCTTGCGGCACAGACCCCACTTGTTTTCGGGCGACGCGTTGCAGAACGTGTACCATCCGATGGCGAAACAGTTCGCGAAGCCGCCGCAACCGTATGATCCGCCCACGGCGTTTTCGCCGCGAGGATCGTTGTGCAGGAAGAATGAGATTCCGTCCGCGCTCTTGCTGTTTACGTTTTTCATGGTCCAGCTTGCGCGCCAGTCGCCTGAAACGCGCACACGGTGGCGGTAGTGGGCGTTGTCGCGGTTGTTGGCGACGTTCGTGCCTATCTTCACGCCGCCATTCGGCGAATAGCCGCCGGATGGCATGTTGAACACCCATCCGCCACCAGCTCCCACCGTGATGTCCTCGACTGCCGGCTGTGAAAACTTCAGTCCGGCGCCGCGCACCGTGACCGGCACGTTCCATGCGCCTGGTTCAAGAAACGCGAGGAGTCCCGTTCCAGCCGTCTCGACTGCCGTCACCCCTTCCGTCGCGCCGAAAGCCAGCGCGCCACGCGCCGTTCTGGACGCGAGCTCCGACTTTGCGGCGGCCGTGGCCGCTTCCAGCTCGTCTCCCGCGAACGACATGTTCGCATAGATTGCCTCCGCGTATGCACCGCCCACCGTCTGGTAGGCGCGCATCTTCGCGGTCGTTTTCCCGTTGAACACGGTCTCTGCATCGAAGTTTTCGATGGTGAACGTCTTGCTTACAGTACCGTTCTGCTGCGAAAGCGTCAGCGCAAGCGTCTTGGCCGAGGCGTCGTGTTCCAACACCACATGCATGTCGCCCTTGTATCGCAGGTTGAACCAGCTGTCGCCGTTTGCATCTTTGTACAGATCCGCACGGCTGGAGCCGCCGTCGCCGATCGCCAGCGCGACTCCTTTGACGGTAAGTCTGAGCGAGAATTGCTCGTAGCACCGGATGTCGACCGTGATGCCGTCAGCCCCCCAGGAATTGTATGGCGAACCGTAGTTGTCAAGGCTGAACCACAACACATCTGCCGGAGCCTTGCCGGCTTGCAAGCCGCTCTTCCAGTCAAACGAGAGTTTCCACGATCCTGTGACAGGGTATGCGTTAGCGGAGATGAATCCTCCTGGGAGCGACGGTCCTGTGGAACAGGCCGGTCCTTCCGCCGTCATATGCCCGTTGCCTGCAAACTCCCATTGGCTCTCGTCCGTGCTGGAAATGGGAACAGGAACCGTCACCGGCTCTTCAGGAAAAATCCCGGCGTCCGCAATGTTCAGCGCCACCACGCCGTTTCCCTTCAGGACATCCGCGGCGAACGTGCCGATTGCGTCGTTGCCTGCCAACGTGGCATCGAGCGTTCCGGCGGCTGAAACGTCAATCGTACCGCCGGTGTGCAGCACGTCCGGCTTTGCGGCAGCCGTCGCCACGCGGAAATTGCGGAAGCAGTGTTCGCTGTTGCGGTTGGAGTGCGTCGAGGCGGTGAATCCGATGTAGGCGTCAGCCCCCAGCAGGGCGGCAAGGTCGACGGACTCCGTATGGCTGACGATGCGCTTCAGCGACGGGATGTAGACTGATAGCGTGGCCGTATGCGCAGCGGCGTCGTAAGTGAACGTGTTTCGGCACGGACGTTCTACGCTCGCCGCCAGATCCATCTTTGTGACGGTGGCATCCGTGTCCATTGCGACAGCGGTCGGCGCAGCACCGTTTCTTCCAACCAGGAAATTGCATCTGAGCACGTTCAGGCCGATTGCGAACGACCCTACGCCGCTGTCGGTGAAGGCCGTCCCTGCTGTTCCTCCGGCATATCCATACTTGTCCGCGCCGCCGCCGATCCGCAGAACATCCTTGTTCTGCAGCACGAGCATCCATCCGTAGTACGGTTCCACCGCATATATGTTCGCGCCGCATCGAGTGAAGCTGTCGAACGTGACGGTGAACGATTCCGCCACCGAGACGCGGTTGGAATGCCATGCGCTGCCCCAGGAGTCAGTGTCGCCCAGCGTCATCTGCAGCGTGCCGTCGAACAGGCGACGCGCGAAGTTGTTGCACTTCCATTCCTGGTTGTCCGCAACGGCGTTTCCGAGGAAGACGACGGACGATCCGGAGGGGATGGCGATCTTGGATCCGCCAAGCGCGCCTTCGCCGCCGACAAGCAGTTTTGCGCCTGGGGCGAGAGAGACCGCCATCGCCGTGTCGTTGGTGCGCAGTGGATTCGCCATCGTGAGCCCCAGAACCCCTTCGGACACGATGATGGGCAAATTCGTTTCCGGCCGCATGAAAAGCGTATCGTCTCCCGTCTTGACTATCGGCCCTCCACCATCTTCGTCTGCCCGCGCAGCTGCGCCGAACCATACGGGGCCGTCGGCCTCAAGCGTCATGCCGTTCGCTCCCACGACGAAATTGGTGTATCCGCATCCGCGGTTGCCGAACCATTCTCCGATGACGTCGGAATATCGCGTGAGCGTGGAACCGTCGAAATGGATGCGCGCGGCGGTGGCGCCGTCCGCATCCACGGCGTTGTACCACTGCGGCACGATGCGATCGAGCTTGAACACGCTGTTGCCGGTCATTTCCATGCGCGTGTTGGGATTGTGGGCAATCTGGCGAGTCGCGCCGGTTGAAGATCCTGTTATCCATGTTTCGGCGGTGCCGCGCATGAGCCAGCCGTACTGGACGAAGTTCCGGTAGTTGCAGGCCACGTAGGATCCGTTCGTGGCGAAAACAACCGGCGTGCCCGTGTCGTTCTGAGGCTGTTCGATGGATCCGTTGTTGACGCTCAACGTACCGCCGTCCAGTTCCACGCGGGAGCGCGGATAGAAATCGGCCTGCCCGTTTCCGTAGCCCATGCTCAACTGCGTGATGGAGAGAGAACCTCCGTCGGCTATCGAAACCACCGGGGCGGCGCCGTTCGCGGACGTTCCGGTGCCGCGCGCCATGCAGAACACGCCACCGCCGGAAGTGACGGACGTGTTGTTGGTGATTTCCAGCCGTGGCGAATTCTGCAGGCGGTTGCCGATCCACGGCTGGGTTGGAATGTTGAACGTCTTGCCAGGCGCATTGAACCGCAGCGTGCCGTCGGCGACAGTCATGATGGAATATCCGCCACCGGACGCGATTCCCGTCGTTTCGCTCCACTGCGTGATTCCGGGCTGGAACGCGGCGGACGTCGCGCCGGCGTACGTGACCCACCACCCGTACGCCCAAGGGTAGTTTCCGGCGGCCGTGCCGATGGTTCCTCCGCCGTTGAATTCCAGCGTTCCGGGACCTGTCTTGATGAACACGCCGTATTCCGAATCTGCTGCGGCGGCGCCTGCGATCTTCAGGGTCGCGTCGGGATCCACCACGTTCACGGTCACTTCGAGATTGCTTACGGGTGCGGTGGTGAATGTTCCGTTCCACGTCGTTTCGCCGGTCCCGGTCCATTTGAGCATGCCGTTGCCCAAGGTCAGGCCATCGGCCCCGGATGATTCAACGGCCGCCTGCATCGCCGCTGCATCGGCAACTTCCAGGATGCCGTCCGGATTCGCCACCGCTACAGCCCCTTCAGCGCACAACGCAACGCCCAATTCCAGAATCGGAATAATGCTACCTTTCATGACATGATCCTTTCTGCAGTTTCACTGCGTACCTATTATACTTCCTCATGGCCGATGGAACTTACACGAAATCCCGTAAAAAATTTTCATTAACCACATGCCCTCCCGCGTCTCGCCAGAACATACGCGGCACACACGGCGAACGGACCGGAGAAAAGTGCGGCGGCAAGGCCCGACAGTATGGGCAGCGCCATGGCACGACGCGCTGCAGCGCCCACGCCGCCTCCGCACGCGAACGCGCCGACCGCCGCCATGAACGCGAGGGTGGGCACGAGCGACGTGTGCAGCCCGGACGCCGTCGCATTGCGTATCGCATCTGCCGCGCATGTTCCGTGACGTCGCGCCGCTTCGGCGCATTCCACCGCGAATACCGCCTGCAGCACTGGCCATTCCGCCGCAACCAGCATTCCCAGCTGAGCGTAGATCGAAAGCGGTTCGCCGAGCAGCCATGCCGCCGCCGCGGCCCCGGCTACGGACATGGCGGACGGCGCCAAAACCGCAAGCGGCAGCAGCCAGCTTTCATACCTCACCACAAGCACCAATGCCGCCAGCAGCGTCGCCAACGCCGCCAGCCGGCCAAGCCGGCCGCGGCTTGACCGTTCTTGCTCCGTCATGGTGGACCATTCGAGCACGTATCTTGCCGGATCTGGTGGATTCTTCTCGATCCAGTCGACGATTTCCAGCGGAGACGCCCCCTCCGACGGCGTAACGACTATTCCCGCCGCAGGAAGCTTGTTGAAGCGAGGGACAACCCTCGGCCCAAGAGCGTAATCGAGCCGACCCACGGCAGAAAGAGGTACCATCTTCCCATCCTTGCCTGGCAGATGGATATCTCTGACGTCGGCGACGCCACTGCGGGTCTGCAGATCGTTCTGCACCACCACCTGGTATGCTCCGCCGCGCAGATTGAAGTCGTTCACGTAGAAACTTGCCAGCTCGTTCTGCATGGTGGAAAAGATTGTTGCCGCCGGCACTCCCAGCGCGTGGGCCTTGTCTCGGTCAACGTGAAGGCGCAGATGTGGAGTTTCTGCGGAAAACGTGGTGGCGACGCCGCGAACTTGCGGCAGTGCAGCCAGCCGTTCGGCATATGCCTCCGCATCTGCGGCGTGCCTGGCGGGGTCGTACTCGCCCAGCGCACACAGGTACACCGCCACTCCGCCGTAATTTCCGAGACCGTTTATCGCAGGCGGGTGGATGACCGTGAACTCGGCGGTGGATATTTCCGCCAGCCTCCTCTCCATTTCCGCCGCGACAGCCCGCCCTGAAAGCCCCTTCTTCGAACGCTCCTTCCACGGGGCGAGCAGCACGTTCAGTTCCGCATGGTTCTCGCCGATCTTTCCGACATGCGAGGATGCGGCTGCAGACGAAACCATCTCCACCCCCGGCGTATTCTCCAAGAGATCGTGAGCCTTCTCCACGACCTCGTTCGTCCGTTCAATCGAAGACCCCTCGGAAAGTTCCGCCTCGATCTTGAGAAAGCCGCGATCCTCCTCCGGCATGAAGGCCGAAGGCAGCATGCGAATCGTCCACAAGCCCGCCGCCGACAGCGCAAGGACCGCGGCCGCCACGAAGCGTGGATGGCGTACGGCCACTCCAGCCATTGCATCCGCCATGCGCGGGGACAGCCCGGATTCACGCGCATCCTCTGCCAGGCGCAGTCGGGCTGACAACGCAGGCAATACCATGTACGCCGTTGCTGCAGATGCCACGACAGCCGCCATCAGCGTCGCCGCGAAACGTATGTGCATCATGCCAACCATGCCGTCGGACACGAGAATCGGCGAATAGAACGCCACCGCCGCGCACGAGGATGTCGCAATCGCAGCCATGCCAGCGCCCTGACGCCCCGCATGTCTCGCGTCATATGCCGCGAGAACCGCGCCCCCTGCCGCATATCCTACGGCGCATGCCATCGCAGAAACGGTGAACGCGTTGAGCGACCAGCCGGACATGTCCACGAATGTAAGCGCGCCTGCAAGCGCCGTCGCCGCAGCTACCGCCGCAAGAAAGGCGACTCGCCACCCTCCAGACAGCAGAAACACCACCGCCAGCGCCGCGCCCAGTCCTGCGGTGGTTCCACGAACCAATCCATCCAGCAGCTCGCGCGTGAAAAGCGTGTTGTCCATCGAAACCGCATATTCCGCGCCGGCGGGAAGCCTCGCCATCCAGTCCGCGACCACCTGCTTGCATTTCGAGGCGGTCTCCATCGTGTTCGCCGCGGGATCGCGGTAGACGGAAAGGAAGAACGCCAGACGGTCGCCGAAACGCGGCTGGCTCGCATAGCTCTTCGATCCAAGTTCGCAGCGGGCGACATCGCCCAGGCGCACACGTGCACCTGTCGCGGGATCGCTACGCACCACTATGTCCTCGAACTCCCGTTCGGTGGAAAGCCGTCCCCGTACGTTTATCTTGTACGCGAGCGCTTGCGAAGAGAACGCGTTGCCCACGAATCCGGCAGCAGACTGGATGTTCTGCTGCGCGATTGCCGTCTTCACTTCCGTCACCGAAAGTCCCAGCGCGTCCATGCGCCTGGGATCCAGCCATACGCGCATGGCGCATTCGCCACGCTCGGATGCCGCAACGTGCGAAACGCCCTCCACCCTCTGCAGCGATTCCTTGATCTCCTTGTTGACGTAGCTGCCAAGCTCGGTCTGGGAGATGCCGGTGCCGTCTGCGGTGAACGCGAACCGGATCATATAGTCCGACGGCGCTTTCATGACGTTCACCCCCAGCTGCACCACCTCGCCAGGCAGCCGCGGTTCGGCGCGCTTTACCGCATTCTGCACGTTCACCAGATTCATGTCGGGGTCCGAACCCGCCTTGAACGTCACATACAGGCTGTACGCCCCGGTATCGTTGCACGAGGACTCGAAATGGTCCACATTGTCGACGCCGTTTACCTCCACCTCGATCGGGGCCGCCACGGTGTTGGCGACAACCTGCGGATCGGCGCCGGCGTATGTGGTGCTTACGCTCACTACCGGAGGCGCGATCTCCGGATAGTCGGAAAACCTCGACCGCGTCAGGCTCAGAACGCCGGACAGCAATATGCATGCTGCGGCCACTGTCGCGAGGCATGGGCGGTTCCGGAACAAATTCGTGGTCATCGGGCTACTCCGCGATTATCCTGGCATGCGCATGTACGCGATGGACTCCGTCCGCCACTATGCGCTCACGAGGCCTCAAGCCGGCCTTCACCAGCAACATTCCATCCTGCAGTTCGCCGCGCGCGATACGGCGCTTTTCAACACTCCCATCCTCCTTGACGACCCATACGTACGGCCCTGCCACATCCTGCGCAACTGCGTTCGGAGGCACCGCGGCGCGCAGAACGCCTTTCTCGTTGCGGACGGTCGCCATGACGGTCTGCCCGACCAGCAACCATCCACGCGGATTTGCCAGCCGCACGTACACGCTCACCGTGTCAGTAAGAGCATCTGCCTTGTTTTCGACATACTCCACCTTTCCTGTAGCGCATATCGGGCCTCCTGAAACGAGGCTGATGGATACGACCGCCTCGCAGGCCATGCGTCCCGCATCGCCTGCGAACAATTCCGCATAGTCCACATTCGCCATTCGGAAACAGGCGCGGACAGGATCCGTCTGCACCAGTGCCACAAGGCCGGCCTCGCCCTTCTGCACATAGTTTCCCTCCGTCTTGGCAGTCGTCCCGACACGTCCTGATATCGGCGCGACTATAGTGCAATGCGCCAGATCGTCTTGCGCCGCAGCGAACGTGGCTTCCGCGGCCGACAACGATGCGGCCAGCGCGTCTCGCGACGAACGGGCATGGTCAAGGTCGTCCTGGCTCACGGCACGCGTCTTCACCAACGTCTCGTAGCGTTCCGCCGTCAATTCCGCATAGGCCAGGTTCGACTTCAGCTCTGCGACCTTGGCTTCCGCGTTCTTTGCCGCCGCGCGGTACTGAACCGGGTCGAGGCGATACAGCACGGCGCCACGGTCGACATGCTGCCCGTTGCGGAACCCCACCTCAAGTATTTCGCCTGACACCTGCGGACGCACCTCCACTTCCGCCACAGGGACTATTCTGCCGGGGTATGTCCTCCCCCCCGCGTCGCGCATTTCAGAGACGGCAGCGACTGGCAGTCGAAGGTCTTGCTTTTGGCTGGCATGCAAGCCACAAGCGGCGGCGGCACATAATGCGGCACATAACGTCAATCTGTTCATCGCGACGATTATACAGCATTCGTCCGCGACGTCTTTACACGATATTTGGATAAAAATTTTCTGTCAGCCGGTTCTGGCCGCAGCCATCCACTGTCTTGGAGGGACTCCTGCCACTTCGCGGAATGCGCGGGTGAAATGCGGTAGCGACGAAAAGCCGAGTTTATGCGCCAGCGCGGTGAGATCGCATCTTTTGCCCATCATGGATCTCTGGGCCAGCTCGATGCGGCAACGCAGAAGATACGAATGCGGCGGCAGCCCCATTGCGCACTTGAATCTGGTCACAAGTACGCTTTTTGACATGCCGTAACGTACGCACAGATCGTCGAGCGGATACGGCACCAACGGATTTCTCCTGATTTCCTCAGCGATTTCGCGCACAAGCACGTCTCCTGACGAGACTGACCGCACCCCTCGCCGGCAGGCCTGCACGGCATCCAGGACGATCGCCTCCAGGGAATGCCGGATCTGCGCAGTCGTTGCGGCGTCATGGACATCCGCAGCGCCGCACATGCGCAGAGTCGTCTGGAACGCGATGCCCATTGTCGCCGGAGCGGCAAAGATTCGTCCAGGCGCCGCGCGCATGATGTCGAGCAGGCGTTTTGTCTCCCTGCAGGAGAAGCCTAACGTCCCCGTCCTCGGCGACACTCTGAAAAGGAATGTGTAGTTGTGCCGGCCCTTGGGGCTGTCCAGTACGCAGTGCGGTTCGTCTGGGAACGCCACGAACATCTCCCCCGGCCTGAGGATATCCACCTTGCCGCATGTCATGCAACGGATTCCGTCGCCGCGCATGCACAAGATTATCTCGACGCATCCCGGATGAACGTGGCTGGTGCAGAGGCGCGTCATCCTCCCAAAGCGCGTCATGGCGATCCATTCGGCTCCACATATCCCGAATGTCGCCGGAGAGAATCCATGCTCCCCCTGCTCCTCGCGGCTTCCCGTCCGCACTGCTGGCGCGTCCGCTGCTGTCGGACGATTCCCTCCGCATATGTATCTTACCGGATACATTTCAAAACTTCACCTCAAGATGACGCAAGAACCCGTCGGACGGATCGTCAGCAATCCGCCTGCCAGCGAGAGGCCATACGCCGAAGCGACATCCCGTCCTGAGGCCGTGACGACCGTCGCGGCGCCAGGCAAGAACGGCTGCTCAAGCGTACACCCTGAAACGTCGGCCAGCGAGATCCCGGAAGGTCCAGGCGGAAGCCAGGCGTCAGGGATCGCGATGACGAACGGCGATGCGAATCGCACCGTGCCGCCTTGCAGCCGCAGCAACGACGTTCCCCTGACGCCCGAGAACTCCAGCGCACCCAGTTCCAGCCGTACGCCGCCGGACGCTTCCAACGTGGCCGCGGCCGGTACGCGCATGGTCTTCACGGCAACCGTGGCGGACTCGCCGCTCCAGTAGGGCGAGATGCGGACGGTGGCACCGGAGGCAAGCGCCATTTCGCCAATCTGCACCTCCGGCGACGAGGATGGCGTTTCGGACGCGCTGGCCGAACCGATACGGATGTCCGCAACGGAATCCTCAGCTGCCGAGACTTGCGGCAAGACACGCCGGCAGACGCCAGAAAACGGCGACTGGACCTTGAGCTGCGCGTTTGAGACGACAACGGCCTTCCAAGCGGAACCGTTGCTCGCCGTTCCGAGGAACGATGGATACAGCGACGTCTTAACGATCCCGTCCTCTCGGTAGCGGGCGTCACCCAGCTGCGGATAGTACCACGTGGAACTGACCGTGTTTCCGGCCGCGTCCTTCTGGACGGTGAAGGTGAACGTCCCCAGCCCGTCGTAGGCGAGCGTATAGCGCAGCGGGATGTCCTTCACGCACGACCACGTCTGCGCGTCCGTACCGGCGGTGCGGGTCTGCGAGTCGTCCGTCACATTGGCGGACGTAACCCGGTTCGTGACCCAGTACAGGCATCTGGCGTCCCGGTAGGCACTGACATAGCCGCCAAAAGCAAGCGAATCCTTTGGCAGCACGTTGCCGAACCGGCTGTTCCATCCGCCTATGACCTTCATATCAGGACCTGCCGACTGGACGAACAGACCGAACAGGTTGTCGCCCTGGTCGTTGTACCCGGCCGGCGCACCGCGATAGACGTCTGCCGAAAACTCAAAGGCGGCGTATGCGGGGATGCCTTCCTTTAGGATGCATCCGCCGCGGCCATAAGCGTCGGCCCTTATCACGGCCACGGAATCTCCGCCATCCTGCCACTGCGCCGCGCCGAAAGTCGCCCACCGCTCTGACGAAAGACCCGCGTTACGTGCTGTCAGTCCGTCGGACGACGGCGCGAGCTCCATGTTGAACTTGGAGATTTCCTGCCAGGCCCATGAGGCCTCTTCGTACGCCGATCCGTCGCTACGCGAGGACCAGCCTGTGCGTCCTACGAAACCGAAATGGACCTTCCCGTCCTTCGCAAAAGCGTCATGCACGTCCAACGTGCGCAACGTCTCGTCATCCCCCTGACGCAGGCGGATGGACAGGATGCCGGACTTGTAGTGGAGCGTCACGTCGTATGGACGCGTCATGTCTCCAGAGGCGAGATTGCCCTCCAGCACAGCCGGATTGCCGGACATGATTCTGCCGCCGTTTACATCCCACAGGCCGCGCGCCTTATTGCTCTTCGTGAACCATCCGCCGATGCAGAACCCGCTGACGTCCGGCGGCAGGGAAATGTAGTCGTATCCGCTTCCGGTCTTGTCAGTGGTGGAGGTCGGCTTCAGGAAGATGCCGAGAGTATACGTGGGGAAATCGGTCCTGTAGCCGTATCTGCCCGCATAGCGGTATTCGTCCCGCAGGTAGGCATGCCATGCGAAGCGGCAGCGGAATTCGTCGCCGTATGCGATCTCGGCGCCATCGAGATAGGCGGTGGAACGTTGCGAACCTGTATCCCGGGTCATCACCAGAACACCATCTTCCACCGCCGGAACCGGGGATCTGAACGTAATGGTGTCTACGCCGTTCGGCGCGAGAAAGGACGAATAGCGGGCATCGCCGGCGAACGTCCACTCTTGCGCAGACGAAAGGGAATATGTCGTAACGCCGCTGCCACGTTCCAACGTGTTGACCGGGACTTCCAGCGGTTTTCCGTCTCCGATCACGATTGTGCCGGGGTCTTCTCCGCAGTCGATCCGCCCCTCTCCTGCCACGGAGAACGACGGCGTGCCGCTGTGCGGAAGTACGACGGCTGACGCGCCGAGATCTACCGTGCCGCCAAAGCCATCCAGCGAATCGAGCGCAAAATAACGCGTATGGGAGGCGTCCGCCCAATCGGACGCGAGGTAGAGGTGCGCGTCTGAAGTGTCCGAGCCGAAACTTCCTTCAATCTCCAGGCGCCGTGCGTTCGCCACGGCCATGGCGGACCCGTCTGCGATTGACAGGCTTGCGCCGGAACAGACCTTGAGCGCGTTGAAGCACACGCCGTTCCAGAACTTCGCACCGGTAAAGCCGCCCGTGTCGCCGGGGTACGCCACGCCGTTGCGCGAGAATGTGAATGCAGCGGGAGCACCGCCGCCGTAGCGGTTGTCGCCACGTCCGCCGAAGGTGAACGCCCGCCACCCATGTTCAAACCGGACGGCGCCCAGAGTCACGCTGTTCTTGGTGTTGAGCTTGAACACCTGCGCGTCGATCGAAAAGCGCGCGTTGATACCGTTGCCGTGCGTTATGGCGACGGCGTGGCTGTAGGATCCGGGATTTTCCACAAGCATGACGCCGCGATAGTAGAACTGTACACCGTCTTTATTTCCCACCGCCGTGAAAGCTGCCGTCGGGCATCCGGCGACATCGAAGGCGCGCACCGTGCGGTCAATCGCGCACACGCCCTTCGTCGAAGTGTTCCCCTCCGGGACGTAGGCATTGTTTTCGCACCGCGCGACGATTTCCGCCGTATCGCCGGTCTCCCGGAACGACGTTAGCTCATCGCCGGTCATCGAACCTTGGGACACGGCGTACCAGTAGCCGAATCGCGTTGCGGCGGGGCTTGATGCCACGCGCGCCACGACGCCTGCGGCAATTTCCACCTCGTCGAACGCGCCCGCCGCTCCGTCGCCGTTGCCGACGAAGTCCACCGGACCTTCCGCGATCGTCACCTTGCCGGGGTTCACACCAGGCCAAGCATGAAGCGTCAGCTTCCCGGAACCCGTCTTGCGGAACGACGCGCCGGTGCCGGCGAATGAATACGAACCGAGTGCAAGCGAGAACTCCGCGTCGGCGGCAACCGAAACCGTCAGTTCGCCAGAGCCCATGTTGCGGATGCATCCGCGGAAGTCCGCCGGCGGCGCAACCGTCGCCGGACCCGTGAACACGGCGATGTCGTCTGCCGCCGGAACGGACTGCGTGTTCCAGTTGGACGGTTCGCCCCATGCGCCGGACGATGCGCCGGTCCAGACATTGGTGGCTGCCGCGAGGACGCCTGAAAAGCAGATCAGCGCGACGGCGGCAGCGGCTTTCATATCCGACATTGATTTTGCGTATAGGTGCATCGTATCCTCCTGTTTCATTGGATGATTTCGTAAAGATAGTCGGGGTCGCCGTCTCCGCCGGACACGTCGGCGACGAATGTCAGCATGTTTCCGGCGCATTCGGCGGGAATACGGCGTTTCCGGACGCCGTTGGCCGCAAGCGAGAACACGGTTCCGCCGGAAGTGCGCCTGGCAAGCGACAAGGTCGCACGGCCTGTACGCATCATGAGCGGCAGAGTACCAAACCCCTCAAGGATTCCACCCGGCCGTATCCTGTCGCCGGTGTTGCGCACGTCCGTGAGATGCGCAACGAGGATTCTGCCCGATTCCACCAGCGGCTTTCCGTCCAGGGAAACCGCGAATACGGTAGCCGGCGAATCCATGAACGCGACCGAAAGGCCGTTCAGTTCCACAATGCCCGCTTCGGCGAACACAGCCTTGCTGCATGGAGTATCGACCGCAAAAAGGCCCTTCGCGCCGTCGTGGCGTATCTGTCCGGAGGGTTTCCCGACCTTTCGAAACACGTCCTGCTCTGGGGCGGAAAAGACCTCGCCACCGCCCAAGACGATCGCGTCTGGCGGTGCCGTGTCCACGGCGACGCCGAGCTTCGCCGACCACATGGAACCTGGCCAGCGGTTGTCGCACGGCTGACCGTCGAGATGCGGCAATTCGTCTTTATGCACTACGGCAACCGCAGTCTTTTCGAGTGGCATAAGATCGCCTCGTCGGTAGAGCGCCACCGCAAGGCGTTCCGAAACGAGCGTCATAGGATCGTTGCTCACGTCGAAATAGTCGATTTCCCTGCATGACGGCGCGACGGATTTCCAGTCGCAATGGCTCCAGGCGAAGCGCCAGACGCCGCTCCAGCCCTGCAGTGCTGCCTGTGCGCCGATGAACAGCCCGGACGCGCCCCGGAATGCGCACGGCGGACAGAAATGGAACTCCGTGGCGACGAACGGACGCGCCACAAGCCGTCTGGCACCGGCGCCAAACGCCCCAGCGGCCCAGTGCCGCGCCGGACTGATGTCGTCGTATCGGCTGGGCATCGTCCAGCCTGGCCCCGAGAAGCGAGGATGGGCGTAATAGAAGTGTTCGTCAACGTAGTCGTATTCGCAGTATCGCGGATACAGGGCGCCAAGCCCGGTATTGCCGCCGTTGAGGTCGCTCACGAGCGCGGCGCATGCGAGTTCATCCCTCAGGAAGCGTTTCATGTCGGAAGCGAATTCGCATTCGCGCTCAAGCGCCACCGCGCCTCTCGTGGCGTTCTCGTTCACGAGCGAGATCCATGCCAGCGCCGGATCGTCCGCCCAGCGGAGGCCGGTATACGGATTGACGTGTCCAAGCCAGGCCCGAGCGAAATGCTTCAGATTGGCACGGGCGAGGGCATTCGTGCGCACGAGATCCTTGTACTTGTCATGCGGAACCGTGCCGCCGCGGTCGATTCCGATCTCCCTCCACGGAACGTTGCGGGACACGTAGAGGTCGGTGGAAACGAGGAAACCGGCGCTTTTCAAGGCCGCAAAAAGCCGCTCCAGCCTGTTTAGTTGCGATGCGTCGATTTGCGTTCCGTCAGGCGCATCGCCGACAAGATCCCTGTCGTGATGATGGAGGCGAACGGCGTTGTATCCGGTGGCGGCGAGCCGCCGAACCAACGTCTCAACGTCCTGCGCCGTCCTGGGGAAACAGGCGCTAAAGCAGAGGTTCGCGCCATAGAACCGCTGGGGCACTCCTTGTTGTGACGAGAACTCGAAATGGTCGCCGATGGCCACAAGCCGCCCGCGGGTTCCAGCAGGAACGGCTGGTCCGCAGATGCATGAGAAATCAAGCGCAGAGCCAGTCGCAGTCTCCGCCGTGGGAGTGAACGGCATCCAAGCAGCAAGCAACACTGTTCCAAGAGCGACCATGGGTGCGCGGACGTAACTAGTAGAGGAACTCGCAGGTGCTGCCGTCGTTTTCGCGCACCATGTTAGCCCAGAGGGCCGGACGATTGTCTTCGCGATATCGCGGAAAGTAGAAATCCGTCTGCACCAACTCGACTGTTGCCCGGTCCTTGGAAGTGCGGCACAGCGCATATCCGATATCGCCCCAGAAACCGGTGGAAGGAAGCGCCACCACACGCTTTACCGGACAGGATCCGTACCACACGTGCACGCAAGACCGTTTCCATGCATGGTTGTGGCCATGGACGTATCCGCAGCATTTGTCGAGCTTCGCGACCCAGTGCAACAGCTTTTCCTTGCCCGTAGCGATGACATCGGGCGACTGGTGCCCCGCCAGCAGGAAAGGACGTTTCCGCTTTTTCAGGTCGTTTTCCACGAAAGCGAGCATGGCGCCCTGCAGGTTGCCCTCACCACGGTTGTAGGAACCCGGAACGCCGCTGTCCCAGAGGGTATCCAGCATCACCAGGTCGCATGTGCCGAGCGAGACTTCACTGACCACGAAACCCGGCACTAGCGTGTTTGTCCGGTATTCTGGCCACACCTCAAGGAATGCGTCCCGATGATCGTGGTTGCCCAAGCCGAGAACGAGACGGATGCCAGCCTGTTCCAGGCGTCGCAACATGGGTTCGGTCGTCTTGTATTCTTCCACCCTTCCCTTCAGATAGGCGATATCCCCGAAGCACACCACGGACGAAGGGAGCGGACGCATAGCCAGGATTTCGTCCACTATCGCTGCCAGACGGTTGTACATCTGATCGGGGAACGCGGCATCGCGAGGATCCTCTGGGGGAACGCCACGCTCCGGCACATGTGGATCAGCGATAAACACGGACAGCCACGGATCGTGCGTCGGTTCGGTTTTCCCTTGAACCGTCGGCGCAAGGTCTGCAACGGCCGGCAGAAAGGTGGCAGCCGCAGCTCCCATGGAAATGAATGAACGCCTGGAAGTCCTACAGAACTGCCTTTCGTGCGGTACGATTGTCATGGCTGCCATCTTTTCCTCCTGTCATAGAAGCACATCGATATCCTACCATACCCCCCCCCTGCGCTGTCAATTGGCATTTTTGAGGCGCTGGGTTCACATGCCTAGACGCGCCAGCAGCGCTATTGCCGCCGTGTCCGTGCGGAGAATCCGTTGGCCGAGCGAGAACCGTCGGAAACCGTGAGCCTCCAGACGGGCGATCTCGTCGTCCGTCCAGCCTCCCTCCGGCCCGATTGCCAGCAATGGACGGGATGCCGCCACCTCCAGGCCACCCGTGGATGCGACATGATCCGCATCGCTTCCCGGATGCGCGACGATGCGGTTCGCCCTTCCGGCGAACTGCTCTTCGAACCTCCCGCTCTCCAGCCAGCGCAGAAACGACTTCTCAGCCTGAATCGCCGGCAATGCCGTCGTTCCAGCCTGCATCAGTCCGTCCACGAGGAGCGGCCTGTAGACTTCCTCCTTGAGAAGCTGTGCCCCCCAGAACGCCTTTTCCACCTTCGCCGCCCCGACGAGAACGATCCGTCCAACGCCCATAGAGGTCAATTGCGGCAGCAGCCGCTTCATCACACGCGGCCTGGGAGGCGCAAGAAGGATGTCTATCCACGGCGGCAGCGATTCGCGATCGTGGACGCAACGCATCGTCACCGTGTCGCCTTCCATACGCTCGATCGTACCGGTCCCGACAAGCCCGTCCACTTCGCCGGTCTTGAGGATCTGGCCTATCTCGCCATGGAGAATCGCGCGGATATGCTCAGCCCGCGCGCCGCCGAACGTCACGCTGCCGTCCGGCCCGATTTCACCTTTGTCAAACAATATCCTGTTCATTGCCTAGGCGTCACCCATGAGACGGACTCGCCCTTCTCCTGGATGATTTCGTTGGCGATAGCCAGAACGTCATCCGCAGTGACGGCCGCTATGCCGGCGACGACTTCCTGCGGCGGCAGGATGCGGCCGTACGTCTGTACGCAGTTCCCGAAATAGAACATCCTGGCGCGCACCTGCTCGAGACCAAGACGGAAGTTGCCGGCCAAATATTCCTTCGTGCGCTTCAGTTCCGCCGCGCCCGGGCGCTTCGCCCGGATGCGGACGAACTCGCGCTCGATCGCCGCCACGGCCTCCTGGACGCGATCTGTCGCCAGCCCTGCCGTCACCGCCCAGCCTCCGGTCTCATCGAAGAACTGCAGCTGGGAACGGATGTCATAGCTCAATCCACGCCTCTCGCGCACGCTCTGGAAGAGGCGGGAGCTCATCGACCGGCCCATCAGCCCGTCGAACACGTTCGCCGCATACTTCTTCCACGCCGGCGCACGTATGCCGAAAGTGCGGAATCCGATGGCCAATTGCACCTGCTGGACGTCTCGTTCGGCTCGCACTTCCTTGACAGGCCGCGGACGCGCCTTTACGGGAACGTATGAAAGCGGCACGCCCTCGGCAAGCCCGCCAAGCGCGTTCTCGACGAGCGTCCTGGCCGCAGCCGGATCGAACCGTCCGGCCACGACCGCCGTGGTAGCGGACGGAACGTATGCGCGACGCATGTAGTCGCGCAGCGTCTTCGGTGTCATCTTGTCGAGCGTTGCCGCAGATCCGGCGATCGGCAGGCCAAGAGCGTTGTCCGGGAAGAGTGCGCGGGAAAGGTTCTCGGACGCCACCGAATCAGGTTCGTCCCCGTACATCTTGATCTCCTCGAGGATCACCTGCCTCTCGCGAGCGAACTCCGCATCTGGAATCGCCGCATTGACGAACATGTCGGATATGATGTCCACCGCCGTTGCAAGATAGTCGCAGGGAAGATATGCGTAGAAGCACGTACCCTCCTCGCTTGTGTAGGCGTTGAAGTTGCCGCCTCTTCCTTCTACGGCCTGCGAGATCGCAAGCGCGGTACGTTTGGCGGTACCCTTGAACAGCATATGTTCGATGAAGTGCGATATGCCGGCGTCCTGCGGCGCTTCATGGCGGCTGCCGCTCGCAACGAACAGCCCGAAACAGACGCCCTCCACATGGTCGTCCGGCGCCAGCACGAGCTTCAAGCCGTTAGACAATGTATCAAGCGTGGCCGTCGGCAGCATCGTTCATCTCCTTCAATGTAGTCCGCCCGTCGTAGATGGCCTTGCCAACGATGGCAGCCCGCAAGTTCGGTTTCGCAAGCGCAAGCAGGTTGCGCACGTCCTGCGGCGAAGACACGCCGCCCGACGCCGTAACCGAACATGTCGGCGCGGCATCGCAGATCGCGGCCATCTGCGCGAGATTTGGCCCGCCCAGCATGCCGTCCGTCGCCGTATCCGTGTAGACGATCGACTGCACGCCGGCGGCGGCGACGGCTTTGGCCAGATCGGTGGCCCTCACAGTCGTCGTCTCCACCCACCCGCGGGTCTGCACGAAACCGTCGCGAGCATCTATCCCCACCGTGATTCGTCCGCCATACAGCTCCACCGCCCGCGCGAGGAAGGCAGGATCCTCCAGCGCGGCCGATCCGATGATGGCACGCGCCGCGCCTGCATCAAGCACGGATGCAAGGGCTTCAAGCGTGCGCAGGCCGCCGCCCACCTCCACCGGCCCACCGAACTCCTCTATTATGGCGCGGATCGCCGCGGCGTGGCGTGGCGTACCCGCAAACGCGCCGTCCAGATCCACCACATGCAGTTCACGCCCTCCCTGCGCGCGCCAGTCGCGCGCCTGCGCGGCCGGGTCGTCGTTGTACGCAGTCACATCATCAGCGCGGCCCTGGCGCAACCGCACGCACACGCCGCCTTTCAAATCGATAGCAGGTAGTATGATCATATTGATTTCCTCGCAAAAAAGATTCAGCGCGTCAAGCGACATCCTTCTCCGTCGCATCCATCGAAGCCCTCAACGATGGCACGGCCTGCGCTCGTTCCTATCCGCGTGGCGCCGGCACGAAGCATTGCCATTGCATCAGCGAACGAACGTATGCCGCCTGCCGCCTTCAATCCCATGTCCGGGCCGATCTCCGAACGCATCGTGCGCACGTCTTCAACTGTCGCGCCACATGTGCCAAAGCCCGTGGACGTCTTGACGAAGTCCACGCCGGCCTCGCACGCCAGCCGGCAAGACAGGATCTTTTCGTCCTGCGAGAGGTAGCAGTTCTCGAAAATGACCTTGGAGACGACTCCCTCGCCCCTGCAAATCCTCGCGAACTCGGCCAGTTCGGCCAGCACGTAATCCCTGTCGCCAGCCTGCAGACGGCGCACGTTCTGGACGATATCCACCTCTCCGGCGCCGGCGGCAATCGCATCGCGCACCTCGAAGAGCTTCGCCGCAGTAGACATCTGGCCAAGCGGGAATCCGGCCACTGCCGTAACTTTCACTCCCGTTCCCCTCAAGAGGTCCGCGCATCGCGCGACCTCGCACCCGTTCACGGCGACGCTGGCAAACGAGAACTCGGCCGCTTCACGGCACAGTTCCTCGATCTTGCCTGCCCCGCCAGACGCCTTCAGAAACGTGGAATCCAGCAAGGTGGCAAGAGTACGTTTCGTCAAACCATCGACATCAACCATTGAATATTCTCCATTGGAAAGCAGATGGCCGCAAGCCACCTCCGCCAGCACGGTTCAGGGCCAGAACACCTTGGCATCAGGCGCAAGGCGCCGCATCGATGGAAGCTGCGCATGACGCGCCTTCATTTCGTCAAGCGAATCGCCGCCAAGCTTCTCCACGAGCGCATCAGCCAGCGTCTGGCAGACGACGGCTTCCACCACAACCACGGCTCGTGGCACGGGACACACGTCGCTGCGTTCGTAGACGGTATTCGCCGGTTCGCCTGTCGCGAGATCCACGGTCGGCTGCGGCTTGAGCGTGGTAGGGATGGGTTTCATCGCCGCGCGCACCACAAGCCGGCTGCCGTCGGTAATGCCTCCGGCGAGTCCGCCCATGCGTCCACGCGTCTCCGTCCCCTTCATCGCCGCAAGTGCGAACCCATCGCCGAATTCCACTCCCTTGATGGCAGGAACGGACATGATGGCGGCGGCCAGCCGCGCGTCGAGGCGGCGATCCGCAGACACGTGCGACCCCAGCCCGACAGGAAGCCCCGTGGCCGCCACCTCGATCACCCCGCCAAGCGTCTCACCCTCCTTGCGGGCCTGTTCTACGAGTCGCACGGACGTCTCGTCCGCTCCATCGCAACTCTCGCCGCCCAACGCCACCACGCGTCCTTTCACCTCAATGCCGAATTCACCTAGAAGTGCGCGGCAACAGGCGCCGGCCGCGACACGCGCCGCCGTTTCGCGCGCCGAAGCCCGTTCCAGCGCAGGCCTGACATCGTCATATCCGTACTTCACCACGGCCGCCATGTCGGCATGGCCAGGCCGCGGCGTCGTATAGGCAGGTATCGCGCGCCCCTTCCAGGCGGCATGGTTTGCGTTGTCGATCTCTATCGCCAAAGGCGCGCCAGTGGTCTTGCCGGCCAAGACGCCGCCAGTTATCCGCGCACGATCCGTTTCAATCGACATTCGCCCCCCGGCGCCAAGCGCTATCTGCCTGCGCGCCAGATCGGCACGAAGCCCGTCTTCATCCAGCGCGAGCCCGGCGGGAAAACCTTCAAGAATGGCTGTAAGCCGAGGTCCGTGCGACTCCCCGGCCGTCGCAAGACGAATCACTTTCCATCCTCCTTCGTCGTCTGAATGTCCGGCAGAACGGCGCCGTCGTCCCCTTCACGGGGATGCGACACGGCATTGAGCGTTTCCAGGTCCGGATACTCCGGCACGCGTACCGACGCTTTCGGATATAGCGAACGGAACAGCGCCCTGAACCCTTTTCTGTACCGCTCTGCGCGAAGCAGGTCTATTGCCGTCTTGCGATCCGTCTTGAATTTCGGCTTCTCGCCGGGTTTCGTCTGCATGAGGCACTGCCGCTTCAACTCCTTCATGTAGTCGTCGATTTCCTTTGGCGTGAGGGATATCTTCTCCGTAACCTCCTTCGTGGCAAACTTCTTCACGAGAAGCACTTCTCGGAAATCGCGCCGCTTGATGTCTTCCGGAATCGGCCCCTCCTTGAAATACTGATCCACGGTGATGTTGCGCGACTTGAGCTCGGATGTCATCTGCTTGAGACCGTCCTTCTCGTCTTCAGCCCCCACTTCTATCCCACGCGCCACCGCCTCGGAAAGCAGAATCTCCTTCAGTATCCACATCTTCACCGCCTGACGGCGGAAATGGCGGAACGCCTCTGCCGCCTTCGCAGGGCTGTATGCGAGATGTTCCACCCTCTGGGCATCGTCCAGCAGCGTCTGCGCCCGCAGATCGAGTTCCCTCGCCGTAAGGATCCGCCCGTTGACCGAGACCGCGGTGCGCCAAGGCCGCTGCCCCCACAACCACACGCCTAGAACCGTCAGCGCCGACAATCCGACCAGCGCGAACACATGGAGCAGTACCCGCTTCATCTCATGCAAGCTCCGTCAGCATGCCGTTTGCCACGCCATGCGCCACGCGTTCGTCCATGAGATTGGCCAGCACGACCAATGCGAACAGAACCGCCGCGCCAGGCCCCTGTCCGGTAATTATCTGTCCGTCGGCCACAACCGGCACCGGCTGCACAGGTCTCCCCATCTGGCTGGAGCACGCCGGATAGCACGTGACGTCTTCACCTTCAATCACTCCGGCCGCCTCCAGCACGACAGGTGCGGCGCATATTGCGCATACAAGACGTCCGGACGCCTTCTGGCCTTGCAGACGGGCCGCCAACGGTTCGCAAGCAAGAAGGTTCTTTGTGCCATCGCCACCTCCAGGCAGGATTATGGCGTCGTACGCGTCTTCAATCACATCCATCAACCGCGCATCGGCCTCCATCTTGATGCCATGCGCCGAATTGACAATGCGGTCCGGCCCCACAGAGGCCGTAACGACCCGAACCCCGCCACGGCGGAGCACGTCGACTATCGAGACGGCTTCGATATCCTCGAATCCGTCTGCTAGAGGTACAAGTGCCGTTTTCATGATGCGGACAGTATACCATGTATTCCGTCAACGGGGCAAGACACAAGCCTGGCCAGCTTCCAGAACCACACGGAAGCCGACATCGAAAACCTTCTGCCAAGGCCAATAGCCGATACGGAAGGAACTCGTGCCGTCGCGTGGACGCGATGCGAACGAGCCGCCGCGCACCGCCTTCTTCCGTTCGGGGTCGCCCGCGTTGCGCCCGTCGCCAGCGACGTAGGGATACGGCGCGTAGTCGCTGCGCGTCCACTCCGCCGCGTTGCCGTGCATGTCGTAGAGGCCCCACAGGTTGCAGTCCGCGCGCCCCACGTAGTTGATGTTGAACCAGTCGTCCTTCCAGCGCTCCTCGTGGAGCGGATAGTTCTGGTCGATGCGGAACGGACGGCGCGCGCGGATCGCGCCGGCCTTGCCCTGCCACCCCAGCTTCATATTGCGCACGTCGGCGTCCGCGAAGTTCGCGTACGGCGAGAAGTCGTCGTCGAGCCCGCCCCACGGGAAGAGCGTCGCCGTGCCCGCGCGCGCCGCCCACTCCCACTGCGCCTCGGTGGGCAGGCTTGCCTGCTCGCCAGTCTTCTTCGAGAGCCACGCGCAAAACGCCGCCGCCTCGTTCCAGCTCACGCGCACCACGGGCATCCGGCGATGGCATCCCGGATAGCCCGGCGCGGCGTGGTCCTTGTCGAACATGTCCTGCCAGCCGGAGTCGTGCTCGGGGTCGAACACGGCATACTGGTCGTTGCGCACCTCGGTCTCGGAAAGCCAGAACGGCTTCTCGATCTCCACCACGGCTTCTGGCTTCTCGTCGGGCCGCCCGTCCGCGCGCCCCATCACGAACTTCCCGGCGGGAATCAGGCGGAAGGTCATCGACTGCCCGGCGCCGAGGACGACCGTCTTCGTGGTAACCGGCGCCACCTGGTCGATGCGCCCCAGCTGGAGCTCGGACGCCTCGTTGGCGTTGAGCGGCCAGCCTTTCAGGTTAAGTGGGCCTTCGGCCCTAAGTGGGGCTTCGCCCCTAAGTTTTAAGTTGTTAAGTGGGGCTTCGCCCCTAAGTGTCGCTTCGCGACTAAGTTCACTTAGGCCCGAAGGGCCACTTAGCTGCGAAGCAGCACTTAGCGCCGTAGGCGCACTTAGCTGCGAAGCAGCACTTAATCTCTTATTCACCGCCGCCAAATACCGGTCGTACTCCGCCTCGGGATCGTCGGTGATGTTCGCGTAGGCGGCGGCTAGCTCCTTGCGGCGCTCCACCTGGTTCGTGCAGCCCACCACGTAGCGGTCCGTCTCAAACGCGGGCGGGTCCCACTTACCCTTCCACGGCGCGTTGAGGTCGATCCACGTGTAGACCGTCTCCATCTCCCTCTGTGCAAGCGTCACGCCGTGGTGGCCGCGGCGCAGCATCTGCACAAGCGGGCTGGTGGAGACGTGGTAGTCGAGCGGCGTGAGAACGGGGATCTCGGATTCCGGACCCGGACGGCGCACGTACGGATGGAGCATCCGGTAGGCGTCCTCCGCCGTCTTCATCACGAACCGGAGCCCCTTTTTCTCCGCGCCGCCCTGGTCGGGCGCGCGCAGGGGCGCGGTCTTCTCGTCGCCGTGGCAGGAGAGGCAGTTCCTGTGCACGACGGGCCACATCTCGGCGGCAAAGCCCCACGGACGCACCCCGTCGCCGTCCACGGGCTTGATTTTCTGAATCTGCCCCTTGTGGTACTTCGTGTCGGCGATCGTCACGTGCGTGCGCACGGAGCTGCGGTTGTCCTCGTGGCAGCCCGTGCAGGAGACGCGTTCGCCCGGCATGCCCGTCACCCACGAGCGCATGAGCTGGAGCGCCGCGCCGTCCGCGTCGAGCGGCTGGAGCGAGATCGGCGTGTTCGCGGGCATCTCGAAACAGCAGGAGCCGTCGCTCTCCACGTCCACCGTGCCGAGCACGCGCTTCACGTCCCATCCGGACTCCACGCGGTCGAGGCCGGGCGTGGAGTGTCCGCCCGTCTTGTGGTAGTTGAAGTGGTAGGAGAAGACGCGCAGTTTCTTCACCGCGCCGCGCGGCACGCCCGCGAGTCCCTTGCCGGTGTAGATGTCTGCTATGTGCACAGAGCACGTCTTCATACCCGGCACCGAGCGGTCGGGGATGATCGGCGGACGCGGACGAGGCCTGAGCGGCATCGCCTCGCAAAGGAGGCCCTTCGGGTTGTCGGCGAGGATGGTGATGTTGTCGAACACATCCACAAGGCACACGCGCATCGGCGCGTTGGGGGAGGTCTTGACCGTGGCGAGCACGTGCTGCGCGTCGAGCGGATACGGATAGGAGAAGTAGGGCTTGCCGCGGTCGAACTGGTTCTTCGTGTAGCCGTCGGCCATGTCCCCTTCCACGTCCTTGCCCCAGCCGGGATACTCCTGCACGAGACCTGTCTTCTCCTTCGGGAAGGTCTTTGCAGGGATGCGCAGGTAGTTGTTGGCCACGCCCCAGTTGCGGTCGGGCGGGTCGTAGCGGAACGGGTAGGCGCGCGCGAGCGTGGGGTTCACGAGGAACATGCGCCCCACCTCGGCGCGGTCGTGGTGGCCGCCGCCGAACATGGTGATGAGGTGCGGGTCGCCGGGGACGCAGCGCGCCTTGTAGAAGAACGTTGGCACCCACGAGCCCGAGCCCCAGAGCGAGAGCTGGCCCACGCCGTCGGGGTTCATCGTCATGAGGATGCGCGAGAAGAAGTGCGGGATGTCCGAGTATTCCCAGCGCGTGAACATGACGCGCCCGTCGTGCGTGACGGTGGGCGTGTAGTCGCTGTCCTGCTCGTACGTGAGCTGGCGCACCTCGCCCGTCTTGCGGTCGATGCGGTAGAGGACGCACATCGCCATGTT
>DFLH01000045.1:43899-51090 GCA_002373695.1 Verrucomicrobia bacterium UBA3624
CCGTCCTCGCACGGCAGGAACTGGTACGCGGCCGTGCCCAGCATTATGACCTGGTCCTTGTTCGGCAGGTAGCATCCGTCCCACCATTGGATGTCGTAGTGGCCGTCTTCGGGCGAAACTAGTTTCGCCCGAAGATTAAGTGGGCCTTCGGCCCTAAGTGGGGCTTCGCCACTAAGTTTTAAGTTGTTAAGTGGGGCTTCGCCCCTAAGTGTCGCTTCGCGACTAAGTTCACTTAGGCCCGAAGGACCACTTAGCTGCGAAGCAGCACTTAGCCCCGAAGGGGCACTTAGCGCCGTAGGCGCACTTAAAGCCGCCGAAGGCGGCGACTTAATCTCTATCTCGTACACGCCAAACAAATTGTTCGTGCCGCGGTAGCTGGTGAAGAGGATGCGGGAGGCGTCGAAGTCGAGATCGAGGTCGCGCACGACGGAGGTGTCCTGCGGCTTGTATAGCGTGCGGAAGGTCGGCGTCCCGCGCAGGCCGGACACGGCGACGATGTCGTTGTCGTAGCCCGTACGGTTCATGTCCCAGTGGTTGTGCGCGTTGAGGCCGAGGAAGCCGCAGGCGCGTCCGCCGAACGCGCTGCCGGGATTGGCGATGTTGCGCCGGATGCAGAGCAGTTCGCCGAAATCGAGGATCGGGTTCGCGAGCATCGCCTTGCGGTAGTTCTCCACGAGGCGGATGGCCTCGTCCACGGACATGGAGGGCGCGCTCGCCGAGCGCGCCGCCCCACCGCGCACGTATCCGCGTGGCGCGTCGAGCGCCGCCCGTGCTGCGGATTCCTTCTCCGCAAGCGCCTTCACCGCCGCTTCCAGCGGCGCGGCGTCAAACCCCTTCTGCGCCTTCAGGTGCGCGAGCGACCGCGCCGCCGCCTCGGGATTGAACCACCGCATCTGCTCGCGCGCGCGGTCGAGCAACCACTCCCGCGCCGACTTCCGTTCAACTTCCTTAGCCATTTTCCGCGCTGCCATCGAATCCACTGCGAAAGCCGGCGTCACCACGGTACGCCGCCCGTCCGGCGCGCGGAAGCCGCGCTCCAGGGCGACGCGCCTCCAGGCGATCCGGCCGCCGGACTGCGCGCCGGCGTCGAGCGTCCAGTCGCACGGGTCGCGTCCGGGCGCGTCGTTGCCGGTCGTGAAGGTGTAGCCGTCGAACGCCACTTCCGTGCCGAGGTCGACCACGAGCGGCACGCCGTACGCGCCGTGGAACTTCGTGCGCGGGTTGGCGTCGAGGCACTGCGCGGGGCCTTCGCCCTTCACGAGGCCGTTGTCGGGGCCCAGCACCTTCGCGCCGTCCCAGCCGAGCGGCTTCCCGCCGCGCATGAGCGTCCAGTCGCAGATCTGCCAGCTGCGTCCGCCGTAGAACGGCGGCTGCGCGGGTGCCGGACGCGACGCCGTCACCGTCAGGCGCACGTACCGCGCCTTCACCGTCTCCGCCTTAGACGAGCATACGACGGCTAACGTCGTTGCAATCAGAATGCCAATCGTTCTGTTCATGTTGACTTCTTCAAATCGATTATTCATCCTTTGCGCCGTCGAGATTGCGGCTATCCATACTTGCAGCGACAGATCAGTTCTGCATGCGGCGCCGGTACATTGTCGCCCCGATGTCACGCGCGGCCCGGACCAGTTCCGGATACGGCGCGTCGGTGACGGTGACGAAACCGATCTGATAGTTCTCTCCGTCGCTTCTTCCGGTAAGCGCCTGGTCCTGCCACTGGAACCAGTGCGTCCCCACGAAACGAGGATGGTCGAGGCAGAAGTTCACGTAGTCGCGATAGCATCGGGCCCGCTCGTCCTGGTTGGCGGTGGAGACAAGCCCCGTATGGAACATTCCGCGGTCAAGCGCGCCAAAGTGGAATTCGCCGCTGATCATCGGCTTGTCCGCCGCCGTCGCCGGAAGATCGCGCGCCGGCCTGCGGCTGTATATGTTCACGCTCACGACATCGCAATATCTGGCGCATTCTTCAAAGACCACGTCCCCGCCCCACGCAATACGCGCACCCAGATAGAGGCGGTTGGGGGCGACCGACTTGATGGCATCACGCACCGTGCGGAAATACTGTCCTACAACGGCGCGATGGATATCCTTGAGGTCTGGTCCGCACAGCTTCTCGTCCGGCACGTTGGTCGCGGAGAGGAACCCTTCCCAAGATCCGTAGCGCGTCTTCCAGGCCGCGTCCAGCTTCGCCGCCGTGCCATATCTTCCCTCTAGCATCGCACGGGCCGCGGTCTTGGCCGGCTGGGCGGCCGGCGAACGCAGCACGGCGCGTCCAAGTTCGAGGTCGTCATGCCCCCAGCTCAACTCGTTGTCCACGAACCAGCCCATGCACCACGGGTCGGAACCAGTTCTTTTAGCCTCTTCCGCCGAACGGCGTTTCACGTTTTCGATGAACGCCGGAGCGAACGGATCGCGCAATTTGCCCCACCATCCCGTCGATCCCTCGATCGCCGGCCCGCTGGTGTTGAACGTCGCAACATACGGCGTCCTGCCCAAACCGTATATGGCAGGGTCGCTCCAGTTCGCGATCGTGTTGAGCCCCCACGCGCGGATGCGGTCGTGCGCACGCGCCGCACAGAGCGCCTGCCAGCCGGCCCCGTACTTGCGCACGGCGTTCGCACGCGCGAAATCGTACGTGTCGTACGGAAGGTGCGCGGGATCCTTGTAGAATCCATGTGCGGCAGGCCAGCTGTTCCTTCCGCGGAATCTCCCGAAGACGGGATCGCCGCTTTCTGGCACCCATTCGAAATACTTCTCGCGGAAACCTATGCCTGTGGAGGCCGAGACTCGCACGCAATCCACGCCGTGCGAGAAGAAGAGATGGCCGTCGGGATCGACAAGCCACCATTTGCCGTTAACCTTTTCGGTACGGAAGAAACCGGTAGCCTGAAGCCGCGGCCCGCCTTTCCAGCCTCCGAAACGGTCGGCATCAGGAATGGGGCTCTCTCCATTTTCCTTCAGCCAGGCCTCCTCCGCCGCACGCGATGCAGACAGCTCCTTCTCGTCATGTATCTTCCCTGGCCATTCGTCGTGCTTGAACTGGCCAAACCTGTCCACGAACGGCAGAAAGGTCGAAGCGGAAAGAACCTTCGCATGGCTCGCCGTTCCAGACGCCGTCACACGCCGCACGCTGAACCCTCCCGCCCGGCCGTCCTTGTTGCGGAAGATGTGGAAGGAAAAGGTTCTGCGGAGATCGAACGTGGATCCCCCTGCCGCCTTCGGACGGCCGTTCATGCCGTACAGCGCCAACGGCTCGTCGAGCCGCCACGGCATGTTGAAGAGATAGACTACCAGTTCGCCAGAAGCGTGCGGCGCAAGTGTAATGCCACCGCCAGGCGTCTCGCCCTGCACCATGCGTCCCTTTACGCTAAGATGCACGGTATCGGCCCGGTCTGTGGTATTGCTGACCGCGATGCGCACATGCCCGAACGGAGAAAGATCGAATTCCCCCGCCCGGAAATCCATGCGCACTCCCGGCCAGCTGTATTCCGTCCCTGTCGTCACTCCCACCGATCCGTCCGGCAGGGACGCGATCTTCGAATCGGGCTGGGCATGGAGAACCGTCGCATCCGACGGCCACAGCACCGTTTCCCCGTCGCCTTTTTCCGATGACATCTGAAACACCAGCTCGCCGCCTGCAACCACGTCCGCATGCTTCAGGACAAAGCCTTCAAGCGGCTTGCCGTTGAGTGACACGGACTTGACGTACTTGTTGTCCCGCGACAGGTCCTTGGCCACGACCGTGAACGTTTTGCCGCCAGGCAGGCGGACGGTCGCCTTCTTCACCTGCGGCGCGCCGATGACGTAATCGCCGCCGCACGGGTTGAACGGATAGAAGCCCAAGGCGCTGAAGATGTACCAGGCGCTCATCTGGCCGCAGTCGTCGTTGCCTGAAAGTCCGTCAGGCGCGTTGCGGTAGAACTTGTCGCATATCTCGCGCACGATCTCGGCCGTGCGGTGCGGCGCGCCTGCATACTGGAAGAAGTAGGCCACATGGTGGCTTGGCTCGTTGCCGTGGGCGTACTGGCCGATCAACCCGGTGACGTCGTGCTTGTCATGCCCGTACGTTTCGCTCAACTGCCCGAAGAGCCTGTCCAGCTGCTGCAAAAATGGTTTCCTGCCTCCAAAAAGCGAGATCAGGCCTTCCGGATCGTGCATGACGTGCCATGTGTACTGCCATGAGTTCCCTTCGGTGAAATCGTTGTCGTTTTCGGCGCCATGCCCCAGCAGGAGAGGGTCGAACGGCTCGCGCCACTTGCCCTTGGAATCCTTGCCTCTGACAAGTCCAATGGACGGATCGAACACGTTCTTGTAGTTTGCGGCCCGTTTCGCGAAGAATTCGGCATCTGCCGCCTTGCCCATCTTCGCAGCCATCTGCGCGGCGCACCAGTCGTCGTATGAGCATTCCAGAAGACGCGAGACGCCTTCCCCCTTGAGCATGTCGGTCGGGTAGTATCCGAACCTGTCTATCATCTCCCAGCCCTCCTTGCGGCGGCCGGGATGCTTGTTGCGCAGGGTGTCGCGTATCGCCTCGTACGCGTATGGCCAGTCTACGCCGTCGAACCCCTTCATGAAGGCGTCGACGATCACAGGGACGGAATGCGTGCCTATCATGCACTGGTTGTCCTCGCCCCACAACGCCCAGATCGGCAGGAATCCGTTTTTCTCGTAATACTTGAAGCAGGAGTTCACCATGTCCGGGACGCGTTCCGGCTGGATGATGGTGAAGAGAGGGTGCGCGGCGCGAAACGTGTCCCAGAAGGAAAGCGTCGAGTAGAACGGCGGCTTGCCATGGTCGGCCATGTTGTTGGGGGCAATGCCGAGATGCCACATGGACGTGTAGAAACGCGTCTTTTCCCCGGCGGTTCCTTCGATCTTTATGCGCGAAAGGTATTCGGCCCACTTCGCGGCGGCCTCGTTGCGGAAGTCGGCAAAGTGCCAATGGGGCATCTCGGCGTCAAGATTGGCGCGCGCGGCGGCAATGGACGTTGCGGAAAGCCCGATCTTCACGTCCAGGTTCCCGGCATTGCCGGGAAGATCGAAATCCAGGACATAGCGGTCGCCAAGCCCCTTCTCGCGAGGTTCTATCTTGCGAGGCGACATCTTGCGGTTGAACCGGATGAAGAAGTAGTAGTCGCGATTCACCCACTGCGACACCTTCACGTGGCCAGCCATCGTCGTCGCCGACGGAAACGACACCTCGCACGCCTTGACGCGTCTTGCCAGGTGGCCCTTGTTGGCATGGCCCCACTGGAGATCAACCAGCAGATGAGGTTCCGCCTTGCCCCCGCCGTATGTGAAACGCCAGAACGAGGCGTGTTCCGTGGCGGTTCCCTCGGCAAGCAGGTTTCCTGATTTCGGATACCGAACCGAATAGTACCCCGGCGAAGCCGTCTCCCTGCCTTTTACCGCACGGTATTCGGAATCCTCGCCGTCGCCCACGAACGGCTGGACGAGCAGATCGCCCAAGTCCGGCACTCCCGTCCCGCTGATCGCGTCCTGGATGAAGCCGTACAGCCTCCTGTCCTCAATCTGGTAACCGCCGCAGTATTTCCACGCGCCGGTGCCGGACGAAGGACCGGGCTGGACGAGGCCATGCGGCACGCACGCGCTCGGCATGCAGTTGGCAGTTCCCGCCGTCCCTATGAACGGATCGACGTACGCGCACGGGTCTTCCTCCCATCCAAGATCTTCAGCCGCGAAGTTGCAGTTTTCGACCGTCACGCTGGCGTCGGAGACGCCGACGGCGACCTTGCGCGCATCCGCACCAGAGAGAGCCAGACGCACGTTGTCCAGCTTAACGCCATCCGCATGGCGCACGTACAGCCCCCATGCGGGAAGGATGTGCCCGAACATCCTGTTTTCAGGATAGCTCGTCTCCGCCTCCGGAACCCGGCGATCGAACCCCATCTCCTCGGTCGCGCCGCCCGGCATGGAGAGATCGATGTTCCGCAGCGTAATGTTCTTCGGGCGCAGATCCGGTCGCGCAATGCCGGTGATGGACGAGGCGATGCGGCTCAAGGCCGTACCTTTCACGTTTTCAATCAGTATGTCGCGCAGGAACGTCTCGCGCCCGTCCTTCGCGGCCGTACGGGCGGCATGGCGTATGACAATGGGCGTCTGCACGCGATCCATGCGGATGTTGCGGATCGTGACGCGTTCCATTCCGCCACCGTCCACGACTTCCAGCGCGATGCCGGCCAGGCACTGCGGCGAATCGGGGAAGCCCCCCAGCATCGTCGACTTGTGCCAGTTACGGATGGTGGAGTTGACTTTAGGGAATATGGTGCAATCGTGGATGTTGATGTCGCGCCAGACGCCAAGCGAACCCGTTCCGAACTTGATGGCGTTGCAGTTGGACGACAAGCGGCAGTTTCGGACCTCGATGTTCTCGGACACGAACCCGGGCGCATCGCTCTTGAAGCAGAGCGCGTCGTCGTCAGAATCTATGTCGCAATCCTCCACGAGCATGTTCTTGGCCTCGATGTCGAGACCGTCGTTGTTGAAGTTGACGTGGCTGAATATGCGGATTCCGCGCACCGTCACGCCGTCGCACTCCTTGATCTTGCACGTCCATGCCGCCGGAGCCTCCATCCTGACGCCCTCGATCTTCACGTTCCTGCAGCGCAGGAAGTACATGGCGTACGGACGCCCCGGCGCATTGTTGCGCACCACGAACCTTTCGCCGCTCCCGTAGATCGCCCCCTTGCCGAACACGGCAATGTCCTCCGCATCCTCCGCATATAGAAACGCTCTTGCGCTGGCGTATCTCGACTTGTTGGTCGTCGCGACAAGCTCCGCACCCTCCGCAAGTTCCAGCCGCGTACCGCCTGGCAGACGCAATCCGTCGGAAATCCACCGCCCGGCGGGAATCGTGAGAGTTTCACCTTTCGCCGCCGTCTCGTCAAGAGCCTTCTGGATGATTGCAGTCTTCGTCACCGGGCCTTGCGACAGGTCGACCGTACGCGCCGAAAGCGCAAAACACGCCATTGCCGCGACAACTGTCGCCGCCGTGATTCCTGAATGTGCCATTTATGATGTCCTTTGCAGGGGGTGTCTACTTGATCAGGATGAGCATGCCGGAATCGTTTCTGAACTGTGACAGAAACGCTCCGCCAGTGTCGCCGACGCCAGCAGTATAGCCGAAAGCCAGGACATTTGCAAGGCTGTCTGGAGTTTACCCATTTTTTG
>DFLH01000063.1 GCA_002373695.1 Verrucomicrobia bacterium UBA3624
TTGCTCGGCGTACCTGACCCTTTTTGCCCAATACCATATTATCCGACTCCGCACTTCACTTGAGCCGGAAGAACGTTCGGTCGCGGTTCTCCGACGAGTAGCGCGTGAACAGAAGCTTCCGATTCTCATGTTGTCTATTCGACATCTCGGCATGCACCACGACGCCACGACGAGACTTATCCCAGCGCGGTGGACGAGACGCATCAATCCGCCAAAGGTCGCAGTTTTGCTTCCGAACTCCATTGGCAGCGGCGGCAAGGGCGTACACGCATGGGCCGCGCATCATGGCGACAAGCCCCTGCTGTGCGCGAGTCCCCTCAACAAGACGGACTTTCATCGGGAAGTCCAGACGAATGTCGACGGGCTTGCTGAAATCGCGCACGACGTCAAACCATCCCGGCTTCGCGGCTACGGGCTTCTCGTCGGCGACCCGCACCTCCGCCACCTCGCACCAGTCCGGAATGCGCAACCTAAGACGCCGCGCGTCCATGCGGACACGAAGGTTGACGATACCGTCGTCGGGATATTCGGTACGCATGTCGGCGAAGAACCCTTCCGCATCCAGCCTCGACTGGGTGTAGAGATTTACGGCCAGGCAGTCGTCGCCACGGTAGTAGACTGCGTCCGGGATTTCAAACACCGCGCGCTTGTAGTTGTTCGGGCAGCAGTACGTGTCGCGGTCGTACCACGGCGGGCATTCGTTGAAAGGCGTCCAGTAGCGGTACTTGAGGCCGTCGGCGGACTGCGCCGAAAAGAACGCGTTGTACATCACGCGCTCGTACAAGTCGCCGAGATGCGGATCGGGACTCGATTCAATCCGCTTCGCGGCAAGACGCATGAGATACGCCGAGGCGCAGGTCTCGCCCCATTTGCCGAGGCCCGCCTGCGTGTCGTCCCACAGCTCTCCACAATGCGGCTGGCCTGTGATGGAGCCTGTGACGGAAAGGCAGTCGCCGCGCGCGCGACGAAACGCCTCGTCAGCCGCCGCGCAGAGCCGAGGGTCGTACTGGAGCTGGGCCAGCGCCCGCGCCAGCCACGTATAGACGTGCTGGACGCCGTTGACCTTCACCTTCCTGTCATACTCGTCGATGCCATCGGAAATGTTCGCGACGCGCTCGACCCAGTCAAGGTACTTCCTGTCGCGTGTTTCCTCGTAAAGCAGCAGATAGGCCGTCTCCGATCCCAACGTCGGGAACGAATCGTGCGCTATCAGGGAATCCGCAAGCCGCCTCGCCGTCGCAAGCGAGTCCTCCGTACCGAACCCGCGATGGTCGAGGCAAAGCGCCTGGATCATGTACGCGCCCTCGTGGTTGTCCCAGAACCCGGGCTTGCCGCTGAACATCGAAATGCGCCCGTCCGGCGTCTGCATGTCGCCTAGTTCCTTCAGAAGCCGCGTCTTGGAGCGGACGGCCTCGTCGCCTCCGATGCCATGCGCGGCGGCCTTGACGAGCGCATCGAGGAACATGCCGTAGCCTGCAAACCCGCCCGGCTCGTCAGGCTTCTCCTTGCGATTGCGGAAGTGACGCGCAAACACGCCGTCGATGTCGGTGTGGTGCAGCATCTTTTCAAGCGTGACGTCCATCCGGCGGCCGATCTCCCCGCCGACGGCAACGCTCCCCGGCGCAAACCGCCTCAGCGATTCGGCAGAAGCGCCAAGAACGCCGCCGAACGAAACCACGGCCACCAGACAGGCAATCACCGACTTCTTCGCAATTCTCATCGAATCCTCCTGCAAACTCCGTTTGTCGCTACAAATCATGGAAAGGCCCCCTATACAATGTCAATGAGATCAAATAGACTAAGCCGTTGCTAAAATTCGACCTTGATCGACGAAAACTCGAAACCGTGTGGCTTGTCTAGGGCTTTTTCGCAGAGCCAGCGACCGTAACCGATCGATATGCGCTGTACCTGACTTATGTCTGGCTTAGTACCATCGCCTCGCCGCGTGCCCCAGCGGGGTTGCAGGCTTTCCACTGGTACTCGAACAGTCTGCCATTCCTGTGTGAGCGGCACGTTTACGCCCCATTTGCCACCATCGTTATGGATAAACACGACCTCGACATGTTTCGTGAATGCATCAGTCGCACGTGCATGAAACATGAGGGTTTTGCCTGGCCCCGTCTCGCCAAAGACGCTCTTGAACCCATTGCTATCGCAGTCATACTGCATGCCCGCATAGTAGTCGCGTTTAGCAAACGTATCTTTTGCTGCGGTTATCCGCACTGCCGGCCGCCCGTGCGGATCGATGGATTTCGACTTCTTAACGTCAGGGCAACCTTTAGTCCGTGCCTTCAATGCCCTTTCTGCGTCAAAGAACTCCCAGTCGTCGGACTTAATACAGATGCTGATGGGGAACGCGCGCGTTTCGCTGCCGTTCGCCGACTGTACCGTCACCACGATGTTGGTGGCACCGACCGTGGAGAGGTTGAGCGAAAGCAGCTTGTTGCAGGCCCATTGCCGCGGCACGTCATCCAAATGCCAGCAACAAATGCGTTCTGCTGCCGCTCGCGTGTACAATGGTGGTGTTTCTAGCGCAGAGACTGCTGCACGTTCAGACTCGCCGAACGTGGACTTGTTCTCTAGCACGTAGTCACCGGGCAAGAGCGTTACACGACCTTCACATGCCTGTGCCACAGTTCTTCCTGTTGCCACTTCTCGCACTCGGAATGACGCTCCAAGGTCCGGAAGATTCACTGCGAGCGTCGGCGGTTCCGGCAATACCTCAACCTTCGTCTGTGTGCCACCAGAGTATTCGTCGTGCACATTGAGCACGCTCGGGTAGAGTTGCAGATGCCACACGCCGTCCACCGCCTTGTCGAGGAAGTATATGCCGTTGCCAGATGACGCCATCACGGGCGACTTCCCAACTCCCCACACGCGTCGTAGTCTCTCGGGCGTCGGCGGATGATCAACCGTATCAGCTGTGTAGAGGTAGTCCGTATCGGTGGACATCTGCGAGAGGTTACGTTCGGCATTCACGCGAAAAGGAGGAAAGACCATCTCGTTTACGGCGTTCGTGTAATTGCAACCACGCGGCAAACGGCGAAAGGCCTCAGCGGCGATTGCCAGTGAAAGTGCCTTGGCAGGCGTGTAGACGAGATTAAGGTGGTGTGTCTGCCAATTGGAATTCACGTCGGCCAGACACATCGGGTCATACTGGAACTGTGTCGCCACCTGTACGTCCTCATGACGAAACAATTTCGCAAAGGCCGGGTACATGTAGGCACCTCGTGTATCTGCGGCGTCGAACTCGTATATAATGCGGGCCTTACGGGCTATGTGCTCGTCTGGGCGAAGTGTCGACCCTCTCACCTTGGCGAGCTGGGAGCCTCGCAGCGCATGTCCAGCCACCAGCCCTGTTGGGTACGTACTTCCCGTTACACCGTCAATACGCGCCTTGCCGGCGGCGGCGTTGCGCCCCTGCCAAGAATTGTAGAAGATTGGTTTCTTCGTGCCACTCGCACGCAGACCGTCGGCCAACGAGTTTATGTAGGCGGTCACCTCTTCGTCCGGGTGCTTTGGCGGATACAGAGGCTCGTTTATCAGTTCGAAACAAAGAATGGCTGGATCGTCCGCATACCGTCTTCGGGTGATGACGTTCTCGTGCTGCCCAAACTCCCTGAGAAAACGCGACTGGATGGCCCACGCCGTACGATTCGTCGTCATTGCATGCATCGACCAATCGTTCGAGAATCCTTCCTTTTCTTCGGCGTACGAACCACCCCACCAGGCAATGGGCGTGAGGATGGTGTAGATGCCGTTCTGTGCACAAAGGTCGATCAGCTCGTCAAGAAGCGCCACATGGTGGTTGTTCAGGAATGTACCGTCGTGCGTGGAGAACTGGCGGTCGAAGCAGTGGATGCGAACACAAGTGAGCCCGAGGCGGCGGAAGTGAGCGACATCTTCGCGCATAACACGCGAGAAGTCGAGTCCCTTCTCCCTGATTGACTTGTAGTCTTTCGTGAATGGTGCGTAGTAATTGACGCCGAAAAGCACCACTTCTGTCCCATCGTCCATCCAACGCATCACGCCCTCGGCATCCACCGTGGCCAATCTGTCGGCACGCGGCATTGCCGTCGCTGCTGCCAGCGCCATGCACACACATCCCGCAAGCATCTTCTTGACCATCATGCACATTCTCTCATTCGAGGGTGACTGCAACACTTACTGGCGGATCATGGCAGCTGCGGCAATGGCGGCATGAAAGAATTCGCTGATGTTCGGTATGGCATAGTCGTAATGACGCAAGGTCGCCAATATCGCATCGCGGTACTTGTCCCGATCGGCCAGTGCGCAGATGGCTGCCGCCGCAAGCGGAACAGACATGAACTTGCGTTCATGTTCCTTACGGTCCCCCAGCACTTCATGTTTTGGGGAAAATGCGACTGCCTCTGCATCCTTCTGGGTCTTCTGGGGCCGCCAGTCGTACCCTTCGCGCCAATTAGCGTACATGAACGGACGAATCTTCGCATTGTCGTATTTCTTGCGGTGTTCCATCAAATGAGCGACACGCGCGGCATAATGCATCAGCCCCTTCTGCATCCGCGCCTTGTCCATGGCGTCGTCCTCCAATTCAATCAATCTCGCAAGCATATGCGCGCTAGACACGTAAATCCATACCCCATCGCCGAAGCATTGCTTGAAATACTGTGAATCAATCTCGCCGCCTGCCTCGATATCCGCAATGCCGCCAGACTTAATGGAGTCGTATTGGCTGCCCCAATGCGTGTCGCCCGTCAGCAAATGCAATGACTTCAGCGTGTAAAGCAGCCGTGTCCTGCCGTGGAATGGCATAGACCTCGCCAAAAGATTTCCGCGGTTCTCTCCCTTGAACGCACCGTCGCAGGGAACGCCCCAGCCATTAGCCTCCAGCGCCTTCGCCACGCAGAGCAACCTCTCCATGGCATGCGCCTTGAGAGCGGAATCGGCGTATGGCCAGCGGCAGTATTCCAAAAGTCCGAAGAACCACGGATCTGTCTGGTCGTTGGAGCTGCACGGATAATGGCTCTTGCCGTCAGCACCTGTTCCACGTGCGATGAAACCGGGAACTTCCGAGACCTCGCTCATCTTGATGAGACCCTTTACGCATCGTTCGACAAGCGCCCTCCTCTGCGAACCCTCTGCCATAAGCGCGGGTAGCCAGTCGCCTGTGAACATCGAACCGTTTTCAATTGGGGTCCACCACCCCATGGCGTTTGGTCTAAGTTCGGCGACATCCCCTGCATTGGGGATGTCGCCTACATAGTCAAGGACAAGACCCTCGGCACTAATGAACTCACGTTCTAGGCGGGTGTTAACCTCTCGGAGGACATCCTTGGCAGAATGTAATTTGTCACCTGCATCCAAGCCGGCAACTGCAAAAACAGTCAGTATTAGGATTTCAAGTCTCATGCCGTCATTATGCCATGATATGGAACGCATGGAGGCCCTACCGCAATCCAGCCGTACAGACAACACGGAAGCCAAAGTCAAAGTAACGAAGCGCTGGCGAGTTGTAACTGCGATACGCCGGCCGGCAACTGCCCGCTACGTAGTCCCAAGCACCACCACGAAATACACGTTTTGCATCCGACGGCACACTCGTTCCGGACAAAAACCTGGCCGGGTTGGACGGATCGATGTTTACTCGTCCATTGTAGTCGTTGCCGAATGCATCCTTCGCGGTGTCTATGTCAGCCTGATACCAATCAAGACACCATTCCCATACATTACCGTGCATATCGTAGAGCCCCCAAGCGTTTGGCAGGTATGTGCCGACAATGGCAGTGCCACCTTCGCTTGGAGCCAGTGTTGATGTTGAAGTTTCTCCGCTAGGATTGTTGCCCTTGTAACGGCCTAGGCCGTCAAGGTTCCCATCCGCGTCCTTGTTCTGGATGGCCGATCCGTCGTTCCAGTAGCCCGACACATTCCCCGCTCGGGCTGCAAATTCCCACTGGGCTTCAGATGGAAGGTCAAAGTCGAGTCCCGTCTTGGAACGAAGCAGTCCGAGAAAGGACAAGGGGTTGGGGGCTGCGGGCCAGTTGTGCGAAGCGTTCTCCGTCGTTGTGGCAGCCGCGTTGCGGATTTCGTTGTAGCACACATTCTCCATCGGGCGCATGGATCGTTCCGTCGTGAAGTTCGCGGAAATCTTTGCGTTCGTGGCCACCTGGCCCCACTGGGACTGCGTCACCTCGTACACGCCAATGTAGTAGTTGTTCGTCAGCGTAACCTGATGCGTGGCCTCGCGCGTCTCCTTGCGCTGTGTCTCCGACGTGGTCGAGCCCATTGCCCACTCCACGCCCTTTGCCATGATCTTGCGCATTAGGAGTTTCGTCGTCTTGTAAATGCCGTTCGTCACGCCACCCGGCACGAAGTCGGCATCGGGGTAGTAGGTTTGCGTGTACGGCCGAGCGGCGGAGGATACGTCCGCCACCATGTAGTCGGGCGTGTTGTCGAGCGCCCATGCCGTCATACGCACGGAGACGACGTCCGCGCCAAACTTGTGGTCGGGCCACGAGAGGTACGGATCCCACGTCACGACGTGGTTGCTGCCTGCGGCAATTTTCCTGAAGCAGTCTCCGCTGACGTGCTGGATGTTCGCGCCGCCGATGGAGACGCCATTCGTCAGCACATCCATTGTCACGACGGCCGCCTCGTCAATATCGTATTGCACCGTCACGCGGCGGGTGAGGTTGTCCTGCTCCAGCCGGACGTTTGATATCTGTGGATCGGCCGGATCGGCAAGAGCGGCGACAGACAGCAGGACAGTGGAAAGGCAGGTGAGTTGTTTCATTTTTTATTCCTTTGCTTGTAAAATTAGTGGATGACTATGATGAATCCTGTAGGCTCCCTTGAGTCGAACGACGATAGCGCGGCCGAGTCCTCGACGGTGCGGTAGCGAGAGAGGAATGTCGTCGCTTCGGCAGATGCAGACGTGCGGAACTCGGAGCTGAACGAGTCGAACGTCGCCTCGGCAGAGGATTGTCCTTGGACTGGTATTGATGCAAGGACTAGGGTGGCGATTGCCGACAGCAAGATTCTTTTCCAGAGTTGGGAACTACGCCTCGGCGTTGCCGACAGCGCGACTCCACCCCCGTCAAACCGGCTTATGCCGCCGTAGCGTTGCGAAGGCGCAACGTTCGGATTTCCCGCATCCGGCTTTTCCCGTAGAGCTGCATTCGTCATAGCTTGGCTTTTCCTTTCTTTGCTTTTACAAGTTGTTGCCGCCCTTTGTCACAATCCGCCGCGCTCCATTTGCTGAAATGTCCTTGCGCGTCGTGCCTCTCACGACGAGGGAGAACGGGCAGACGGCGTGGAACGGCGTCTGGGTAGAGCGCGGGGCCGACATGCGCTCGCAGAGCCGCTTGAACGCGACTTGCGCAATCATGTCGAGCGGCTGGCGGATCGTGGTGATGCCGGGAGGCGTTATCCGCGCTATCTGCACGTCGTCGAAGCCCGCAACCATGACCGAGCCCGGGACACTGACTCCAAGCCCCTCGAGCGTCATCTTGAGCCCCGCCGCCAAGACGTCGTTTTCGCAGACGAACGCGTCTGGCTTCGGGCGCCTGCGCATGATCCGCCCGACAAAATCGGCGTCAAGCGGGTCCCCGCAGACTACATTAGAGGCTTTCCATTCTCCGCCCATTGCAAGAACTACGTTCCCGACGCCGTGGGCGCGGTTCCTGACGTTCTGCACCCAGTTCTCTCGCATGAGGAAATAGACGTTCTTCGCCCCGCGCTCCAGCATGTGCAGACCTATTGTCTCGCCGGCGGCAACATTGTCTATGGAAACGAGGTCGAAGTCGCTGCGCTTCGGGTAGGCGACGATGTCGCCGTCGAGAAGCACAACGGGGATGCCGGCCTTCGAGAAGAGTTCTAGGACGCGCTTGTTCGCCGCCTCCGAGTTCTGCGAATATTCCAGCGGCTGGTAGATCACTCCCGCGACCTTGCGCTCCACGAGCCGCCGCGCGACAGCAAGCGCCTCTTCACTGTTGTTCTTCGCATTCGGCGTCCACACGCCCTCCATCAGGATCGTGTAGTCGCGTTCGTGCGCACACTGTATTAGCGACGCGACTATCGGCTGGAAGAATTCGGACGAATACGAAATGCCCGGTATGACGACGCCGACGAGCCGCGAACGCGCCTGCCTGGAGACAAACGTTCCGCTGCCCTTCTGCGCGACAATCAGCCCTTCCTGACGCAGCCTGTCGAGCGCCTGGCGTATCGTGAAGCGCGTCGCGTTGAATCGCCGCGCCAGCGCCGTGGAACTCGGAAGCCTGCGGCTAGACGAATACTTGCCGCCCAAGATTTCGCCCTTGAGCTGCTCCAGAATGTCTTTATATGAAAAGCCGTCTGCCATACAAAGTCGCCTCTGGCGCGAAGTGTAGCACATACTTCCACGCCGAAGCGAAGTTGGCAGCCAACTTTTACAGTGCAGTCGCCAGAAGCGAAAAAGGCGGTGCTAGACGAGCCCCTCGTCTTCGGCGCATCCGATGACGACGTTCATGTTCTGGATCGCCGCGCCGGACGCGCCTTTTCCGGAGCCAACAGAGAGAGGAGAGGGTCAGACCCCATTGGTGGAGTAGGAGTGGTGGAGTAGTTAGGACTATGCAGCAGAACGACAGCGCGATTAGGAGAGTGCCATGCCGACGATAGATGACGTGCAACCACATTGCCAGCTCGGTGGCGTGGGCGGCGGCGTGCGCGGCGCGCCCGCCCTACCGCCGGACTTTGCAAAATGCGGTGGTAGCCGGCGGATGGTTGAAGCGCCGCCGAGACGGCGGCTCTCCATGCGGTCGCAACGGGCGAGACGTTCGTCCGGCGAGACTCGCGCACATCGGTCGCCCTCTGCACGCCCCGCCTTCCTAACTGTATGCCGACTTCTTTACAGTGCAGACTCCTTTCATTCTGCTAGTCCAGCCGAG
>DFLH01000054.1 GCA_002373695.1 Verrucomicrobia bacterium UBA3624
GTGAAAATGTTGCCAATACCAATTATCAATAGCCAATCATCGAGACAGGAGTATTGGAGATAGTGTGTCGGAATCCCGTCGTTCAAAAACATTATTCGCATTGGCAGCCGATAGTGTCTTTTAGGGTCGGATTAAGGTCGCTTGCTGCGGGCGTGCGGGATGCACGCCACTACCGACTCCACACTCTTCTCAATCCTGTCAATCTTGTCAATCCTGTCTAAAACAACCACGACTCCAGCCTACCAATCCGTCAATCCATCAATCCGTCAATCAAACAATTCTCAATCCTGCCAAAAACTTCTACTCGCTCTGCATGTTCTAAAAGTCTTCGTGCATTTCAAGACTGAATTACAGAGCATGCGATATCCAGACACTTTCAGGCAACCGGTTGCCGGGAACAAGTTCTCTCAGATAGCGCTCGACCGGAACGACAAGAACACCATCCACCATAATCTGCTCTTCACCGCGATACAGCAGTATACGTGTGGCCTCGGGATAATCCATGCCAAAAAGTTTCAGCCCCTCCAGATCGGAACGGGTTACTCTGTCCGAATGCTTGACTTCTATTGCCGTAAAATCGGCTGGCGTATAGACGACAAAATCGACCTCCGCTCCGTTCGATGTCCGCCAGTAGCTCAAAGCGTTTTCATACCCAAAGTAGTCGCAGTACGCGCAAAGGTGCTGATACACCAAGCCCTCCAGCGCCTGCCCGCTGATGTCGGACTCCGAATCAAGCCGTCCAACAGGGCGAAGCTTCCTGAACACGCCCGCATCGAAATAATAAAACTTCTATTGAGCAAATCTACAACGTAAGCGCCCGGCAGATTTTCTTTAAGCCATGTCGTCTTTCCTGTTCCACGAGGACCAAACAGGAAAAAACTTTCATTGCCACAGGTAAATGCTCTTTTAACACTATTCATGTGCATATTGTATCACATTACGTCTATGTAGGCAATGACGAATTTCTATCTCTTTCGTAAATTTGCATAGAAATTTTACAGCGACCATCAACAATCAACAACCAATCATTTCTCCAACTCTCTCTGTCGTCGAAGATATGCCGGAATTCAGTCGTTTATTGCTCCGGCAATTAAAGGGTTTGATTTGCATCAGGGAGGGACGGGCTCTGTCCCGTCCGTCATATGTGGCCGCGACGGAGCGCGGCCCTCCCAATGAATCAACCCCATTTGTTGCCGTTTCTATAATAACCATCTTCTTGTTGTCAGACGTTATGCATTCCGTAGTTCGGTTCGCGCTCGGGGCGAGGGCGGACGAAGAACCGGCTGGAAATCGAGCCCGAGCGCGGCGGCGAGCTTGGACGCTGTGCCGAAGGAGAGATGGATGTCGCGGTTCAGGACTTTGCTGACATACGAAGAGGACACTTTCATTGCACGATGCCGCCGCTCAGCTCAGCCGCTCGCGGAGGGCGTGGCCCTGCGCGTCCTTCCAGTCGGTAAGGCCGTTGGACATGCGCCCGCAGACAACCGACGACGCGGCGGACGGCGAGGCAAACTCGTAGTCGCGCGTGAAGACGTGCCGCCGGATCGTCCCGTTCGCCTCCAGCTCGCCGCGCAGGCGGAAGTATCGCCCGCCGACCCGCGCAAACGACGGCACCGTCGCCTCCGTGGTGCGCGAACCCTTGAGCACCATGAACCCCGTCTTCGTCAGGAACCCCTTCGCGTCGGCGCCCGACGCCTTGCAACCGAAACAATCCGTCGGCTCGCCCGCCTGCGGCTTCGGCAGCAGCACGCGATAGCCGAGCACGCCCATCAGCACGCACGCATTCTCGATGAACTCCTCCATCGCCGCGCACTGCCATTCCTTCATGACGGTCTTGCCGTAGGTCTTCTTGGTCAGCGGCCGGGCACGGTCGCACGCCTTCATGATCCCCACGAACCGATGCTCCAGATAGCGGATCAGCGCCTTGTTCAGGTCGCGCCCCAGGAAGCAGACCGCCGTGTTCCAGAAGTAGGTCTCCTTCCCCGTCTTCGCATCGCGGATGTGCTGGAGCAGGCGATCGCGCACGTTCTCGGCCTCGCCGACGTAGACGCCCTCATCGCCATCCTCGCCGTTGCCACAGAAAAGGAAATAGACGCCGGCCCCCTGGATATCCGCACGCATGCAGCCCGCAACATCATCGCGTGCGATTTTGAGAGCCTTGCCATTCCGGCGGCTCTCGGCCGCCGGTCGCGTCCCTTTAACAATGTTCAGAAATATTTGACGGTTAGCGAACATCAAAGCTCAAAAAAAAGCGGCGTGACATCTGCACATGCTCACGCCCCGTGGGGTATGCAGCCGAATACCTCATATCCGCCCCGTCGGGCCCATCTCGAAAAATGCCGGTGCATGGCGCATCAACATTTAATGCGCATAGTTTATCTTATTTTTCTGAGTGATGTCAAGGGCGGCGGTGCGGCTCAGTCTTCGGCCTTCAGGAAGCGCAGCAGCTCGTTCATCCGGTTGATGCGGATCGTCGCGCGCGTATCGCCCGCCCGGCCGAACCCGAACGTGCAGAACGCCCCCTTGACGCCCGCGTTCGCCGCGCACGCCATGTCCGTCCAGTTGTCGCCGACCATCCAGTCGTGCGCCGACAGCCGGTGAGCGCCCATCCGCGCCGCGCATTCCCTCAGCGGCAGCGCGCTCGGCTTCATCTCCGCGCAGTCGCCGCCCGCCACCACCGCGTTGCCGAAGTAGCGCGTCAGCCCGAAATGCTCCAGGATCGCCATCGTCGCGAACCGCGGCTTGGCGGTGTTGACGCCGAGCCGCCACCCGCGCGCGTGCAGCTCCGCCAGCGTCTCGCGCACGGTCGGATACAGCGTCACCGATTCGAGCGCGTGCTCCGCGTAGTGCGACCGGAAAATCTCCCACAGCTTCTCCACCTCGCCCGCCCGCTCCGGGATCGCGTGCGCGAGCAGATATTTCGCGCCCTGCCCCACGTGAACGAGCACGTCCGCCTGCGGCAGATCCGCGAGCCCCAGATCGCGCCGCGTATGGTTGACGGTCGCCGCCAGGTCGGCGCGCGTATCGGCGAGCGTTCCATCGAGATCGAAAAAGCACGCATTCATCTTTGCCCCTCCGCTAGTCCAGGATGCGCACCGTCGGCCCCGCGCCCGAATACGAATCGAGCCCGCCCGTCGCGCCGCCCGCGTCGTCCGTCTCGCCGACGGCCGCGCGCACGGCCTTCACCTTCGGCCGCTCGCCGAACAGCACCGTCCCGAGCCGCACCCACGTCGCGCCCTCCTCCACGGCCACCTCGTAGTCGCCGCTCATGCCCATCGACAGGCGCGGCAGCTTCACGCCGAGCGCCGCCTCCGTCGCGTCGCGCACCTCGCGCAGCCGCCGGAAGTACGGCCGCGCGTCCTCGGGGTTCTCGCTGAACGGCGCCATCGTCATCAGACCCTCCACCGTCACGCGCGGGCAGTCGCGGCAGATGTGTTCGACCGTCGGCGTCACGTCCTCGGGCTTCATGCCGTTCTTCGACTTCTCGCCCGACACGTTGACCTCGAGGAGGATGTGCGGCTGCGCGCCGATCGCGTCGGCGATCAGGTTGATGCGGTCGGCCAGCTTGACGGAATCGACGGAGTGGATGAAGTCGAAGATCTCCAGCGCCGGGCGCACCTTGTTCGACTGCAGATGGCCGATCAAATGCCAGTCCATCCCGCCGACGGCGGCCGCCTTCTTCCACGCCGCCTCCTGCACCTTGTTTTCGCCGACGATCCGCAGCCCCGCGTCGCGCGCCT
>DFLH01000052.1 GCA_002373695.1 Verrucomicrobia bacterium UBA3624
AGGATCGCGGTTGCCAGATAGACTGCCTTATACAGACGCGGCGGTCAATGTATGTCGTCGAGATAAAGCGGAAGGCGAATATAGGAACGGAGATAATTGACGAAGTCGAAGAAAAGATTGACCGACTTGGTTATTCGGGCAAAACGTCCGTAAGGCCGGTTCTTGTCTATGACGGCAACCTTTCTCCGATGGTTGAGGAAGACGGATATTTCGCGGCGATCATTCCCGCTTCAGAATTGTTCGGACTTGACTAACTGCCGGGAGGACCTATCTGCGTTGATGAAAATACAAAGTGGCAGAACAATTCCATGGCGGGTTGGCTGGGAGTCAATAAAGACGAACTGGCTGCCGATGGTCGTCCTGTGGCTGCTGGCGGCGGCGTTGGTTGCGGGCTACACATACGTGCCGTGCGTAAAGGCGGCGCTGCAGCCCGTCTTCGATTTCCAGCACGGCGGCGGATGGAAGGCGGCGGTCGCGAACAGAATCGCCTTCTGCGGACTTCTTCCCGGCGTCTTTCTGCTTTCGGTTCGATCGATACGACCGCCGCGTCCTCTGCTTACGGTGCTCGCCAACTGCGCGTGGATGGGGGCGTGGGGCGTTGCGAGCAATGCGTTCTTCACGCTACAGACGCAGATGTTCGGCTCGGGGCACGACATTGCGACGCTCGCAGTAAAGGTGCTCGTCGACAAGTGCGTGTGGTCCGCGCTCCTGTGCGTTCCGTTCAACTCCGTGTTCTTCTTCTGGGAGGGACGAGACTTCTCCCTCGCGCGGTGCCGCGCGGAATGGCCGCGCAGCTACCTGCGTCAGATCTACCTTCCGATTCTTCTCGCCGATTTCTCCGTCTGGATTCCGGTGCAGTTCGCAGTATACGTCTTTCCTCTTCCGCTCCAGATCCAGCTTGTCGGCTTCGCCGGCGCCTTCTGGTCCCTCGTCGGTCTCTCGTCTGGCATCCGCCTCGCACGTAGTGTGTGATGACATCTCGTCATGCATCGGAGGCGCAGATGCTTGTGGCGAGGTGATAGGCGGATGGGTCGTTGTGTCCGATAGGATATGTTTTACTTGTCCTAACGAATAGCTTGGGGGGGCTGGAATGTGGTATAATATTGTGCGTCAGGCATGAAAATAAGAAAGGTCCAAATAACATGAAAAAGCTGATGATGATTGGTGGTGCGGTTGTCGCGATTCTCTCGATTGAGGCGAAAGCTTCGACCGTCGCCTATTGGCCGCTTGCTGGTGAAAATGGCGTGAGGATGCAGAAAGACGAAGTGATCCAGAACCTCGCCAATCCCGGCGTGATGGACGCCGAAGCGGCTTATGTGCGAAGCTACTACGGGACGGTGAACGACACCGACCCATCGGTCACGCCCGTAGTCTGCTATCCGATTGGAACGAATGCGTTCCCGCAGGCATACGGCGTGTACGATCCGGCGGCGGGGGCGAACCGTGCGGCGGCGACGGGATTGGATTTCACGGCGCGGCACTTGAGCGGAAACTGGAACAGCAGCGGCAAATATTGCTGGTGGCAGGGGGTGCTGCGCGTCGAGGATCCGGATGCAATCAAGACGACGTCTTTCACAATAGAATTTTTCTTCCGTTCGGAGGAGACTTCGTCCGGGCTTTGGCAGTATCTTGCGGCGATGCCGATGAGGAATGTTGCAAACGGAAGCACTGGAACGGAGAGCTGGTCGATAGGGATCAACAACACCAAGCAGATTTTCGCAACGTTCGGCTGGGTGGACGAGAGCGGTGCGCAGACGGGGCGCAAAACATTCAAGTCTATCGCGTTGCCGCAGATATACGACGGGCGGTGGCATCATTTCGCGATGACGGTTGACGGCACGGCGATGAAGATGTATGTCGATTATGCATTGGCGGGGAGCGGAACGCTGTCGCGAAACGTCCAATACAAGGACGACGGCGATCTGTTCATCGGCGGGACGACGCACGCGGTGTATTCGTATTATGGTTCGATGGCGTATTTCAGGATTTCGGACGAGGCGCTGGCGAGCGACAAGTTTCTGCACTTCACGCGCACGGAAAAGGCTGCGGACGAGGCAAACGACGTCCTTCTCCATATAAATTTCGAGGCTGTTGACGGCATCTCCACCAACAATGTCTTCTTTAACCAGGCTGCGACAGGTTCAGCCGTTCATCTTTCAGCGACGAACAGCACGGGCGTTGTAGGCTATACGAAATTTTCGCCGGATGTTTATACCAACAAACTCTACTCATCCCGGAGAGCGTCCATCGCGAGTGACAACCTTCTTTCGTGGAACCGCACCGGCAATTCAAACGGTGAACCGTGCGTTGAATGGCTTCCTTCCGAGGACGTTTTTGCTGAGTCGTCGTTCACCGTCGAAATGTTTGTGAAGACATCAACATTCGATTCTTATACGCATTTGTTCAAAAGGCGCCTTGACAACAATATTAACGGCAATCAGATTTGGATAGGGGGATTGCAACCTAACGATCAGATAAATTTCACGTTGATCAACGGACCTGATGCGATTACCGATAAGACAGGAACAATCAAGAATGGCGCATGGCATCATATTGCCGTTGTGTACGACAAAGATTCTAGATCGTTGAGTTACTACCGGGACTGGGAACTGATTCAAACCTCGACAAAGGCGAGTGCCGTATCCGTCACATCTGTCGCAACGAGGCCAATTGAGATTGGCGGCAGTCCGTTGACTGGTACTAATGCCAAATTCAATGGTTTCATCGACGAGGTGCGGATCACGAAGCGGGCGTTGGGCGTCAAGGAGTTTCTCTCTCCAGAGCACGCCAAGGGACTCATCATCGTGTTTCAGTGACGGATTCTAGCCACTCTGCGTTAAAATACCCCTCATGCCCCATTTTCAACTGCGGTTTTTAGGTTGAACGAGACATGCAACTCTGCCGAAATAGAGAAATATTTCGACAAACTTAGAAACGGGGGAGATTCGGGAGAATGAAGAAGCTGCTTTTTGCGATGATGGTTGCATCGGGCGCGGCGCTGCCGCTTTCTGCTCAACAGTGCCTCGTCCCGATGCCACGCGAAGTGAAGGTGTCGGACGGCGAATGCCGTGCAATTGACGGGCCGAGGACGGAGATCGCTGCAACGATTCCGCCGGAGGGGTATGAGCTGTCAATCACGCCTGACGGCGTAACGATTCGGTATTCGGACGACGCTGGACTCTTCTATGCGAGAATGACGCTGAAGCAGTTGCGCGAGGGGGCGACGGACGGAGCGCTGCCGTGCGTGGAGATAAAGGACGCACCCGCGTTCCGCTGGCGCGGCGTCCATCTCGACGAGGCGCGGCACTTCTTCGGCAAGACGGCGGTAAAGCGCATCCTGGATGAGATGTCCTGGTACAAGCTGAATGTGTTTCACTGGCATCTTACGGACTCTCAGGCGTGGGTTCTTGACGTCCCGGGCTATCCGAATCTCATTCGACAAGGCCTGGGAAGGAGTTTCGGCGAAAAGGTCGGGCCGTTCCACTATACGGCGAACGACGTCAAGGAGATTCTGGAATACGCAGCGAGGCGGCATATAACAGTCGTTCCCGAAATCGACTTCCCCGGGCATTTCGCGGCGGCCTGCCGCGCCTATCCCGACCTTGCCTGCAAGGGAGGCGGGAAAGTCATGTGCGTGGGCAACACGAACGCCGTCGCATTCGCCGAGAAGGTGCTTGACTACGTATGCGAACTTTTCCCCTCGCACGACATCCACATTGGAGGCGATGAATGCCCTCGCAAGTTCTGGGCGAAATGCCCCCGTTGCCGGGCTTTCGTGGAGCGCGAGGGACTGAAAGACGCAGAGGACATCCAGCCGTGGCTGACGCGGCATCTTGCGGCCTATCTTGAAGCCAAGGGACGCCGCGCCATAGGATGGGAGGAGATTGTTGTCGGGCGCGGCAAGGCGGATGCCAATGGCGAAAGCGAGAACAAAGACGGCGCAAAGTCGTCGCTCCTTCCGGAAAAAAACGTGCTTGTCATGGGCTACCACAATGCGGCTGCTGCGAGGTCGGCGAACATGGGCTACCAGGTTGTGTCGTGCCCGAACTGGCATTGCTACTTCGACTACACGCAGCAGCTGAAAGACGATCCATTCAACTATTTCCTCCCCGATGGTCGCTGGCTTCCCCTGGAGGAGGTCTATTGGTTCGATCCGTTCGAGGGCGTGGCGGCGGAGAGCCGTGCAAACATCGTCGGCGGACAATGCTGCAACTGGACGGAGAAGACGCTGAACCTTTACGATCTTGAATGGAAGATGTGGCCGCGCGGCCTTGCGCTCGCCGAAATCCTGTGGACGAACCCTGATCCGTCCAAGCGCGACTTCGTGGAGTTCTCCGCGCGCGCGGCGGAGCATCGCCGCCGCCTCATCCGCGAACATGTCAACTGCGCACCTTTGAAATGAAAATGAAAACGAATATGACAACATCAAAATGGGCTGCGGTCTGCACGGCCGCCGCATTTGAATTCTGCGCACTTTGCGCTTCCGGCGCGGCTGGCAAAGACGCGGCGTTTTCGACTTCAGACGACGGCGGCAGGCCGCGAGGGAAAGCGCAGACGCTGGAAATGTTCCCCGTGGAGTGCGAAAGCGTCACGGCGGTGGAGGGGCGCGAGGCGTCTCTTCTGCCGAAGGGAAGAAAATTCGCGCTTGTCTGGAACGACGAGTTCGACGGCGAGAGTCTGGATGAGTCGAAGTGGGGCTACCGCACCAACTTCTGGGGGCGCAGTGCACACTGGTTCGCGACGCCGGAAGACAACGCCGTGGAGGTGAAGGACGGACTTCTCAAGATGAAGCTAGTCAAGCGCGACGACGGACAGTTCGTCTCGCCTCAACTACAGACTGGCGAAATAGTATGGGATGTTCCGGCTGCGGAGAATCCGAATAACTTCTGGCCGCTTCCCAAGCGCGAGAAGTCGAAGTTCCAGCACCGCTACGGCTACTACGAGTGCCGCTGCCGCCTTCAGCAGAAAGCGGGCTGGTGGTCCGCGTTCTGGATGCAGGCTCCGATGATCGGCTGCTCGCTCGATCCTCGCAGGGCGGGAGTCGAGCACGACATCATGGAGTCGTTCGATCCCGGACTTGTCATTCCGCACTGCTTTCACATGCATGGCTATGGTCCAGACCATGTCTGCTACAGGTCGCCCCGCGTGAAAAAGAACGCCGCCGCGATGCTCGCTTTAGACAAGACGCAGTATCACGTCTTCGGACTTCTATGGGAGCCGGACGGCTACACCATCTACATCGACGGCCGCCGTCGCGGTCCGAAAGTTGGGCGCGGCAAGGGCGAAGCGGTCTCGGAGACGGAGGAGTTCATTCTTCTCACGACCGAGGCGAAGTGGTTCCGCAACAACCGCATGACGGGCAAAGGCGTGCCGGAGCTTGAATCTGCGCTCGGCGATGAATTTCTTGTCGATTACGTCCGCGTCTATGATATAGTGGATTAAGTGTGTACATTTTCGCACAGTCCAATTTTGTTGGAGGGCAATGTGCGGTTTGAATAAGAAAGGATGTTTACGGCAATGAGAGGAGACTTTGGAGAGAAGGTCAGCGGAATCGTCCCGCGTATCTGTTTGGCGGCGGCTTTTGTGTTTACCGCAGCGGCAATGCCTGTATCCGCCGAATCGCAGCGAAAGGGCGGCTCAAAAAAATCTGCGCCGCTTCCGGCTGCGACATTTGATTCGGTATCATACGGATCTCATGCGAAGCAATGTCTTGATGTGTATTTGCCGCAAGGGGCCAAGTCTCCCGTGCCTGCCGTCATCTACATCCATGGCGGTGGATTCCGTATCGGGGGGCGCAAAGACAGCGGATTTGCCGCCGCTTATCCCAGATACAAGGCGGCGGGCCTTGCCGTCATCTCTGTCGAATACCGCTATCTCTCTGAGGTCGGAGATGTGAAGCCGCCGGTAAAGGGTTGTATCGACGATGTGTTTGCGGCGATACGCCTTGTCAAGTCTAAGGCTAAAGAATGGAATATCGATATCAACAGGATTGGATTGTCTGGCGGAAGCGCGGGAGCGCATTCGTCATTGTGCGCGGCTCTTACAGATGACAATGCGTTCGGTATCCGCGCCGTTTTCGCGCACCGTCCGCAGACATCGATGGATCCTGTTGAAATGCAGTCCTGGATACCAAATTCCAGATACGGGCATCAACTTTTCGGGTATCGCAGTTTTGCCGTCTGGAAAGCCCATCGTGATGACTGTCTGCCGTGGATTGAAAAGTTTTCGCCAATCGCGCTTCTCGTGAAATCCGATGTGGCTAAGATGCCGGTAGTCATTTGTGCGGGACGCAAATCGCCAAAGGCGGGAGAAAAGGAGCCGGATCCTACGCACGGCGGTATGTTTATAGAGAAGTTTCTCGACAAGGCAAAGCAGTTGGGAGCGCCGTGCCGTCGCGGTTCAATGAAGGATTTCATCAGGGTGCTTAAGGGATGATGAGGCGAAGAGAATTCGTGCGATTAGGGGCTGCCGTCTTTGCAGCGGAGCCACCGCAGTCATATCGCTCTGGGCGGTGATATTTTAAAAGAAAGGAATCTATGTCTATTACGAATACGTTCTATTATGGGTTGCTACGCGCTTTATTGCTATTGGCGACAGTAGGTGTAATGTATATGCCTTCGTTTGCGGGCGTGACACCCCAGGAGGTGTTTCTCAGCCCTCCGAAGGAGGCGCAGACCGGCGTTTGGTGGCACTGGATGGGCGGACAGGTCTCGAAGGAGGGGATAGAGAAAGACCTCGACTGGTTCGTGCGAATGGGCATCTCGAGCGCGACAATCTTCGGCATGGCGGACGCGACGGTGCCGTGGGCGAAGCGCATCGCGAACGTCCCGACCGGGGGACTGCACCCCTACGACGACGAGTGGTGGCGGCTCGTAAAGTTTGCCTGCGCCGAAGGCAAGAAGCGCGGCATCGATATCGGCCTCCACAACTGCCCGGGCTACACTTCGACGGGCGGAAAGTGGATTACTCCGCGTCTTGCGATGCGCAAGCTCGTTTTCGGCGTGAAGAATCCGGCAAAGGACATTTCGCTTCGGGCGGAAGCGCCGTCGCCGGTCTATGACGAAGAGAAGGGTGTGTTCGGCAGGCCGGACTGTTCTGCCCGGCGGACGGACTACCAGCCTATAGCCGTTGTGCGCGGTATTGAGGTAGGGCACATCCCAAGCGGCTCATACGTACAGCCCGCAGATTGGGATTCGTTCGGTCTTGAATGTGACAAGATGAACCCGGAAGCGGTTGCGTTCCATTTCGATCATGTGATTGCCGAGTGGAAGAAACACCTCGGCGACGATCTTCCGGCGGCGGGGCTTCAACATGTCCTTCTGGACAGCTACGAAGCGGGCAAGCCCAGTTGGACTCCGAAGATGCGCGAGGAGTTTCTCGCCCGGCGCGGTTACGACTGCCTCGATTTCCTTCCGATTATCGGCGGTTATACAAATCTCTACACCGAAGCGGAATGCAAAAAGTTCCGTTCCGATTTCGATCGTACGATTAAAGATCTCTATCGCGACGTCCTCTTTAAGATCATGCACGAGCGCCTCGCTGCCGAGGGGCTTCAGTTCAACTGCGAACCTTATCACGGCCCGTGGGTCATCCCCGAGGTCGCGCCGTACATTGACCGCATCATGACCGAGTTCTGGTATCGTCCAGGCAGGCAGCCGCGCGTCAGCGCCAGGGGTTATCGCTTCAACACCTATACGGATCCAAAGGGCAAGTGTCACAACATAGTCGAAGCGGAGGCTTTCACCAGTTGTTCCCGCTGGATCGAGACCCCCGCTTCGCTGAAAATCTGCGGTGATCAGGTGTGGCTTCAAGGCGTAAACCGTTTTGTGCTTCATTCTGTCGCCCATCAGCCGTGGGGAGACGATATCAAGCCGGGCGTCACGATGGGACGCTGGGGAACGCACTTCGGGCGTAACCAGACATGGGCGGAAAGCGGCAAGGCGTGGTTCGACTATGTTGCGCGATCTCAGGCGCTGCTTCAATGGGGAAAGCCGTCCAATGCGCGGTTAAAAGTGCCGTTCGGCCAAATCGCCCGTACCGATGGCGAGCGGACCGTCTATTTCCTTGTCAACAAAGCGAACGAAGAAAAGCCCCTCGCGCTGCCAAGCGGCGGCAGGTGGTTTGACCCAGTGACGGGTAAGATAGGCACACCCCCGGCTGCGCTCGCTTCGTACCAGAGCGGGTTTTGGGAGGAGCATGTTTCACTCAAAGGTCGGAAGGAGGAGTTGCAGAGGGTAGAGGAAAAGATTCCCGCGCTTCAAATCAAAAACTGGTCGCCGGCACTTGGCGACTGGACTAAAAGCGATGATCCGCAAGTGCGCCATTTCTCCGGCACGAAGACATATCGGGCGACCTTTGATTGCCCGGTCTCGGCATCGTCGAGTGAGAAGAATCATTCAGTCGAACTTGATCTCGGCACCATCCGCTGCGCGACGGCGCGTGTGCGTTTGAACGGATGCGACCTCGGAATTATGTGGTGTGCACCGTGGCGCATCAGGATTCCCGAAGGTGTCCTGAAACCTGCCGCCAATAAAATCGAAATCGACGTAACGAACACGTGGCGCAACCGTCTCATCGGCGATGAGCTCGAGCCGCCGGATGTTGCGTTTTCCAAAGCACCTTGCCCCGGCGGCGATATGATGCTCGCCTATCCAGACTGGTTTAAGTCTGGCATTGCGTCTCGTCCGTCGAAGGGGCGCAAGTGCTTTGCGACCTGGAACTACTTCGCCTCTGGCGAAAAGGACATTGGCCTGATGCCGTCCGGCCTCATCGGGCCGGTGACGATAATGAAGATTCATTCGCGCAATAAAACAAAAGAGCCGCGGCCAGTGCCGCGCCCGGCGCTCATGGAGCGTCTCAAGGACGGACCGGAGATCATCAGCATCGTGCATTGGGGGCCGACCACCTATACCGACAGGGAATGGGGGTATGGCGACGAAGACCCTGCCATCGTGAATCCGTCAGCGTTCGACGCCGACCAGATCGTCGGTGCGGCGAAGGCGGGCGGCATCGGCGGAATCGTCCTTGTGGCGAAGCACCACGACGGCTTCTGCCTGTGGCCGACCAAGACGACGGACTACAACATATCCAAGTCGCCGTTCAGGGACGGCAAAGGGAATTACGTCAAAGAAATAGAGGACGCCTGTCGCCGCGCAGGGCTGAAGTTTGGCGTTTACATCTCGCCGTGGGATCGGCACGATGCCGACTACGGCACCGACAAGTATGTTGAGAAGTTTCATGCCCAGATAAAGGAGCTCCTCAGCGGAAGCTACGGAGAAATATTTGAGATGTGGTTCGACGGCGCGAACGGAGGCAACGGCTGGTATGGCGGCGCAAAGGAAAAGAGAACCATCGGCAAGGACTACTACCGCTATGGCGAAGTCTTCCGCTTCGTGCGCGAGCTCCAGCCTAAATGCTGCATCTTTGCGGCGGATGACGATTCCGACTTCCGCTATCCCGGCAACGAGCGGGGTATCCTTTCTGACTGGTCGCGAGCGACAATCATCTCTTGCGGAGGAATGGAGAACAAAAAGTATCTGAATCCAGCATACCACCGCCTGAGAAACGTCGGTTCCTCGGACGGCGCTTACTTCCGAGTCTGCGAGGCGGACTTCCCGCTGCGCAAGGGCTGGGTCTGGCATGATCGCGAGCGCGGCATGACGAAAAACGCCGCATGGCTTCTCCAGCGCTATGTGAACATCATCGGCAACGGCGGAATGATGGACCTTGGCCTTTCGATCGACAAGAGCGGACGGATCTGCGATGAGGATGCGCAGGAACTTGTCAAATTCAAGAAGATGCGTGAAGATCTGTTTGCCCGTGAGGTCACGGCAGACGGCGAAAAATTCAACGTCGTCGAATTGCGGGAAGATCTCTCGAACGGCGAGCAGGTTGATGGCTGGAAAGTCCTTGCCGACGGGAAGACGATCCTTGCAGGCAAGCCGATCGGCCGTCGCCGCATACGTCTGCTGTCGGAACCGATCTCTCCTGCCAAGTGTGAAGTTCTTGTGACTGCGCACGGCGGGAATCCTCTACCCGTGTCGATCAGGCGCTATTATGCAGATCCAGCGCTTATCAGAACGGTCCTCAACGCTACAGTGGACGGTGGCGAGACCGATACCGCAAAATGGATGGAAGGCTGGCGAACTGCGCAAGCTCCTGAAGGAGATTGAGAGATGAGTTAGGGGTTAGCGGTTAGCAGTTAGTGGTTAGCAGTTAGCAGATAGCGGTTAGCAGAAGAAGGGAAAAAGAGAAATGGTATTTGCAATAGAACAAGGTATCCGTTGGATGGGGCTTGTTGTATTGTCATTTCTATTCTCCTTATCCTCTTATGCCGCGCCGCGTTTGGCGTTTCAGGTTTATGCCGTAAGAGATATTTGCGCGAAGGATTTTGTCGGCACATTGAAGGCGGTCTATGCCGCTGGGTGCAACATGGGCATCGGCCACGAGACGAACGGCGGTGTGACGACGCTCGAAATCGCCAAGGACGAACTGCCGCCCGGCAAGACGTTGACTGTAGCCGTCCGCCCGCTTACCTCGCTTGGTACTTCAGGCAGACCGATTATCACGGATTTCAAGGTATGAAAGGATATTCTCGAACATGAAGAAGGTTGGTAGGCTGTTTACTTGCTCGGCACTTGCTCTTATGGCATTTGCGTTCCTGCCGCTCTGCGCGGCGGAGCTGGCGCACCGCTGGAGCTTCAACGGCGACTGGGCCGATTCGGTCGGCGATGCGGATGCCGTGAACGTTGGTGAACGCGTATCGCTCTACGGCGGCAGGGTTCACATGGGCTATGGGGACTGCACACATGGCACGGGCTATGTCGATCTCGGGACGAACATGCTCGACACCACGGCCGCGACTATTGAGATATGGGCGCGGCACGACGGAGTGGAAAACTGGTCGCGCGTTTTCGACTACGGCGCGGACGACGTTCGCGTCTATGATATTGCGCCGAACACGTCAACTGCGCACCTTTGAAATAGGAGGAACACGAATGAACCGACACTTGATTGCAGCCGGGCTGGCCGTCCTTGCCGCTTCGGCATTTGGCGCATCGGACGGAGTGGTTCATGCCGATGTGGTGATCTACGGCTCCAGCCCTGCCGCGATTTCGGCGGCGGTGCAGGCGAAGCGGATGGGCGCGAGCGCGGTCGTCGTCTCTCCTGAAACGCGCATCGGCGGGCTCACGACCGGCGGCCTCGGCCAGACCGACATTGGCAACAAAAATGCGTTTGGCGGAATCGCGCTCGAGTTTTACAAGGCCGTCGGAAAGTATTACGGCGAGCAGACCGACAAGTGGAGATTCGAGCCGTCCGCCGCGCTGTCGATTCTCGAAGGATGGGAGAAGCGCGACGCGCTCGACATCAGGCGTGGCGAATGGCTGGACCGGGTGGACGGCGTGGAAAAGAAAGACGGGCGCATCGTCTCCATGAAGACGCTCTCTGGTAACATATATCGTGGCAAGGTGTTCGTCGATGCGACATACGAGGGTGACCTTATGGCGGCGGCAGGGGTCAAGTATCATGTCGGGCGCGAGTCGAATTCAGTCTATGGCGAAACCCTGAACGGCAACCAGCCCGACATGGCCGTTCACCACCAGTTGAGTCCGGGCGTGGATCCGTATGTCGTGCCGGGCGATCCGAAAAGCGGGCTTCTGACAGGCATCGAACCGTATGATCCGAATCTGAAGCCTGGCGACGGAGACGCCCGCGTCCAGGCGTACTGCTTCCGCCTATGCCTGACGGACAAACCAGAAAACCGCATACCCTTTGCCAAGCCTGAAGGTTACGATGAACGCGACTACGAGTTGATGTTTCGCCACTATGAGGCCGTGCCGCCTGGGAAAGCCAAAAAACTCGCGCCGCCGTGGATCAACTCGAAAATGCCGAACCGCAAGACGGACACGAACAACAAGCGTGGCTTCTCGATGGACTACATCGGTCAGAGCTGGCGCTGGGCGGAGGCGACGTATGAAGAGCGGGCGAAGATCCTCGCTGCACATCTCAAGTATCAAAAAGGGTTGATGTGGACGCTCGCCAACCATCCGAGAGTTCCCGAGAACATACGGAACGAAGTGTCGCGCTGGGGTACGTGCAAGGATGAATTTCTGGACGGATTCGGCGATGGATGGCAGAAACAGCTTTATGTGCGGGAAGCGCGGCGGATGATAGGCGAATATGTCATGACCGAGCACA
>DFLH01000051.1 GCA_002373695.1 Verrucomicrobia bacterium UBA3624
GGCGAATATGTCATGACCGAGCACAACTGCCGCGGCAAGGCCGTCGCGCCGCATCCGGTTGCGATGGGTGCGTATGCGATGGATTCGCACCATGTGCGCCGATATGTCGGCGCGGACGGCTTCGTGCATAACGAGGGCGATGTCGAGGTCGGCAAGGACGAGAACGGGAAGCGCTATCCGCCCTATTCCATCGACTACGGCGCAATCGTCCCCAAGCGCGAGGAGTGCGCCAATCTGCTCGTGCCGGTCTGTCTGTCGGCTTCGCATATCGCGTTTGGCTCGATCAGGATGGAGCCGGTCTTTTTTGCGCTGGGACAGGCGGCCGGCACAGCCGCTGCGTTGGCGGCGGCAGGCGGTTCGTCCGTTCAGGATGTACCGTATGCGACATTGCGCAAGAGGCTTGTCGCCGACGGGCAGGTGATTGAACTTGCCCCACCTGTCCTTGCGGCGGAAGAAAAGAAGTCCGGGGAATCGCATCTTGACGAGATATCCGAGTCTCTCAAGCCGCTTCGCACATGGGCACTGCCGTATGCGGCGGGCGTGCCATACGAGGCGTTTGTTTCGCGCAAGATTCCGCCGAAGAGCGGACCGACGGGCGAAGGGCAGGCGTGGACGAAGCTTTCCGTCGAAGAGTTCTTCCCGTTCATCGACAGGTACGGGCAGTTCCTGCACAAGGATTGGCCGGACAAGGTGCATTCCGACGCCGATTTCGCCGTCCAGCGCGAGAAGGAGGAGAAAGACCTCGCGGTGCATCCGGGGCCGAAGGGCTGGGACAGGTGGGGCGGCTGGGCGGACGGCCCCCAGCTTGAGAAGACGGGCGGGTTCTCCACGACAAAATGGAACGGAAAGTGGTGGATTGTCGATCCCGACGGGCACCTCTGGTGGAGCCACGGCCCAGTGCGCGTGTCTCCTTCGAGCGCCACGACGCCGCTTGCCGTGCCAAAGAGCGACAGGTCGCACTGGTTCGCAGAGCTGCCGGCGAGGGACGATCCCGTGTTTGGCGCGTTTTACGAGTCGAGCGATGTTTTGCTCTGGCCATATTATGGGAAACGCGGCATCGATAAGGTTTATGACTTCTCTGCTGCCAACCTGAGACGCAAATACGGTGAAAAGTGGTTTGAGACATGGGCGGATCTGGCGCACCGCCGTCTCCGCAGCTGGGGATGCAACACGATTGCAAACGGCTCTGACAAGCGCATCTGCCTAATGGACCGCACACCGTACACGGAGAGGTTTGAAATCCATTCGCGTCCAATCGCCGGACACAAGGGCGGATGGTGGGAGTTCCCCGATCCGTTCGACCCGTCATTCCGCGCCGAGGCTCACCGCATGACGGAGGTGTACAAGGCGGAAATCGCCGACCCCTGGTGCATGGGATTCTTTGTGGACAACGAGCACAAGTGGGGCAAGCCGCATTCGTTCGGCCTGTCCACGTTGAAGTCGCCCTCCAATCAGCCTTGCAAGGAGGTTTTCCGCGACAGACTGAAGGCGAAGTACGGTACGGTCGAAAACCTCAACGCCGCGTGGGGCATGGACTATGCCGACTGGGATGCGTTTCTGGCCTCGACGGCGGAGCCTAAGTCGCAGAAAGGGGCGATGGACGATCTGGAGGCGTTCTCGTCGGAGATTGCCGAGAACTACTTCAGGACCATCCGCGAGGAACTGAAGAAGGCGAATCCCGGCAAGCTCTACCTTGGCTGCCGCTGGGCGGGCGGCGCTCCGGCGTTCACGGTCAAGGCGGCGGCGAAATACTGCGACGTCATCAGCTACAACGTCTATCGCACAGAGATGAGCGAGTTCAAGCTGCCGGACGGCGTGGACGCGCCGGTTCTGATCGGAGAGTTCCATTTCGGGGCGCTCGACCGCGGCCCGTTCTGTCCGGGGCTGATCCTCCTGCGCGACCAGAACCACCGCGCCGAAACGTACAGGAAGTACGTGCGCACCTCGCTCGAACATCCGCAGATCGTCGGCGTCCACTGGCATCAGTTCTCCGATCAGGCGACGTCTGGGCGTTTCGACGGCGAGAACATGCAGGTCGGATGGACGGATGTCTGCGACACGCCGTACTGGGAAACGGTCGAGGCGGTGCGCGAGATGGGCGACCGGATGTACGAGATCCGTGCCGGCGAGAACAGTCAGGTGGAAGAGGAGAAGAGTGCGAATATCGAGACGTTCGACCGGAATATGGCGATTGCTGAAGTCGTGACGAACGGACTTAAATGGATTGACGGAAAGCTGCTTCCAATCGAAGGGCGGGCGTTCGACGACACGGAATGTTATTACGACCGTCTGCCCGCGAACGTGACGACGAATGTCAATGGCGGCGTCCGCTCGATGAAACACCATACGGCGGGTATGCAGTTCCGGTTCACGACCGATTCCAGTAAACTTGTGTTCAAATGGGTTCCGTACAGTGAACGGCTGGCGATGGATCATATGCCGTCCACGGGCGTCAGTGGAATCGACGTCTACCGGTTCGACGCGGAGTGCGGCAAATGGCTGTATGTCAAGACGGGGCGCATCAAATCGGCCAAGGGCGGAAGTTTGAAGCTCGATTGGACGCCCGGCACGCCGTGTCTTGTCAATCTACCGCTTTACAACGGAATAAAAGAATTCGAGGTTGGAATCGAGCCTGATGCGGCGATTGGCCCGGTTGGCCCGCGAAAGAGCGGAGTGGCGAAACCTGTCGTTTTTTACGGAACATCCATTACGCAGGGAGGATGCGCGTCACGTCCTGGAATGTCGTTCGTAAACATCATCGGGAGGGATTTGGATGTGCCGGTCGTGAATCTGGGATTCTCCGGATCTGGAGCGATGGAACTTGAAATGAGCGACCATATTGCACGCATAGACGCGAGCTGCTATGTGCTGGATTGCATCAGAAACATGGGCACTGAAACCGGCGAGAGGGAGAATGTCGCGCTCGGGTATCTTAGCGGCCGCAATGTCGAGGAAAACTATGAGCCGTTCATTCGCAATCTTCGTGCCAAGCGGCCTAATGTTCCGATTGTAATGGCAGAACAGGGCGATGTCTATCAACGCCCGCCTAACGTTAAAGACCGCTTTGTGCGCGCGCTTTATGAAAAGCTTGTCGCAGAGGGCTGGGAGAATCTGGTTTACCTGACCAAGGACGTTATGTTCCCGCCCGACATGGAAGGCACGGTTGACGGTACGCATCCAAACGATTGGGGGATGATGGCGCTCGCCAAGACATACGGCAACGCTGTGAAAAAAGCACTTGGGCTTACGAAGCAAGCAAAATTGGAACGATGATGTGTCCACGTTTGCAAAGTGAGGCTGTCGTCATCTGAAGCACCCTATAAGGTCGAAAAGTATGTATAAGCATAACACGGTATGGATTTTCCGTCAAGTGCGCCGCGTTTTTCCTGCGACTGCCAGACTCTCTGTGGCATGCGCAACGGTGCAGGCATTTGCTGTGCTAGCGGCACTGCCGCTCGGCGCGGCGGAGCTGACGCACCGCTGGAGCTTCAACGGCGACTACTCAGATTCGGTCGGCGGAGCCGATGCCGTGAAATGTGGCAAGTATGTGTCGCTTTACGGCAACAGGGTTCACATGGGCTATGGAGCGTGTTCGCATGGCACGGGCTATGTCGATCTCGGAACGAACATGCTCGACACGACAGCCGCTACTATTGAGATATGGGCGCGGCACGATGGAGTGGAAAGCTGGTCGCGCGTTTTCGACTACGGCGCGGATGATACGCACTACTTCATGCTCGCGTGGACGGGTGGGACGGATTTCTCCAAGGACCGCGCGGGCGCGAAAAATCCGGGCGAAACCGCGACGGACAACACGATGGCGCCCTACGAGATCGGGGTGGACTACCATATCGCCGTCACTTTCCGGCGGCAGGACGACGGCTCGACGTTCATCCGGTGGCAACGGCGCGACGCGGCGACAGGCGAACTTCAGAAATCCGGTGCGATGACGATGACGGACGGAATACAGAACATCGTCGATCCCGTCCTTTATCTGGGTCATTCGCAGTACACGGACGACAGAGACGCCCTCGCGGCATACGACGAAGTGCGCGTGTGGCGCGGCGTTTTGACAGACGCGGAGCTGGCGGCGAGCGCGTCGGCTGGACCAGACGCGGCAATCGCCGTCTCGGCGGATGTGCCGCAGTTCACGCCTGCCGAGCCGCCGGACCCGCCCGCGCAGAGGGCGGCGGTTCCGAACGGCGGCTTCCGCATGATGACCTACAACATCCAGTACTGCTACGACGAGGCGAGCACGATCATTCCCGACCGCACTGCTGCGCGTATCATCGCCGAGAACCCCGACTTCTGCTGCGTCAACGAAGTGCGCGACAGCGCGGCGCATCCAGAGGCGACCGTGCTCGCAAAGCTTACCGGCATGCACAAGACGCACTCACACAATCTTCTCCTTTCCCGCGAAGTGCCGATCAGAACCGAGTCGTACGACCTGCCATACGCGAGCTACGGGGATCGCGGACTGCTCATCTGCGAATTTTCGAATGTCGTCGTCGCAGTCACGCACCTCGATGTCGGCGTAGCCGCGTTCGAGGCGCGGACCAACAGCATCGAGATAATCAGAAACGCCTTCGCGAAATATGCAGCCGGCGGCAAGCCTGTTCTTCTGGGCGGAGACTGGAATTTCAAGCCGGATACCGCCGAGATGTCCAAAATGAAAGAGTTTATGACAATCCTGACGCCGACGGAAGGAGTGAGAACATACCAGAACCACAAGGCCACTGGCGGCGGGGTGATCGACTACATTGCCGTAGATACTGCGCATGCGGACGATTTGTATGTCGCAAACTCGTTCGTCGTCGAGGATATCGTCACCTCCGACCACAACCCGGTGATCGCAGAGCTGTACTGCCGTCCGGCGGCTTCGGCGCTTGGCTGGGTGGACGAGCGTTTCCTTACGACAGACCGCACGGGAACATGGTCGCCCGCCGTTGCATGGAACGGCGACACATGGACGGCCGATCTTGGCGGAGGATATGCGTTTGAGCCGGTGATACCGTCCGGCGGCAATGTCGTCACGATGACCGTGACGGCATCGTTCGACGCGGTGCCGATGGAAGAGGCGACACCGGACGAAACGGCGCAGGGCGCGGTGTGGATCGGGACGAACGGCTCGTTCCAGGTGTGGACGAAAGAGTTGAATGTTGAAGGTGGAGAGTTGAAAGTTGGAGAGGATGCCGCGTGGATCGATGTCGAAGCTGAAGGCGTCACGCCTGCGCCGGGCGTCGAATACACGTTCAGGGTTGTCTTCAACTACGTCGCGAAGACGTATTCGGTGGCTGTGCAGGACGGGACGGAATGGCGGTCGCTGGCAGGGCGCGATGTCCCCATCGCGCCGCAAACGGACTTCCCGCTGGCCGCGTCCGGCACATCAATCGCGAAGATTCGCTTCAACGGCGACGGGGTGCTTCGGTCGATCACGGGCGAATATGTCGTTGCCGAGGGGTTCAGCGCGGATGAAGAAGTCGTGCTGAAGGGTAATGCGTCCGTCAATCTGGATGCCGCGAAGGCCGCATGGCTCAACTCGTGCGCGGGCGGCAAGACGGCCGTCGGCACGGCGGCGGCGGGACTGTCGGCGGCTGACTTTGACGCGGCCTATCTGCTCAATCTGGACATCACGGACGAAGACCGCTCGTACGCGTTCGAGGTGACTGACGTGGCGGTCGGCGAAGACGCCGTCGTCGTTACGGTGACGCTCACGCGCC
>DFLH01000027.1 GCA_002373695.1 Verrucomicrobia bacterium UBA3624
CATGATTCATTCGCCCACGATGGATAGGGACCGAACTGTCTCACGACGTTCTGAACCCAGCTCGCGTGCTGCTTTAATTGGCGAACAGCCAAACCCTTGGGACCTTCTCCAGCCCCAGGATGCGAAGAGCCGACATCGAGGTGCCAAACCGCGGCGTCGATGTGAACTCTCGGCCGCGATCAGCCTGTTATCCCCAGAGTACCTTTTATCCGTTGAGCGACGGCCCTTCCACAAGGGACCGCCGGATCACTATGTCCCGCTTTCGCGTCTGCTCCACCTGTCGGTGTCGCAGTGAGGCCCGCTTCTACCATTGCGCTCGACGCGCGGTTGCCGACCGCGCTGAGCGGACCTTCGAACTCCTCCGTTACCGTTTGGGAGGAAACCGCCCCAGTCAAACTGACCCCCTGGCATTGTCCCGCGCCCGGATGACGGGACGCGGTTAGGACTCCGCCCGGCCGAAACCGGTATTTCACTTTTCGGCTCCACCGCTCCTGACGAAGCGGCTTCCGAGCCTCCCGGCTATTCTACATACGATCGACCAGAGCCCAGTACCAGGCTACAGTGAAGGTTCATGGGGTCTTTCCGTCCTTCTGCGGGTATCCGGCATTTTCACCGGCACTACAACTTCACCGGGATCCTCGTTGAGACAGCGCCCATATCGTTACACGATTCGTGCAGGTCGGAACTTGCCCGACAAGGAATTTCGCTACCTTAGGACCGTTATAGTTACGGCCGACATTCACGGGGGCTTTGGTTCGGGGCTTCGCCTTGCGGCTGACTCCTCGCCTTGACCTTTCCGCATTGGTCACGTGTCACACTGTATACGTCCCCTTGCGGGTTTGCACAGTGCTGTGTTTTTGTTAAACAGTCGCATGGGCCGTTTCGCTGCGCCTCCGGGCATTGCCCCGGAGGACCCCTTCTCCCGAAGTTACGGGGTCATGTTGCCGAGTTCCTTAACGAGGTTTCTCCCGCGCGCCTTGGTATTCTTGTACCCTCCCACCTGTGTCGGTTTTGGTACGGCTGGCATTTCGGTGTCGCGACGCTTTTCTGGGAAGCGTGGACGCATGGCCTTGCAGAGGCAAGCCTCCGCTCGGCCCGGCCGTTCCCGGCCGTGCAGGGGATAGCCATTGACCCCCGCCACTGTCCTTCTCCGACGTCGCGCATGGACCCTCCGTGCCAGTGCAGGAATGTTGACCTGCCGTCCATCGGCTACGCCTTTCGGCCTGGCCTTAGGTGCCGACTGACCCCGGGCGGACGAACCTGCCCCGGGAAACCTTGGGATTCCGGCGACCTGGATTCTCACCAGGTTTTTCGTTACTCATGTCCGCATAATCGCCAGTGGAAAGTCCACCGCCGCTTCCGCGCGCGGCTTCAACCCGTTCCACTGCGCTCTCCTACCGACGCGCACGAGCGCGTCCCGCGAATTCGGCGCGGCGCTTACTCCCGATCATTTTCGGCGCGGGGCCTCTCGAGTGGTCAGCTGTTACGCACTGTTTAAATGATGGCTGCCTCTAAGCCAACATCCCACCTGTCTGAGAAGCCTCACTGCCTTAGTGACTGAGCGCCGCTTTGGGGCCTTATTCGGCGGTCCTGGGCTGTTTCCCTTTCGACAATGGAGCTTAGCCCCCACTGTCTCACTGCCTGGCTGGCGCCACCGGCCTTCGGAGTTTGACGGACTTCGGTATCCCGGTAGGGACCCTAGATCGATCAGTGCTCTACATCCGGAGGTTGCATTGCCAGACGCTGCCCCTAAAGGCATTTCGGAGAGAACCAGCTATCACCCGGCTTGATAAGTCTTTCGCTCCCACCCACAGCTCGTTCCAGACCTTTTCAACGGTCACGGATTCGGGCCTCCACCCCCTGTTACGGGGGCTTCACCCTGGCCATGGGTAGCTCGCACGGGCTTCGGGTCCAATCCGGCCGACTCGGGACGCCCTGTTCGGACTCGCTTTCGCTTCGGCTCCCCTTCCGGTTAGCCTTGCCAGTCGGATTGACTCGCGGACTCATTATGCAAAAGGCAAGCGGTCGCGTCGCGAACGACGCTCCCACAGCTTGTGGACGCACGATTTCAGGTCTGTTTCACTCCCCTTCCGGGGTTCTTTTCGCCTTTCCCTCACGGTACTTGTTCGCTATCGGTCATCACGGAGTGATTAGGCTTGGAGGGTGGTCCCCCCGGATTCGGACGGGGTTTCACGTGTCCCGTCCTACTTGGGATCCCGGTAGGCCCAGGCTGGGCTTTCGGCTAAGGGGCTTTCACCCGCTGCGGCCGGACCTTCCAGTCCGTTCGCCTAGCCTGCCCGGTGCCATGTCCCGGTCCCGCAACCCCGGACGGCAAGCCGTCCGGTTTGGCCTGGTGCGCTTTCGCTCGCCACTACTCGCGCATTCGCGTTTGCTTTCCTTTCCTCGGGGTACTGAGATGTTTCACTTCCCCCGGTGTAGCTCCTCCGGGACTATCGAATTCGTCCCGGGGCGCCATGGCTCTCGCCATGGCGGGTTGCCCCATTCGGAGACCTCCGGATCAAAGCCTGTTGACGGCTCCCCGGAGCTTTTCGCAGTCTGCCGCGTCCTTCTTCGCCTCGTGATGCCAAGGCATCCGTCGTGCGCCCGTATACGCTTAGCAGGAAGAAATCCCGCCTCTCGCTTACGTTGCAGTTGTAGATTCTACCTTCTTGTTGCTTCCATGCTCCGGTTGTCAAAGATCGCATGCGCCCTTCCGGGCGCGCCGTCAGCCCCCGTGGGGGCGAACGAGGACATAGTGTATCAAATCCGCCGGCACCGCGCAAGAGGGTAGATGAAGAAAAATGAAAAAAGTTTTTTCGGGCGGCATAGGCTAGGGACGGAGCGTCTGGACGGTGCCGTCTGGCTGAACTTTGACGACGGTGGACGGGATGCCGCCTGGCGAAATGCCGTCATCCACGACGAGGTCGGCGGATAGCCCCACGTCCGCCAGTGCTTGAGGAGCATCGGTGGCAGGGCGCCGGCCGCTCAAGTTCGCGCTCGTCACGCGCAGCGTACCTCCGCATTTTGCAAGCAGCAGCCTCGTCCACGCATGGTCCGGCACGCGGAAACCTTCGTACCCGTCTCCGCACGGCAGCACGAGCGTAAGCGCCCCTGGCCATCGTTCCGCCGCCAACCTTGCGGCGGCGGACGGCATAGTCGCGCCGAACGCCGCCACGGCGCCGGTATCGGCCGCAAGAAGCGCTATGGGCTTGCGCGCGTCGCGGCCCTTGATGGCGTAGAGCCGCTCGACGGCTCCGGGATGCGCCGGGTGGGCGGCGAGGCCGTACACAGTATCGGTGGGGATGACGGCGACGCCGCCACGGTTCAACAGATCCGCGGCGGCGTCCAGCGTCTTCTCCGTGCAGGGGAGAACTTTCATACGGCTATCCGCGCAGAACCTTGTCGTAGCAGAAGCCGTAGCGCTTCAGCTCGTCGGGGAGGTTGTATTTCCCGCGCGCGAACGGCTTCATCAGCTTCTGCGCTTCGGCGCAGCAGGTCTTCTCCGCCTTGGCGCACCATTTCAGCGTCGCGCCGTCCTTCTTGCCGCGGCCCAGCTCCATGCACATCTGCCCGAGGCAGCACGCCGTGGACGAACGTTGCGCGATCTCGGCGTTGGTGGCCGTCATGGACGGGTCTCCGGCGCGGATGGCGTCCAGCCAGTTTCGGAAGTGGTCGGACGACGTCTTAAGCGCGATCTTCGGCTCCTTCATGGGTTCGAGAAGGGAATTCCTGGAAGCCATGAGCGGCTGCATCTTGCCGTTCGACGGCACATCGGGATCGCTTGGCGTCACCTTGACCTTGCCGCGCATGCAGTATAGCCACTCGCCCTTGTCGCCGACGAACTTGATACCCATCGGATACTTGTTGCACACGTGCACGTCCGTCTTGCCGCCGTTGTAGGAGTAGTGGAGATCGTACGTCGTATGGACGTTCCAGAGCTTTCCGCCGGACGTGTCCATCCACTCGCACGTGCCGGTCACGGACTCCGGGCCGGAGTCGTCCATGCCCAGTCCCCACTGCGCGATGTCGATCTGGTGCGCACCCCAGTTGGTGATCATGCCCCAGCCGTACGGAGCCATCTGTATCCAGCCGGGACGGTCGCGGATCTTCGAAAGATCCTGCGTGTGCACGCGCGTCTCGTTGTACGGCGCCTTCTCGTCAGTCGGGCCGAGCCACATCTCGTAGTCCAGATTCCGAGGGACGGGCTGGACGGCCGAACTGCCGCCTGCCTTGTCGCATCCGCAACCGACCTCGACGCGCACGATGTCGCCGATGCGCCCGTTGACCGCCAGCTCGCAGACGCGATGGAACTGCTCGACGCTGCGCTGCCAGGATCCCATCTGAACGACAAGGTTCTGCATTTTGGCGAGGTTGGCCACGAGGCGCCCCTCCGTAATCGTCTGCGCGAACGGCTTCTGCAGGTAGATGTGCTTGCCCTTCGCAAGCGCGGCGCTGGCCACGAGGGCGTGCCAGTGGTCCGGGATGCAGATTTCAACCGCATCTACGGACGGATCGTCCAGAAGGTCGTGGTAGTCCCGGTAAGCCTTGACGTCGTGGTTGCCGACGCCGGCTTCCGCCTTGTATCTTTCCTTGATGAATTTCACGCCGTGCGCAAGACGTTTCGAGTCAAGGTCGCAGAGTGCGACCACGCGGCAAAGATCCTTCTGGCGTATCACGCCGGGCAGGTCCATCGTGATTGCGATGCGGCCGAATCCTATCGTGCCGACATTTACCTTTTCGTTGGCGGCGTACTTGCGCACGTTCATTCCGGCGCAGCCTGGGAAGATGAACGGGAACGCGGCAGCCGAGGCGGTGCCGAGGAAGTTTCTTCTGCTAAGTTTCATCGTTGTTGTTCTCCTTGGGGAGGATTGTACCAAAAACCGATGCGTACGGGCAAACGGGATTATGATATACTATTGCCGCTTGCAGGGCGCGTGGTGAAACGGCAGACACGCTGGATTTAGGTTCCAGTTCCGGAAGGAGTGGGGGTTCAAGTCCCCCCGCGCCCACCACTGCGGCACATGGAGAAGACATGCCAGCCATGCGAAAAAAGATCATTCTTGCGGCGACCTCCGCATTGGCCGCCGCCGCGTTAGTCTACGGCATATGGCGGGGCGTCGAGCGGCACCGCGCGCGCGTACGGATCGAAGCGCGCAAGTCGTTCTTCGCCAGGTTCGGAATCTCGTCCGACGGCACGCGGGAGTTCACGCCGCTGCCGGAGTCGCTGACGCACAACGCCGCCGCCACGCGTCTCGGCGAGAAGCTGTTTTCCGACAAGCGGCTCGCCTCGAACTCGTACCGCACGTGCGGCGCCTGCCACCGCCTCAACGAGGGGGGGATCGATCCCGGCATGCCGGCGGGCGTGCTGTCGCGGACCGTGTTCAATGCCGTTTTCGCAGACGTGTTCCTGCATGACGGCAGCGTCACCGGAATTACGGCTCTTGTGCGGCGCATGATCGAAGGCGGCGATTTCTGCGCTGGCGGATCCATCTCAAACGTCGCCGCCAGGCTGGCCGCCGACGAAAAGACGCTCCGCCAGTTCCAGTTCGCATACGACGACGGCGTGACGCCCGGCAACATCGTCGACGCTCTCGTGCAGTATGAACGGACGCTGTTCACGTCCGGAGAGGTGTTCGACCTCTGGTGCGCCGGGCACAAGGACATGTTCAACGCGCAGCAGACGCGCGGTTTTGACGTGTTCCGCGAAAGAAGATGCACAACATGCCACTACGGCCCGGCGCTCGGCACGCTAAAGGTGTCAGACGGGCGGAAGGTCCCCTGCCTGCGCGGGATTTCCCGCAGACGAGTCTTCCTGCCCAACGGAGATGCCGATCTTGGCGCCGTTGCCGCGCGCATGCCTGGCGGCATGCTCGAGGCGGAAGACCGCGCGGCGCTGGTGGCGTTTCTCAAGACGCTGTAGCGAAGCACGCCCACCGACGGCCGCCGGCGAGCGAAACAGGCGGCTGCGCATTCCGGCATTCGTCTTGCGCCAGGCGGCAGCGCGGTGCGAACGCGCATCCTGGCGGCCACCGGTCCGGCGGCGGCACCGTTCCCGGTATGTCGGCAAGTGGCGCGTCACGCGGCGCATCAAGCGCCGGCACGGCCGCCAGCAGCCCTTTGGTGTAAGGGTGACGCGGGGCGGAGAGAACTTCCACCACTGGGCCGGACTCTACGATCTGCCCGGCATACATCACATTGACAAGATCCATGCGCCCGGCCACCAGGCCCAGGTTGTGCGTGATCAGCAGCACGGCCATTCCCGTCTCGGCCGCAAGCGAGTCTATGAGCTCGAGAACCTGCTTCTGCGTGGTGACGTCGAGCGCCGTAGTCGGCTCGTCCGCCACCAGGAGATCCGGAGAGGCCGCCAGTGCCATGGCTATCATGCACCGCTGCTGCTGGCCGCCGGAAAGTTCGCAGGGGTAGGCGCGCGCCGCCCGTTCAGGATCCGGCAGGCCTGTGCGCGCCAGCAGCTCGACGATCCGCGCATCCCGTTCCCTGCGGAGCATGTCCTGCGGCAGCGACTCGCGGATCTGGTCGCGGATCCGCATCACGGGATTCAGCGACTCCGCCGGATTCTGGAAGACGTAGGCTATGCGCCCCGAAAAGGAAATTGAGCCGGAGACCGTGGCGCGATCTGTCGGCGAAAGCCCTGCAAGGGAAAGGGCCGTAAGGGACTTGCCGCAGCCAGATTCGCCGACGAGCGCCACACGACCATGCTCAGGAACGGAAAAATTCACGTTGCGGACAGGCGTTATATCGCGCCCGTCGCGGCGAAAGGCTATCCGCAGGTTCTTGACGTCAAGAAGCATCGCTACTCATCCTCTCCGGGCAGACACACCTGCCATGGCCCATGTTTCTCCCACACGCGACCGACGTTTGCGGCCGTCGCCACGGTCGTTTCCTCCACCTGCACTCCGAGCGCCGACGACTGGTGGCGAAACCACGTCTCCTGACGCTTCGCAAGCTGCCGGGTGCGGACAAGTATCTTCTCCCGGAGGGCTGCGAACCGCGGATCGGCATCCTTGCCGCCGGGATCCCGTCCTTCCGCGAGAAACCCCGCCAGTTCGCGGTAACCTATCGCAACGCGCGCCGTGTCCGACCATTCCGGGTATTCCGCCAGAAGACGCCGCACTTCGTCGAACCACTCGCCGCCGGCAAGCATCATATCCAGACGTTCGGCGATACGCCTGTGCAGCAAGGCCCTGTCGAGCTGCAGGACTGGATACGCCGGCGGCGGCTGGACCCATTCACGATCAAGGCCGCGAAGAAGCGCGGAGAAGTACAGCCCGGTGCCGCCGACTATCAGGACGGGACGTTCCGCCGGCGTCGCGGACAGCCAGCGCGCCGCCGCGCGCAGCCAGGCCCCTGACGAGAAATGTTCCGCCGGCGTGACTATGTCGACGCCACCCATGTCGAACTCGGCGCGTTCGGCAAGGGACGGCTTTGCCGTTCCAACATCCATCCCCCTGTAGACCAGCATGGAGTCGGCGCTCAATATGGCCGCGCCCATGCGGCGCGCCAGCATAGCCGCCACCGCCGACTTGCCGCTGGCAGTAGGACCAGCCAGAAGATAGGCGTCACGCCGTACCATGCCGCCCGGATTCCTTCTTTTCAAAGAAGCTGAACAGGATCAGCAGTCCCGCCGCGACCGTGATGTAGGAATCGGCCACGTTGAAGCAGGGGAAATGGTGGGGCCCCCAATGAAAATCGAACATGTCTATGACGCACCCGCGCACGACGCGGTCGACCAGATTGCCCAGTATCCCCGCGTACAGCAGCAACTCCGCCAGCACGCCCCATCCGCCGCGCGGAAAGACGGAGCGGCGCTTCCACAGCAGAACGCCAAGCGCCACCAGCGCGAAAACCGCCAACGGCAGCACCCGCCCCTGGAACATTCCCCAGGCGGCACCGCGGTTTTCCACATACGCAAGATTGAACACGTTCGGCAGCACCTCTACCGGCGGAACGTCCTTAAGGCTGCGAATGGCGGACTCCTTCACTACCTGGTCCAGCAGGAGCAGGTTCATGACCGCGGCGAAACAAAGGACTGCGCGTTTCAGCATCAACGGCTACCGAACGGATTCTCCATCGCGCTCTGGCATTCCATGCACGTATGGACAAACGGAAGGTTCATGAGCCGGGGCTTGCGGATGAGCTGCCCGCACATCTCGCAGATGCCGTACGTCCCCTCGTCGATCCTGTGCAGAGCCTCGTCGATCTTCTGGACGATCTTGTTCTGGGAATCGACCTGGCTGAGATTCTGCAACCTGAGGAACACGTCGGAGCCGTCCTCCTCCTCGCCGCCGCGGTCGTCGGTCTGCTCAAGCGCGATCGTCCTGAGCGTGGCCGACTGCCCGAGAACCTCCTGGCGGAGAAGAATCAGGCGCTTCCTGAACTCCGCGAGATCCGCGGCGGGGAACTGCTGCGTATCCTGGCCCTTCGCGCGCGTCGTGGGCCGGCGCGAAAGACGGATCGGGTTTGCCTGCTGCCGCAGACGGGCCTCTTCATCGCGATGCTTCTGCTTCATCTGCTCGGCGAACGAAAACGCAAGAGCCTGGCTCTGGTTCTCGAACATCGTCGGCTCGTCAGGCTTCTTCAGCGGAGGGCGCACTGTCTTGTTCACCACGGTGATCGGCTTGTGCGCGACATCCTTCTTCTCCACCTTCTGGACGGGAGCCGCAGGGCTATTCGCAGGCTTCTTCGCCGACACGGCCTTCTTGGCGGCAGACTCCTTCGACACCGCCTTTTTCGCGGGCGCCTTCTTTGCGGGAGTCTTCGCGACAGCCTTCTTTGCGGGAACCTTCGCAGGCGCCTTGTTCGCTTGTTTCTTCTTGCTTGTCGTGCTCATTGGCTAATTCCTCCTTGAAGCGGAGACATCCTCAGATGCTCAAACCGTCAGGTACCTTCATCCATTCGCGTATCGCATCGGACAACGGGGCGATAGCCGCGATGACGGCGTCGGACACGCGACCCTCCGCATCGGAGAGCTCCACCCTGTCTCCGACCTTGCGTCCCAGCATGTTCTGCGCGAGCCTGGTCTTGTTGGAAATGATGCCACGTTCCAGATCGTTGTCCCATTCGCCGAGAATGGTGTAGACGGCCTGCGCGCCGGCGGCGGGAATAATCGTGACCGTGGTGCCGGCGCGAACCTCGTCCGCCGCCACTTCCGCGAAATCCGTCGCCTTGACGGCATTCAGCTCTTCCTGCATGAGCGTCTGCTTCTGCAGGAGGGCGCGCTGCTCGTCCTTGGCGCTCTGGTACTCGAAGTTTTCGCGAAGGTCGCCGTAGCTGCGGGCCACGTCGATATCGTGCGCGTTCTTCGGGATGTCCACGTTGACGAGCTTCTGGTACGCGGCCTTCCTTTCGGCATAGGACCGGAACGAGGTGAGGCGTTCCACCTTTGGAGCCTCCACCTTCCTAACCTGACGTTCGGCGAGTTCCGGAGCGATTCGCGTCATCCGCACGACGATCAGATGGTGGGTCGACGGATCCCAGGCGATGGACGCCTGGAAGCGCTCGAAGAACAGTATCCTGTCGGCAGGCTGCAGCTGCGAGAATATCCCCTCCAGCCACTTCTGGTCCGCAAAGAGCCGGCGGATCACGTTCTGCATGCGCAGCGTCTCGCCGCTCTGCCGCCCTTCGCCAAGCGCGATGGCATGCGTAAGGATCACCACGAGAGGCGGAAGCTTGGACCAGTGCTTGAAATCCTCGTAGCGGCCAAGGACGAGCGTCACAAGCGTCGCGGGCGCGGCAGGATCCTTGAGCAGAGTCGCGACGACATCCTCGCAATCGGCGTCGTTCTTGAAGAACGTAAGCGTCTCCGTAAGGAACGGGAAGCACATCTCGGGCAGCGTCTTGAAAAGCTCGTGCTTGCGCGATTCGCGGTCGTCGGCCGTGAGGAACACCACGAGGGCGCCGGTTTCCCGGGCCGGCAGCGTCCTTGCCGCGGCCAGATAGCGGTTCTCCGTCCACAAGTACGTACGCGCCTTGGCGATGCGCTCGGGGTCGAGGTTCAGGTCCGCAAGGCAGAACGCGAGCCGCGCATAGAGCGCGTCATCAACGCCGCGAGCGCCCTTGAGCGCGAACGCCAGCCTGTCGGCCAGCTTTGCGCGGTCGTCATCCGTCAACGCCTTCAGCCGGCCCGTCCCCTGTAGTTCGCGGACGGACGACAGGATCGACTTGGGATCCGTCATCTGCGCGAAAGCGGTGAACCAGCTGTCGCCATACGTCTCCGCCGTAGCCTTCAGGTGCAGAGGCTCGGCACGGCGCGTCGGGATCTCCACCAGCTTGTCCTTCCTCAGCTCGGCGCGCGCATGCTCCCAGAACGTCTTCCAGTTGGCCTGCTTCACGAAGCCGTGCTGCGCGGACAGCTCCTCAAGACGTGTGACAGGCATGTCGCCAAAGCTCTTGAGCATCGCCTTAACGAACTCGCCAGGCTCGTCCTTCAACAACTTCTGGACGCGCTCCGGATCGGCGCGCGCCGTGACCAGGATATGATCTTCCGGCGCGAAAACCAGCGTCTCGCACGCCGCATCGAACGTAAGCTGATGTCCCTTTCGCGTACGGAAATCGACGATGATACGCCGGTAGAAGGCGTCCACTCTACGTATCTCGCCAAGCCCCCAGGTCGTGTTCAGGACGAGACGGCCCGGCTGGAACGCCATCAAACGCTCGAGACGGGCCAGCGCTTCATCAAGTGGGCGAACGCCGAAGCCGACCGAATCTATGAACGCCAGAAGCATGCGGTCGCGCGTCGATTTGCGCAGCGCGTCGCGTATGCCCCCCCCCTGCAGCTTCGCGTCCAGCACCGCCTTCCCGGCCCGCACGAGGCGGTATGTGCTGTTGAAGTCGCCATCGTCGGAGAATGCCTTCAATGCGGCCAAGGTCCAGTCGTCGCTCTTGCTCGCCGGCGCGGCAGAGATCAACTCCAGTATCTCGTCTACCGGATATGGTGGATGTTGAATTGCCTCGCCGAACCGCGTTTCCATTTCTTCAGTTGATTTCTTGTCCATGGACGACCCTTCTGTTGCTTGAAAAAAACGAGCGCGTATTCTATCATTTTCCTGTCAAACTGGCAAACGGGCGCGAAAGCGCCCCGGTCATGCGTTCTTGACCCATGCGTGGTCCGGGTCTGTCGACGAGACGAGTCCGCGACCCTGTGCGCCCGCCATCGTCCAGAGGTAGTACATCTGGTATCCTGGCGCGCCGACGAGCGGGTGGTACCCTTCCGCGATGGCCACGGTGTCGTAGCTCCGCACGCGATAGGCCTCGTCGAGCGAACCGTCCGGCTTGTAGACGCTCTGGAAGCCGAATCCCTGCGGTGGATCGAACAGGTAGAAGTAGGTCTCCTCCATGTCCAGCTCGACCGGCGGATTGTCCACGTCGTGGCGATGGGACGGGTATCCGCTCCAGTTGCCGCTTGGGATCATGCCCTCGCCGATGTAGAAGTGCTCGCTGTCGAACTTCTCGTCGATGATGATCTCGCTCGTGCGCGTCCAGTTGTCCTTGCCGAGCGCGATATGGCGCGTATCCTCCGGCTTGACGAGCGTAGGCCTGGCAGTGTCGCGCGTGACCGGCGAGACGTTGCAGGCCAGTTCCACGTCGGTGAGCGCCGTAAGCGCGTACTTCGTGCGGCGCGGCAGATAGAGGCAGTGGGGCTTGCCTGCGAACGGGCTCGTGCGCCCGTTCGCAACCTCGAACGCCCATCCTTCGCCGTTCGCGGCGAAGTTGCCGCCGATGAGGACGAACGCCTGTTCGGTTTCGCCGGTATCTCCGGAATAGGTGGAACCTCTGGCGAGCCTGACGAGGCCGAATTTCGTCAGCTTCATGCCATACTCGCCGACATCGAATATCTTGTTGTAGCCCTGCCGGGGCTTGAGTGCGATCTTCAGGTTCATGATCTTTCCTTTCTTGTCCTGGGCAAGCGTCGCCGGCCTCGAATGGAGACCGAACATCCCGCGCCGGAGAGTGTACCATAATTCCCGCGCCCGTAACACGGTTTTTATCTCGCATTGACGGCGCAAATCGCGTTTGCTACACTTGGCCGCGCGCAGTTCAACATGCGCGCCCGCCATATGGGAACCTTCCTGATCAAAGGCCGAAAGGCCGTTTCCGGCACGCATCGAGTGCCTGGCAACAAGAACGCCGCGCTGCCGATGGTGGCGGCGGCGCTCCTGACTTCCGAACCTGTCGTACTCACCAACATGCCGGACATCGCAGACGTGCACAACATGATCGCCTGCGCAAAGGCTTTTGGCGCGAAGGTGGCGTATGACAGCGCGGCACGCGTGGCGACCATCACGGCGGCCAAGCTTCGCACGGCGCGCCTCGATCCCGTTCTCGCCAGGAAAATCCGCACATCCATCCTGTTCGCCGGCCCGCTTCTCGCTCGAGGCGGCGGAGTGTCCCTGCCACCGCCCGGCGGCGACGGCATCGGCCATCGCAGGCTGGACACGCATCTTGACGGCTTCGCCGCGCTCGGCGCCAAGGTGAAGGCGGGAAGGCGCATCCTCTCCGTCAAGACCACCGCCCGCGGTCTCGCAGGGGCGAAACTGCTGCTGGACGAGGCGTCCGTGACCGCCACCGAGAACATACTCATGGCCGCAGCGCTCGCAAAAGGCGTCACGGAAATCTACAACGCCGCCTGCGAACCGCACGTACAGGATCTCTGCGCGATGCTGAACGCCATGGGGGCGCGTATCGACGGCATCGGCACCAACCGGCTCGTCGTCGAAGGCGTCGAAACCCTGCATGGAACCACCGCCCGCGTGGGCTGCGATGCCATCGAAGGGGCTAGCTACCTCACGGCCGCCGCCATCACCGGAGGAGAAATGACGCTGACGGAGATAGATCCCGAGGTGTTCGCCATCCTCTCGCGCACGTTCGCGCGCTTCGGCGTCAAATGGACGATCGACGCCGAAAAGCGCACTTTGCACATGCCCGCCCGAAAGAGACGGCGGATGCAATACGACCTTGGCGATGCCATACCCTCAGTGGCCGACGGCCCCTGGCCGATGTTCCCGTCCGACCTCATCTCCATTCTCATCGTGCTGGCCACGCAGACGCGCGGCACCTGCCTCTTCTTCGAGAAGATGTTCGAGAGCCGGCTGTACTTCGTGGACCATCTCATCGGCATGGGCGCGAAGATCGTGCAGTGCGACCCGCATCGCGTCGTCGTCACAGGCCCCACCCAGCTTGACGGCTCCACCGTCACGTCGCCTGACATTCGCGCCGGAATCGCCCTCATACTGGCGGCTCTTTGCGCAAAGGGCGAGACGGCCATACTCAACGCCGAGTCCGTCGATCGCGGCTACGAAGCCGTGGAGAAGGAACTTGCATCCCTCGGCGCGGACATCAGGCGGCAGTGCTAGCGACGGCGTCGCGGACATTGCCGCACAGGAGCGCGGCTACCCGCGGGACTGCCTTCGCAGGACGAGAAGCGATATTTCAGGACAGACGCCAAGGCGCGTGGGGAAGCCGGCCCACTGGCCGGTGCCCGAGTTGACGTACAGCGACATCCCGTGCTCGCGGTAGAGTCCGCGCACGTGGCCTTCGTTGGCTTGCGCCACGAGCCGGTCGATGCCGAGGACGGCGCCGCCGTGCGTATGCCCCGAAAGCTGCAGGCGCACGCCGCACGCCGCATGTTCCGCAAGACGCGTGGGACGATGCGCGAGCAGAATGCGGAACGCGCCGTCCGGCACCAGGGCAGCGGCGGCGTGGATGCCGGAATCGCGGCTCACGGGATCGTTCTCGCCGAGAATCGCCAGCGTCGCATCGCCACGGCGCAGCAGCATGCGTTCGTTTTCAAGCACGCGCATGCCGAGGTCTCTGAATATGACGCGCCACCTGTTCCAGCCGGAACCATAGTATTCATGGTTGCCCGTGCAGCCAACAACGCCATCTCGCGCCCGAAGCCCGGCAAGCGGGGCGACATCGTCCATCCGGCGTTCTGCCATGCCGTCCACCACGTCCCCCGTGATCGCGATCAGGTCGGGATCGCATGCGTTGACGAGGCGCACCACTCCGGCCGTCCTGTCGGCGCGCGCCGCCGCGCTCACATGGAGGTCCGATATCTGTGCCACGCGGTAGCCGTCGAATTCCGGCGGCAGGTCCGGGAACTCCAGCGGCACTTCCACGACGTCCGGCAGGCGTCGTCCGTCATACACGCCCTTCACGGACGTGCCGGACGCCACGCACGCGAGAGCCCCAGCGATCACACGCCGCCGCGTGAACCCGTTTCCTCCCTCCGTGCCAGGGCGCTCTCGCCGACGCGGCGCAACCTGTCGCGCGATCGCCCACGCCACGCCCAGCGCAGCCAGTATGAGGACGAAGTCATACGGCACGGAGAGGACGTGGATCGTCCACTCAGGCATTTCCGGAACGAACTTGCTTCCTCCCGCAAGGGAGAACCACGTGAACTTCAGCGAAAACGCCGCCAGGCACAAGCCTGCCCACCAGCGCGCGGCGGGCGCAAGGCCGAGCGGACGCACCACCGCGAGATACGCCACGCACGCGCAGAGGGGGCCAAGCAGAAAAAACAGATTCCAGCACATTGCATTGTCACCTTGCCGATGTCTCGATCTTGAACTTCACGGGGCCCAGCAGCCCGCTCGGAAGAAGCGGATCGCCAGCCGTCCAGAGCCTGCACGTCGCGAAGGCGTGGCGCCCTGCAGGGCTCGGCCTGCCCTCGAGCAGCCAGCCAGGCCACTTTTTCACGGTCAGCGGCGGATATCGCTTCGCATCGTTGTATTCGGCATCCGGCGCGCAGAGCAAGTCGTCGCCTATGAGGCGGTTCGGCCAGTAGTTGGTTACGCGGATCTCGATGTCATTGGCATCGCGCACCACGTCGGTCACGTCCACATGGAACGGCGGTTTCCACAGCGCGGGATAGCCATGCCCGTTCACCGTCACCTCTGCGATGTTCTTCACCTCGCCCAGGTCGAGCCACACGCGTTCGCCGGCCCGCGGCGCCCGTCCCGCCACGCGCGCCGAATACGTGGCGGTGCCTGAGAAGTACCGGATGTCGGGATTCGCGTGGCAGGTCCAGTCGTTTAATGTGGCGAACATTGTCTCGGCCACCGGGTCGGCGCGTCCCGGCTCGTGGAACGTCACATGCCACGGCACGGTCACTGAATGCTCCGAACATGCCATGGCCGCCGCCGCAGGACGAGCCCCGGGCGTCGGACGGTCGCGGAAGACGACGAAGATGGAGCCGAACGGCTCGAGCGACAGTGGCAACGTGGCGCTCGACGCATCCGCGCGCGCGTCCGCCGCCCTGATTTCGCCAGTCGCCGCGTCCCACAATTCGGCGACGCGGCCGGACACGCGGAAGGTCGCATCGAAGTCCACGGGACGGTTGTTGGGCTGCGCCACGAAATAGACGTCCGCATCCGCCGTGCGCCGGTGTATGAACGTGACGCCGAGCGCGATATCCGCGCCCGCGAAATCTGGCCGGGGCGCGACTTCCGCAAGCGCGGCGGCCACTCCAGCGCACGGCGCCACGCGCACGCCAGCAGCCTTCAGCTCGTCGAGCTTCGCCTGCGACGCCGGCGAGACGTACGCGCCCGGCGCCGGAAGCGCCAGCACGCGGTAGCGAACGCCGCCAGGCGCGACGACATCGTTTCCTTCGACCTTCAAACGCCGAAGCATGGACGACTCGCACACGTCGTAGTCGTATCCTGGCGGCACCGCGTCGCGGATCGCGTCGGGGCGGCGCGACGTCCCCGCCTGCGAGTTGTTCGGAACGTCGTCGCCCGTCCAGAAGAGGACGTCCGCCACGAACGTTCCCTGGCGCAACATGCTCTGGCAACGCGTCTGATACGCGAACCACTCCTTCGCGCCGTGGTCCCACCACGTCTGCGTACGCTCCATGTTCATGCCGTAGTGCGCCATCGTCATCCCCGGCCAGCGAGTGGGATTCGTCCACGGCTGGTGCGCGTAGCGGTGATAGACGATGCGCGTGACTCCGCCGCAGAAGATGCGGTCGCCCTCGGCCTTCAGCTCAAGCGGACCCTTCGTCCAGCGGGAATCCTCCGCGTAGGCGGTGAACGCCTCGGCGGACACGGTGGGGTCGCCGCCGCGCACGTGGACGATGGACGCCGGCGTTTTCGGATTGCCGATCATCTTGCAGCCCCAGGGACGGTTGCTCTTCGCATCGAAGTCCTCCGCCTTCACGCGCTGGTGCGGGAAGCGAGTCTCGTCGAAGCTCCAGAACTCGCACATGGGCACGTCGGCCGTCATGCCGTATTGAAGGTCGTTGAACGGGCCGTTTCCGTATGCCTCGCAGTGGAACGCAAGCCCCTTCTTGTGGCAGCGCTCCGCCATGCGCCCGGCGTAGTTCCGGCAGAAGAGATCTCCGACCACGGCGCGGAAATCCCGCAAGAAGCTCTCGGTCGCATCGGGGGAATCGACCACGAATCCCGCGAATACGGGCAGCCAGGGCGTGATGGCGTATCCGCGAGATGCCGCAAATTCGCGCTCGAACCCTTGCGTCCAGTTCTGGCAGCCGACTTCGTAGCTGTCGATCAGCACGCCCTTGAACGCGCTGCCGCGGCCCACTCGGTCGGCGACCCTCCCCACGTACGCGTCGAAGGAACGGTCGAGCGCGGCGGCGGAGAGCTTGTCGCATTCAAGGCCGCTGCCAAGACGAGATGCGGCGTTCTGCCTGCGGTTGCGCGCACGGCAGCCCACGCGCAGGATGGTCCAGCGTCCGGCAGGCACGTCCCACGCGAACCGGTCCCCGGCGCGCGCGAAAGACACGTCGCGCACTTCGCCAGCCTTCACGCACTGGGCGAAGACGGCATGTACGCCGCCGGTCATCTCGATCTTCCGCTCGAGCAGCACGCGGCAGGCGAAATCGTCGATCACAGCACCTGGTTCCGGCGAAGGGAAAGCGAGAACGGCAACGTCGCGATACCAGTCCTCGACCGTGCCTGCGGCGACGGGCACTGGGAGATCCGCATCGAAACGGCGCGGCCCTTCCACCTCCACCTTCGAGCAAGCCACGATCTTCATCGCGTCGTCGGGCGTAACCCATGGTCCGCCGGTGGAGCTCCAGCCGCTGCAGTTGGACAGCACCACCTCGATGCCGTACCTTCCCGCCTCGCGGATGGCATGGACGACATGGTCGATCCAGGCGTCAGTGCCGAACGCGACCGGCCCGGAAGGGATGGCGAGCCCAGCGTCGAATATCTGCACGCCACCGATGCCCGCACGCGCCATGGCGGCAAGATCCTCCGATATGCCGTCCTTGGAGACGTTGCCGTTCATCCAATGCCACCAGGTATGCGGACGCGCCTCTGGCGACGGATCTATGAACGCCTTCTCAAGCGGCACGTCCGCGGCGAACGCCGCCAGGCACGCCGCAAACACGGCGCCAGCCGCCGCCATCTTCTTTTCCATGCATGAATCCTTTCCTTCCTGCCAGCCTTCCTACAGTATATCAGATATGCGGCTTGCCGGCACGACCTTGACGAACCTTGGACGTATCCGAAGCCACGCCGCGAGCATGGCTTTCGCTTTCGGCGAAGCCGTGTGGTCTGCATGCCTGCGAAGTACGGAAAGAAGCCGCGACTCGTCTTCGGAACCTTCCACGACCGGAAAGAGATCGACAGAATCGAGATTGCAGTTGAGATCAAGATCGCCGTTCTTGTCGTAGACGTAGGCAACGCCTCCAGTCATGCCAGCCGCGAAGTTGACGCCAACGGGCCCCAGCACGACTGCAATTCCGCCCGTCATGTACTCGCAGCCGTGGTCGCCTATTCCCTCTACCACCAGCGTCGCTCCGGAATTGCGGATGCCAAAACGCTCGCCGGCCTGTCCGTTGATGTAGATTTCGCCAGATGTCGCGCCATATGCGATCACATTCCCTGCAATGACGTTGTCTTCCGGGCGGCAGGCCGGATCGCCCGGGCATCCCAGCTTCTCCGGCGGTCTTATCGTTATTGTTCCTCCGGAGAGCGACTTGCCGATGTAGTCGTTGGCCTCGCCCACAAGATTGAACGTCACGCCTTTCGCGAGGAACGCGCCGAAGGACTGGCCGGCCACGCCGGCAAAGCTGAAGGACATCGCCCGCCTGTCCTGGCCGGCATTCGCGACAAGCCAACCGGACAGCGCCGCGCCGACGGAACGGTCGCAGTTCGAGATCGTGCGCACAATGGCGGTTTCGCCGCGTTCTACGGCGGGGATCAGCTCGCGTGCGTCGTAGTTTTTCAGCCACGAGGCATCAGACCTCGGACTTTTGACTTCGGCGACTGAAGTCTTAAGTCCCGAGTCAGAAGTCCCCGCCAGCATCTCGTCGAAATCAAATGACGAGCCCTCCTTGGCCTTTAGCAGGTCTACGCGTCCGCGCGCTTCGGCGAGGGAGCGGAGGCCGAGGGAGGCGAGTATCTCGCGCACCTCTTCGGCCAGGAAACGGAAGTACGCCTGCAGATGCTCCGGCCTTCCGGCAAACTTCCTGCGCAGTTCCTCCCGCTGCGTGGCGATGCCCACAGGGCAGCAGTTTAGGTTGCAGTTGCGGCACTGCACGCATCCAAGCGCAACGAGCATGGACGTGCCGAACGCGAACTCGTCAGCGCCAAGCATCGCGGCGACCACGATGTCGCGCCCCGTACGAAGCTGCCCGTCAACCTGCAGTTTCACGCGATGCCGGAGATTGTTCTTCAGGAGCGTCTGGTGAGCCTCGGCGAGTCCGGCCTCCCATGGAAGCCCCGCATGCTTCATGGACGTAAGCGGCGCGGCGCCTGTTCCGCCGTCGAAACCGGAAATGACGATGACGTCGGCGTGCGCCTTCGCTACGCCGGCCGCAATCGTTCCCACTCCTGCCTCGGAAACGAGCTTCACCGAAACGCGCGCTTCAGGGTTCGCGCACCTGAGGTCGTATATGAGCTGCGCGAGATCCTCGATGGAGTAGATGTCGTGGTGCGGCGGAGGCGAAATAAGCGTCGTGCCGGGCTTCGCGTGGCGGAGACGCGCAACGAAAGCGTCCACCTTGTGGGCGGGCAGCTGCCCGCCTTCGCCAGGCTTCGCCCCCTGTGCAAGTTTGATCTGCAAATCCTTCGCGCTGCGCAGATACTCGATTGTCACGCCGAACCGTCCCGAAGCGACCTGCTTGATCGCGCTATTCTTCTCCGTGCCAAAACGTTCCGGATTTTCGCCGCCTTCGCCGGAATTCGACATCGTGCCAAGTCCGTTCAGGGCGAGGGCTATCGTTTCATGCGCCTCTGGCGAAAGCGATCCAAGCGACATCGCTCCGCCAATGAAGCGCCTCACGATGGAATCGACGGGTTCAAGCCTGGAATTTTCTTGGCGTGCGACGTTAGACGCGAGACGCGTCGTTTCGTCTCCCGTCTCCTGTCTCGCGTCCTTGAACTCCAGCTGCGACCGCAACGTCACATGGCTGTTCCGGTCTATGTCGCCGGTATAGCGGTGGAAGCGGGCGTAGTCGCCGTGGCGCACGGATTCGCGGAAGTCCATGAGGCGCTGCGGATTCCAGAGGTGTTCTTCGCCGTCCTTGCGCGCGCGGTATTCGCCGCCGGGGACAATCGGGGACAAAACTTGGGCATGGGACGTTGGACGCGTGACGCGTTGCGCGTCCAACGTCCCGTGTCTCGCGTCAATGATTTGCTCGACATCCTCCAGTTCGAGTCCGCCGACTGGCGAGGCGACGCCGCCGAAGTATTCAGCCATGAGCCCCGGCCCCAGGCCGACAGCCTCGAAGATGCGCGCGGACCGGTAGGAGCGCAGGGTGGAGATGCCCATCTTCGACATGATCTTCATGACTCCCTTGCACACGGCCGATACGTAGTTGGACGTGGCCAGGTGGGGATTCGGCGAACCACCGCATTTTGCAAAATGCGGTAGTGAGGCCAGCGCGAGCCATGGATTAATCGCGGTCGCGCCAAAGCCGAGCAGCACGGCAAAATGATGTACCTCGAGCACTTCGCCCGATTCGACGACGATGCCGACGGAGGGCCGCACGCCCGCCTTCGTAAGCGCCTTGTTCACCGCCGCAACGGCGAGGAGGGATGGAATGCGTCTCACGTCCCTCTCCCGATCCGACAGGATGACTATCTTCACTCCGTCCTTCACCGCCTGCAGCGCATCGGCGGCAAGCCTGTCAAGCGCGGCCTTGAGCCAGCGCTGCGGGCGGGTCTCGCTTGTCGCGACCGCCATCGACAGGGTCTTTGCAGGAAACTCTGGAATGCTGCGCATCCTGTCCAGTTCATCGTCAGTCAATACCGGACGTGTCATCTTCACGAGCCGCGCATGGCCAGGCGTCTCGGCAAGGATATTCGCCTCATTGCCGATGTAGGTCATGATCGACATGACAAGTTCCTCGCGGATCGGGTCGATAGGCGGATTCGTCACCTGCGCGAACAGCTGGTGGAAATAGTCAAAGAGGCAAAAGCGGCCTTTGCCCCTAAGGCACGCCAGCGCGGCATCATTGCCCATCGCCCCAACGGGCTCATGTCCGGTCTCGGCCATCGGACGAAGAATCAATTCCACGTCTTCCAGCGTCCAGCCGAAACGCTTATGGGCGCCCTGGAGGGTCGCGCCCGCAGCGACCGACGACGGCACGATCTCGTTGAAAAGTCCCGTGACGGGGATGTGGTTCTCCTTCACCCAACGGCGGTACGGACGGCGGCGCGCGTAGTACGTCTTGAGTTCGGAATCCTCCATGAGCCTGTGCTGTTCCAAGTCCAGCCAGAGTATGGAGCCGGGCCGGAGCCTCCCGTGCCTCGCCACTGATTCCGGCGGGATGTCGAGGACTCCTGTTTCCGATGCCAAGACGAAGAGCCCGTCGTTCGTGAGCGTCCAGCGCGCGGGCCTCAAACCGTTGCGGTCTAGCGTCGCACCAAGTCCTACGCCATCGGTGAACGCAACCGCCGCAGGGCCATCCCACGGTTCCATCAGCGCGGAATGGTATTCGTAGAATGCGCGCACGTCGTGTCCCATATGATACTTTGCGCCCCACGCCTGCGGTATGAGCATCATCATCGCATGGGGCGCGTCGCGTCCTGCGGCGACGAGCAGCTCGAAGATGTTGTCGAGCGAAGCGGAGTCGCTCTGCCTCCTGTCTATCAGCGGCAGTATCTTCCTGATGTCAATTTGGTAGGGCTGGCGCCCCGCGCCAGCCGCAGCGGATTCTTGCGGCGGTCGCGGGGCGACCGCCCTACCTTCTTGTCGCTCCATGCTCGCCGTCGCCATGACGACATCCGGGAACTTCAACGCTCCCTCGCGAGCGGCAAGCGCGTTCAGATTGCCCTTGATGGCGTTGATCTCCCCGTTGTGAGCTATTGCGCGGAAAGGATGCGCCAGTTCCCACGAGGGGAAGGTGTTGGTAGAATACCGCTGATGGACGATGGCAAACGGAGATATGAAATCGGGATCGGTGAGGTCTGGGTAGAACTTCTCGATCTGCGTCGCCAAAAGCAGTCCCTTGTAGACGATCGTGCGCGACGAGCAGGAGCAGACGTAAGTATTCCGGGTCGACTTCTCGATCTGGCGGCGGATAACGTAAAGGCGGCGCTCGAAGGAGAGGCCATCGGACTTAGGGCTTGGGACTTCCGAAGCCCCGATAAACACCTGCCTTATCCTCGGCATCACTTTCCGGGCATCCCTGCCGATGGCGTCGGGATTCGTAGGCACGTCGCGCCACGCCAGCACTTCGCAACCTTCCCCGCAAACCGCCGCCTCGATTTTCTCTTCATCCCCCTCTCCTCCAAATATCATGGCAACGCCGAAAAGAAAAGACTCTCCGCGCTCTCTGCCTCTCTGCGCCTCTGTGTGAGACAACTTCCCCACTGCCTTCTTGAAGAACCCCACGGGAATCCGCATCAGCAGCCCCGCGCCGTCGCCTGTCTCGGGATCGTTCCCCGTTGCGCCGCGGTGCATGAGCCGCTTCAGGATCGTCATGCCGTTCAACACGATTTCATGGCTCGCCTCGCCGGAAATATTCGCCACCATTCCCACGCCGCAGGCGTCGTGCTCGTATTCGCTGCGATATAGGCATTGCTGCCGGTCGTATTTGCTTTGCTGGTTCATTGTCTGGTTCTTTCAGTCAAGAGGTATCGATTTCCCGCTGGCTAGGGCACGGACGACGAGAGACGCGCCGGACGCGCAGTCGCCTACGCAGTAGACGTGGCGTGACGCGTCAGAGACGAGCGCCGTTCGCGGCGTCTGCGCAAGCCCAAGCTGCCGGACTACCGGATTGTCCGCAGGAACGCCCGTGAAACCCATCGCCAGGAACACAAGGTCGGCCTTGATGGTTTCCCTCGTGTCGGGCACGGCGTGGAACTTCAACGGCCTGCCATCGGGCGAAAACTCCCATTCGACTGTCTCGACCTCGACGCTCTCGACGCAATGTTGGCCGGGGCCGGACTCGGGCCGGACCGCCCCGCCAATGAACCTCAGCGAATTCAAGTTCCACCGTCTTTCGCACCCCTCCATGTGGCTGGAACTCGTGCGAAGCATGTAGGGCCAGAGCGGCCAGGGCGTCGAGTCGCCGCGCGTTTCCGGCGGCTTAGGCATGATCTCGATCTGCGCAACGCTGGCCGCACCTTGGCGTATCGCGGTACCGACGCAGTCGGAACCTGTATCGCCGCCACCAATCACAAGCACGTCCTTTCCCTTGGCGTCGATCGGAGGCGCGGCGATCTCATCCGTCAGAAACCTGTTCTGCCCTTCAAGGAACTCCAACGCAAGGTGTATTCCCCTCAGTTCCCTTCCGGGGATCTTCAGATCGCGCGCGGCAGGCGTGCCGATGGCGACGACAACGGCGTCGTGTTCCCTTCGCAGCCATTCGGCGGAAACGTCTTTCCCGACTTCGCAGTCCGTCTCGAACATTATCCCCTCCGCCTCCAGGATCGCGCGCCGGCGGTCGACGAGCTCCTTGCCGAGCTTGAAGCAGGGAATGCCGTAGCGTAGAAGCCCGCCGATGTTCGCGCGCTTCTCGTAGACCGTCACGCGCCATCCCCTGCGTCGCAGAGTCACGGCGGCGGAAAGCCCGGCAGGCCCCGCCCCGATCACGGCGGCAGACTTGCCGTTCTCCCTGTCTGGCGGACACGGCACCACCCAGCCGCTCTCGAACGCCTTCTCGATTATGCGCTTCTCGCTCTGCCGCACCATCACGGCCTCTTCATCCAGTCCATGCACGCAGCTCGCCTCGCAGAGCGCGGGACAGATGCGCGATGTGAACTCTGGGAAATCGGAGTTGGCCGACAGAAGCGCATACGCCCGCTTCCAGTCGCCCTGCGCCACGGCGCGGTTCTGGTCGGGAACGAGGTTGCCGAGCGGACAGCCGTAGACGTGACAGAACGGCTGGCCGCAGTTCATGCAGCGCGATGTCTGCTCCCTGAGTTCGTCATCGCCCAGCATTCGCTCGACTTCGCGCCAGTCGTTGCGGCGTTCTTCCACAGGACGGTAGATGTCGTGTATTCGTTGCATATCGAATGCGACAAAGCACGACCCGTGCCAATGGCTGGAATCGGCGTTTCTCCGCCCATGTTTTTACATGTCGTGTAATACGATTGCAACTTTAGTGCAAAACCTTGTCGTCCAGCGGCTGCATATGCCGCATACCACTTGCAAAACCCGCTAATTGCGGGCGAGCGGGACGCTCGCCCCTACCATCTTGCGCGACATTCGCCGTGTTTTGCGAATCTGGCAGGATCACGCGGGCGCGATGGCCGGGTTCTGCAACTGGCTCCGGATATAGCTTGCAAGGCCGCCAGCCGCTACCAGCTTCTGCATGAATGGCGGAAATGGTTCTGCCGAGAAAATCATGCCATTCGTCAAATCCGCGATTGCACCAGTATCGAAATCCACGGACAGCGCATGCCCTGCCGCGACCGTCTCGCTGGCGGCAGGACATTCAAGAATCGGCAATCCGATGTTGAGCGCATTGCGGTAGAATATGCGCGCGAAGCTTGCGGCGATTATGCAGGCCACGCCGCAAGCTTTGATGGCAAGAGGCGCGTGTTCACGGCTCGAACCGCAACCGAAGTTCTTCCCGGCCACCAGGATGTCGCCAGGACGGACAGACGATGCGAACTTCGCGTCAATATCCTCCATGCAGTGCGCCGCAAGCTCCCTCGCGTCCGACGTGTTGAGATACCGCGCCGGAATGATGACATCCGTATCCACGTTGTCACCGTACTTGAACACTTTCCCTTGAACTTTCATAAGCACTCAGAACGTTTGGCGGTTGGATTGGGAAGTGGCCGGTCCTGCTATCCGGCCGGCCACGGCGCTTGCCGCCGCAACGGCAGGCGAAGCGAGATAGACTTCAGATTCCACATGCCCCATGCGGCCGACGAAATTGCGGTTGGTGGTGGCAACGCAACGTTCGCCTTTCGCAAGGATTCCCATATGTCCTCCAAGGCAAGGGCCGCATGTAGGCGTTGAAACCACGCATCCGGCCTCGGCGAACGTCTTCAGAAGCCCCTCTTCCATGGCCTGCAGCCAGACGCGCTGCGTCGCCGGGATCACGATGCACCGCACTGCCGGCGCCACATGGCGCCCCGCCATCGCTTCGGCGGCAATGCGCAAGTCTGAAATGCGTCCGTTCGTGCAGGAACCAATCACAACCTGGTCTATAGGCACGTCCCCTGCCGCGTCTACCGTACGCACATTCGACGGAAGATGCGGAAATGCCACTACCGGCTTGAGACTGGAAAGGTCGATCTCGACCGTCCTCTCGTAGACCGCATCTTCATCTGCCGCATATGCGACAGGTTCTCGCGCGCCATGCTCGCCGAGGTAGCGCCTCGCTGTCGCATCGACAGGGAAGATGCCGTTTTTCGCCCCAGCCTCTATGGCCATGTTCGCGATGGTAAAACGGTCGTCCATCGAAAGCGCATCCACGCCATCCCCTGCGAACTCCAGTGACTGGTAACGGGCGCCATCCACGCCGATCAGCCCTATCAAGTGGAGTATCACATCCTTGCCGCCAACCCATTTGCGCGGCGCGCCCTTCAATACAACCTTGATGGCTGGCGGCACCTTGAACCACGCCTCGCCCGTAGCCATGCCAGCGGCGGCATCGGTTGATCCCACGCCTGTCGAGAACGCGCCAAGCGCCCCGTAGGTGCAAGTATGGCTGTCCGCGCCAATAACGCAGTCGCCGGCGCTCACCAGCCCCTTCTCAGGCAGGAGCGCATGTTCTATTCCGCAGTCATGCCCCACTTCGAAATAGTTCTCGACGCCATGCTCGCGCGCGAACTGCCGCATGCACGCGCACTGCGCCGCCGCCTTGATGTCCTTGTTTGGCGCAAAGTGGTCAGGAACAAGCGCTATCTTCTTGCGGTCGAACACGTCCTTGCGCCCGAACCTGGGGAATTCCCCGATGGCGACCGGCGCCGTGATATCGTTCGCCAGCACCATGTCCAGCTTCGCCTGGATCAGTTCGCCGGCATGGACCTCGTCCTTCCCTGCGTGCGCCGCAAGGATCTTCTGCGTCATCGTCATGCCCATGTCACATGTCCTCCAGCTTGTCGGTGTGTCCGCCGCCGAGCATGTCGTTGGCGAAGGAATGCTGCGCGTTCGATGCCGCGCCGGTTCCGAGCCCGCCCTGCGTTTCGTCCAGCATCCTGTTCACCGCCGCCAGCGTCGCAAGGATCGATCCTTCGATCACGTCCGTGGACACGCCGCGCCCGCGGTAGACCCCGGTCTCGTCGGAAATCTTCACAGACACCTCGCCGAGCGCGTCGCGGTGTTCCGTGACGGCCTGTATCTGGTAGTCCTCCAAGGCGAACGGGTGGTGGATTATCTTCTCGACCGCGCGAATGGAAGCGAAAACGGGGCCTGTCCCCAGAGCCACCTCCTTGTAGGTCTTCTTGCCTCTCCGAAGCGTCACGCATGCCGTCGAACTCATCTTGTTGCCGCTGTTTACGACGAACGACTCCAGCACGTACTGCTTGTCAGGATCTGACGAAACCTGCGCGGACGCCTCCACCAGGGCCACGAGATCGCGATCCGTGACGGTCTTCTTCCGGTCGGCCAGCTTCTTGAATTCCGAAAAGAGCCGTGCCGCGGCCGCCGCATCGAGCGAATAGCCGAGATCGGCCATACGCGCTTCAAACGCGTGCTGCCCCGAATGCTTCCCCAAGATCAGCTCCGTGTTTTTCACTCCTACGCTCTCCGGCGTCATTATCTCGTACGTCTTCGCATTCGCCATCACGCCATGCTGGTGGATGCCGCTTTCGTGGGCAAAGGCGTTCGCACCCACCACGGCCTTGTTGGGAGCTATCTTCACGCCGGTTATGCGCGACAGCAGCTGTGCGGTCTTGGCTATCTCCGTAGTCCTTACGTTGTACGACAGGTCCTTGTAGTAGTCGTGCCGCGTGCGCAAGCCCATGACTATCTCTTCCAGCGCGGCATTTCCCGCCCGCTCGCCAATGCCGCCGATGGTGCATTCCGCCTGGCGGGCGCCTGCGCGGATGCCGGCAAGCGAGTTTGCAACCGCCAGGCCAAGGTCGTTGTGGCAATGGACGGAGAGAATCGCGCGATCCATGTTGGGCACGCGCGTGTGGACGGCATGGACGAGCGCGTAGAACTCTTCTGGCGTGGAATAGCCGACCGTGTCCGGCAGGTTGATCACGCACGCGCCCGCCGCGATAGCCGTTTCAGCGACGCGGCAGAGGAAGTCGATATCCGTGCGGGAAGCGTCTTCCGCCGAGAATTCAACCTCGGCGCACTTGCCACGCGCATAGGCGACCATCTTCTTCACCTGCTCAAGCGCCGTTTCGCGCGTCATGCGAAGCTTGTACTTCAGGTGCAGGTCGCTGGTGGCGAGGAATGTATGGATGCGCGGATGCGCCGCCCCATTCACAGCCTCCGCCGCGGCATCGATATCCTTCGCCAACGCGCGGGAAAGCGATGCCACCGTGGCCATCTTCACCGTGCCGGCGATCTGCCGCACGCTCTCGAAATCGCCCGGCGACGCTATCGCGAAACCGGCCTCCATCACATCGACCCCGAGCGCTTCCAGCTGAATGGCCATCCGCACCTTCTCCTCGAGCGTCATCGAGTATCCGGGGGCCTGTTCGCCGTCGCGCAGCGTCGTGTCGAAGAACCGTATCTGCCTGTCTTTCATTTTTCCTTTCCTGCCCTTCCCGCAGGCGCCGCCGCGTCCAAAATGAAAACGGCCTCGCCTTGTGGGGCGGGCCGTTTGCTGTTCCTTGATGTCGATCTTCGGTCATTGGCAAAACACACCCGTCCCGCTCCCAAGAAGGAGAAGGCTAAGGAGGCCAAGAAGTCGAAAACCGAAATTCATCTTTTTTGTCCTAGACGCGGCATAGTCTACCACACGCCGCCGGCGGTGTCAACGCGAAGATGCGGGCTAGTCGGACTCGCTTTTGGAAGTGTAGAGGTCGCGGACTACATCGACCACCAGCTTGGGCCGGCGATAGAGATCGTACAGCCCGCCGGTATTGACGCCGTAGGAGCGGTTGCGCGCGCCTCGCGTGCGCGTGTACGTCTTGCAGTCGGTAAACTGCCAGATGGCTATGCCGGCGATGTCCTTCAGCGCAAACATCTCTTCAAGCATGATCCGTTCGTACTCCGCCTGGTGGTCCTCGGTATACTGCGCCTTCCCGCGCGGATCGCGCACGCCGTAGTCGGCCTTGACGCCTGTTTCGCTGACGATAATCGGACGGTCGTCCTTGTAGTGGGTGCGGAAGTAGTTTACGATCTGCTTGTGGCAGTCGCGAATGTTTTGACGCATCTCTTCGGAGGAACCCGTGTCCATCTCCCAGCAGTACCAGCACGGATAGGTGTTGTAGGCTATGATATCCGTGTTCGTGTTGCAGATGTCATTAAGGGTGCGATGGCAGGCGAACGTGACGAGATGGCCCGTGTCCTCGGCGCGAATGACGTCTATGAGACGGTCCACGAGAACCCTGCACGACTGCTGGTCGGAATCGGGTTCGTTGAGGAACGCGCTCACGATCACGCAAGGATGGTTGATGGAGTTCCGCACCATGAGGCGCGTCTCTTCCTCCTGGAGATCGCAAAACTCGGGATCGTTCAGCTGCTTTGGCTTGTTGCCCCAGCCAAGCGACTCTTCCCACACCAGCACGCCAATCTCGTCGCAGAGATCGAGAAACGCCTCGCACTGCGCGTAATGGCTGCCGCGTATGAAGTTGCCGCCCAGATCCTTTAGGTTCTGGACGTCTTCGTACATGAGCTGCACGGGGGTGGTGACGCCAAACTCGTAGTGGGATTCATGGCGGTTGACGCCCTTCAGATATACGGGCCGCCCGTTCAACGTAATGCGGCCGCCGGCAGTGCCGACCTGCCGTATCCCGAAGCGCGCGCGTGCCTTGCCGTTCGCACATGCTACCGTCACTTCATGCAGGTTGGGACGGTCGTGGCTCCACAACTTGAAGTCTGGCACCGTCACCTTGGCCCGACGTCCGGAGAATGGCACCGTCTGGCCTGTTCCGCCATCGAACGATACCGAAGCCTCGAAATTTTCGGGTGCGGGCCCGCCTGCGAACTGCGCCTCCAGTTCCACAAGACCCGTCTTGTAGTCGCGCGTGCGCACGACCACGCGCCGAAGTTCGACCGGCTTCGTCTGTATCTCCAGCCACACGCCATGGTGGAAGCCGCCGAAAGGATAGAAGTCGTAGAAGTTCCAGAACAGCTTGACCTTGCTGTTGTCCACCATGGAATCGACGGCAGCCACCAGTTCGTGCGTCCCCCTGGCGAGAGGGCCCGTGGAAAACTCGAACCGGCTCCAAGGCAACCTGCTCAGTCCGATCTCGCGCCCGTCGATCCAGTAGCGGGACCTGAGACCGGCGCCATCCACCACAAGAAAGGCGTTGACCGCGTCGGCAGAAAGTTCGAACTGCCTGCGGTAGCATCCCGTGCCATGCTGGTTGAAGTAGCGGGACATGGCATTCCAGCAACCCGGAACCGTCATCTTTCCATCCGCCGCAAACGCAGGCAACGGCACCTCCTCCAGCGTCTTTCCCTTCTCGAAACGAAAATCCCACAGCCCGTCCAGACTTTGCCGTTCGAGACCGTACGCCATGCCTGAAACCAGGAACAAGGCCGTTGACAGTACCAGATGCCTTACTTGATTGTATTTCACGATTCTCTCCATGACGTGGTTGCTTGCGAAACGCAAGTGACATTCTATCAAAAAACCGCGCCCGGCAGGACCGCAATCGTGAATCGCGGATGCGAACCTACTTCCACTTGCCGCCGAAGCTTTGCGGCGGGCGCAGATGTATCGCCAGCCTGAACGCCTGCTGGTAGTTTTTCTCCAGTTGGTCCCGAGCGATGTAGTTGAACGAGGCGGGAGAACAGTACAGGAGCGTGGACGTCTTGATCGCATGGCAGCTTCTCACCGTCTGGTGTGTGCCGTCGGACGGCCCCACTGGGTCTACCGTCTCCGCCGCGACGGTATCCTCCGTGGATGAGGTTCTGAACTGGTCGAGAACGTATTCGTAGCGCATGCCGATCGTATCGTACAGTCCGTACTGGTTGGGCGCGTACGTTCCCACGTACGTTGTGGCGTAGTCTTTCCCGGCGTTGAACCCGGTGAGGCCTATCGCGCTCACGAGGTTCGTGCATTCTTCGTAGGACGTATCTAGAGTGCCTCCGTTAGGCCAGAACGTGTCCGTGCCGCCGCGAGCCGCCTTCTCCCACTGCGCGCTCGTGGGCAGGTCTATCCAGAAGCGTCCGCCGAAACGCTTGCGGAGCGTGTCTATGATGCATCCGTCCTTCACGGCGAACTTCGTGTCCGGCCACACGATTCCGTCAACGTTGTTCGAACCGCGCAGATGCGGAAGCATCGCCTTCTCCCAGCTCATCGACGGCGACGCGCTGTTCTCGGTGCTGGCCGGATCGAGAATCCTCTCGCGCTGCGCGTTCGTGCACTTGAAGATCGCTATGTAGTAGTCCTTCGTTATCTCGTTCGTCTGTTTCGGAATGCATTTCCCGACCATCGTGCCACCGGCGGCCTTCAGGTAGTCCTGCTCCTCCGCCGCCAGGCCGGCCGTATACGTTCCGGCCGGGATGCGGCGGAACACCATCTTGCCGCGCTTGTATTCGTCCGTGTTCCATCCGCCGTCAGGCTCGTCTGCCACGTACTCGAACGAACCGTCGGCGAGCGTCAAGACCAGCCACTTGCGCGCGACAGTCGCATTTTCCACGGGCGTGACCGCCACGGAGAAGTTCTTCAGTTCCGCGACGTCCAAGCCTGCCGCCGCAGGATCCCACGAAAGATGGTACGTGCCGGGGACGAGTTCCCAGACGTCGCCTGCGAGCCCGGCGTGTTCGAGATCCAGCGCTCCCGCCACGCCATTCGTCGTGAACGAAGCCGTCACCTGCACGTCGCACTTCTCGCCGCCGGACAAGGTGAAATCGATGTCCACCGTCGTGTTCCACGGCCAACGCTGCGTCCACGACGTCTTGGCGGTCATCGCGGCCCCGGCACAGCACGCGCCCAGGAAAACCATCGAAAGCAAAAGCGTTTTTTTCATTGTCTGAACCTCCCTGGACTGTTTCACTCGTCGATCCACTTCCCGTCGAACGACTTCGGCGGATTGAGATGTATCACGTACCGGAACGTCTGCGCGTTAGTGGTATCGTCTTTCGCATCGCCGTTGACGCGTCCGGTGCTCGCCTCGGACATCTGCGTTATCGACTTCTTGTTCACGAAACTGTTGGCGACAAGAGTGTTTGCATAGTTCTTCTCAGTCCACCCGACAGGATCGACAGTGTCGCCGGCCGGCGTTTTTTCGATTTCGACATTCCAGTCGCAGCGGTCCAGCAGCAGTTCCGTGCGGCTGCCCACCAGGTCGTACAGCCCGTACGAGTTCGGCAGATAGGTTCCGGCCTCGGTAGGCGCCGACCACAGGCCGCCGCCGCCGGCGAACGCGCGCCTGTAGCCGTCGCTGATCGACGCAAGGATGTTCGTGACCGTGTCCAGGCTGTCGCCAATCTTTCCGCCGCCGTATCCAGGCACGTCGTACCACAGGACGGACGTGTCCGGACGCGCCGCCCGGTGCCACTGCGCACTGGTGGGGAGGTCGATCCAGAACCTGTTCCCGCAACGTGCGCGGAAACGGCCGATGACCGAGTTTTCCGTGACGGCAAACTTTGTCGCCGGCCAGCGTATCCCCTCCACGGAGTTGCTTCCGCGCTGGAAGCAGTGGCAGCCGTCCGGCGCGACTTGTCCGGACTCCGGAGTGTACGGCCCGTTGAACGACCTCCCTCCTTCCAGCAACGTGTAGATCTGTGATCTCGTCGTCTGGTAGATCGCCATGTAGAAATCGCTTGTCAATTCGACTTCCGTCGCCGTGAGAAGCGTCAGACCATCGACAGTTGTCGCATCCAGCCCCAGGCCGTCGGGCGCGGGATCCGTATCGAGTTTCTTGAGATACGCCTTTTCTTCTGCGGTATAGCCGCGCACGAACTTTCCGGCGGGGATGCGACGGAACACCATCTTCGTGGATTTGTACTGCACGTCCTGCCACGGCTTGCCTGCCGCATCCGCCGGTTCGTCGCCCAGCGCGACGTACTCGTGCGCACCGGTCGCCAGATCTATGACGAGCCAGGCCCGTTCGCCGGGCGCCGCCGCCTGCGCCGAAATGTCGAGCGACGAGATCGCTCCATTGCAGCCGGCGGATTTCGGATCCCAGACGAAGCGATGGACGCCCCCCGTAAGGCAGAATGTCGATTGGGCAAGACCGTTGCCGAAACCGAGAACAATCTCACGGTGCGCACCATCGTTGTCGAACGTCGCCGTCAGCTCCACGTCGTTCGTACCGGCAGGCATCGTGACGTCAATAAATATGCGCCCGTCCCAAGGCCAGTTCTGGCGAACAGCAACCGGCACGCTGGACGAGGCGTATACGCCAATGGCAAAAACAAGGCTGATTGCAGCGAAAAGTCTGGTCTTCATGGTGTCTCTTCCCTTCCTACCTTAGGATGACCGTCAATCCTGGAATGCCAACGTACAAGTCCGCCGACCAGCGGTCAGTCCCGTCGAAAGCGAGCGTTGCAGTGGTCCACCCGGAACGGTTCGAGAACTGGCTCTTGGGCGACAGCACGCCGTAGCCGCCTGGAGCCGGAAGCGTCCAGATGCCGAGCGAGGCCCCCGCCCTCACGCTGGTGGAGAGCGTTGCCGTCTCCGCGCCAGCCGATGCATCCAGCCACATGTCGGACCACGGATATATGCGCGGTTCGGCAAGACGTGCGAACCCCTTTGCCGCAGAATCGGCGTAGACCGTCGCCTGGCTGCCAACCTTCAGGCGGACGGTCTCGCTCTTGACGACCGACTCTCCGTCCGTCTGGACCAGCGTGACGTCGAACAGCGATTCGCCCGCCGCCGCAGGAATGCCGTACGAGCCATCGAGCGAACCTGAACGTGCAATTGATTCGGAAACATATGTCGCCCCGGAAACGAGGTTCGACACTGACACCGTAGCGGCAACGGCGCCATCGGCCCACGGCCACACCAGCGGAGAATCCACATCCAACACCACCTGCCACGCCCGTACGTCACCCGGATCGCGCACCGGAACATAGGCTCCCCAAGCCATCGTCACCGCCATAACGGCGGCAACTACAACTTTACCCCCCCCCATCGGGGTTTTAATAGTTTTCCATGTCATCATGCACTTCCTTCGTTCAATGGGCGCTGCACACCAGCCCAAAACACCGAGACGATGTCATTATGCCAAATCTCCACATGCCATGCAATAGAGAAATTCGCTCCTTGCGGACAATATGTGATTGTGCTTCACGCAGAAAAGACGTTATGGTAGAATCGGTCGCAAGGAGCATTGTCGAAATTGACGCTACTTCAGACAGCCGTTATACTTTGCTGGGCGACGTGCGTGGCAGGTCTCGCCGCCTACGCGGCTTCCGTCGCGCGCGAAATCACCTATGTGACTCTCGCCGACGGACGCAGGACGGCTCGCAGCATTCCGCTCGTATTCCGGCTTCTGCTGCCGTTCGCGCCAAACCTCGCCCGCCTTGCCGCAGGGCCCGGCTTCGCAAAGACCAGGCGCCTGGCGGATGAAATGATCGTAGCTTCGGGCTTGGAAGGTCTTCTGACAGGCGTCGAATTCTGCGCATTGAAGATACTCGTCCCGCTCGTATTCGGAACCGCATGGGCATGTGGCGTCATGCTCCTGTGGGCGATGTTCCCGGAATCTCCAGTTGCCACCTGCGGCCCGCTGCTCTGCCTGTCGGGTTTTCTGCTGGCATACGCCTATCCTCCGATCTGGCTGCGTTCTACGATGAGGAAGCGCCATCTCGCGATTCTGCGTTCGCTCCCGTTCGTGCTGGACCTGCTGACGTTGAGCGTGGAGGCGGGCATGGACTTCATGAGCGCGTTGCAGCGCAACTGCGAACAGCGGCATGTGGATCCGTTGAACGAAGAGCTGATCCACATGGTCCGGGAGATACAGGTCGGGACGCCTCGCCGCCAGGCGCTCGTCAACATGTCCAACCGCGTCAGGCAACCTGACCTGCGAGGCGTCGTCAACGCTCTCGTCCAGGCAGACGAACTGGGCGTGTCCATCGGCTCCATATTGCGCATACAGTCGGACCAGATGCGCGACCGGCGTTTCGACCGTGCCGAGAAGCTGGCGAACGAAACACCTGTCAAGATGCTTGGCCCCCTGATGCTATGCATATTCCCGGCCGTGCTGGCCATCTTGCTGGGGCCGCTACTCATGCAGGCGGCCAGGACGCTTTTCTAGGAGAAACATGAGCAACTACATTCCAGAGATCCTGGTTGCGCAGGGTCCGTTGAAAGGGACGCGGTTCGCCGTGCCTCAGGCGGGGTTGCGCCTCGGTCGCTCGTCGACTTGCGAAATATCGCTTCCCGATCCGGCGCTTTCCCGGAACCACTGCCTTTTCGAGATTCGCGAGAATCAGCTCTGGGTCACGGATCTCGCAAGCGCCAACGGTACGCAGGTCAACGACGAACCGCTTGGAGCCGACTCGCAAGTCCTCAAGCCTGGCGACAGGATCTGCGCCGGAGAAACCGTCTTGAGAATCGTAGAACCCGGCGGCGAACTGCCCGCAGAACCGGCAGAGACTCCGAAGATCGACCTTGGATTTGGACAGGAAGCGCAACAGGACAAAGGAAAAGAACATCCGTTGCGCATGATCCTGTGGGGAATGGCCGTGCTTTCCGTGCTGGCTGCGCTGGCTTTGATCCTCACGACCCCGGACGAACCGTCTGCGCCGGCCGCCTCGCTGGAAATGGCGGACGAAACGCCGGCCCTGCATTCCTTTTCCTTCGAAAAGGTGGAGGCGGACACGCAAGGCATCTACAGGTATGCCCTGTCGTTGGATGCGGACGGCACGATGTCGGTGGAAATCGACGACCTGCCCAAAGAGAACCGCCACGTAAGAAAGTCTGTCAAGCTGAAGCCGCCAGCGCTGAAGCAGATCGCGGAAATCCTGTCCAGCCCGGAACTCTACCGTCTTGACAGCGAATACACGGGCGTGCCTCTGAAACCAGGCGATCTCAAGAGTTTCACGCTCCATGTGCTTCGCGGTTCCCGCGTTTTCGACACGGCGATAGAGAACACTCAGGAACCGGAAGCCTTCCGCGCGGTTCGCGAACGGCTTGAGACGTTCTCGAAGAACGAACTTGGCATATGGGCCATCCAGTTTTCAGCGGAAAAGCTGACGGAGATGAGCGCGGAATCGCGCCGCGCGGCAGACGCCAAGTGGGAAGAGCGCGATGTGCAGCACGGCAACACGGCCGCCGCCCTGGCCGCATACGACGAGGCGTTGTTCTACCTTGAAACGGTCAATCCCAAGCCCGACGGCTACGGCGAGATTGTCAACCGCCGGCAGGCCGTCGCCGCCGAGCTGGAACGCCGCTACCGCGACCAGCGTTTTCTCGCCGATCGCGCCATAAACCTCAAGGACTGGCCTTCCGCCCGGCGGGAGCTGCGCATCCTGTGCGAACTCGTCCCGGACGCGAAGGATCCCCGCCATGCAGAAGCGGCCGCGAAACTGCTGGATGTCGAAGAACGCATGAAAAAACGCTGACGCCAAGGAGAATACGATGAAACACTTTCTTGCATGTCTGGTGGCGGCGGCATTGTGGACCGCGGCGATGGGCGCAAAGGAACAGTTCGCGCGCCTTGACGTGTCCGCGCGCCCCGACGGAGCGCAGGTGTTTGTGGACGGGACTCTGCGCGGCACGGCGCCCTGCGCCATATACGACCTGAAGCCGGGCCGCCATCTTGTGCACGTCCAGGCGCCTTCGCACAAGGCGGAGGACGAATTCGTAAATCTCGCCGAGGGCACGTTCGTCCAGCGGACGTACGATCTGGTGCCGGAGAAAGGTCTTGCACTCGTGAAGACGACCCCTCCCGGAGCCGACGTGAAGTGCAATGGAGTGTCATTGGGTTCCACGCCGCTGCTGGTCACGTCGCTTCCGAGCGGACGTGCGCACACGCTCGTCCTGGCGCTCAACGGATACCAGCCGCGAAAGATAGACCTGGTGCTGGAGGGGCGCACGCCTGTAGTGCGCGAAGAAACGCTCGTGCTCGATTCGGGAACGGTCGATTGCACCACCGAGCCGCCGGGAGCCACCGTCCTGGTGAATGGCGTGGAACGCGGCACGACCCCGATCAAGCTGACGCACATACCCAAGGGGCTTGCAACCGTCACCGTGAAGCTTGACGGCTACCGTGACGAGACGCGCGAACTGCGCCTTGCGCCAGGCGACCGCCAGACGCTGGCGTTGACGCTGACGGGCAAGCCGGCGAGACTGAACGTCGTGACCGTCCCCGAGCAGGCGAGAATCTTCGTCGACAACGATTATCAGGGCAAATCTCCGGTAACCGTCTCAAACCTTTCGGCGGGGAAGCATGATATCCGCGTCGAACTGAACGGCCATGCGCCGCAGACCCGCACCGTCTCGCTCGCAAACGGCGCGGAATCGACGGAAGAGTTCAAGCTGGCAAGCGTCCTCGGCCGGCTGGAGATCGTCACGACCCCGCCCAACGCGAAGATATCCATCGACGGCAAGGCCGTAGGCGCCACAAAGAGCCAAGGCGACGCCGTCCGGTCGCAGATATTGGCCATTGAAAACATACCGGCAGGCGAACACTCGATAATGGCGCACCTTGACGGGCACATGGACGTTTCACGGCGCGTAACCGTAAAGTCCACCGACACCACGCAGCTGTTCGTGCGCCTCGCCAGGGTCTTCACGCCCGATACGGAGGTGGAAACGGGACGCGGCATATATCGCGGCGTCCTGGTAAACAAGGATTTCCTCGGCAACCTGACGCTCGAAACGGCGCCAGGCGTGGAGCAGACGTTCAAGGCCGACGAAATCCGAAAGGTACGGCTTCTGGCAAAGTGACCGGCGATGGCAAAAATCCGTCTAGACGTTCTCCTCTCCGAAAAAGGTCTTGCAGCCTCGCGCACCGTTGCGCGGGCGCTCGTCCTTGAAGGGAAGGTACGTGTGGACGGACGGCTGGAAACCAAAGCCGGCCGCATGGTGCCGATGGATGCCGCCATCGAGGTGGAAACACCGCCACGCTTCGTTTCACGCGGCGGCGAAAAACTCGAAGGGGCGTTTGCCGCATTCCCCGCATGGTCCGTGGACGGATGCACATGCCTCGACGTGGGCAGCTCCACCGGCGGGTTCACCGACTGCCTGCTGCAGCATGGCGCCACGCGGGTGATGGCCGTCGACGTGGGAACGAACCAGCTCGCATGGAAACTCCGGGCGGATCCGCGAGTGTGGGTGCGCGAAAACTTCAACGCAAGATTCATGACGACCGGCGACCTGCCGGAACGTCCGTCCCGCGCAGTCACGGACGTAAGCTTCATCTCGCTCACGCACATCCTGCCGCCGATGGCCGACGTCCTGCTGCCAGGCGGCGAGATGGTGTCCCTCATAAAGCCGCAGTTCGAGGCAGGCCGCGGCCAGGCTCCGGGCGGCGTGGTCTCGGATCCTGCCGTGCGCGCGCGCGTCGTGGAAGACATCTCATCCTTCGGCACGCAAACGCTCGGCCTGGAACTGCTGGGCGTCGTGGAATCGCCAATCCGCGGACGCGACAAGGGCAATATCGAATATCTCGCCTGGTGGCGGAAGCCGCAAACTGCCGTCACGCGCCAAGACGGTGCGCAAGAGCGTTGATGTAGTCGTCGGTCATGCCGACCACGAAATCCAGCACAGCATGGCCCCACCATGCGAGCGTCTCGTGCCTGTGCTCCTCGTAGTACGATCTGTCCCAGGCCAGCTGAACCAGATGGCGCACTATCGTGGGCAGCTTGTCGAACGACTGGCTGCTGTCCGTGGTCACGCTCCGCAAAAACCGGAGATAGTGCGTAAGTATGAAGTTGAACTGGCTATACGAACCTATCTCCGCTATGACCTTGCGGTGATTCGAGAAGAGGATTTCGTACCGTTTCTGTATATCGTCCAGGGCCTCGCCCTCGGAACCGTCAAGGCACGACTTCAGGTCGCCAGACATGGTTCCCGTCATGATCTCGACGTAGTGCGCCTTGAACTGCCCGGCAAACGCCTGGATGAGATGGTGGATGGCAAGCGCCCTCAACCGCTGGATCGGCTGTCCGCGGTTGGCATCGCGCCGATCGGCCGGGATCGCCTTCAAGAAGATCTCGGCCACTTCGTCATACGGCATCAGCCCCATGAGCACGGCATCCTCGAAGTCGGCGATGCGGTAGCAGATGTCGTCGGCCGCCTCGGAAAGATAGGAGAGCGGATGGCGCATGAACGAACCGTCGGGCCGCACCAGCCCCAACTCGTCCCAGACGGCCCGGAAAATCGGCTCCTCGGTGGTGAAAGCCGCCATCTTGCGGCTCCCGGCGTAGTCGCGCTTGAACTGCGAGGCCATGCGGGGATATTTCACGAGCGCGCCAAGCGTGGCGGCCGTGAGACGGAAGTAGGATGCGTCGCGCAGATCAGGGCGGCTCATGAGGCGAAACGTCTGCGCATTGCCGTCGAAGAAACGGAAATCGTTCCACACGGGATCGTCGCCCAGTTCGTCCGCCAGCTTCTCAGCCCACGCCTGGATTGCGGATTCGCCGGAATGGCCGTATGGCGGGTTGCCTATGTCATGAGCGAGACCGGCGGCCTGCACGATCCAGCACAAGTGGCTCGCACGGTCCGGCGGCAAGTCGCCACGGGCCACGATGAACGCCCCCGCTTCGCGGGCGAGCGTAAGACCGACGGACGACACCTCCATCGAGTGGGTGAGACGGTTGTGGACATGGTCAATCTCGGCGAACGGATGGACCTGCGTCTTGCGGGCGAGCCGCCTGAACGGCGAGGCGAAGACCACGCGCTCGTAGTCGATTTCATATGGCGAGCGCACGTCCGGCCTGTGCGGGCCGGCCAGTTCTATCGCGCCGCCGGCAGACAGCCCCACCCGCCTGTCTGACAGCAGACGGACCCAGGCGCCGTCGAATCTCAGTCCTTCATCCATTTCGAGAAGGCGTCCCATGCGAACGGCGGCTGGCCGTACAGGTAGTGGTTGCGGAACGTGCCGCCGGGTGCGGTGTAGGCGATCTTGAACACTCCCTGGCCGGACCACGGAACGTATGCGAGATCGAGGACTCCATTCGCCGGCGCGGAATATTCGCCGTCGAACACGACAGCTCCTGTGGCGGCGTCGGTCACCTTCACGCGGCCGTTCGCCGGTTCGCGGGAATCGTTGACCACGAGAAGGCGATGCGATTCCGAAATCATCGCAAGAACCGTCTGCTGCGCCGCCTTGAGCGCGAAGTACGATTTCTTCTTGTTGCCGTAGTAGTCGGAAACAGCATCGGATATCGTCGGCCACCCGTCGCGGAGGTTCCACACCACGAACCCGCCCTTCTTTTTGAACTTCTGCGAGCGGAACAGCTCCATCTGGAACTTGATGGCCTCTACCTGCGCGCTCTGCGACTGTTCGACGAGCAGATCGAGATTGCGCGGCACGTCGCCGAAAAGCGCGGCCGTCTGCTTGAGTATCAGATCGTTGCGGTTCCACGGATAGACGTCCGGCTCAAGGTTGGGGCACGTGGCACGGTAGCGCCACTGGAGCGTCCATTCAAGCTTGCGCCAGTCCCTGACTTCAGGATTCGTCCAGATGCGCTCCACGTCATCGGCCGGCATCATCTTCTCGAAGGTGGAACGGCATGGTATCGCATGGCCGCCGCCCTCGCTGCAGAACCAGCAGGGGTTGTCGGTATAGTAGGGCGTCTTCCACCAGGCGCGCGGGCCGCTCCACAAATGGTCTTCGGCAGCCTCCACCTTCCCGGCGTGCGCGTCGGGGCTGATATACGGCGAGCTTGGAAGGTAAGGACGGGTCGCGTCGAATTCGTTGACGACTTCGGGAATGACCTGTCGCGTTATGCGGTTCTTGTTGGGATCCCATGCGAGTTCGCGTCCGACGCCCCAGGTGGCCGCCTGGTCGTTCTCGTTGTCGCCGGCCCAAAGGACGATCGACGGGTGGTTGCGGAACTGCACGACCACGGACCGCACCTCATCTCGGATGGCTTTCGCGAAATACTCGCCCTGCGGCGGCACCGTGCATGCCATCATGAAATCCTGCCAGACCATCAACCCCAGCTCGTCGCACCCTGCGAAGAACTCCTCGGGCTCGTAGACGCCGCCGCCCCACACGCGGATGAGGTTGCAGTTCAGGTCAGCCGCAAGCGCAAGCGCGTCCGGCAGATGCGCCTTCTGGCGGGACGGTATGGGATCAAGTGGAATCCAGTCGGTGCCCCGTATGAAGACGGGCTCCCCGTTGATCTTGAACAGGAAGCGGCCTGGGCGTTCCGGGAGCTTGCGGTCTTCGTATTCAAGCGCGACCATGCGAAGGCCGATCTTGCGGACGTCGCGCGCCAGGATGGAACCATCCTCCGCGCGCACCTCGATCGTCGCATCGTAGAGCGCCGCTTCGCCCATGCCGCGCGGCCACCAGAAATCGGCATTCGAAACTCCAATGCCGAACCGCAGGTGCGGGCTGAGAAGAGGTCGCTCGTTCGCGGCCACTTCCCTGCCATTCCGCGATAGCGAACAACGCACCCGGGCGTGGTAGTACTGCCCGAACGGCGCATTGATGCGGCAGCGGACGCCCACATACGCGCTGCGCTTCGCCACATTGAGGGACTGGACGATCCATACGGGCTCCTCCACGCGCACGGCGGGACGCACCTCCAGCCGCACGTCGCGCCAGATGCCGCTCACCGGCAGGTGGGGCATTGTATCCCAGCCGTACATGTACGGCGCCTTGCGGAACGCCTCGTGCGAAGTGGAGCCGGACATCGTATATCCGCGTTCCCCCAGCGACACGTCGCGCGAAGCGAGCAGCACGGGCCTTATAAGGACCTGCACCGTATTCTCCGCCCCTTCCTTCAACTTTCCCGTAACGTCGTACTCGTGCGGAATAAGCATGTTCTCGGGCGAACCGATCTTTTCCCCGTTCAGAAACACGTCCGCCAGCGTATCTATGCCGCCGAACACCAGCACGCACCGTTCGCCCTCTTCTGCCCTGCGCGGAGCGGCAAACGTCCTGGTGTACAGCCACTGGTGCCCCTGCCAGGCGCGAAACGCAAAGGCGTTCGTGGAAACCATCGGATCCGGAAGCAGCCCGGCCTTGACGAGATCCATCTCGCAGCAGCCCGGCACCTCGGCCTCGAACGTCTGTACGGGCACGTTCACCGGCACGGTCCTTATCGCGCCGCCGGCAGGCTGGGGGAAAGCATCCAACCGCCACGTCCCGTTCAAATCCACCATGCCCGCGGCAGGCGCCGAAACTGCGGCCAAAACGATGGCACATGTCGCCACCAGCCTGCTTGCCATGTCAGCTTCCTTCATCTATCGGTTCCTTCATTGTATCGCGAAATCAAGCATGTGTAGTATGCCAATTATCCGATGGGCAGTCAACGCCATTCCAGAAAAAGCAACACATCCCGGCAGGAACACGCGCCCCGGCTGGGCCACGGGCACGCGGGACGCGTGCCCCTACCAGACATGCCACGATGCGCCGCAGCCGGCAGAGGCCAAGCTACCTGAAAATAACCGCCATGCCCTGCGGAGACACGGTGCAGAACACATGCTGCCGCCCGTCGCTCCCTGTCTCCACCCGCCACGACAGCGAAGACTTGTTCTTTACGTTGACGATATCCACCCATGCCGGATCGAACGGATCCGCATCCGGACGGAACAGGAGAAACAGCTCCAGGGACGTCTTCCTGCGACCGTCGCCCAAGGCCGGAACCTCGATGCGCGTGGGACGTACGCATCCCTGCTGGTTCAAAAACATGGTAGACCCGCCGCCGCCTATCGAATAAGGAAACTCGTTGCCGCTCAACCGGATCAAACCACCGGCCGAGGTGCCGACGCCGGAACCAGAACCGCCAAAACCGTTGGCACGGACGACATCCAACGTGCCGCCGACGACCAGAGTGCGATAAGAGTAGCTATTCCCCGCGCTTTCAAGGCGGAGCGTGCCGCCCCCCATCTTCAGAAGGCGTCCAGGCCCGCCGACCGGCGTACATATCGTCAGCGTCTTGCCTTCCGGAACGTCGAAGCCGCCGATATGCAGGCCATCGGAATCCGCCCCGGTCACCAGGCCTATGGTAACGCCTCTGTTTCCGGCTATCGTCATGTCGTTGGACACCGCAAGCACTCCGCCAGACAGAAGCCTGATGCCGTCGGCCATGAACTTTCCAGGGTCGCCGCCGAGCGAATTCTGGTTCCAGAACACGGCAGACACGGTTTCATCGCTGCATTCCGGATATGTATTGCTACCATAGCCATTTCCTCGGATGAGAATTCCGCCTGTGAACGCCCTGTTGTCGCCCGACACGTGGAACTGGCCGTATTTCCCCGAAGTCCTCTGATAGCCGGCGAATTCGACGTTGCCGGAACCCGTCAGCGCCGATCCGAGCCACATCTTGCGCGTACCGGTAGAGTCGCTTTCGATCGAGAACAGGAACGGATCCCCCGTGCCGTCGTCCACCACCTCCGCCGTTCCCAGCAGCCTCTGGCCGCCCTGCGAGCGCGCCGTCAGCACGCCGCCCGAAAAGAGACGCATCTTCCCGACCGTCAGTTCGCCACCAGTCAGCGCGAAATCGGCTCCGCGCATCACGGAAAGCGAGTGTCCCCCGAACGTATCCACGACACGCGACCGCAGAATCCCCTGGGCGGTCACGTAGTCGTAGTCGGGTGAAACGGCCTCCCCGTTGCTCCAGTAGGACGGATTTTTGTCGTACCAAGCATGATCGCCAGTGGTATCCCAGCAGACAACCTTGCGGCTTGTCCAGGTCCACACGAGATACTTGCCGTCGCCTTCCGTCTCTATGGAAAACCTGCCTTCCGCAAAACTGGCCGCAGATGTGGAAGCCGCCGGAACCGCGACATCGAAATCACCGGCCGTAAAACCGTCCAGCGACGGGCTGGCAAGTACCCGGACGGATACTTCCCTGCCGAGCCCGTCCGGTATCTCGTCGAAGATTATCTTGATCTTCGCATCGCCGTCCTTGGCGAACGTACCTGCGACGTTGAGCATGTCGCACAAGACCTCGCCTTCCCCGTTCGTGGTGCAGGACACGCGGATCTCCGGAGAGGAGCCTTCCATGGAAAGCGATTCGAGCGTCGCGGTGGAACCCGCTCCGCCGCCAATCACGATCGCGGCGCCGTCTTTGGCCGTGACCGGTATGCCGCTGCCGGAATATCCAGATGTGAAGGTGTTGTCGCCGCCAAGCAGAACGATGCCGTCGATGCCAGACACGGTCACGTCGCCGAAAACCGTGGAGGAAGACCACGACATGTCGCCGGAAATGCCGCACGAAAGCCTGCCAGTCCCGGAGACGGCCGTACCACCGCCGAACGTGAACGTATCGCCGGAAGCGACCGTTCCCACCATGCCGCCGCCTGAAAGCTTGAGCGACTGCGTGGAATTGGTGAAAGCGTACCCGTACATGCCAAACAGCACGCCATCGGACGAGAGCTTAAGCACGTCGCCCGTTCCGGCGCCAAGCGCCGTGGGAGAACCTGCGGCTATGGCGACGTTCGTCTTGGCGCCCGCGCAGACGAACGTTCCCCGGTAGTCCGAATTGTCGCCCGTGAAGTAGGCGATGCCGAAAGCATTCCCCGTCACGGCATCCTCGTTGCGTACGCGCACCACGCGACCGGCGTCGCCGTGGAGCGATGCCGCGATGTTCAGCACGCGTCCGCTCGTATGCGAGAATGTCGCCTCGTCGCCCGCCTCGCCGCGCAGGTGGAAATCCCCCCTCAGCGTTCCGCCGCCGTTCGCCTGCGCAATGTTGATGTTGGCGTTGTAGATGTAGAGCGACGGTATGTTGAAAACGGCGTTCGTGCTGGGCATGGACAGTTTTACCATGCAGTTGTCCAGCGTAAGGGAATCGCCGGGGAAGGTACTGCCGTAACCGCGCACCGTATAGCCGTTTTGAACGAGGAAGTCGATTCCGGGCTGAACGACGATAGTATCTTCACCCCACTTCCAATTCTTGCGGTTCTCATCGGCGAGCGAATACACACCCCCGCTATCCGTCGCGACGAGGGTCGCATAGCCAGTCGTATCCGTGATCCTGTTGACGGCGCCGAACATCTGCATGGCTGCCAGAACCGCTACCGTCAAAAGGGACAGTTTACCCCCCCCCTGCGGGCATATTGGAATTATCGACCTTGACATGCGAATCTCCTTTCAAGACGAAACCAGGCTCAATCCAAGACGAGTATAGCAGATCGCTTTTTTCGTGTCAAATCGAGCACCCCCGCCTACCTCCGCTTGCCATCCTTCTTCTGCGGCGGCACGTCCTCTGCCGGGATGATGAGTTTCTGCCCCACGCGAAGCATGTTGGGCTTCAGCCCGGGGTTGGCGGCCAATATCTTCTGCACGGTCGTGTCGAATCCCTTGGCGATCAGCGAAAGCGTCTGTCCCTGTTCAACCACATATTCGTAGTGCGGACCGATTTCGGCCGGAGGTTCCTGCCGGGCGGCTGGAACATGCCGCGATGCGGAGGGCTGCCGCGATGCGGCCGGGGACGGAGGCGGTGGTGGCGGCGTCAACGTGGAGATACGCTTGGCGAGATCGGCGACGATCTCGCGGCGCATCGTATCCTGTTCGCGGCGGATGGAAGCCCTCAGTTCGGCGACTTCCGCCCTCAACGCCTCTATTTCGGCGCGCAGCGCCGCTTCCGTTCCGCTTCCCGACTCCACCTTCAGCAGGCGCGTCACGATTTCGTCCTGATTGGCCGCCAGCTGGTCGAACTGCTGTACCAGACGCGGAACTTCCGCCAAGGCCTGGCGCTCCTGATACGAAGCGCGCGCCGCACCCGGAACCTGCGCCGAAGCGCCGAAAGCCAGAACCAGGGAAAAACAGCTTGTCGTGATTTTGTTCATTGAATCATCCTCTCTTCTCTTGTCATGCAAACCTGAAAATCGTCCACAAAACCGCCATTGCAAATGCAACCCAAAGGAAACGCGTCTGCCGCCGCAGGATCAGTTCGCGTCCGCTCGAGCTGCCAAACGCGCGCATTCCGCCGCCGGAGAGGTAGTGGAACAGCCGCCATCCGCCCCGGTGCGCGCCTGGAGCCATTTCGCCGGACGGCCCGTCCACATCCATGCGCCACGGAATTGCCGCGCTCGTGTAGGCGTGGCGGCGTTTCACCAGAGATGTCCTTACGGCTGCCATGGCATCCTCCTCAAGGAAGGCGAATCTCCTGTCCGGCGCGCAGGCGTCCATCCTGCGGAATTATGGTCTTGTTAGCCTCGCGGATCGCGCGCCACTTGTGCGACGAACCGTAGAAGCGCACCGATATCTTGAAAAGGGTATCGCCCTGCTGGACGACGTAGGTTTCGGGGCGGGATGCGGCAGACGCAGGCTTCCGGCCGCCGATCAGCGCGTCGAACGCGCCGGTGCGACCTTCCGTCGCATCCGGGGCAGACGCCACATCCTGCCGTCTTGCAGATGCAGGCTTGGCGGACGCCTCCTTGTCTTCACGCTCGAATTCGGTCCGGAGGTTCTTCAAGTCCACGGAGTTGCGGATACGGTCTTCAGACGGCGAATCGTCGTCATCAAGCAGTTCGGCATCCGTCGGGCGCAGCTGGCGACGCTTCTCCTCCGCCTCCATCGCCCGCAGTTCCGCCAAGGCTTCCTTCGCCGAAACGTCCTTGCGCGGTTTCGCGCCGTCTTCCGCGTCCGCGCCAAGCTTGGAAAGGAGGCGACGGTGCATCTTGTTTTCGTTCGTCAGCTTGTCGACCTGCCTGTTCGCCGACGCAAGCTGGTCTTCCAGCCTTTGGACTTTAACGGCAAGCGCGTCCCTGGCCGCCTTGAGCTTCTCGTTGTCGGCGGAAAGCTTGTCGGTAGCGCTGCCGCCGGCCTTGCGTAGATATTCGGCGCCAAGCAACGTGTCGCACAGGCGCATGCGATCGGAGGCGACCGTCGCCTTGTCCGACGCCGGACGGAACAGCAGATACGACCTGTAGTGCGAAATTGCGCCTATGAAATCCTTTTTGATGTCCTGCAGCAGCGTGGCGAGCTGGAAGTGGGCGGAATAGTTTCCCGGTTCCTGCACCAGAACATGCTCGAAACCGCGGATGGCCACATCCACACGGCCTGCCTGCAGGTCGTCCATCGCCTGGGTGTATAGGCGCGATGTACGTTCACGGGCCTCTATCTCCGCCAGCGAAGCGCCGCGGTCGCATCCGGTCTGGAGCAAGGCGGCTCCCAGAACCACTGCCAACAGGTTCAGCCCCCATGGAAAACGCAAGGGGCCACTCTCATTCTTCATCGGCATCGTCTACCTCCTCTTCGTCGCCATTTTCATCTTCGTCGAAATCGTCATCATCGTCTTCATCGTCGAATTCATCGGGCGTGTCGTCTATGAACACGTCGTCGTCGTCGTCCTGAGGCGATGCCGCCTCCTGCCGCTCGTCCACCGGCGTCTCTTCGGCAGGCGGCGGCGCGTTTCCATCGTTCCCGGCAGGCGGCAGCTCCGGCTGCTCGGCGGGCTTTTCCTTCTTCACGAACAACTTCGCCCGTTCGCGCGGGTTCGACCGCTGCAATGTCGGGTCTATGGAGTTCAGTTCGCCCAGCGAAGCAAGTCCGAAATGCTCCAGGAAGAGCGCCGTCGTGCCGTAGAGGAACGGATGCCCCGGCAGCTCGCTGCGCCCTACAAGACGGACCAGCTGCAGATCGACGAGCGTCTTCACGATCGTATCCACCGCCACGCCGCGAATCTGCTCGATCTCCGCCTTGGTGATGGGCTGGCGGTATGCGATGATGGCCAACGTCTCCAATGCGGCGCGGGACAGCCGGTTCGGACGGTCAAGATGCAGCAAAGCGCGCACGTAGCGTCCGCACGAAGGAGTCGTCTGCAGACGGTAGGCGCCCCCGGCGCAAACCAGGCGGAACCCGCATCCCGCACGTTCCAGCTCCTTTTCAAGTCCATGGATGGCCTGCTCGATCTCACGCGAAGTGCATGTGCGGTACACGTCCATCACCTCGGAAGGCTCGCCTTCCTCAGGTCCGACGCTGCGTACGCATTCGCGCAGATCGGTAGCCGTCAACGGAGATTCGGATGCGAACAGCAACGCGCCGACGATCTCCTGCAAAGACGCCGGCGGCGGGATGCGCGGCTCCTTTGGCTTGGCTGGAGACGGCGGCGCCTTCGGCTCCGCCGGCGTCTCTTCCGCGACGGCCGGCAGACCGTCTACCGGCTCATCCACCGTGTTCTGTACGTTCTCTTCTTCCACCATCACATCACTCTTCAACGCTTAAACCTTTCAACCCTTCAACTTTTCAACCACCGTAGTCGTCCGGCGCTTCCAGCGGCTTGTCGTCTGGCATTTCTTTCGATGGCAGCACCGTGATCTCGTGGAATGCCGCATTCTGGTACACGATGATGCGATGCTGCCGCAACAGCTCCAAAAGCGCGAGGAACGTGACGATCACCTCGCCGCGCGGCGACTTCGCATCGAAAAGGCGCGAGAAAGCCACCTGCCCGTCCGCCCGCGTCCGCTCGATGATCATGTCCATCTTGTCGGGCACGCTCCAGCGCATGCCCTTCAGTTCCTCCTGCGGTACTTCGTTCAGGCGCGCGAGCACTTCCTGGAACGCCGTCAGCAGATCGAAGAGGTCGATATGGGTCAAGGCGTCTGCCGCGTCGGCGGCAGTTTTCTCGAACTTCGGCCTCCCGCCCCCGTAGTCGAACGACTCCTGCGCGTAAACCTCGAACTCGGCCAGCTTGCCTGCGGCGTCTTTGAACTTCTTGTACTCGATCAGCTGGCGCACGAGATCGAGGCGAGGATCAACCCATTCCTCGTCCGATCCATCCTCGGTCGCCCGGCGATCCACCGGCAGAAGCATGCGGCTCTTGATCACCATTAGCGTGGCGGCCATCACGATGAACTCCCCGGCCACGTCCAGGTTCAGCTGGCGCATCAGATCCAGGTACTGCATGTACTGCTTCGTGATATGTTCGATCGGGATGTCGTAGATGTCAAGCTCCTCGCGGCGGATAAGGTACAGCAGGAGATCGAGAGGACCCTCGAACACGTCGAGGTTCACCTTGTAGTCTTCCGCTATGAGTTCCGCCTGGGCCATTGAGAATCAACTAATAGTGAATAGCGAATAGTGAATAGTGAACAGTAAATAGTGAACAGGTTATGGCTAGAGGCCGACGGCCTGGCGCACCTTCTCCATCGTGGGAGCGGCGGCGGCGCGGGCGCGCTTCGCGCCATCCTGGAGGATGTCCTCGAGCGCGGCTGGGTCCTTCGCGAGTTCCTCGCGCTTCGCCTTGAACGGGTCGAATAGGCGGTGGTAGGCCTCGAGGAGCGCCTTTTTCGCGTGGCCGTAGCCGTAGTTACCGGCGCGGAAGCTCGCGGCCATCTGCGCCACCTCGTCAGGCGTCGCGAAGAGCTTGTACAGCTCGTAGATCGAGTTGCCTTCCGGCTCCTTCGGCTCCTCCATCGTCTTGGAGTCCGTCACGATGCCCATCACCTTCTTCTTCGCGGAGACGTCGAAGAGCTCGATCGTGTTGTGGTAGCTCTTGGACATCTTCTGCCCGTCGGTGCCGGGGATGGTGGCGACCGTGTCGGGGATGTACGCGTCGGGGATCTTGAATATCTCGCCGTAGGCGTTGTTGAACTTGATCGCGAGGTCGCGCGTCACCTCGAGGTGCTGCTTCTGGTCCTTGCCCACCGGCACGAGGTCACTCTGCATGATCAGGATATCGGCCGCCATCAGGACGGGATATGCGAAGAGGCCGTGCGTCGCGTCGAAGCCGTGCGCCATCTTGTCCTTGTAGCTGTGGCAACGCTCGAGGAGCCCCATCGGCGTGAGGCAGGAGAGGTACCAGGCGAGCTCCTGCACCTCCGGGACGTCGCTCTGGCGGTAGACGATCGTCTTCGCCGGGTCGAGCCCGCAGGCGAGGTAGTCGAGCGCCACCTCGCGCGTCGCCTCGCGCAGCGCCGCGCCGTCGCGCACGGTCGTCATCGCGTGGAAGTTCGCGATGAACATGAACATGTCCTCGCCCTTCGCCTGAAGGTCGAACATGGACTTCATCGCGCCGAAGTAGTTGCCCCAGTGCAATTTCCCGGACGGCTGGATGCCTGTCAAAATCCGCATAGATACTGTCCTCCTGATGCAACCGGGTATTCTAGCGTATTTTGCGGCCTGGTTCAACCACTCGTTCACCAGAAGTTATCCTCATTTACATTTTTTGATACGTCTCGTTTGGCGGGCGAAAAAAGCGCGGCAACCGCCCGCCGTTTTCGGTAGAATACCGACTTGCAGATAACAAACAGGACAAGGAGGTTGCCGCGCCGTGAATGATACCAAAATAGCGTCGAAAGCGAAAGCCCGGCTCGCCCATTTCATGGGCAAAGTGTTTGCTCGTTTTCGAAACCTGCGAAGAAGGGAGGGCCGACCTCCGTGTCGGCCTTCCTGCGCACCGCCAGAGGTTTTGGTGCGCACCAAAAATATAAATGGTGCGCACCAGAGCAAGTTTTGGT